>JAVVEG010000012.1:106676-109477 GCA_032251455.1 Pseudomonadales bacterium | reverse complement strand
ACTTCATGGTGGACGCTATAGTTGCTCACGAGGAAATTCATGGGGTTCTCTTCAAAAATGAGATGGACGTTGGATATTCAGATTTCAGAATGGCCATTGAAAATTTATCCCTTCCGCTTTCAGAGGCTAGTGACCCAACGGAGGCTATAATCGAGATGAGTGCGGATATCGATCTACTAAAAATGGAATTGGGAGATTGGCAAACTGAGATTGCTTGGAATACTGCATCTCATCTTAGTGCTCCTGCCTCGGTATTCATTCAGGCGCAGCATACCGTAACGGATCCGATGGTAAATTTCATCAATCAGCGTATGAGTGGTCTGAGTTGTCCCTAGTTGGCAGGAGATATAAGGTGGTCATCATTTGAGAAATCACGTCTATTAACCTGTGCAAGTGATATAGCGAGGGTAATCTTATGAAAATATCGAAAACGGTATTGTGTATCTGGTTGGGGATAGCACCATCAGCAATGTCACAAACTGTTGATGATATCAGTCGCTATGAATTTGAATACACAGCAGTTAAGCAGGTAGGTCGAGAAAATTTTTGGGAAAGGGAAAATCAAGAAGATACTGGGCTTTTGTTGAGCATGAATGTTGGTCTGAATGTTGGTGCTCCTTATCTGTTGAATTATATTTTAACTAATGTGAGTAACCATATTATTTATATTTGGACCCCAGGAAAGGAACAGATATCTTATGGGTTCAGTTTGGTGCAAGGATCTGCAGCGTTATCGCAAAGGGAAACAGAACTACGCACCCCTAGATTGCATCGCCCTGGATTCGATGAATATCGGCTCGATTTTACACAGAGCATTCTGGAGCCAGGTGAAAGCCTCCGTTGGGAGTTTTACGTTAAAGACCTGATGGATGAGCCTTCCACTTACGAAAGCAGGCAAGAATGGTCTCGTACTAGAATAGGGCTCTCCTTTCAAATTAAATATTCTGTATCTGATGTTGAGAGTGAATCGATTTCAACCATTGCTCGTATAACGTGGTGGAATGAATGATAAAAATATTTTTTCAGATTGCATCAGTTTATCTGTGGCTGTAAAAAATCACAATGTAAAACTCATTCTGAAATGAGTTATTATAGTCCGGAAGTGTCTACGATAATTGGGCAAGTCAACCTGGAGTGAATACAACGGAGGGTGGGCCCAAGGATGTGGATGCCCAGAGGAATGATTATGCTTAATAGTATATTTCTGGTTACAGTACTGCTTCTGTCGTTGAGTGCAGAGGCACAAGAAACATCTATCCGGCAACAACTGCTAAGCGACGATGCAGTCAGTCAAAACAGCGCTCTTCAGTCAGCCTCAGTCTATCTTGATGAACTGAGTGATGCGCTTAGCTGACTGAATACGGTTCTGTCCGTTGTAGGCCACGGTGATCTGATAGACCCCTCTGCCAAGGGTATAATCGTATACCACGATTTCCGGAACGCCGCTCAGATACGCCAGGCAGCGCTGGTCAACACCCTACCCTGGTAAACGAATCCGAGATTATCCCGGAAAGGAGGAGTACTCCATGATAGGCAGAGGAATTACTTTCGTGGTGCTTGTCTCGGCTTTCGTGTCGTGTAGTCCGAATACAGATGGAGAAGTGTCTTCGGCAACCGAGAGCTCAACGATACCTGCAGAGCAGATGACTTCGATACAGGAGCAGTCAGTTTCTTTCAGAACCGAAGAAGAGCGCTTGCAAAGAGCTGAAGAGTACAGGCAACTACTGAGAAGCTTTGAGCAGAGCAACCTGGGATATCGCCACCACTAAAATCGAGTCCATATTCCAAACCTGGCTTGAACAACAAGCCCAGCGAGATGGTTGAAAGCAATGCGGAAACAAGCAGACCGGCAACGCTTGCACGCATGAAATTAATGATATTCCCGCCCCGGCCATAACGTTCACCGATGCGGTCCAGCAGGGGTATTCCCGACATTTTGAAGGTGTCTTTGCCCGCAACGCGCACCCGCCATTCCATCAACAAGCGGGTAACTGATATCGCAGTAAACAACGATGTCAGCAACCCAATACCCATGGTGACAGCAAAACCACGCACTGGGCCCGAACCCATCATGAATAAAAAGCTGATTGCAATAAGGGTGGTTATGTTGGAATCAATGATGGTGCTGTAAGCCTTGCGAAAGCCATTATCCAGGGATAACCAGGCTGTTTTTCCCTGCCGCAATTCTTCACGGATTCGTTCATTGATAAGAATATTGGCATCTACTGCCATGCCCATAACCAGGATCAAGCCTGCTATACCAGGTAAGGTGAGCGTTGCACCAAGCAAGCTGAGAATGCCGAAAATAAGCACCACATTCACGCTAAGACCAACCCAGGCAATAAATCCCCAGCTATGATGGGTACAACCATGCCGGATTCATCCAGTCGTCTGCGCACCACAGCCAGACTTTGTGTCAGGGCACTGACGGGCAGAACATTGGGCAATGCACTTAACATGCCCAGCAAGGCAACCAGGCCAAAAACCAACGCGCGTTTTAACAAGGTGCGCTTAAAGGACACACCTTTCACTGGAGAGTTCATGGTAAACCTCAGAAACCGAGTATCAGGTCATCAAGATGATGGTAAAAAAGGTGTTTTTTTGCGGTTTTCAGACAGTTGCAGGCGGGGGAGCGGGGCGAATAGGGTTTGCTGAACAATGAGATAACAAGTAAATAAAATTCCGCAGCATAACGTTCAAGCGCGGCAGGTATATTGGTGGACAATGTAGTGGTTGGCGGCAAGCCCCAGTCCACTTGAGTGAAAAATTCTGGGATATCCAGTGATCCAGAGGCTGAATGC
>JAVVEG010000012.1:52287-106576 GCA_032251455.1 Pseudomonadales bacterium | reverse complement strand
CCAGTCCACTTGAGTGAAAAATTCTGGGATATCCAGTGATCCAGAGGCTGAATGCTGCCGGATTCACGCGAATAATCAATTGCGCTGGAGAGCACTGTCATAAACAACAGTAATGCTACCAGGGGAGAATTGATTCTGACTGGTGGTCTGTCAAGAATACTTGCTGCGGCCGTTTTTATGGTCTTGACTCATTTGCATCAGTGGTATTAAAAACCTGCAAACCTGCATTGCGATTCAGCTTATACGCGCTATCTGGAGATTGTTCAAGCAGGATTCAATGACAGCCCAGCGACGTAGCTATACCGGTTCCCGCCACCCCCGCGAGTTCCACCTTCCTATCCCCAGACACCGACCCGGAGGGCTGCTTTCCTGGAGCACGGCCTTTTTGTTTTAAGGCTTGCCATTAATTATGAAAAAGTCTAATTTCGCGCTGACCATTCGCCACCATTTCGACTCATGAGGGAAATGATGATGCCCCGTTGTATTGGCGTTCTGTTTTTTGTGTTGTTGGTTCTGGGATCACCTGCCGCCTCTGCCGCCTCTGAAGGCGCCGAAGGTATGGTGCTGGCCGGCAGTTGGGTTGGCTACGCTGCCATTATCATTTTTGTCCTCGCCTATGTTCTGGTGGTGGCGGAAGAGTTCACCCACCTGCGCAAATCCAAACCGGTGATCCTGGCGGCGGGTATTATCTGGGCCCTCATCGCTGTGGTCTATGCACGGCAGGGAATCGACCATGTGGTGGAGGAATCCGTTCGCGAGTTCATGGTGGAATTCGGCGAATTGTTCCTGTTCCTGCTGGCAGCCATGACCTTTGTGAACTCCATGAGCGAAAGGCGGGTATTCGAGGGATTGCGAGTCATTCTGGTCAGCAAGGGTTTCAGTCTGCGCAAACTGTTCTGGATTACCGGGTTCATCGCCTTTTTCCTGTCGCCGCTGATTGATAATTTGACCACGGCCCTGGTCATGTGCGCGGTGGTGATGGCGGTGGGCAAAGGCAACCCACGCTTTATCTCCCTGGCCTGTATCAATATTGTGGTGGCCGCCAATGCCGGCGGGGCGTTCTCTCCCTTCGGCGATATCACCACCCTGATGGTGTGGCAGAGTGGTCTGGTGGGTTTCAGTTCGTTCTTTGCCTTGTTCATTCCTGCGCTGGTAAATTTCGTGGTGCCGGCAGCCATCATGCAGTTGGCCGTGCCCAACGAGGTCCCTGCCGTCAACACCGACGTGGTGCGGGTCAAGCGCGGGGCCAGGATGATCATCGCCCTGTTCGGTGTCACCATTTTGATTGCCGTATCCTTTCACAACTTTCTCCACCTGCCGCCTTTCCTGGGCATGATGACGGGTCTTGGTTTATTGGGATTCTATGGCTATTACCTCAAGGTCACCCACAAACCCCACCCGGATGATGACAAGGAATACGGCCAGGTGGGTGACGTGGCCGCCTTCGACAGTTTTCGCCAGATCGCCCGGGCGGAATGGGATACCTTGCTGTTTTTTTTCGGCGTCATCATGTGCGTGGGTGGACTGGGTTTTATCGGTTACCTGAATCTGGCCAGTGAATGGATGTATGTGGGGCTGGGTGCCACCCTGGCCAACAGTCTGGTGGGGGTGATGTCTGCTGTGGTGGACAATATTCCGGTGATGGTGGCGATATTGCAGATGAACCCCGACATGGACTTGCAGCAGTGGCTGCTGGTGACATTGACCACCGGTGTGGGCGGCAGCCTGCTTTCCATCGGATCTGCTGCCGGCGTGGCGCTGATGGGTCAGGCCCGGGGTGTGTATACCTTCTTTGGCCATCTCAAGTGGACGCCGGTCATTGCCGCCAGTTATGTGCTGAGCATTCTGGTGCATCTGTGGATCAATGGCCGGTTGGCAGGGGTGTCTCCTGGCTGACCGATGAGGTGCACCAGTTTGCGAACCCGCGGGATCGATAATACACTGCTGCGCAGATACCCTTTAGACACAATGAGGCGTGCATGAATATCGCAGAACTCGAAAACCAGCTTCAGGCTGAGTTCCAGGCTGGCAGGTTTCAACAGGCAGAGTCCCTGAGCAGGGAGCTGCTGTCCTGCAAACCGGAAAGCATTCCTGGCTTGCAGGTGGCGTGGAGGGCAGCGGTCAGGCGGGGGCAGTTCGGGGATGCCCTGTCCCACCTGGACAAGCTCGCGAACCTGCTGCCTGACAATATCCAGATCTTCGGCAGTCTGGGTATGGTGGCCTTTGAATGTGGCGAGTTCAGCCGTGCACGAAAAGCCCTTGCCCAGGTGCTGCGGTTCAATCCAGCCAGCATCCAGGACCTTATCTATCACGGCCTCAGTTGTGAGCGGCTTGGCGAAGACCACCAGGCGGCAGGTTCATTCCTGCGCGCCCAGCGGCTGGTCGAACACGCTCAGGGGCAAGGACTTCCTGCCAAGGTGCTCAGCTTAATGGATCATGCTTCGGAATTCGTTCGTCACCGATTGGCCAGTGTCATTGCCGAGCAGCTGCAGCCACTCAAGGCGCAATATGGTGACCAGGCCCTTGCCCGGATACAGGCTTCCGCTGACATTTTCACCGGGCACAGGCCAGCCAAATTTGCGCATCCCAAGCTGTATCCAGGCCTTGCCTACATACCGGATATGCCGGTGAGACTGTTTTACGAACGTGAGGAGTTTTCCTGGATCACCAGGCTGGAAAATGCCACGGACGACATCCGGGAAGAGCTGCTGCAGTTGCTGCAAGCAGACGGCAACTTCAAGCCTTACATCGATCACCCCGACGGCAGCAAAAAAGCCCAGGATTGGCAAGAACTCAACCATTCCATGGATTGGACCTCATTCCATTTCTACCGCCACGGTGAACGCTTAGAAGAAAATTGTGCAAGATGTCCGAAAACCAGCGCAGTGCTCGCTTCCCTGGACTTGCACCGGGTGCCAGGATACAGCCCTGAAGTCATGTTTTCAGTGCTGCGTCCCCATTCCCGGATTCCACCACATACCGGCACGATCAACGGCCGGCTGATCGTGCACCTGCCCCTGATCGTGCCGGAGAACTGCGGAGCACTGGGTGTGGTCGATGAGCAGCGAGGCTGGCGCGAAGGTGAATGCCTGATCTTCGATGACGCCTTCGAGCACGAAGCCTGGAACGACAGCGACGAGACGCGTGTCGTGCTGATTCTGGATACCTGGAATCCCGACCTGAGCCAGGCCGAGCGTGAGGCGTTCACACGCATGTTGCACTCTGCGCGAACTTTTGAAAGGGAGCTGCTGGTTCAGCAGCCCGTCTAAGGCCGGCAGTCGTAACGGCAATGCTCACGACCTGGGTCAAGATATAAGCGCCAGATCAAGCACCATTGGCCAGCGCAAACGTCATGCCGGCATTCTGAGCCAGGCGGTCAATCAGTAAACCTTGCAGTGCGGCACCAGGTGTCCAGATGCCGCCAGCAGCAGCTGCAGGATGTTTGACCAGACATACGGCGGTCTCTGCAATCATCTTTGACGTAGAGCCGTAGCCCGGGTCCATATTGCCTTTGACGCTGGCCATCAGGTGCTCACCCTTGGTATTGGAGCCCACAAACAGCACATCGAACAAACCGTTTTCCCGCTCTTCCTGTGAAGGACCGTCACCGGGTTGCAGGGTGCTCTGTGCCATCGAATTATCGGCAGCAACAGCCTTGGCAGCGGCCTCGCCTTGCGCGCCAGGCCCGGTGAACACCATCTCATCGTAGATGAAATCAGTGCCATAAGGATGACCCATCAACAGATTGGAGCGGTGTACGTTCTTGGTATTGATGGGGGCCATGACAAACGGTGCCGACCAACTGCCAAGGTCTTCCTCGTGCACTGGCGTCATGCCCGCCGGTTGTTCCGGGCCGGAAAAACCGGCGGCCAACGCAAACGGGTTGCTCAATAACTGACGTAATTCGGGCTTGGCCGCAGTAGCTGCCAGTGTAGCCTTGAGACTGGCCAGGGTGCCACCGGAGAAACCCCCTTTCATGGCACGGACCCGGCCTTTGACACGAGGCAGAGGAGCCCCGAACCTTTCCAAGGCTTGTTGTTCCAGAAAATACACCCCCAACTCGAAAGGAATGGAATCGAAACCGCAGGAAAAAAGGATACGTGCGCCAGTGGCTTTTGCAGTCGCATCATGCGCCTGGATCATGTCGTACATCCAGTTGGGTTCGCCGCACAGGTCGACATAGTCGGTGCCGGCCTCGGCACAGGCAGCGACCAGAGCGGAACCGTAAAGCTGATAAGGCCCGACAGTGGTCAACACTACCCGGGTTCTGGCAGCCATGGCCGCGAGACTTGCCGGATTGTCGGCATCAGCTTTCAGCAAGGGAATAGAGTCAGATATCCCCATTTTCGTCCGCAGGCTGTCCAGCCGGTCGAGGTCGCGCCCGGCCATGGCCCATGCGATCTCGCCATCTGCTCCGTATTGCCGGTTGAAGTACTCACAGACCAGTCGTCCGGTAAAACCTGAGGCGCCGTAGACCACGATATCCAGTTCACGTTCTGCTTTGGTTGATACCATATCAACTCTCCCTGTTGTTGTGCTCAGAATACTTCAAACAGCCCGGCCGCACCCATGCCACCGCCGATACACATGGTGCAGACCACGTACCTGGCGCCACGGCGCTTGCCTTCAATCAGGGCATGGCCAACCATGCGTGAGCCGCTCATGCCATAAGGGTGTCCGATGGAGATGGCCCCGCCGTTGACGTTCAGCAGTTCATCGGGGATGCCGAGCTGGTCGCGGCAGTAGATGACCTGCACGGCAAAGGCTTCGTTGAGTTCCCACAGGCCGATATCATCCATTTTAAGGCCAAAGCGTTTGAGCAGCTTGGGCACGGCGAATACCGGGCCAATACCCATCTCATCCGGGTCACAACCCGCCACGGCCATGCCGCGGTAGGCACCCAATGGGGACAGGCCACGCTGTTCAGCCAGTTTGCTGTCCATCAGGACACAGGCAGAAGCGCCATCGGAGAGCTGGCTGGCATTGCCGGCAGTGATGCAGCCGCCGTCGATGACCGGTTTCAGAGAAGACAGACCTTCAAGGGTCGTATCGGCACGGTTGCCTTCATCCTTGGTCAACAGGGTCTGTTCCAGGCTTTGTTCTTTGGTTTCCTTGTTGACCACAATCTTGGTCGTGGCCATGGGCACGATCTCGTCGTCGAATTTGCCGGCGGCCTGGGCGGCAGCAGTGCGCTGCTGGCTTTGCAGGCTGTAGGCGTCCTGTTGTTCGCGGCTGATGCCATAACGCTGGGCCACGATTTCTGCAGTCTGCAGCATGGGCATATAGGCATGTTCAGAAATTTTCAGGACATTGGGGTCGGTGGTGCGGAAAGTGTTGCGGTGATCGTTCTGGACCAGACTGATCGATTCCAGCCCCGCACCAATGACTATAGGCATATTGTCAACCATGATCTGCTTGGCGGCAGTGGCGATGGCCATCATGCCGGAAGCACACTGGCGGTCCATGCTCATGCCGGAAACCGTGTTGGGCAGCCCGGCAACCACGGCGGCCAGACGGCCGATGTTATACCCGCTGGTGCCTTGCTGTACGGCACAACCCATGACTACATCATCTACCTCATCCGCACTGAGACCGGATTTGCTGAGCGCAGCGCTGATGGCATGACCTCCCATCGTGGGGGCCTCAGTATTGTTGAATGCGCCACGGTAAGCCTTGCCGATGGGGGTTCTTGCAGTCGCAACTATCACAGCTTCTTTCATGGGTCTTCCTTCTCTTGATCAATTTATAGAACGGTTGCTCGATTGTAGCCGAATGTCCCGGTTTTGACTAACCTTGCTGCGAATTTTCTGAATTCGTTCAGGTTTGAATAACTGTTGCCAGGTTCATTGACCCAGCTGATAGGTGGCTGCGGCATCCGGGCCCAACGGCAATCCCAGCAGCACCCAGACCACGGTCATCAACATGCCCGACAGCAGGAGCCACACCGAGTAGGGAATCATGGTGGCGGCCAGACTGCCCAGGCCGAAATCCTTGTTCCAGCGCTGGCAGAAAGCCAGGATAAGCGGGAAGTAAGGCATCAGCGGGGTGATGATATTGGTTGCACTGTCGCCAACGCGATAGCTGGCAGTAGCCATTTCCGGACTCAGTCCCAACAGCATCAGCATCGGTACCAGCACCGGTGCCAGCAGTGCCCACTTGGCACTGGCGGAGCCAATGAACAGATTGATGCTGGCAGTCAGCAGGATGACCAGACACAGCAACAGAGCATTGGGCAGCTGTGAGGCTTCAATGAAGGCGGCTCCCTGCACGGCAAAAATCAGTCCCAGATTGGACCAGCTGAACATGGCCACAAAATGAGCGGCCGCAAAGGCCAGCACCAGGTAGTAGGACAGATCGGCCATGGCCTCACTCATCATGCGCACAATATCGCGGTGACTGTTCACTGAGCCGGTAACACTGCCATAAGCCCAGCCGCTGGCCAGAAACAGCAGAAAGAACCCGGCCACCAGTGACTGGTAAAAAGGCTGCATGCGGGCCGGTCCGGTGGCATCAGCCAGCAAGGGTGTCCCTGGCATCAGGCACAGGGCCAGCCACAGCCCGATCACGCCCAGTGCGGCCAAGCCCGCCCGGCGCAGGCCAGCGCGTTCGGTACTGGTCATCCCCTCATCTGCCTGCTCAGTTTCCCTGCCCACTTCGCCAGCGCTCAGGCTGTTGAGCGGACGGCCGGAGAGCAGCAGGCGTGGCTCGATCAGGCGGTCAGTCAGATACCAGATGACCGGCAGATAGAGCAGGGTCAGTGCCGCCATGAAATACCAGTTGCCGGCAATGTTCATGACCCAGCTGCTGTCGATGCCGGCCACGGAAGCCTGGGTGACACCGAACAGCAGGGCATCCAGTTGGCCCGGAATAAGATTGGCCGAGAAGCCACCGGAAACCCCGGCAAAAGCCGCTGCTATACCCGCAATCGGATGTCGTCCGGCGGCGGCATAAATGATGCCGGCCAGTGGAATCAACACCACATAGGCGGCATCGGTGGCCAGATTGCCCATCATGGCCGCCAGCGCGACAACCGGTGTCAACAGGTAGGCGGGAGCCTTGCTGACAGCAGCCCGCATGGCGCAACCAAACAGGCCTGAACGCTCTGCCACGCCAGCGCCCAGCATGACGACCAGCACATAGCCAAGCGGGTGGAAGTGGGTGAAGGTAGTCGGCATCTCAACCAGCAGGCGTTGAATATTCGCTGCTGACAGCAGACTGCTGGCGGCGATGATCACCGGGCTGCCATCGGCCAGTTGCTGGGTGGGGTGAGCTACCGACAGCCCGGCCAGGGCGGCGACGACACTAAGCAGCACAATGGCAAGAATCAGCCAGAGGAAGATGAAGACGGGGTCGGGCAATCGGTTTCCGGTGCGTTCTATCCAGGCGAGTATGCCTGTTTCAGTTGGCTTGCCAGTGTGGGTGTCCATGATGTGCCTCTGTGAAGTTTTCCAGAGAATAATGCACCTTTATCGAGGGATGCAAATGTCAGGGGACATAAGTGCTCCGCCAGTGCAGTAGCGAAGACAGCCTGTTGCTGGACTGCTACTGCACTGGTGGAACCGGGGTGTGCTTCCCGGGCTATGCCTGGTTGTGCCTGGTTACACCTGGTTACGCCCGGCTGGATGCGCCTGGGTGCGTAAGGGTGCGCAGGGTTGCGCTGCAAACTGGAGCAGGCGGGCAATGCAAATGAACCACATGCGGTTCGGTACTGACAGTATAAACCACATATGGTTCAGTTGCGTAAGCGCTTGGCACAATTCATTCGGCAGAAACGAGGCTCCATGGGGCAGCGGGAGTTTGCGCGCAAGACAGGTTTGGCTCAGTCGACCATCATGCGCATTGAAAACATGGACCAGAATGTGACTCTCGATACGCTGGAACACTTGTGCCGGGTTTACCATGTCGATATTGAAGTATTGTTTCCCGTGGTGTTCACGCCCAGGGTTTATGCCGAGAGGCAGTTTGTCACAGCAGGCATCCATGATAGTGCTGCGGGCGATGTTGAAAAGGCGATCAAAAAGGCGAACAAAAAGACCGCCGACGACAAAACTACCGTCGGCAAGACAACTGCAAAACCAGAAAAATCCTTCAAAAAAGCCAGATAAGCACGGCATAGCGGGCAAACTTGCCACTGGCCGTGAGTATCAGGAAAGGCAGAAAAGGCAACCTCATCACGCCAGCGATCAAGGTCAGTGGATCACCTATCACCGGCACCCAGGCAAATAACAAGGTCCAGCTGCCGAAACGCTGGAAGCGTTCCTGCGCCCGGCTTATCTGACCCGGTGAGAAATAAAACCAACGCTGCTGCTGAAACCTGGCCAGACAGGTTCCCAGCCACCAGTTGAGACAGGAGCCCAGCACGTTGCCGGTGCCGGCAACCAGCAATAACAGCAGTGCCGGGTAGCCTTGCTGCAGCAAGGCGAGCAGGAGTATTTCAGAAGAGAGGGGGAGAATGGTGGCAGCCAGGAATGCGCTGGAAAAAAGACTGATCACGGCGCTGGCCATCACTGTTTCCTGGGGTTTACTCTGGGGTTCACAAAAAGAATGGAACTGAAAATCAAGCGCTGCAATATACGGAGATTATCCGTTGTCGGCAAGCAGACCTCCCGCAGAGCGGCCATAGACGTAGGTAGCGGTTTCCTGATACCTGCACCACACTTTCTGCACCACACTTTCTTGACAGCCTGAGTCATGCCTGCGAGAGTGTCCAACCCTCGTCATAAGGAATATCCGGGTGTTCACCGAACTGAATCTGCATGAGAAATTGCTGCACGCCCTGCAGAAGCTTGGTTTCGACAAGCCCACCGAGGTTCAGCAAAAAAGCCTGCCTCTGGCTCTTGCCGGCAAGGATCTTATCGTCCAGGCTGCCACTGGCAGTGGCAAGACCGTTGCGTTTGCCTTGCCGGTTCTGCAGCGCTTGCTGGAGAACAAAGGCCCGGCCCAGGGCACGCGAGCACTGATTCTAAGCCCCACCAGGGAACTGGCCCGGCAACTGGCCCGGGATTTCACCGCACTGAGCCGCTTTACCGGTTTCCACAATGCCGTGATCTGTGGCGGGCAGGAGTTCAAGGTGCAGCGGGCGTTTTTTCGCAAAGATCCGGAAATCATCGTTGCCACCCCAGGGCGCCTGCTGGAACATATCCAGCAGCAGACTCCGCTGCTGGACCAACTGGAAGTGCTGGTGCTGGATGAGGCTGATCGCCTGCTGGAAATGGGTATGCTGGAGGATGTGCTGGAGATTGTCGCCCATTGCAACCCGCTGCGACAGACACTTTTGTTCTCGGCCACAATGCCGCCGCCAGTAAAACAGCTGGCCGGAAAAATACAACAGGCACCTGAGGAAGTGCTGCTGCATAATCGGCAGCAACATGTCGCTATTCGACAACAATATGTGCTGGCAGATGATGACCGGCACAAGGAAAAACTCTTGCTCTGGCTTTTGCAGAATGAGACGTTTCAGCAGGCGGTGGTCTTTACCAACACCAGGGAGCGAGCAAACCAGCTCTGTGGCGTGCTGCGCTACAGAGGCGTCAAGTCTGATTTCCTGCATGGGGAATTGAAGCAGGACAAGCGCAATGCCACCCTGGCTGCCTTTCGGGAGTCCCGGTTTCAGGTTCTGGTTGCCAGTGATCTGGCCGCCCGTGGCCTGGACATCAAAGGTATCGAACTGGTTATCAACTTCGACATGGCACGCAAGGGCGACGATTATGTCCACCGGATTGGCAGAACCGGCCGGGCTGGAAACAATGGTCTGGCCATTGCATTGATTGCACCTGAAGAATGGAACCTGAAAGCCTCGATAGAACGTTATCTGGCAGTGAGTATGGAGCGACGCAGCATCAAGGCGGTACCTGGCCTGTACAAAGGCCCCGGCAAGCTCAAAAATTCAGGCAAGGCTGTCGGGCTTCGCAACAAGGGGAAAAGCAAGATCAGGAGCAAAAACAAGTCTGGGGTCAAATGAAACTCAATACAGCCAGGGTATTGGTCAGGTTCAATAACAGGAACAGCACAGTAACCCTGCCCAGCGCCTTGCCGGGATCATCGCCCCGATAACCCTTGCCCACGCCGATCAACAGCAGAAAGGTATAAACAACGCTGGCACTGAGCAGAATGATGAAGCGTTGCCATTGGCCGGCAGCCACGGCCAGGCTGCCGAAGATGAAAAACAGTACCGCACCAGCAAGAAAAAGCGTCCAGTAGGTTATCGCCAGGCCGTGGCGCTGGTTGATGAGGCGTTGATACCAGGAGGTCCCGGTTTGCTGTTTCGGGGCTGGGCTTGAAGGGGTCATCTTGGTGTGGTCTCAAATTCGTCAGTCAAGCAGTTTGCGGATTCTGGCAGCCAGTTCCTGGCGACGAAACGGTTTGCTCAGCAACTCGATACCAGGGTCAAGCCGCCCCTGGTGCACAATGGCATTTTCAGTGTAACCCGAAGTGTACAATACTTTCAGGTCAGGATGCTGACTGCAGGCGATATCTGCCAGTTCCCGACCATTCTTTTCACCACTGAGGATAATATCGGTGAACAACAGGGCTGTATCGCTGTGCGTTTGCAGCAGGTTCAGAGCGTCTTCGGCATTGTCCGTGGTCAGGACCTGATAGCCCAGGTCCAACAGCATTGCCTGAGCATATTGACGGACCATGGCGTCATCTTCAACCAGCAGAATTTTTTCATATCCTCCACGGACAGGGTTGCTGATCCGCTCTGGCGAGGATTGTGGTTTGCCCAGACTGCGGGGTAGATAGATTTTTATGGTGGTTCCCTGGCCGGGCTCGGAATAGACCTTGATATGACCACTGGATTGTTTGATGAAACCATACACCATGCTCAGACCCAGACCGGCACCATGGCCCTTTCGTTTGGTGGTGAAAAAAGGTTCGAAGACACGGTCGATGTCTGTTGCTGGAATCCCGCAACCGGTATCGGACACCGCAAGCATGACATACTGGCCTGGCTTGATTTCGGTATGTTGCTGGCAGTACTGCTCATCGAGATGGGTGTTGGCAGATTCTATGGTCAACCTGCCCTTGTCCTGCATGGCATCGCGGGCGTTCAGGCAAAGATTGAGCAGGATGTTTTCCAGCTGCCCCGGATCTGCCAGGGCATGCCACAAACCACCACCATGGACAAATTCGAGACTGATTCCAGCCGGCAGGGTGCGTCGCAGTAACACTTCCATGCTGTTCAACATTTGCTTGATGTCGATGTGTTCCGGCTGTAGTGGCTGCTGCCGGGCAAAGGCCAGCAAGCGCTGGGTCAACTGGGCGCTGCGGGTGGCGGCCTGGCAAATCATCTCTGCCAGTTCGCGGTCACGGGGATCAGTGAGCTTTTTCGACAGGTTTTCCGCGTTGCCGATAATCACGGTCAGCATATTGTTGAAATCATGGGCTACACCACCGGTAAGCTCACCTATTGCGCGCAAGCGCTCCGATTGCTGCAACTGGTTCTCCATTTGTTTGCGCTGGGTGATATCGGTCATGCCACCCACCATGCGCAAGGCCTTGCCCTGTTCATCGCGGATGATCGATCCCCTGTCGATGACCCAGGCGATTGAATCATCCTGGCGCAGGAACCGGTATTCTTCCTGCCATTCCTGGGCATTGCCACGAATGGCAGAGAGAATGCTCTTGACGACTTTCCGGCGATCTTCCGGGTGTATGCGCGATGCCCAGAAATCAGCGGAATTCTCGACCTGTTCATGTTGAAAGCCAAAGAGGCTGTAAAACCCATCATTCCACCACAAGGAGCCAGTGCGCGCGTCCCAGTCCCAGACAGAATCCGTGGTTGTTTTGGCTACGATGCGGAACCTTTCCTCGCTTTCTGCCAGCGTTTTTTGCAGAGCGACATCGGCACTGATGTCGTACAGATAGACAGTCAGTCCCTTGGCGGAGGGGTAGGCGTGAATCTGCAGCCAGATGGACAGGGGTTTATAAAAAAACTGAAAATCATGCTGTGTCTGTGAGGCAATCGCGCTTTCAAATTTGGCCTTGAGTTCTTCGGTTTGAGGAAAGCAGTTCCAGAATACCCGTCCCAGAAGTTGATGGCGGTTACGCTGAAGAATTTTTTCCGCCTGCTGGTTGATATAGGTAAAACGCCACTCCTGGTCCAACACATACAGCCCGTCGCTGATGCTCTCCAGCGTGTTCTGGTGACGCTCGGCCAGATCACGGGTGCGTTCTTCCAGCAGTTTGCGGTCATGAATATCAATGGCAATGCCATACCAGCGTATGACCTGGCCCTCATCATTACGCACCGGTTTTGCCTGGACCAGATGCCAGCGGGTTTTACCTTCGTGAGTCAGCAGACCCAGCTCAGCCTCATAATCGGTTTCTGCTGCGCTTGCCTGTTGCCAACGGGTGATGCAGTAATCTCTGTCCTGGGGCGCGATGGCAGACAGCCAGCGTTGGGCAGGAAGCAGGGCTTCCGTGGTGATGCCTGTGTAATCCGCCAGCGCCTGGTTGACATAATCCAGTGTGCCATCAGGCAGTGCTGTCCAGACAATGATGGGCAGGGCATCAGCCAGTTGCTGGAAGCGTTTGTTGCTTTCATGCAGTTGCTGCTCTTGTGCCTTTTCTGCACTCAGGTCCTGCAACATACCCTGAATTTCACTGACCATGCCTTCCGTGTTGACGACAGGCTGGCCGATGACGCGCACCCATATCAACTCCCTGTTGACCGGTTTGAGTTGCAGTTCCAGGTCAAAAGGGATGGCCTTTGTGGCACAGGCCCGCAACGCGGTATGGAGAGTGGAAGCACTTTCGGCGGAAAACAAGCGGAAAGTTTCAAACAGAGTGGGCGTATGGCTGGGTTCAAGACCATGTATTCTTGCCATTTCGGGGGACCAGATCAGAGTGGCAATTTGCTGACCAAGGCGTAATTTTCCCGGAGCGGGCAGTTGCAGGGCCCAGCCGCCCAGGTGTCCCAGTTCACTGGCCATGCTCAGCAGACCTTCGCGTTGCTCCAGTTGCTGCAGCGACAGTTGAATCTGCTCCCGGTCTTTTCTGTTTTGCGCCAACAGCCGCAGTGCGATAGTGATCAGGATTGCCAGCCCGACAATGGCAAGAATGGAAACGCTGCGATTGATCAGCACGATTGCCATCGGCGCTGCAGGCACAGCAGCAGGCGCCAGTGACACGGCGAGCAGGATCAGCAGGCTGCAGATAAGAGTCAATAGCTGCGTGAATTTTCCGTCCAGGGCCAGAGCAGAAAGTATTACAGGCAATGTGTATAATACGCCGTGAGCGAGCCCCAGGGGCGTCAGGGTATCAGTCAGGAACACCAGGATTGCGCTTGACACCGCCAGATAACGCCAGAAAGCGGAGCCAGTGTGGTAAAGCCCAGGTTGTGGTTCAGGTGCGAGCATGGGCTCCTCCCTGTGGCGTATCATCCTGTTGTGAATTGATTGTAGGGGTTTATTGCCAGCCCTGGCAATGTCTTTGTCATGACGGCTCGCGATCCGAGTTTTTGCCGCAACACATGCACTCTTTCAGGAATATCATGGCCAGCACCGAAACAAGTCACTTCTACGCCTACATCAGCAAGATTCGCTGGTTGCAGCGCTGGGGAATGAAGCGCAATGTGATCACGGAAAATGTGATGGAGCACAGCTGGGAGGTTGCCAGTATCACTCATGCTCTGGCCCTGATCCGGAACCGGTATTTTGCTGGCCATGTGGATGTCAATGCAGTGGTGGTGGCAGCCCTGTATCATGATTGCAGCGAGGTGATTACCGGCGATATGCCCTCCCCGGTCAAATACCATTCCGCCGAGATTACACAGGCGTACAAGGCAATTGAAAAGGAAGCCGGCAGAGAGTTGCTGGGTCTGTTGCCGGAGCGACTGCAGGCTGACTTCAAATCTGTGCTGCTGGAAGAGGCTCTGCCGCAGGAGCACCATGAACTGATCAAGGCGGCGGACACCATTGCCGCCTATCTGAAGTGCAAGGCTGAAATGGCTGCTGGCAATGCGGAATTTGCCAAGGCCGAGGAAGATATCAGGCAGCGCCTGGAAAAAATTGATCTGGATGAGGTGCGCTGGTTTCTGGCTACCTTTGCGCCCAGTTACAGTCTGACGCTGGATGAATTATTGCGATGAGCCCACGTTGCCATCTATCCGGCTGCAAATACCATGACTAACTATTTCACTTTTATCAGAGCGAATTTCCCACTGTTGAGTTTCGGTTTTCTTACCGTGTTCTGGGGGAATTTTGGACAATCCTTCTTTATTGCCTGGTTTGGTGCCGAGATTCAGTCAAGCCTGGGTCTTTCTGCCAGCCGTTATGGGTTTGTCTATTCATCGGCAACACTGCTCTCAGCCTTGCTGGTCGTGTGGCTGGGGGCATTGATAGACAGAGTGTCGGTGCGCAGTTATGCCATTTTTGTCAGCCTGGGGTTGGCTCTTGCCAGTTTTTTGTTGACTCAGGCGACAGGTTTGGTGAGCCTGCTTCTGGCCTTTATATTACTGCGCCTGTTTGGTCAGGCCCTGCTGCCGCATACGGGAATTACCACCATGACCCGATGCTTTGAAAATGGTCGTGGCAAGGCTGTCAGCATCGTCATGACCGGGGTTCCGCTGGGCGAGATTATTTTGCCATTACTGGCCGTGGCAATCATCAGTTATGCCGGTTGGCAATCTGTCTATCTGTTGATTTCGCTGCTGACATTGCTGGTGCTGTTGCCGGCGGTATGGTTTCTCGGTGGGAAAATTCAGGATGGTCCGCATACACAGGGGGCCAATACGGGTGCTGTTGCCTCAGGCAAGGGGCCAGGGCGGCGCATAGTGCTGCGTGATATCCGTTATTGGCTGGTATTACCGGCATTGATGGCCAATCCGTTTCTGATTACCGGGATATTCATCCATCAGAATTTTCTGCTTGCCGGCAAGGATTGGACCGTCGCCTGGCTGGCCAGCTGCTTCATTGTCTACGGCATCGTGCATTGGATCAGCTCGCTGCTTTCAGGCAGTCTGGTGGATCGCTTCACGGCAGTAAAAATGCTGCCGTTCATGCAGTTGCCGATGTTGCTGGCGCTGCTGCTGATTGCCTTTGTGCCGGGCTGGTGGACAGCGCCCGCCATCATGAGTCTGCTGGGAATGTCTTCGGGCAGCGCCCCTCCGGTCAACAGTTCGCTGTGGGTTGAGATCTATGGCACTGGCAGCCTGGGCAGCATTCGTGCGATGAATATGGCTATAATGGTTTTTGCAACAGCGGTATCGCCGGTTCTGTTTGGCTATGCCATTGATGGCGGGATGACTTTAACCGGCTTGTTTGCCTACAGCGCCTTGTATGTTGCTCTGGCCGCCGTGTTGCTGTTTTTTTCCTATCCCCTGCATCCTCACCCGGCTGGGCAGATGAACCCGGTGCGGAAGCAACAGAAGTAAAAAAGGCAACAGGAGCAAGACAGTATGCATGACCGTACCAGCAGAACATTCGAAGAGTTGGTGGAGTTGAATTTTCAGCTCTACAACAGCCTGTTTCTGACACTTCCCCTGGATGCCGTTGAACAGACCGGAACCCTGTTGCCATTGCTGGCCGAGCAGTGCAGTGCCGGCCTGGACAGGGGCATGGATCCCCAGGATATTCTGCAGCAATTCTTTGCCACGCATAAATCCGGGTTTTCCGAACGGGAGCAGATTCAGTTTCTGTTCAAGATCATTCAATATGTTGAGCGCCAGGTAGTATTGATAGATGCCCTGGAAGATTCAGCCTACAGCCGCATCCATCGAATCGAAGGCAAGAACTCGCTGGCGCAGCTTGCGGACAGGGCCAAAGACGAAGAGATAGAGGGTCGATTGGGAAAACTGCTGGGCGAATTTGGCGTGCGCGTAGTGCTGACAGCACACCCCACCCAGTTCTATCCGGGGCAGGTGCTGGCCATTATTTCGGATTTGACCGATGCTATCTCCAACAAGCAGACTGCAGAGGCACGGGATTTATTGCAGCAGTTGGGCAATACGCCCTTTTTTCAGAAGCAGAAGCCCAGCCCCTATGATGAAGCGGTTCTGCTGACCTGGTATCTTGGCAACATCTTTTACCCAGCCATCGGCGATATTGTGGATCAGTTGTCAGAGTCTTTTGCCCAGGCTCTGGCCAGTAATGAGGAATTGATCAGTATTGGTTTCTGGCCAGGGGGGGACAGGGATGGCAATCCCTTTGTCACGATTGATACGACGCTTCGGGTTGCCGCCAAATTACGCTATACCATTTTCAGTTGCTATCACCAGAATCTGCGCAGCCTGAAGCGACGGCTGAGTTTTTCCGGTATTTATGAAACCATCGACCGCCTGGAAAAACTGTTGCATGAAGAGTTGAGTGAGCAGAGTGACATTCCCGCACTGACACAGGAAACCTTTCTGCAGGCCATGGATGAAGTGGAGCTGTTGTTGCAGGAAAAATATCAAGGCCTTTATCTTGATCAGGTTCAGTCATTTCGCCGCAAGCTGGTTCTGTTCGGCTTCCACTTTGCCAGCCTGGATATCCGCCAGGACAGCCGTGTCATTGCAGCAGCACTGCAGGAACTGATCCGCTTGAACCCGGGAATTTTGCCGGATAATCTGTTCGAGCTGCCTGAACCCCAGCAAATGAACCTGCTGTTTGCCTGTACCGGCAATATCGATCCGCAAACATGCATTGATGAACTCAGCAGGGACACCTTGTCGTCACCGGCTGTGATGCGGCAGATCCAGCAGCGCAACGGAGTGCGGGGCTGTCATCGCTACATTATCAGCAACTGCCGTGGCCCGCTGGACATGGCCAGGGTGCATGCCCTGTTTCGGCTTTGTGGCTGGGGTGACGAGGAGTTGACGGTGGATATCATCCCCTTGTTTGAAACCATTGATGATTTGCAGCGTGCCGGCAAGTCGATGCATGCCATCTATCAGATTCCACAGTACCGGGAGCACCTTGCCCGGCGCAACATGCGGCAGACAGTAATGCTTGGTTTTTCCGACGGCACCAAGGACGGAGGCTACCTGATGGCCAACTGGGCCATCTACCGCGCCAAGGAGGATGTCACTGCAGTGTCCCGCCAGTGTGCCATTGAAGCCGTTTTCTTTGATGGGCGAGGTGGCCCGCCTGCCAGAGGAGGTGGTGACACGTATCTTTTCTACGCAGCACTGGGCAAAAAAATAGAAAGCAACCAGATTCAAATGACAGTGCAGGGGCAGACCATAAGTTCTTATTACGGTATCAAGGAGGCAGCAAAGCATAATCTTGGCCAGCTGTTGACGGCCGGACTGGAGAACAATCTCTATGACCGTTCAGAGCGTGAGCTTGATGCGGCCCAGCGTGAATTGATCGAAGTGCTTGCGCTCAGCAGTTATCGAAAATACGAAGCCTTCAAACAAGATGCGTTGTTCTTGCCCTATCTGGAAGAAATGAGCACCCTGAAATATTATGCCATGGCCAATATCGGCAGCCGGCCCAGCAAGCGCGGCAGTTCCAGGAAATTGAGTTTTGAGGACTTGCGTGCGATTCCTTTTGTTGGTGCATGGAGTCAGTTGAAACAGAATGTGCCCGGATTTTATGGCCTGGGTACGGCGCTGCAGGAAATGGAAGAAGCTGGCAGGCTGGGTGACTGTATTGCCCTGTATCAACGTTCGCGGTTTTTCCGCGCCTTGATTGCCAACAGCATGCAAAGCATGAGCAAGACCAATTTCGCCTTGACCCGCTATATGCAAAAGGATGAACGCTTTGCCGGTTTCTGGGAGAACATTTACGACGAGTATGAGTTGAGCAAGGCAATGGTATTGAAAATATCCGGTCAGCAACGCTTGCTGGAAGACAATCCGCGCAGTCGGCTCAGTATCCAGCTGCGGGAACGTGTGGTCCTGCCACTGCTGACCATCCAGCAATATGCGCTGATCCGCATTCAGCAGGCGCGACGGTCAGAGCGGACAGAGCATCTGCAGGATTATGAAAAGATGGTCATGCGTTCCCTGTTCGGCAATATCAATGCCAGTCGCAACTCAGCCTGAACGCTTGTTGCGATTATCCAGGCTGAACGCGCCGCCACCATGACCGCTCAAAGCCAGCAAGCCACCCATGATGCCCATGTTCTTGAAAAAATTCTGGGTTTCGTGTGCTGTCTGCAGGCTGGGTTCCATGGTCCAGAAATCATGCAGAACCAGGCTGATCACCAGGGTCAGTCCGGCAAAAACAAAAGCAACCAGTTGGGTCTTGTAACCGGCGATCAGGGCAAATGAGCCGCCAATCTGGATAATTGCGGTGAGGATAAGAAAGAAGGGAATGAAAATCATGCCATGTGACGCCATGTAATCGGCAGTGCCCTGGTAGTCGGTCAGTTTCATGATCCCCGGCAGCAGGAAATAGATACCCAGAATGAGACGGGCAGCAGGTGTGAACAGCAGGGTAATGTTGGCAATCATGAGCGCTCCAGGCTTGTGGCTAATAGTTGTCCCGCCACCATGGCGGCAACAAAAAGAAAAAGGGAAGGTGACAGCGAGGCCAGGCCAGTCAGGGCGGGGCCTGGACAGAGCCCTGCCAATCCCCAGCCCACTCCGAACAGAATGGCGCCGCTTATCAATGGTTTGTCAATCCGGGTTTTGGTGGGCAGAACAAATTCCTGTTCCAGTACGGGTTTGCTGCGCCTTGTGATCAGTGGAAAGCTCACTGCAGTGACTGCCAGGGCGCCGCCCATCACCAGCAGCAAGGTCATGTCCCAGTCCCCGGCCACATCCAGAAAACCGATAACCCTGGCGGGATTGACCATGCCGGAAATACTCAGGCCAAGACCAAAGATAAGGCCACAGACAAAGGCAACCGTAGTCGGGAGAGTGATGAATCCTTTCATGACAGCAGATGCCTGGTAATGAACACGGTCAGGGCGGCAACTCCGATGAACAGGACAGTTGCCGCCAGGGATCGGGGTGAACGCCGGGCCAGACCGCAGACGCCATGACCGGATGTGCAGCCGGAGCCGATGCGGGTGCCAAAACCCACCAGCAGGCCCGCCAGAATCAATACCGGACCTTCGGCCTGCATGGTGATGACCAGCGGACCGATGAGCAGACGATAGAGCACGCCACCGCCAATCAGACCGGCTACAAAAGCCAGTCGCCAGGGAAATTCAGCGCGGGAGCCACCCGTCACAACGCCGCCCAGAATACCGGAGATACCGGCTATCCTGCCAATCAGCAGCAGCATCAGGGCGCTGGCCAGGCCGATCAAAAGACCTCCGCCCAGCCCGCCAATAATATCGGGTTCCATAGGTGATACTTCTCTTTGCCGTATGCCTTGGTTCTCTTGCCAGGACATGAAAAATTGTTGAGCAATCATCGCAGGACGATTACATCCAGGCAAGCACTTAATCGGGTGTCACAGCCGTGTCATTCAAAGCCGCTTGCCTGCTTGGGCTCAATAGGTAATTATTCCATTAGATCAAATGCAAGGAGTACGCTCATGATAAAAAAACTGTTGCTTGCCGTTTTCGCCCTGTTGCTGGTGTCTTTCGCGCTGGTGTTTGTCTATCTGGATTCGGTGGTCAAAAGCAGTATTGAGTATGTTGGCCCCCAGGTGCTGGGCACCGAGGTCACGGTGGATGCAGTCAGTCTCTCGCCATTGAGTGGCAGCGGCAGCATCGATGGCCTGCTGGTCGGCAATCCGGAAGGGTTCTCGGCCCCGTATATTTTTGAGCTGGGCAATGTCAGCCTGGCGCTTGCGGTCGGTTCGGTTTTTTCCGATGTCGTGGAAATTACTTCAATTACCATCGACAGTCCGGTGATCACCTATGAAACCCAGCTGCGCACGGACAATGTAAGAACCCTGATGGCGCAGTTATCGTCGGCTGATGCTTCTGCTCCGGCCGAGAGTGATCAGGCGGCAGCAGCGACGCAGGTGGTCATCCGCGACCTGCAGATCATCAATCCCAGGGTGAACCTGGTGGCTGGAGGGCTCACCGCTCCCGTGCCTCTGCCCGATATACGGCTGCAGAATATCGGGGAGGAAAGTGACTCGGTAAGCCTGGAAGAGGCGCTGCGACAGGTGCTTGCTGCCATCAGCCAGACCTTGCTGCGGGCCAACCTCGATCAGCTGCGCGAGGCGACGCAACAACAGTTGCAGGAGCAACTGCAGCGCGGCACCGATGCGGTCAATGACAATGCCGATCGCCTGCGAGATGGTGTGCGCAATCTGCTGCGGCAATAACGCTCAGAGCAGCTCCAGCGCAATGGCCACGGCTTCGCCGCCGCCGATACACAGGCTGGCCACGCCGCGCCTGCCGCCGGTGCGTTGCAGGGCATGCAGCAGGGTCACGATGATGCGGGCGCCGGAGGCTCCTACCGGGTGCCCCAGCGCGCAGGCGCCGCCATGGATGTTGACCCTGGCATGATCCAGGCCAAGCGCCTGCATGGCGAGCATGGGCACCATGGCAAAGGCTTCATTGATTTCATACAGATCCGGCTCGCTGGCTGCCCAGCCGGCACGCGCCAGCACTTTTTCGATGGCACCTATGGGGGCGATGGTAAACTCCCCGGGTTCACGGGCATGACTGGCCTGTGCCAGAATGCGGGCCATGGGTTGCAGATTGCGGGCGCGGGCAGATTCCTCATTCATCAACACCAGGGCGGCTGCACCGTCAGAGATGGCACTGGAATTGGCGGCAGTCACCGTACCGTCTTTGGCAAAGGCAGGTTTCAGCAGAGGAATCTTCTCCAGTGAGGCTTTGCCCGGCAATTCATCATCAACAACCTGCTGTTCGCCAGTACGGGTATTGACCGTTACGCGGACAGTCTCCCGGTGGAACCAGCCCTCGGCGATGGCCTGCTGGGCACGTTGCAGGGATGCGATGGCATAGGCATCCATCTGCTCCCGGCTCAATTGATAGCGATCCGCCAGTTCCTGGGCGAAGCTGCCCATCAATCGGCCGGAATAGGCATCTTCCAGGCCATCCAGAAACATGTGATCCTTGAGTTCGCCATGACCCAGGCGCAAGCCGCCTCTGGCCTTGGGCAGCAGGTAGGGAGCCAGCGTCATGTTTTCCATCCCGCCGGCAATTACGATTTCGGCATGCCCGGCGCAGATCTGGTCATCAGCCATCATCACCGTTTTCATGCCCGAACCACACATCTTGTTCACCGTGGTGCAGGGCGTACTCATGGCCAGCCCGGCACCGAGGGCTACCTGTCGCGCCGGCGCCTGGGCCAGGCCTGCCGGCAGTACACAACCGAACAGCAGCTCATCGATGTCATCGCTGCCCAGGCCGGAACGGGCCAACGCTTCCTTGCAGGCAAGCGTACCCAGAACCGGGGCTGGAGTTGAGGAAAATACCCCTTGAAAAGCACCCACTGGAGTGCGTGCGGCGCCGAGAATGACAGTGTTATTGCGTGAGTGCTGGGTCATGGTGAGATTCCGTGGTGATGAGAGTCAGGGTTAAGGACTTGTGCAGAGGTTTCTTAAAGCGATCGCAGACGTTGCAGGCAGCGTTTCTCCTGCTCGTCCAGTTCATGCAGACTCAGCTGAATATCTTCCAGTTGTTGCTGCAGTAGCTGTCGGCGTGCCTTGACCTTGCTCAGCACCAGATTCAGCTGGGCCTGCTCGCCCTGTTCAGAGTCATAAAGGGCAAACATTTCGCGGATTTCGGTCAGGGCAAAACCAAGCCGCTTGCCGCGCAGTATCAGTTTCAGGCGGGTGTGGTCGCGTTGACTGTAAAGACGGTTGCGGCCCTGTCGCGCCGGGTTGATCAGGTGTTCACTTTCATAGAAACGAATGGCGCGGGTGGTGATGTCGAATTCCCGGGCCAGTTCGGAAATGGTATAGGTTTTCGGGCCGGTGGCATGAGGGTCCAGGGCATGGCGGCGCAGATAGCCTGGGCTCAGATAAGCCGGAAGGGATTCATTCATGCGGGCAGTCCTGAATTGACGTTTACGTTAACGTCAATATAATAGGTCAGACCAAGCCCCGATTCAATCCATATGCGCAAGGCGCAGGAGCCCAACGGTGACATCCCCTTCAGAGTCCATGAACTCCGCGTCTGGCGCGGCCACTTCCGCACAGCCTGTCGCAGTTGCCTGGCCGCGCTTCGTCACTGCCGCCAGTCTGTTTGACGGCCATGATGCTGCCATCAATGTCATGCGTCGCATGTTGCAGGCTTCCGGTGCCGAGGTCATTCATCTGGCGCACAACCGTTCGGTGCTTGAGGTGGTGGAGGCCGCCGTACAGGAGGATGTACAGGCGATTGCCATCAGCTCCTATCAGGGTGGGCACATCGAGTATTTCCAGTACATGATCGACAGCCTGCGGGCGCGCGGTGCCGGCCACATCAAGGTGTTCGGTGGGGGAGGCGGGGTCATCATTCCTGCCGAGATCGCGCAACTGCATGAATACGGGGTCAATCGCATCTATTCTCCCGAGGACGGCCAGCGCATGGGCTTGCAGGGCATGATCGACGAGATGCTGACGCAGACCCGCAATGCAGGCCTGGCTGCCGGGGTTAAGGACTGCACTGCGCTGGCCGCAGGTGATCGCAATGTCCTGGCCCGGGTCATCACCCTGCTGGAGTATGAACAGTGTTCAGAAACCTTGCTGCAGCAGATCAGGAAATCGGCGCAGTTGCGCGGTGGGCAAACCCCTGTGCTGGGTATTACCGGGACGGGTGGTGCGGGTAAGTCTTCACTGACTGATGAGTTGATCCGCCGCTTGCGCCAGGATGCCGGGGACAGCCTGCAGATAGCCGTGCTGGCGATTGACCCCACGCGCCGCAAAACCGGTGGCGCCCTGCTGGGGGACCGGGTCAGGATGAACGCCATCTACCATGACAGCATCTATATGCGCTCCATCGCCACCCGCAAGGCCAGCACTGAAGTGCCGGCTGCGATGGCAGATATCATTGCCGCAGTCAAAGTCTCGGGCTTTGATCTGATTATCGTGGAAACACCCGGCATCGGTCAGGGTGATGCGGGCATCGTGCCTTTCGTGGATGCTGCCCTGTATGTGATGACACCTGAGTTTGGTGCGGCCAGTCAGCTGGAAAAAATCGACATGCTGGATTTTGCCGATGTCGTTGCCATCAACAAGTTTGACCGCAAAGGCGCCGAGGATGCTCTGCGGGATGTCAGCAAACAGATTCAACGCAACCGCCAGGCTTTTGCCGAGCGTGTGGAAAGCATGCCGGTCTACGGCACCATTGCTGCCAAATTCAACGATGATGGCGTGACGGCGCTGTACCAGGGTCTGGTGCCGGTATTGCGGACGCAGGGGCTGAAGCAGTTCGAGCATCGCCTGGCCAGGGTCAGCACCCGGACTTCCTCCAGCAAGGCAGCCATCGTGCCCCCGCAACGGCAGCGCTATCTGGCGGAAATCGCAGAAACGTCCCGCAATTATCGCCGGCAGGCCGAACAACAGAGTCAAATTGCCCGTCAGAGGCAGCAACTGCTGGCCAGTGCGGAGATGCTGGCGCAACACTCGGGCGCAGCAACAGTGGGCGTGGAAGCCCTGCACAGTCTGGCGGCAGCACGCGAGCAGCAACTGCATGCAGACAGCCTCAGGCTGCTGCAACAGTGGCCTGAAGACAAGGCGCGCTACAGCGAGGATGAATTGGTGGTACGCAGCCGCGACAAGGAAATCCGTACCCAGCTGGCTACGACAACCCTGTCCGGCACCCAGGTGCGCAAGGTGGCGCTGCCAAGAACCGAAGAGCACGGCGAGCTGCTGCGCTGGCTGCTGCTGGAAAATCTTCCCGGCCGCTTTCCCTATACGGCGGGCGTGTTCGAGTTCAAACGCGAAGGCGAAGATCCGACCAGAATGTTCGCCGGGGAGGGTGATGCCTTCCGTACCAATCGACGCTTCAAGGCGCTGTCCGCGCATGCACCGGCAAAGCGGCTGTCCACGGCATTCGATTCGGTGACACTGTATGGCTTCGATCCGGATGAACGTCCGGACATTTACGGCAAGGTCGGTAATTCCGGTGTCTCCATTGCCACCCTCGATGACATGAAAGTGTTGTATGAGGGCTTTGATCTGTGCAGTCCCGACACCTCGGTGTCGATGACCATCAATGGGCCGGCACCGACGATTCTGGCCATGTTCCTGAATACTGCCATCGAGCAACAGCTGGAACAGTTCCGGCAGGCACAGCAACGTGAGCCGGAACCTGCCGAAGAGGCGGACATTCGCGCCCATACCCTGGCCAGTGTCAGGGGCACGGTGCAGGCCGATATCCTGAAGGAGGATCAGGGGCAGAACACCTGTATTTTCTCGACGGAATTCAGCCTCAAGCTGATGGGGGACATCCAGGAATATTTCATTGCCAACAAGGTGCGCAATTTTTATTCAGTCTCGATTTCCGGCTACCACATTGCCGAGGCTGGGGCCAATCCGATCTCGCAACTGGCCTTTACCCTGTCCAATGGCTTTACCTTTGTGGAAGCCTATCTGGCCCGGGGGATGGCCATCGATGATTTTGCCCCCAATCTCTCGTTTTTCTTCTCCAATGGCATGGATGCCGAATATACCGTGCTGGGACGGGTGGCCCGGCGCATCTGGGCAACGGTCATGCGCGAGAAATACGGGGCCAATGAGCGCAGCCAGAAACTGAAATACCATATCCAGACTTCCGGCCGCTCCCTGCATGCCCAGGAAATGGCCTTCAATGATATCCGCACCACGCTGCAGGCCCTGATTGCCATTTATGACAATTGCAACAGCCTGCATACCAATGCCTATGATGAAGCAATAACCACACCCACCGATGAATCAGTGCGGCGGGCCATGGCCATCCAGTTGGTCATCAACAAAGAGTGGGGTCTGGCCCGTAATGAAAACCCGAATCAGGGGGCCTTCATTATTGACGAGCTGACCGATCTGGTGGAGGAAGCCGTGCTGCAGGAGTTTGAAAGAATCTCCGAACGCGGTGGTGTACTTGGCGCCATGGAGACGGGGTATCAGCGCGGCCGCATTCAGGATGAGTCGCTTTACTACGAGCACAAGAAGCACGATGGCAGCCTGCCCATTATCGGAGTCAATACTTTTCTGCCGGAGCAGGAGTCAACTCAGGGAGAACAACCTTTCACACTGGCTCTGGCCCGTTCGACCGAAGCGGAAAAACAGAGCCAGATAAAGCGGCTGCGGGAATTTCAGGCACAGCATGCCGCTGCGGCTGAACAGGCATTGGCCAGGCTGAAGCAGGCTGCGATTCACGATGAGAATGTGTTTGCCGAATTGATGGAAGCAGTTCGCCACTGTTCATTGGGGCAGATCACCGAGGCGTTTTTCGAGGTTGGCGGGCAGTATCGGCGCAATATGTAAGCACATTCCTGTAATCGACTCCCTTGCTTCGCTTGCAGCCCTTGTTTATGCTCAGGCTGGCAGGCCAACGACAACGGCAATGACGACAACAACATTGAACAGGTGAGCCTTGAGACTCGCCAGGGACAAACCATGAGTGGACGTTTACAGGGCAAGAACATCATCATCACCGGGGCCACCAGTGGCATTGGTGAACAGACAGCCAGATTGTTTGCTGCCGAGGGTGCCAGCCTGATGCTGGCTGGGCGTAATGCCGACAAGGGGGCAGCCCTGTGTGCGGAACTCGGCAGCGCTGCCAGCTTTCAACAAACCGATGTGCGCAATGAAGCTGAGATTGCCGCGTTGGTTGATGCAGCAGTCATGCGCTTCGGTAAGCTGGATTGTCTGTTCAATAATGCCGGTGCTGCCGAGCGCAGCAGTGCTCAGACAGTTACCGAACCTCAGTTTGAGGAGGTGATGAAGCTGCTGGTCGGCAGCGTGGTTTTTGGTATCAAACATGCTGCCAGGGTCATGCAGGCCAGTGGTGGTGGCTGTATCATCAATAATGCCAGCATCGCTGCGCACCGGATTCACCAGGGTGGCTACCTGTATTCGGCGGCCAAGGCCGCTGTCACGCATCTGACCAGGCTGGCCGGGGCCGAGCTGGGTGAATTCAATATTCGTGTCAATGCCATCTCTCCGGGCGCCATAGCCACGCCTATTTTCTGGGGCGGTTCGGCCCGGGCGCAACAATTGAGTGATGCCGAAAACAGCGAAAAATTTGCCAAACTGGAGCGCAACCTGGCGCGTGCCACACCCTTGCCCAGAGCCGGCTATGCCCAGGATATCGCAACGGCCGCACTGTTTCTTGCCAGCGACGAAGGCAGTTTCATCAACTGTCATGACCTGGTGGTTGATGGCGGACGCATTGCCATGTTTAATGAGAAAGTTTAATGAAAAGCAGGCCTGATTCATGACCCATGGGTCACTGCTGTTTTTGAATCAATGCAACAACGGGAGTCAAAATGAGCAGTTGGGATAATGCCTTTACCGGCAAACCGGGCACCGGGATGGTGAATTCCCACAGTTTTGCCGGCGCCTGCAGTTTTTTCCGCACGCCGTATCGGCGTGATCTTGCCGGTATCGACGTGGCAGTGGCAGGTATCCCTCTTGATATTGCCACCACCAACCGCTCTGGCGCCCGGCTTGGTCCACGCGCCGTCCGCAATGCATCGATGTCTCTGGCCTGGGAGAGACCCTGGCCCTGGACGGTCGATCCTTTCTCGGCGCTGTCAGTAGTGGACTATGGCGATTGTGAAAATCAACCCGGCGGTGGTCTGTGCAGCGTCAGTCATATAGAACCGTTCATCGACGGTATTCTGCAGCAGGGAGCAGCGGCCCTGCTGCTGGGTGGCGATCATTTCATCAGCTACCCCAGCATTCGTGCCCATGCCAAAAAGCATGGTCCTCTACACCTGCTGCATTTTGATGCCCACACCGATACCTGGCCTTCTTCCGGGGAAGGTGTCAATCATGGCACCATGTTTCATAAAGCGGCCATTGAGGGACTGATCAAACCGGAAGCGTCCATTCAGGTCGGCATTCGCACCACCAATGCCGACACCCTGGGATTTGAGATCATCTACGCCCCGGAAGTTCACCGCAGGCCCCTGCAGGATGTCATCCAGCAGATACGGGCCCGTGTCGGCAACGGACCGGTGTATGTGACCTTCGATATTGATTGTCTCGATCCGGCCTACGCTCCAGGTACCGGTACGCCTGTGCCGGGTGGTCTGGCGTCCTGGCAGGCACTGGAAATAATCCGTGGTCTGAAAGGCATCAATCTGATAGGAATGGATGTGGTAGAAGTGGCTCCTTCCTATGATCATGCCGAGATTACCGCGCTGGCTGCTGCCCAGATAGCAATTGAGTTGCTTTGCCTGTTTGCCGAATCCAGCAACAGGTCTTCCAGGGAGCAGGCATGACTGCCGAAATGAATAACACCTGGTCCGTGGCCGCTGCGCAAACCCTGTATGCCATGGATAGCTGGAGTGACGGTTTCTTTTTTGTCAACCAGCAGGGCCATGTTGGCATCAGGCCACAGACAGACGGCAAACTGGAAATAGATATCGCAGACGTCATCAAGGCAGCAGTGGAAGAGGGGTGCACGATGCCCTTGCTGATCCGCTTTCAGGACATCATCACCGCCCGGGTGCACAGATTGAATCGCAAGTTTCGCGATGCCATCGCCGAGGCGGGTTACGACAATGAATATCGCTGTGTCTATCCAATCAAGGTCAATCAGTTGCATGAGGTGGTGGCGGAGGTGCTTGATGCCGGACGCGAGTTCAACATCGGGCTGGAATGCGGTTCCCGGGCCGAACTGATGGCAGCACTGCCCCTGGTGGGAGATGCTCACCTGTTGCTCTGCAACGGGGTCAAGGATCAGACCATGCTGACCATGATCCTGAATGCACAACAGATTGGTCAACAGGTGCTGCCGGTCATCGAAAAATATTCAGAATTTGAACAATTGTTAAAACTGGCCGAATCCCGCGGCTTTGTGCCGAGGCTGGGGGTGCGCGTCAAGTTGTCCACCAAAGGCTCCGGACGCTGGTTTGAATCCGGAGGCTCCAGCTCCAAGTTTGGCTTGACCGTGCCTGAGCTGATTCATCTGGTGCAGGTGCTCGAAAGCAAGGACTGCAGGGATAGTCTGCAGTTGCTGCATTTTCATCTGGGCAGTCAGATAGCGGATATACAGGTTTTGCGCTCGGCGGTGAGGGAGATCAGCCAGATCTATGCAGACCTGAGCCTGCGCGGTCTTTCTATCCGCTTTCTGGATGTGGGCGGAGGCCTGGGTGTCAACTATGGGGGCGATGCGGATAGCCCGGAGTCGACCATCAACTATGGCTTGCGGGAATATGCCAATATCGTGGTTTTTGCCGTCAAGGAAATCTGTGATGAACGCGGTGTCAGTGTACCCGTGTTGCTGTCAGAAAGTGGTCGGGCCTTGACCGCCCATCACTCTGTGCTGGTGGTACCGGTGCTGGGTGTCCATCGCCCGGACAGTCCGCCAGTGAGTGCAACTGCCGGGAAAAACCATGCTGTGGTCAAGCGGATGAAGCAGACACTGCAGGAAGTCAAGGCCGCCAGAAACACCGGTATGTTGCTGGAGGCTTTCCATGATGCCTGCGAGATTCGCGAGGAGGCCGAACAACTGGCGCGGTTGGGCTACCTGCCCCTGGCACAATTGGCGCAGGCAGATAGCCTGTACTGGACCAATTGCCGTGAGATACTGCGGCAACTGACCGAGGCAGAGCTCTCCCCGCCGCCCCCGGAGCAACTTGCACTAGAGCACCAGTTGACCGATTTGTATCTGTGTGATTTTTCAGTCTTCCAATCGATCCCTGACCACTGGGCCATCGGGCAGGTTTTCCCGGTCATGCCTTTGACCCGTTTGCAGGAGAAGCCCGAACGCAGGGCACAACTGGTAGACCTGACCTGTGATTCCGACGGCAAGATCAGCGAATATGTTTCAGCCAACACGGACAGAAGCTGGTTGCCTTTGCATGTGCCGCAACTTGAACAGGAGCCGTATTATCTGGGGATATTTCTGGTCGGAGCCTATCAGGAAATTCTTGGCGATGCGCACAATCTTCTGGGCAGGGTGGGTGAGGTACATGTCTTTGCCAATGCAGACGAGCCAGGTCACTTTTTCATAGAAGAAATTATTCGCGGCATCAGCATCAAGGATATGCTCTCGCAGGTGCAGTATTTTCCCAATGATCTGGACCGGCGCATGTCGGAATTCATCAAGCGGAAGATCGATGCCGGTGTGGTGAAACCGGCTGAAGGCATGCGTATTCTCAACAACTATGTGCGCCACCTGGACGATACGACTTACTGTGATGTGCCAGGCAAGGCCTGATTCTTATCCAAAGACCCCATAGCCTCAATCGTCCTTTTCGGCTTCGACGATGGTGTCGATGGTGTCGTGGTCCAGCACCTGTTTCAGCGCACCAGTGAATATATTGTAATGCCATCCCTTCAAGGTCAGGGTGCCGGCTTCGACCCGTTGTCTGATCCAGGGGTAGGTCATCAGGTTCCTCAATGAATACCCCACGGCAACCTGCTCACAGACGTTGAATGTTTGGAGATCATCCAGTTTGTTCGGGTCGGCCAGATCAGCCACGGGTGCCACGATCGACATCCACTTGGCAATGAATGAATCCTGTGGCATCCGCTCCCGGTCAAGAATCAGAGAACGGATGCCGCCACAGCGTGAATGCCCCAATACGATGATTTCGGGAACCTCAAGTACAGTGACAGCAAATTCAAGGGCAGCGCTGGTGCCATGATAGGCGCCTTCAATCTCATACGGTGGCACCAAATTGGCAACATTGCGGATGACAAAAAGATCGCCTGGGCTGGTATCAAAAATCAGGGCGGGTTCCAGCCTGGAATCACAGCAGGTGATCAGGGCATAGCCGGGGTTTTGGGCCTGGGCAAGAGTGCGCAGATTTTCCCGGTTATGGGCAAAATAGCCAGCCTTGAAGCGCTGGTAGCCGGCGAGCAGTTTGTCACTCATGGTTTTATGGCCTGCCTCTGCCCCTTCATTCAGAGGCTCCCCAGGTATTCTCTGGCTTCCCGGGTTTCTGCAAAATCCCGTTGTCCCCAGACGGATAACAGTTGCCGGTACTGTTCGGCAGCAGCAGCCTGGTCAGCTTTGGCGGCATGGCTGCGGGCCAGTCCCAGCACGGACAGGGGACGGTTGGGCATACGCAGCAGCGACTGCCGGAACTGCGCCATGGCTTCATCCGGTCTGCCAACTTCCAGCAGCAGTTCTCCGTACAGCTCATAAACCGGTTTGTGAGGATTGGCGGCACCATTTGGGGGGCGCATGGTTTCGGCCAGGCGGACACCTTCGGCCAGTCTGGCCAGGGCTGAAGTCACTTTTTCCTTGACGGGCGGGGTGCTGGCAGCCTGTGCCTGTCGCAGTTCGGTCAGGGCCGCGACCTCCAGTTGCGCTATTTTCAGCACGGTATTGTTCGGCTGAGCCTGAGCCATCTGGGCCAGGCGGTCGGCTGCCTGCTGTGCCAGAGGAAAATCACCCAGATTGGCGGCACTCATGCCTATGGCCAGCAACTCGGCCGCCGAGGTCTGTGCGGTGATGGGGGCCAGCTGCCATTGGCGGGTTTCGATGATATACCTGGCCTCAACCTCCTTCACCGTGTTGGCGGAGCGGGCATCATCCGGATTGTCTTGCTGTACCTGTTGGGCCTTGTCTATCCATCTGCGGGCACGTGCATAATCACCCAGTTGAAGGTCGCCGTACTGGCCCCAGTCAGAGGAATGGTTCATGTCATTGGGGCGGTCGCCCGGCTGCCACAGATCAGCTCCGGCCTGGAAGGAGGATTCGTTCCAGTCGGAGACTTCCTGCCACATGCCATGCTGGATGAAGATGTGGGTGGGCATATGGCGGGCATGGGACACCGCCGGGGCGATGCTGGCGTATTTTTTAGCGGCCACCAGTGCCAATGGGGCATGAACGGGGTCGTCGAAGGCATGAATTATGTAGTGGGCTGCACCTGGATGGTTTTCGTTTTCACGGAACAATTCCAGGGCCAGGGCGCCGGCCTGCATATTCAGTCGGTCCCTTTCATCGGCATCGTTAGTGGCAGCAGCCCCGGTCAGCAAGGCCACGGCATAAAATGCGGTGACCTCTCTGTCATCCGGGAAGGCTGCATAGGCTTCCCGCATGGCCTGCATCTGGGCCAGACGGCGGGTGCTGATGTCGCCAGGTGTATAGGCATAGGCCTGGGCAACGCGCAGAAATGCTTTTTCCCGTTCCGTCGGAGCCTTGGCGAGTTGGCCTTCTATGGTGGGAGCCAGTTTTTGCAGGGCCCGGCGTGGCGATTCACTGTCCCATTCGGCAATGAAGGGATGATTGTAGGTAAACGACTCGCCCCAGTAAGCCAGCGCGAAATCCGGTTCAATTTCCTGTGCTTTCAGGAATGCCTGCTGTGCCTGGGTCCAGCCAAAGCTGTGCAGGTAGCCCACCCCCAGCAGGAATTGTTCCTGGGCGGCAGGGGAAGCTGATGTAGGGAAGTTGAAACTGCCGATATCCTTCAGCTCGGCCGCGAATGCCGAAGCCAGTGGTTGAAGCAGCAAAACCAGCAAAAGGGTGCGGGCAAACGTATTTTTGAGTAAAACCATGGAATTTCCCCATGCTCGTGAAGTGGATTGAGGACAGGGAAATTCAAGCATGATTGGCCCGGGATCACAAGCAGATCAGTGGACCAAAGCCCCTTATTCCGGGATGATGCGGATAATACCCTTGCCTTCGGTGGCGACGTAAAGATAGCCATCCGGGCCCTGGCGCACGTTACGGGTGCGACCTATGCCCTCGAACAGGGTTTCGGCGCCGGTGACCGTGTTGCCGTCCAGCTCAAGCAGAACCAGATGGGCAAACTTCAGGGAACCGACCAGCAATTTGCCTTGCCAGCGGGGGTAGCGGTCACTGCTGATGAAGGTCATGCCCGAGGGGGCTATGGACGGGTCCCAGTACCAGACCGGCTGCTCGACCCCTTCACGTTGGGTCGCAACTGCCAGGGGTTGGCCATTGTAGTTGATACCATAACCGATGATCGGCCAGCCATAATTCTTGCCGGCCTGGATTATATTGACTTCATCGCCACCGCGCGGGCCATGCTCATGAGCCCATATCTGGCCAGTCACCGGGTGCCTGTCCATGCCCTGCGGGTTGCGATGGCCATAGGAGAAGACGGCAGACCGGGTTCCGTCTGGTATGCTGAAAGGGTTGTCTGCGGGAATGCGGCCATCATCGTGCAGGCGATAAATCTTGCCGCCGTCACGGTCAAGTTGCTGGGCATTTTCGAAATGCGCACCACGATCCCCAATCGAGAAATAGACGTAGCCCTGATCATCAAAGGCGATACGACTGCCATAATGTTGCCCGCGGGTGGTATTGCCCTCGCCCTTGTACAGCACCTCCTTGTCGATCAGGGTATTGCCTGCCAGGCGGGCCCGCATCAGCGCCGTATGGCTGCCTTGTCCTTCACCCTCCCTGCTTGAATAGGTGAAGTAAATCCAGTCTGTTGCCGGATAATCGGGGTGCAGGTGGATATCGAGCAGACCCCCCTGGCCATTGGCATGCACCGTCGGTGTACCGACCAGCGGCTGGCCGATGTTGCCATCGCTTACCCGGTACAGTTCACCCGCCCGGTTGCTGACCAACATGTCACCGTTGTCCAGCCAGACCATTCCCCAGGGCACGGGAATGCCTTCGACCACGGTCTGCAGACGATAGGTGTCCGGTTGAGCCAGCAACGGGCTGGACCCTGCCAGAAACAGAAAAACTGCTACCAGCTGCAGGGATGTGGTCAGGACAAAACTCTTCATACTTGATTCCTGTGTGTAAGCAGACAGATTTGAGCCCGGTCATTCTACCGGAGATCGCAGAACCTGCCATAGCCTTATCGAGATGCGACCTTATGTCACAGTGTGGTGCCTATGGATTCCGGCAAGGATGGGATACACTGGCTGTCTTGCATGGCTACTCAACTGTGCTCTGGCAAACAGGGCAAGCCTTTGAAAGTGGAGATGGATAATGAAATTATCAGCGTTGGCGTCACGAGTTCTGATGTTGTTTCTGTTGTTGCCGGTGGCAATGAGTGTACAGGCACACAGTGCACTGAAGTCTTCCACGCCTGTGGCAAACGCGACAGTGGCTGCGGCAGATACCCTGAGCCTGGGTTTCAATGGCGCGGTGCGCCTGGTGCGTCTGGTCGTGACCGATGCCAATGAACAGGTCGTGCCCGTGCAGTTTGCACCGGTTGCCAGTGCCCAGGAAGAGTTCAGCATTCCTCTGCCTGCTCTGATGGCAGGTGTGCATAAGGTGGATTGGAGCATCATTGGCGCTGACGGCCACACCGTCAGTGAGAGTTTCAGCTTCACCATAGACCCTGCTGCTGCGCCGCATCAACATCAGGGTGATCACGCCGGGCACGCGGATCATGCCAATCATGATATGCATCAACCGCAGACTCAGCCAGCCGCACAGCACGCGCATTGATGTCCGGGTTCAGTCTCTGGCAAGCCGCTGAGTTACTGAGCCGCTTCTGGCATTATCTGGCAATCGCCGCCCTGGCGGGCAGGCTTTATATTTCCTTGCTGGCGGCAGCAGGGAATGCAAACCAGCGGCAGGCGCTCAGCCACAACAGCCCGGTGTTTCTCTTTTGGGTGGTGACCGGTGCCCTGGCGGCAGCCACGCTGTTATTCGTCCAGACCGGCGAAATCAACCAGCGCGGCCTGGCTGGCATGTTTGATCCTCTGATGCTGGAAATACTCTGGCAGTCCCCAACAGGTCAGGCCTTGCAGTTCAAACTGCTGGGTTTTGCCTTGCTACTGCTGGCGTGGACCAGTTGGCAGCCTTGGGTGCAGATTTCGGCTAATGCCAGGCTGCTGCTGTACCGAGGGCTGGCAGTCCTCGCGCTGCTGGCGCTGGCAGGCTCCTTCGCTTTTTATGGGCATACCTTGAGTCAGGGCGTTGCTGCCCGGTTGGCAGTGTCTGCCCATGTCCTGGCAGTTTTACTCTGGGCCGGTTCCCTGTTGCCGCTGTTGCAGGCCACCCAGACCAGCCAGACCGGAGAGACCGTACTGCTTCTGCGCCGCTTTGGCCAGCTTGCCTGGACCAAGCTCGGTATCATGCTGCTCACCGGCTCCTATCTGTTGTATCAGCTGTTTGATTCCTGGAATGAGGTGTTGTACTCCAGCTATGGTCGGGTGTTTGTGGGCAAGCTGCTGCTGGTGCTGATTCTGCTGGGTTTTGCCGCCCTCAATAAATACCGGCTGGTTGATCGGCTAGAGCGCGGAGCCACGGCCAGGGAGCTGCACCGTTCCATCACTGCAGAAGCGATACTGGTCCTGGGAATACTGGGGTTGACGGCAGTGTTGACCACCGTGCTGGGCCCCGAAGCAATGAACTGAAAGTCTGATCAGATCAAACAAAAGCAATTTTTTTGTCACAAAAATGTAAACAAATTGTAATATTTCGGCGCTTTGACTAGACTGCGCCCCAAATGAATTACTTCGAAATAAGCTATACGGCGATAGGCGGCCTGGGTCTGTTCTTTCTTGGCCTGCGTTATCTTTCGGAATCGCTGCAATCAAGCGGCAAGGAAGCCATCAAGCGTATTTTGGCCACCTTGACCAAAAACCGTATGCTTGCGGTACTTGCCGGAGTCGGCATCACCGTCTTTGTACAATCCAGCAGTATCTCCACGGTCATGACCGTCAGCCTGGTCAATGCCGGCCTGATGGAGCTGAAACAGGCGATTGGCGTCATCCTGGGTGCCAATATTGGCACCACCATTACCGGCTGGATCATTTCGATCAAAGTGGGCAAATACGGGCTGTTGTTGATCGGCCTAGGCGTCTACCCCATGCTGGCAGCCAGTTCCTCGGCCGCCAATACGGCAGGCAAGGCCCTGGTCGCACTTGGCCTGATCTTTACCGGTCTCGAGTTCATGAGTGGTGCGTTTGCCCCTTTGCGCACCGATGCCAATTTCATCTCCTACCTGTACCTGTTTGATGCAGAAACCCTGCTCAGCCTGCTCGCCTGCGTTCTGGTCGGTTGCCTGTTGACAGTCATCATCCAAAGCAGTTCAGCCATGCTGGGCATTACCATGACCCTGGCTTCGACCGGTGTCATCGATTTCGATACAGCGGTAGGTCTGATCATCGGTGAGAACATAGGTACCACGATAACCGCTCAACTGGCGGCTTTCGGAGCCAATACCTCGGCGGTGCGGGCCGCCAGGGCACACGCCATTTTCAATATACTGGGGGCTTTGTTGTTCGTCAGCGTATTCCCGTTTTATGTCACTTTCATTGACTCCATTGTGTCGGGTCCGGCAGATCTGCAGCTGGCTGACGGCAGTCGTCCCAATATTGCCTGGCACATTGCCGTCGCGCACACGATGTTCAATGTGCTCAATGTCTTGTTCTGGATCCCGTTGATTGGCACGCTGACCCGGTTCGTGACCTGGCTGGTACCTCAAAAAGAGGGCAAGGAAATACACAAGCTGAAATACCTGGGTACGCAGGCCACCATGGCTCCCGAAGTGGCCTTGCAACAGGCCGACCTGGAAATGGACAACATGGTTGAAATCACCCGTGAAATGTTTGCCATAACCCGGCAATACTGTGCCGGTGAGCAGCATGACAAGACCTTGTTTGAGCGCATCAACCATCTGGAGGATATCACCGACAATATCGAGGAAGAGATGATCAATTTCATCACAATCCTGCAAACCAACACGATTACCAGGAACCAGTCCACCCGCGCCTATACTCTGGTGCGGATGGCCGATGAGATTGAAAGTATTGCCGATTCACTGCAGTCCTTGAGTATTTACCGCAGCCGTCTGTACAAACGCAAGGAAGGGGTCAGTCCGGCCGCCTGGCACGATATCCTGTCCTTCTACGATGATGTCAGCCTGTATTTTGACAAAGTGGTCGAGGCCCGCCGAAAACATGTCAGCATGCCCCGGGTGGAGGTGTTATTGCAGGAGTCAAGGAAGCTGAACAAGGTCGCAAAGAAGATGCGGGAGCAGCACATGGATCGCATCAAGGAGGGCACCTGTCACTCCATTCCGGCACAGACGTTCAGTGATATGTTTGTCACCCTCAAGCATATCAAGAGCCATTCCCTGAACTTCCTGCAAGCCTATGCTGGCATCCCCTGAGCCAGAGCCCTATCTGGGCACGAACAGGCGGAAAGCAAAAAAGGAAATGACTGCTGCCAGCAACATCATCAACAGCATCGGGTAAACCGTGCCATTGAAAATAATGGCTACCAGTTGCGCCGCCACGGCCGAGAAACCCATCTGCAGGAAACCGGTAAGACCCGAAGCACTGCCAGCCATGGCTGGAAATTCATTGATGGCTCCAGCCTGGGCGTTGGGCAGGGTGATGCCATTGCCAAAGATGGCAAAGCTGACCGGCAGGAACAGGGATAGAGGATGGGTGAAACCCAGATACTGCAACCCCAGCGTGACCACAACACCGACAATGGTGATCTGTGTGCCGGCGTCGATCATGCGCTGGATGCCCACCCGGGCAGCAAAACGTCGAGCCAGATAATTACCGATCATGAACCCCAGGGGCACCATGATGAAATAATAGCCGTATTCGGTGGCCGGACGGTGGTAGACATTGACCATGATCTCTGGTGCGGCAGAAATAAAACTGAAAAAAACCACCGAGACAAATGCCACATTGAAGGCGTAACCACAGAAGATTCTGGAACGCAGCAAACGCACGTAGCTGCTCAACATGGCGACGATGCCAGTGAAGGGAATGGGTGTTTGCAGGGATTCAGGCAACTGACGCAGCATCAGGATCAGCAGCACAAAGCTGACTATCGCCACCAGGTAGAATACCGACCGCCAACCGAACAATACCATCAATTCCCCGCCCAGGGCGGGCGAGAGCATCGGCATCACCACCATCACCATGACCAGGGTGGCGATGACGGCAGCCGCCTCGCGGGCATCATACAGATCACGGACGATGGCGCGGGCAACAACCAGGCCCACCGCTCCACCGGCTGCCTGGACGATGCGCCCCGCAATCAGCAATTCAATGGTGGGTGCCATGATGCACAGTACCGAACCCAGGATAGTGATGAGGATACCGCCGATAATGACCGGTCTGCGTCCAAATTGATCGGACAGCGGGCCATAGGCCAGGGTGGCCAGGGCAATGGCTGCCATGGATAGGCTCAGGGTAAGTTGGGCTACGGCGGTGCTGACACCAAAACTTTCTTTCAGAACCGGGACTGCCGGCAGCAATATCTGCATGGCCACGGGGCCCAGTGCAGAGGCTGCCGCGAGCAACATGATCAGGCTGCGCGACAGGCGTTGAGATTGTTCTGGCATGTGCAATTCCACCCGGATAGTGTCTGCTGCATGGTTCAAGGCCGGCATGCGATGGCCAGGGCGGAGGCTCCCTTGTATCAGCGCTGCCTGATGGCATTCTGGTCTTGCTGGGAACCAGGATTATTCTGGCGCGTCAGTATGACACTTGAGCCGAGTAAAGCCAATCTCTGCGCCGGGTCCAGCACATAACCCGGGGTGAACAGGCGGCGCTGGAACTGGGCGGCAAGCAGTTGGGCAGGTGATCTGCTCTCATCGGTTTCAGGAATTTCGAGTTGCTGACAGGCAATTTCGGCCTCATTGCGTTGTCGCAGGCAGGCTTGAAAACCGTCGGTGGCAGTGATTTCCAACAGGAAGCCATTGGGGTGCCGGCGAAAGCGTGGGGAGGCGGCCAGATAAGAGGACAGTTCTGCGGCCTGGGCAGTATCGACAAAGCGGAAGTCTACCGGCAGGGCCAGTCCCAGCCGCCGGGGCAGGCCGGGGTCATTTTGCAGTACCTCGGAGTACAGGCTTAACGCAGTAGAGAAATCGTCCTGGCGCCAGGCGGCATCCGCCATATAGGCGGAAACCCGGGTCCGCAACAGCATTTCACGTTCAGGCAAGAGTTCAAGAGCCTGTTGGCCATAGCGAAGAACCTCTGCTGTCTGCCGCCGTGACCAGGCAATGCCGGTGCGATAGGAGAAGTAGTAACCTTCATTGAGACTGAACATGCCTTCTGCCCTGGCCTCGTCAAGTGCAGCAGCAATGATACCTGGCCCCATGATGTCGACCAGTTCCAGCTCCATCCATTCCGGAATGTGGACATCCAGCGGCGCATAGGGGCGCAGCCTGTTCTTGAGGGTTTCCCTGTCTGCAAACAGGGAGGCTGCGTGTCGGGCCGAACGCCAGGCCTTGAACTGCAGAGCCCAGGATTGCGCGCGTAGGGGAATGGTGGCGAACCAGGGTGTGGCGGCGATTTCTTCCTGCTTGAGCGCCAGGGCAAGTCGGTTGGCGGTGCTGTCCAGCAGGGCGGCGATGGAATCCTTCTGGCTTTCATCGGCAGTGTAAGATCCGGTGCGATCCGGTTGGCTGAGGGCTGCTGCACTGAGCCGGGCAGCGTCTTCGCCATACCCGGCCAGCAGCAGGAACATGCCGCTGACCATATAATGCTCGGCCCGGTTCATGACATTGACCAAGGGCGATTGGGCATTGCGCCAGAACATCATATTGTCCAGCGCTGACCGGGCTTCATCGAGGCGGGCCTGCGACATGGTCAGGTACAACAGATTAATCCAGGGATTGCCGACACTGTCCGGGTTGACGCCACGCACTGCCTGGCGCAGATAGCTTTCGGCTTCTTCCATGCGCAACAGGCTGAGCGAGACTTCCGAGGCATTGAGCAGGTGCACGGTATCCACACTGCTGGCCTCGCTGATAGCAAAATTCTCATCCTCACTGATGGCACGCTCACAGGCCAGCAACGATTCATCAGGGCGCAGGTCGGCCAGTTCGACCGCACACAGGGTGTTCCAGGCGCGGCTGCGCTCATTGGGGTTGTCGGTACTGCTGAGTACTTTTTCGGCGCTGGCCCGGGCCTCATCGTAGCGTTTCAGTTTGATCAGTGGCCAGCCCCGGAACGATTCGGTGTCCTGGCCATAGATGTCCCGGATCTTGTCCAGGTAAAGCAGCGAAGCCTCCTGGTCACCCATGAGCTGATGAATATAGGACAACTGGGTCAAGGCCAGATAATGCCATTCCATATTGCCATCTGCCAAGGCGCGACCCAGAGAGCTGTAATTGGTCAAGGTTTCGGTCTGTTTCAGATGGAACAGCGCACGCGGCAGATTGCCTTCCACCTGGGCCAGAACTTCGGCCATGGCGAACTGGGCGGCAGGCGAATCCGGTTCCTGATTCAACCAGCGTTGGGCCAGTTCACGGGCACGGACATTCTCGCGCAGGTAGAGAGCATCACAGATAGACAGTGCCCGGGATTCGGTAATGCCAAGCAGGCCAAAACAGGGTTGCTCGGGTATCGGAGGCAGTGCCAGTTCATCCAGTCCGGAAAGATCCTGTGCGGACAGGCGGCCTGCTGTCAGCAGCAACAGTCCACATAACAGCCCGCACAACAACCAGTACAGGAGCAGGTCGGATAGTCTGACCTGGCGCTGTACCGCTTTGTCCAACAAGAAGAAGAGCTTATACATCAAAGCCAGACTCCTGACCCGTTTATGTTCGGTTCAGCGTGCTGCGGGCGAGTTTTTCCATGGGATCGCGCAGGCAGTCTTGCAAAACTTTGGAGAAATCCGTCACACCAGGAGCCAGCTCTACCCGGTGCTGCAGGACAGCAGGCAACAGGGCTTTGATGTCATCGGCACTGACATAATCGCGGTCGCGCAGAACGGCATGTATCTGCAGCGCTGGTAACAGCAAGACCAGGCTGCGGGTGGAATTGCCCTGCAGCACCCGTTCGTCATTGCGCAGATTTATCGAGGTATCGACCAGTGCAGTCTTGATGGCAGGCGAGATGTAAACCGCGCGGTCGATAATGGTTCTGGCGGCAAGGACTTCATCCCTGCTGACCTGATGTTGTTCCGAGCCGGTCTGGTCACGACGCTGTTGATAGGTGTCCAGTACATCGAGTTCAGCCTGCCGGTCTATATGCTCCATGGTGATCTTGAACAGGAAGCGGTCCAGTTGCGGGGTGGGCAGCGGATAGGTGCCGGCCAGGTCCAGTGGATTCTGGGTGGCGATGACAAAAAACAGTTCATCCAGGGCATAGGTGATGTTGTCGGCAGTGACCTGTTTTTCACCCATGGCCTCCAGCATGGCGGATTGAACCTTGGGCGAGGTGCGGTTGATTTCATCGGCCAGAACGACATGCGCAAAAACCGGGCCGTGGCGGAAGTGAAAAGAATTGCTGCTGGTATCGAAGACAGCACCGCCGGTCACATCCGAGGGCAGCAGATCCGGGGTGAACTGAATGCGTCGGAACGGCGCGATGAACTCGGCTGCCGCATTTTTATCGGTGCTGACTATGGCTTCCCCCAGGGCCTTGGCAAGCGTGGTTTTGCCCGAGCCGGGGAAGTCCTCCAACAGCACATGACCATCGGCAACCAGGGCGATGATGACCAGTTCAATGACCCGGTCACGACCCAGTACCTGGGCCTTTACCGCAGCAGCAAGGCGGTGCAGTACTGCCCTGGCCTGGCTCAACTCACTGGCTGTGCCCGCCGCCTGTGTCAGGGTTTCTGTCTGGTTTAGCGCAGGGCTTGCAACTGTGTTGTTCTCTGCCAGGGTTTCCGCCAGCGCGTTGTCTGATTCCATACTCATAGAGAGTTTCTCCAGTGATTCCTTGATATCAATGCACACTCAGCCAGGATACTGGATTGATCAGTGCAAGCAGGCGCTGCCACCAGGGCAGGGTGCTGCCGAGTTCCGTGCGGATTTTCTTGCGCAGAAGCAGCCAGGAGTTTGCCATGCCCGGCTGTTCGGTGTGCTCTCTGCCCATGGCCAGCAGCAGATGTTGTCGGGTCATTTCCCTGAATGAAGGTGACAGGTCGCCTACCCTGTTGGCAAACTCTTCCCGGGTCTCTCCATGACGACGGGTAATGCCTGCTGCTGCCAGGCGGTCCAGTTCGGCGCGATAGGCCAACCGGTACAGTTGCTGGTCGCTGGCCAAGAGTGGGATCAGCAGTCGGTAGAGTCTGATCAGATAGGCAGACAACAGGGCCGCGAGTAATAAAAGCAGGGCGGTTCTGACCAGAACCTGGATATCGATGCCGATGCCCTGTTGTGTGCTCATAAATTCCTCGAACGCCGCTTCATCGCGCAGCATGTCACCCAGCATTTGCTGCAGGCCGTCCTGGGGGTCTACCGACATGTCGACCAGGGTTCTTGAAGGGGCCGGGTCTACGATGACCCAGCCGATATCACGCAGGTAAATCTCTGGCCAGGCATGGCCATGGATGGCCTGAATCAGCAGGGCCGAGCCACCAGCCCGGTTGGCAGCCGGCACGGAATAACCGATGCCGACCCGGGCAGGAATGCCGATACTGCGATACAGGTAGGTGGCGGAGAAGGCAAAATGCATGCAATAGCCCGTCATGTCGCCAAACAGGAAAGACCCGGCCGGGTCTCCCGCATAGGCATGGTCATTCTTGAGGCTATAGGTACCGTTTTCATCCAGATAGGATTTGATGACCAGCGCTTTGGCATAAGGGTCATCAGCGAACTCCGGGCGCAGTGACTGCAACAGAGAGGAGGCCAGTTCCTGATAACGGGGATCATCCGGCATTTCCAGATATTCCTGCCACTGTTGCAGGGTCCAGTTGGCGGCCCCGGGTGCATGTCCGGTCAGGCTGGAAAAATCAAACTGTGGCACCTCGGAAACGACATCGTAGGTCTGTTTGAAGCGGGTGCTGTTCGGGTTTGGGGTATTGGTGTAGGAGACCGGTGTATCCAGGCCAAAGGGGTTGCGATGGGGCGTCAGCAGCCCGATGGAAGTGCGTACCTGGCGCCGCAGGCCGGAGGCTGGCAGAGGCTCACTGATGGCAACACTGCTATTGGTGAAATGCTCGATCAGATCCTGATCCAGATCCGGACTGGAGGCATAGTCCAGCATGCTGCCATTGAATTGGGAGTAGGCAGATTCGCGGAAATAATAAGCGCCGCCTTCCGGCTCATAATCATCGCGGAACAGAACAATGGCGACTGGCGCCTCCCGATTCTGGAAGTCATTCTCACCATCGCTGAAGGGGTTGTTCGATTGACCGGAGGCGGCATTGCCGGCCTGGCCGGTCAGCCCCATGGTGTCGGTGACCTGGGGTGTTGGCAGGCCGAAGAACTGGATGTAGACAAGCAGCGAGAAACACAGCAGACCCAGCACGCCAAAATGATAGGGCAGGCGGCGATGGTTTTTTTCCATGATCAGCAAGGCGGCCAATGACAGCACTGCGGCACAGCCGGTGGCCATCAGGATGGAGGTCGGATCGATGCCCCGGACCAGGGCAAAGTCACCGATGAAAAAAGGTCGGTTGATCATGCCCTGACGGTGTGCGGACAAGGTGATAACGAAAGCCGAGGCAACAAACAGTATCTCCAGCACCCGGCCATAGCTGGTCCGGTGGGCAAGCAGTCTCATGCCCATGGTCATGCCCATGGCCAACAGAAACCAGCGCAGGCTTTCGGCTATCTGGAATCCGGTCATGGCTCCGAACAGACCGGTAAGCAGGGTGCTGTCGGTAACCAGTCCGGCCAGCAGCTGGCCGGCCAGGATAAGCAGCAGACAGGCCAGCATCAGCGCAGGCAGTCGCAGGCTAGCCAATGGGGGTTTCTGTATCCGGCTGTCAATGGCAAGACAGCCCAGCAGACAGCCGGCGAAGGCTGCTGTTGAGCCGCTGACCGTGGTCAGGGCGATGCTCAGAACCCAGTAGCTGGTCGCCAGGATCACAGCCCGTACGCTGCCCGGCAGAAACTGGCTGGTGCTGCTTGCTTGATTCATCATGGCTACTTACCTGCGTAATCCTGCTTATCTGCTTAGCGGGCTGTTAAAGTGCTCAGGCGTTGATTTTCTTCAGGCGATGATCGTAGGTCTGCCCGCTTTGCCTGTCCACCAATACCGTGGATTCTACAAACTGACCCAGCTGCGTCAACAGGCTTGCGACGGCAGCAACTCCCGGGTTTTGCCCTGATCTGGTCTGGGCAGTATACAGAAGACGTTGCCACAATGGTTGCCTGTACTCATCAGTCAGCCCATCAGTGGCCAGCACCACGGTATAGCGGCCAGGGTACCGTGCCACTGTCTGCCGCAGCGCGCCCAGCCATGCTGTGGCATTGGTCCCGGCAAAAATGATGCAGTTCAGTCCGCCCTGTTGCTGTTGTTGCTGCAGAAATCTGTCCAGACCATAGGCTCCGGTGTTGCCGTGCCCGATGTTTCTAGGCCCGATGTTGCCATGCCCGATGTTCCCATAAGAGCTATCGAGAGCGCCATCCAGTATGCGCGATCTGGCGGTCATGCTTACTGCAGTGACCGGATTGCTGGTCGGTTCCGCACACAGGTCTGCCCCGAAAACCCATTCTTCCCCCAGGGCGCCGGTTTCGATGGCAACGCGAGCCACGGCGGCGGCGGCTTCATCATCCGGCCCGCTAAGCTGGTAGGCCAGGGTCCGGTTGCTGTGATGAACGCTGCGTTCAGCCAGACGCACATTCAGGTGCCGGTTGCGGGCGTAGACTTTCCACATGATATTACGCACCGAATCGCCCGGTGCATAGGGCCGGATCTCCATGCGATCCCCTTCCGGGTTCCCCGAGGGGCTGGGTAGACCATCTTCTGCAGTCAGGGAACGCAGAAATGGCAGTTTTTGCAACTGGGCTTTCTGCGGCAGCACCATGACGGTTTGTTGAGTGCTGATGCGCCAGGAAAAACGGCAAAAGCCGAGAACATCGGTCAGGGTGTAGCGGCGGATGATAAGCGGGCTGTAGCAGCGGCGATGTGCCAGTATCTGCTCCTCCCAGCGATTGTCGTGGGGACTCAGGCGATTGCGGGTCTCGATGGCATCGGGATGGATGATTTCCCAGGAGAGGCTGACCAGGGGAATCCAGGACAGGGCCGGCCAGCTGAACCCGGTTTCATTGACATAGCCCGCCTCGGCCTGGATGCCGTTCCTGGCATTGCCCTCATTGCCTGGGGAGGGTGTCCGGCGCTGACGCTGACGCAAAACCAGCCCGGCGATCAGCACCAGCAGCAGGGCGGCACAGACGATGGTAATGGCGCAGACAGCCAGGGCGAAAACAACCAGATCCATCTGCGCGAAGGCAAAAAAACGCAGGGCTGCCAGGGCCAGTACCAGCACGGCAAAACCCTGCAGGGTCAACGGGAAGCGCTCCCTGAGGGTGGTGAGAAGGGTAGTGAGGAAAAGGCCGAGAGTGCCGAGAGTGCGCGTCATGTCACAGGTCACCAGCCTCGCTGCTGACCTGTTGCAGGCAGCGAGCGATGACACGGTTATTGTAGCTGTGCACGATATGCCGGGCATTGAGCAGCTGCGGAATGTCAATAATGGCGGTGGATACCAGCAGCAGGGCGCCGTAATACCCTTCGCCCAGGACAAGCAGGAAGAACAGCCCACTCAGGCTCAGGGTCAGATTGAGCAGCCCACGGAACCAGCGCTGCAGATAAAAATGATGCGCCCCGGCCAAGAACAGCCAGTTAAGACGCAGATACCTGGCTGGATCCTTCAGCAGAGGCTGTTCCATCGCCAGATAACGCGCCTTTTGGGTTTCATTCAGGTTTCGGATTCTGGCCCGCAGATCGGTCTCTTCCAGGTGCAGCTCTTTTTCCGAAAACATGATTTCAGCCTGTGGGCTATAGTTTGACCACCATCTTGCCGAAATTGCTGCCCTTGAACAAGCCCAGGAAGGCCTCAACAGCATTCTCCAGGCCTTCGACAATAGTTTCCCGGTGTTCGATTTCGCCCGCCTTGAGCCAAGCCTCCATCTCCTGCAGAAACTGGGGACGCATATCGACATGGTCAGAGACGATGAAGCCGGTGATGCGCAGTTTCTTGCCGACGATCTGCATCAGATTGTTCGGCCCCGGTACCGGCTCGGCATCATTGTAGGTCTGGATCATGCCGCAGGCGGCAATCCGGCCGAATGGATTCATGTTGGCAATGGCGGCCTGCAGATGATCGCCACCGACATTTTCAAAGTAGATGTCGATACCTTGCGGAGCCGCATTGGCAAGCGCCTGGGTCAGATTGCCACAGGTTTTGTAGTTGATGACGGCATCCACCTTGCATTTGTCCAGCAGCCAGCGGGCCTTTTCATCGGAGCCGACACTGGCCACTACCTTGCAGCCCTTGAGGCGGGCTATCTGGCAGACATTGGCGCCAACAGCACCGGCCGCCGCCGAAACGAAAACGGTTTCTCCAGGCTTGGGTTCGCCAAAGCGCAGCAGACCGACATATGCCGTCAGGCCAGGCATGCCCAGTGTACCCAGGTAAAGTGGCAGCTGGCTCTCATCAAAAGGGATGATCTTGTTCAGTTGGTCCGCCGTGCTGATGAAGCGATCCTGCCAGGCATGACCGTTGAGGACGATATCACCCGGTTGCAGTTCCGGACTGCGGGATTCAATGACCCGGCCGATGGCGCCACCGTACATGACTTCACCCAGTTTATAGGGTTCGGCATAGCTTTTTTCGGCGCGCATGCGGCCACGCATATAGGGGTCAACCGACATGTACAGATTTTCGACCAGCACCTGCCCGGCCGCCAGCGCGGGCAGGGTAACGGTGACCATGTCGAAATTATCTGCCACCGGCATGCCGATGGGTCTTGAAACCAGGTGTATCTGTCGTGCTTGATGGGTGTTCATTGCTGGAACCTCTGTTGCGGGATGATGATGCTCAGCTGCAGTGTTGTATCTGCACATGGTAGATCATACCCAGCCGAGCCCACAACCTTAGAGCCGCATTGATGGTCAGCATTACAGTCATAGACAGATCGGGTTGTTCATTGCCGAGGAAGTGATTTGCCTCAATAGTTATACTGAACCCTTACCGTTACGATATCCATATCGGGCACGATACTGCGCACCAGATTGGATTCATCCGTGTCCAATACATGCATCCAATCGAACATGAGGCGCATATTGGAACTCAGGTACCAGTTTGCACCAATATTTACCTCTTCCACCTGGCCGCCGACAAAACCTGCATCATTAAGGTCGATTTCGCCATATCGGGCAACCAGTTCCACGCCGCCCCAGGCACCGTTGGCAGGATCAAAGACCTGGGTGGGGCGCACTGCCTTGAATTCACCACTGTCAATTCGGTAAGCCCCAGCGCGGTGCTCGCCTGTCAGCGACCAGGTTGCGCCAACGTGGAAGCTGTCGAAGCTGAGATCATTCAGGGAATCGCGCTTGATTTCCGCTTTGTTATACTCACCGAGCACAGTAAAAGGACCCAATGCCCAGGCAAATTCCGGACCGAACATGGTGACTTGTTCCACATCGTTGAGCAGACCCGTATTGACGATTGAGAAACCGGAAAACTCCGTGGTCTTGTCCCTTACCTGGGCGGTTTCACTGTCGTCTGTATTGCGCAGGCCGGCACGCAGACCAAGGTGCAGAGTTTGATTCTGAGTCTGGATGGGACTGAAGACAAAACGGCCCATGACCCCTGAACCTTCATCGCCGGAACCCCCGGATCGGATGCTGTCGCCAAAAATCCCTCCGGCAAAAAACCAGCGTTCACCATTCACATCAAGCCGGATACCGGTAGCCCTATCAAAAAAGGGAACCACCAGTGCGTTATCTACTGAGCGTTCTACGAATGGCATATCATTGGAACTCATTTCCAGAGCCAGGGAATAGGGTTGTTTTTGTTGCCCTGCGTAGAGTGTCCAGTTGTCACCACCCACATAACCGATCTTGATATCCTTGAGGCTGACATTGTTGTTGGCAAAATCCACTTCGGCGGCATAGCCCCACATCCCATCCAGCATGCCGTCAATCTCCAGACGAGATCTGCGTACTGCCGTACCCGAAGCAGGTTGCTGAGGCAGACCGCTTTGGTTTTCATGATTGAAATAATCCAGATGCAGACGTCCACCCAGATTGAACTCAAAGTCGCCGTTGCCGCTGGCGATTTCCAGCCCTCTGCTGCTCATGGTGATGTGACTGACATCTGCTGCAGTCAACTCATCCTGTGCCAGTAATTGCTGGTGTTGGACTTCTGTGATGGCGTCATTGGCCAGCAGTATATCCAGCAATTCCTTGTCAGCAGCGCTGGCCTGATTGGCCAGGCTGAAGGCAGAGACGCCCAGCAACATCCAGGCCTGTGTTTTCCGTGTTGATAAATATGACATAGTGGTGACCTCCGGATGACATTTTTACTACAGAAATATTACAGTTTCATGACAGCCCGGAAATTAGTCGTACCCTATTGCTGGAACTTCTTTTGCCAGACGATGACGCTTAGCAGCAAAATGGCGCCGACGATATGGTAAATGATGCTCAGGGGAGCCCATATCATCAAAGCGGCACTGATGGCCAGCAGTGAGGCGGTGATCACATTGAGCGGTTTTTCCAGTCGCCATTGCAACAGTCCTGCCAGGGCGTACAAGCCCAGAGCGGCCCAGAAGAAAACCCGCAGGCGTTCCGGCCAGCTGCCGGATATGAGTGGTGAGTAGGCAAACAGCACCGGCACCAGATACAGGCCCTTGGCTATTTTCCAGGAGGTCAGGCCGGTGGCCATCGGTTTGGTGCCGGCAATGCCTGCAGCGGCAAAGGCAGCCAGACAGACCGGCGGAGTGACATTGCTGTCCTGCGACAGCCAGAAAATGATCAGGTGTGCACTGAGCAGCATGCCCATCAGCAATTCGGGGCTCAACAACTCCTGGCGAATCAGTTGTTTCATCTCCAGTGGCATTTCGCGTAGAGCCACAACCGGGTCGCCGCCGAACAGATTGATGGTGGCTTGCACACTGGCCGGCAGATCGGTGGCCTGCAGGGCGATCAGGAGTTGTTCCTGACTGATCAGGTCATAAAGAATGGGTGCAGAAAGTGTAGCCAGCACGATATAGGAAGCGGTCACCGGCAGACCCATGCCCAGTATCAGGGAAGCCAGCGCGATAAGAACCAGAGAGATGAGCAGGCTGCCCTGGGCCCATTCCACGATCATCAGTGAAAAGGCATTGCCGACACCGGTGGTGGTCACCACATTGATGATCAGGCCGACGGCCACCAGCAGCAGGGCGGTGGACATCATGGTACCAACCCCATCCACGGTCGCCTCGAAGCAATCCTTCCAGCGCATCGGTTTGGGTGACAGCCAGGAAGAGGCAATGACCGCAGCGATGGCATAAACGGCGGCAGTGATCGGGGTGTAACCGATCACCAGCATGCCGACCAGCACGCCCAGCGGAATGATGAAGTGCCAGCCGGTTTTCAGTACGGAGCTGATCTTTTCGTGCTCACCCTGCTTGTCGGCCTGCAGACCGACGCGAATGGCCTCGATGCGGACAAAATAGATGACGGTCAGGTAGTACAGCAAGGCTGGCAATATTGAGACAGCAATGATGTAAAGATAGGGGATCTGGGTATAGCTGGCCAGAACAAAGGCACCTGCCCCCATAATAGGAGGCATCAAGGCCCCGCCGGTAGAGGCCGCCGCAACCACGCCAGCAGAAAATTGCGGATTGAAACCGGAGCGATTCATCATCGGGATGGTGATCACCCCGGTGGAAACAGTGTTGGCCACCGCCGAACCGGAAACCGAGCCCATCAGTCCGGAGCCGATGACAGCAACGACACCTGCCCCGCCAGTAAACCGGCCAGCCAGGCAGCGGGCGAAATTGACAATGAAATCGCCTGCCCCCGAGCGTAGCAGGAAAGAGCCAAACAGGATGAACATGAACACATAGGTGGAAGAGATTTCAGCGGTTTGCCCAAACATGCCTTCGGAGCTGAAATAGCTGCGGTACAACACGGTTTCCAGGCTCAGGCCGGGGAAAGAAAACACCCCGGCAATGTATCTGCCCAGGAACAGGATATAGCACAGTGAAATCAGGATCAGTATGGGCATGAACCAGCCCGTGGTACGGCGGGTGAATTCAATGGCCAACAGCACAGCCAGCCCAGTGACCAGATAATCGCTCAGGATGAACTCGGCCTCCCGAACATACAGCGCGTTCTCGAACAGCATCAGGTAGATCGGCACACACAGGGCGAGAATCGCCAGCATGATATTCCAGAGGTAAAGCGGCCGACTCTTGACCTTGAGCACACCATCCGTGCGTAACACTTCATTGCCAACCAGGGCACACAGGGCACAGAATCCACCAAAGTGAATTGCCGAGAACCAGAGTTCGGACAGTGAGGCAAAGACGTTGGTATAGACATGGAACAGGGCAAACAGGAAGGCAGCCCATTTCAGCGCAGGTGATTTCATCTCAGAATTCCGGGGGCAGCAGATTGGCCGGGATGGTCAGTCCCTTCTCACGATAATAGCGTATCGCCCCCGGGTGCAGCGGAGCACCCAGTCCCTTGAGGGCTATGTCCAGTCTCATGTCATGGGTGGCGGCATGGATATCCTGCAGGGCCCCGAGGTTTTCCCAGATGACGCGGGTGATTTGATAGACAACCTCGTCCGGTACATCGGCCCGTGCAACCAGGACATTGGGGCTGGCCACCGAGCGTACCAGTTCATTCTGGTTGGGGTAGGTGCCGGGCGGGAATTCATACCAGTCCCAGAGATCGTATTTGCTGTTGATGGTGGCCAGCTCCTCGGCAGAGAAATCGAGAATGGTGAGCTGATCTCCCAATTGGGCAAAGGCCTGGGTGATGGCGCTGACCGGTGCACCAGCGGGCACATTCATACCCACTATATTGCCGTCCTGAATGGCATTGGCAGCACCGCCATAGCCCATGTAGGCCAGGTTCAGGGTGTTTTCATAGTCGATGCCCAGGGTTTCCAGAATGAAACGACCGGTTTGCTCTGCACCCGAATTGCGGGCCCCCAGCACATAGCGTGCGCCATCGAGTTCGCCCAGGTCACGAATAGTGCCATGGGTGACCAGATCGCTGCGCAGGACGAAATGCTCGACATTCTGCCACATGGCGCCGATGGAGCGCAGATTGGTCTGCGGGCGGCTGACCGGGCCCTCACCGTACCAGGCCCAGGCGCCAAAGGCACCCTGCAACAACCCAAACTGGGCCTGGTTGTCACGCAGCAGTTTGACGTTTTCCAGCGAGCCCGCCGAGCTGATGGCCGAAAGTGAAATATTGTGCTCTTGTTGCAGTTGCGACTTGGCGATGGTGGCGATGGCAACGCCGATGGGATAATAGGCGCCACCAGTGGTGGCCGTGGTCAGGATATAGGGGCGGTTACTGGCAAGTTCATCCGAACAGGAGGACAATAAAATCAGAATCAGTGCGCCCAGGCGGATTGCGATACGGTTCATGTCGGAATGTAACCCCAGTCATGCGATTTTTCTTGTCGGTCTGCCGAACAGGCGATGGCCGACATGGCCGCTGATATAAACATATTTCCCGGGAAAGCTCAATTGAGCGGGGCATTGAGCGGGGTAGTCCATGCGGACTGTCGTGTTTTAACCTCTTTTGAACGCTGTAGTGTAACTTTCAGTAACTAAAAAGTTTTAAAAAGAATAATATAGCCAGAATTTTCCAGTGCAGTGCAAGGTCACAACTTTTATCAAGACCATTTCACTGCCTACCATGCGCCTTCTTTACCGCTGGAAACAGGAGTAAGCACATGCATCGATTCAAACCAGGCTTGTTGGCCCGCATCGCTCTGCTGGCGGGAGCATTCCTGCTGGCCGCATGTGATATGCCCGGTGCCGGTGGCAGAGAGTCGCCAAGCCCGGTGACCGAGCGTACTGTTCCAGCCTTGCCGGTTGAAACCATGACAGTATTCCGTGGCGACATAGAGCAAACCTATCGCACGGTCACCACCCTGGAAGCAGGCAATACGGTGGATGTGGTGGCCCGGTCCACCGGTGTCCTGGAAAAGCTGCTGGTGGAAGAGGGAGACCGGGTGGAAGCCGGGCAGACGCTGGCTCAACTGGATACCGCGCAACTGGTTCTGGAAGTGGCTCAGCGCGAGGCGACGGTGGCCCGCTTGCGTGGAGACCTGGAGCGTGCCCAGGCTATTTTTGACCGGCAACTGGGTACCAGCCAGAATGTGGAAACCGCAAACTTCGAATACAAGGCTCAGCTGGCCCAGCTGGAGTTGTCACAGTTACTGCTCGACTACGCCACCGTTACAGCCCCGATTTCCGGAATCGTCACTCAGCGCCTGGTGAACCAGGGCAATATGGTCCAGGCCAACAATGTGCTGTTCACTCTTGTCGACCAGGATTCGATGGAAGCCGTGCTCAACCTGCCGCAAAAAGAGCTGTCCCGGGTTGCCGTGGGCCAGGCAGTCACTCTGCAGGTGGATGCCTGGCCTGAGCATAACATCCCTGGACAGATCCGACGGGTGCGTCCACAGGTGGATGCAGATACCGGTACCTTCCGCGTGGTGGCAGCTCTGGACAACAGTTCCCGCCTGCTCCAGGCCGGCATGTTCGGGCGCGTTGAAATCATCCTGGGAGTACGCACGGATGCCTTGCTGATCGAAGAACAGGCCCTGATCACCAGGGATGATCGTGCCTTTGTCTATGTGGTCAGAGACAACGTTGCCGTGTTGACTTTTGTGCAGCCGGGAATCCGTCAGAACGGGCTGGTCGAAATTATCGCCGGGCTGCAGGCCGGCGACCTGGTCATCACCACCGGACAGCAGATGCTTGAGGACGGCGCCATCGTCGAAGTCATCAAGGGGTAAGGCCAATGATAGGGCTGGCTATCCGGCGTCCGGTGACAGTCGCCATGTTTACTCTGGCGGCTCTGGTATTTGGCCTTATCCTGCTGGAACGGCTGGGTGTCAATCTGCTGCCGGAACTGGCTTATCCAACCCTGACGGTGCGCACTGAATACCCCGGTTCTGCGCCCAATGAAGTCGAAAACCTGATCTCTATCCCGCTGGAAGGCAATCTGGCCACCGTCAAGGGCCTGCGTCAGATACGTTCCGTCTCCAAGGCAGGCACTTCCGATATCTATCTTGAGTTCTTCTGGGGCACCAACATGGACCTGGCGAGCCTGGATGTGCGCGAGAAAATGGAGCAGGTCAATCTGCCGCTGGAAATCGAAGCCCCCACCCTGCTGCGTTTCAACCCGAACAATGAACCGGTTCTGCGCCTCAGTCTGAGCCGGACGGTGCCGGATTCACGTTCCGCGGTATTGCTCGATCAAGGACGTGCCGAAAGTCAGGTTCTGGCCTCGCTCAGACGTGAAGCCGATCTACGGGTAACCCGGTTTCTGGAGACGGTGGAAGGCGTGGCGGCAGCCCGTGCCTCGGGCGGACTCGAGGATGAAATACAGGTTCTGGTAGATCAGGATGCCCTGGCACAACTGAGCCTTGGCCTGGATGATATCGCCCAGCGCCTGCGGACCCAGAATGTCAACCTCAGTGGTGGTCAGATCCGCAGTGGGTATCAACAACTGCTGGTGCGCACCTTCAATGAGTTCAACTCGGTGGAAGATATCGCCAATACCATCGTGTTGTCCCGCAACCAGAGCCTCATCCGTCTCAGTGACATTGCGCAAGTGCGCCAGGGCAGCAAGGATCCGACGGCGATCACCCGTCACAACGGTGAACAGGCGGTGGAGGTAGCCATCTACAAGGAAGGTGATGCCAATATCGTTCAGGTTGCCGAGGCAGTGAAGGCGCGGCTGCCAGAATTGCAGGCCTTGTTGCCGGATAATATGCAGCTGACGGTACTCAGTGATGCCTCCACCTTCATCGACCAGGCCATCAACGATTTGCTGGTTTCCGGTGCGCTGGGTGGCATCCTCGCGATGATCGTCATTTACCTGTTCCTGGGCGACATCCGGCCGACTTTGATCATCTCACTGACCATTCCGCTGTCGGTGATCATCAGCTTCAATTTCATGTTCATGTCTGCCATCGATATGAACATCATGTCGCTTGGTGGTCTCGCCCTGGCCATAGGCATGCTGGTGGACAATGCCATTGTGGTGCTGGAAAACATTGCCCGCAAACGGGAAGACGGTTTTGATCTGGAGGCTGCAGCGGAAGCGGGCACCCGGGAAGTGAGTGGCGCCATTACCGCTTCCACCCTGACCACCATTGCGGTATTCCTGCCGCTGGTGTTCGTGGAAGGCATTGCCGGGCAGCTGTTCCGCGATCAGGCGCTGACGATTACCTATTCGTTGCTGGTGTCTCTGCTGATGGCCCTGTCCCTGATCCCGATGCTGGCATCCCGGCGTGCACGTCTGCCCGGACCCGAAACGCAAGCAACCGGGCAGGCAGTTCCTGTTGTGATCAGGACCTGGCAGCAACTGCTGGGACAACAGGGCTGGATTCAACAGCTTATTGCCGTCCCCTTGCTGCTGGTGCAGCTTGTCACTGTGCTGCTGCCCTGGTTGCTGGCGCGCGGTCTGAGTCTGCTACTGCGTTTGCTGGGCTTGCTGGCTCATGCCGTGTTCATGCCCTTGCGTGTGTTGTTCGATCGCAGCCTGTCTCTGTTGACCAGGTTTTTTGAACGCGGACTGTCATGGGTGTTGAAAATGCCATTGTTGACCGTGGTCATGGCGTTTTCTGCCCTGGGCCTGAGCCTGCAACTGGCGCTGATGCTGCCACAGACGGTATTGCCCGAGATGGCCCAGGGTCAACTGGTCGTGCGCGTGGAATACGTGCCAGGAACCGCTATCGAGATGACAGATCAGCAAGTGGTGGTTTTGTCCCGGCAACTGCTGGCCCTGCCTGGAGTCAATGAGGTCTTTGCCACGGCCGGAGCTGGCAACAAGCTGACCGCAAACCCGGAAGAGGAGGGAGAAAACCAGGCGGAATTTACCTTGCTGCTGACACCCGGCCTGAACCGGGAAGCCGAAGATGAGTTGCTGCGTGAACTCAGAACCCTGCTGGCCCGGCAGAGCAGGATTCTTGCGGCCACGGCCGAGCGGCCGCAATTGTTCAGTTTTGCCACCCCGTTGAGTATCAACGTGTATGGTTACGAGCTTGCTGCCCTGAATGAAGTGGCTGATCTGGTGGTGCGCAGATTGCAGAAATCGGGTTCCTTTCTCGAGCTGAGTACGAATACGGGCAGCGGTTATCCGGAAGCCCAGGTCAGATTCGACCAGCGCAAGCTGGCGCAGTTGAACATCAATATGCAGCTTGCTTCCAATGCCGTGGTCAATGCCATCAAGGGCAATACCGCCACCCGTTACCGTCTGCGCGATCAACAGATTGATGTGCTGGTGCGCCTGCAGGATGATGCCCGGCAGAGCATCACCGATCTGGGCAGTCTGATGATAAACCCCTTGTCGGCCAACCCGGTCCCCCTGGCGGCGGTTGCCGAAATCACGCGCACGGTGGGCCCGAGTGAAATCATGCGCATTGACCAGCAGCGCGTGGTGACCGTGGAAGCACAGATCCAGGGTACGGACCTGGCAGCAGCCACCGCAGAAGCCCAGTCCCTGCTGGCTGATATATTGCTGCCCTACGGAGTCAGCATTGATTTTGCCGGGCAGAGTGC
>JAVVEG010000012.1:0-52187 GCA_032251455.1 Pseudomonadales bacterium | reverse complement strand
TGGCTGATATATTGCTGCCCTACGGAGTCAGCATTGATTTTGCCGGGCAGAGTGCCGAGCTGGAAAGCAGCTTCAACTCGCTGCTGTTTGCCCTGGCGCTGGCGGTCTTTCTGGTGTACCTGGTCATGGCCTCGCAATTTGAATCCCTGCTGCATCCGTTCATCATCCTGCTGAGCATTCCGCTGGCGCTGACCGGCGCCATTCTGGCCTTGTTCCTGACTGCAACCGAGCTCAGTGTCATCGTCTTCCTGGGCCTGATCATGCTGGCCGGGATTGTGGTCAACAATGCGATTGTCCTGGTTGACCGCATCAATCAATTGCGGCTGGAAGGCCTGGCGAAAGGCACGGCCATCGCCGAAGCAGCGCGTTCCCGGCTGCGTCCCATCCTGATGACCACTTTCACTACCACCCTGGGTATGTTGCCTCTGGCTCTGGGTATTGGAGAGGGGGCCGAGATCCGCACGCCCCTGGCCATCACCGTGATTGGTGGCCTGCTGCTGTCCACTTTCCTGACCTTGCTGGTGATTCCGGTCATGTATCAGTTGCTGGACCGAAAACAGTTTGCTGCGGATCAGTCCGGTTTAACCGGGACAACTGGCTCTGTTTCTGGTCCTGGTACAGGCCCTGGAGCTGGCCCGGTAACGGAAGGAGGCTGATATGTGGCTGACCCAGCTGGCTTTGCACCGTCCGGTTACCATCTCGATGTTGTTTGTCTGTGCCGTTACCCTGGGCCTGGCGGCAACCCGGCTGTTGCCACTGGAGTTCATGCCATCGGTACAGTTTCCCGGAGTCTTCGTACAGGTCGATTACCCAGGTTCCACGCCCGAGGAAAACGAGCGCAATATTACCCGGATACTCGAAGATGCCCTGGCCACGGTCAGCAATATCGACACCATGCGTTCGGTAAGTTCCAGCAACCAGGTGCGTATCGACCTGATGTTTGGCTGGGATGTGGACGCCAAGGTAAAGGGTGTCGAAATTCGCGAGAAAATCGATGCCATTCGTGGCGATTTACCCTCAGACCTGCGCCGGGTGAATGTGTTTACCGGCAGCACCAGCGACCAGCCCTTGTTGCAGGCGCGTATTTCCTCGACGGGAGATCTGGCCAGTGCCTGGGAGACGCTTGACCGCCAGTTGATTCAAAGAATCGAGCGAATTCCCGGTGTTTCCCGTGTGGATATTCAGGGTTTGGCCGAAAGAACGTACCAGGTGACCCTCGACCCCGAAAAGCTGCAGGCCTACCGGGTGGATACCAATGCGCTGTTGTCGCGGCTGCAGGCCAGCAATGTGATGATTTCCGCCGGGGAATTGCGTGGAGATAATCAGAATCTGCGCGTCACCGTGAATGAGCAGTTCCAGGACATGAACGATATTGCCGGGTTTGTGGTGAACTCCGCCGGTATCACCCTGGGTGACATTGCTGCGGTGAATCTGGCCCAGACCGAGGTAAGCTTTGGTCGGCGCGTTGATGGCGCACCTGCAGTGGGTTTGAATATCACCAAGGAGGCCAGCGCCAATCTGGTGGAAACTGCAGACCTGGTCGAGGCCGAGCTGGCGGCACTGGCCCAGCTGCCGGCCTTTCAGGGCATCAGTATTCAGATTTCCGAAAACTCCGCGGATGGCGTCAGGCAATCGTTGAGTGATGTGGCCAGTTCCGGGTTGATCGGTTTCATGCTCTCAACCCTGGTGCTGTTCCTGTTCCTGAGGGATATTCGCCTGACCCTGATAGTCTCCACGGCGGTGCCGTTTTCACTGACAATTACCCTGGCGGCGCTCTATCTGCTCAACATCTCCCTGAATATCCTGTCCTTGATGGGTCTGATGCTGGCCATTGGTATGCTGGTGGACAATGCGGTGGTCATCAGCGAGAGTATTTTCCGGCAGCAGGAAAAAATGCCCGATGAACCCCACAAGGCAGTGGCGATGGGTGTTCAGGCTGTTGGTATCCCTGTGGTTGCGGGCACGCTGACCACTGCTATCGTGTTTCTGCCCAATATCATTGGCGAGAAAATCGACATGACGATCTTTCTCAGCCATGTCGCTGTCACCATTGTGGTGTCCTTGCTGGCTTCCCTGTTCATCTCCACTACCATGATTCCCTTGCTGTTGAGCCGGGTCCGACCAAAAACTGCGCTCAACTCTGCGGGCCGGGGACGCATGCTGGCCACCTACCGACGTGTGCTGCAAACCCTGCTGGACAGACCGGCACTGGGTGCTGCCCTGGTCATCCTGATGCTGGCCTCGGTCTATATTCCGCTGCAACTGGTCAGCGCCGATCAAACCATGGGGGGTGAAGACAGTCAGCTGCGGATCTACTACAACCTTGAAGGCAGCTATGAACTGTCCCGGGTTGAGCAATTGGTGGTGCAGATAGAGGATTTCCTGCAGAGTAACAAACAGAACCTGGATATCGAGAGCATGCAATCCTTTTATAATCGCAGCACTGCCCAGACCTCCCTGCAACTCCTGCCAGCCGAGCAAAGACAATTCACAGATGCACAGATTCGTCAGTTCATCGAGGAGAATATGCCGCGCTCGGCCATCGCCCGCCCCGGTTTTGACCGCAGTGGCAGTGCAGGGGGTGGCAGCGGCTTTGATGTGCGCCTGCTGGGTAATGATTCACAGACCCTGGTTGCCCTGGCCAATGAATTGATACTGCCTCTGCAGGAAATCGAGGGGGTTTCGCAAGTGGTGTCCGAAATTCAGCGCGGCAGCCAGGAAGTGCGTATTCTGCTTGATTCACAACGCTTGCAGCAGCTGGGTCTGGATGCCGAACAGCTTGCCCGTACCATCAGCACAGGTCTGCGTCAGCAGCAACTGCGCACATTCCGCAATGCCGCCGGGGAAGTGGATATCACTGTATCCATGTTCCAGGTGACCAATCCGGCGGTGATGTCGGACTTGATGGCGCTGCCGATTGCGCTGCCCGATGGCAGGCAGTTGCGCCTGGATGCCATGGCAGAGTTCGAGATTGCCCAGGCCCTGCCGGATATCCGGCGCACGGATCGGCGCAGCGGTCTTGGCCTGAGGCTTGAGTACGCCAATGAGGAGATCAGTTCGCAGCAGTTGCGGGCGGAAGTCACGGCGTTGATGGCCCGATATGAAGAGCGGTTTCCGGAAGGAGTAAGCTGGAATTTTGGCGAAGGGGTGCGCAACTTTGATCGCAGTCTCAACCAGATGCTGATCAATATGCTGCTGGCCATCATGATGATTTTTATCGTCATGGCCGCCCTGTTTGAATCCCTGCTGTTCCCTCTGGCAGTGGTCAGTTCCATCGTCTATGGCATTGTTGGCGTATTCTGGTTTTTCCTGCTGACCGGGACCAGCATCACCGTGATGGCCCTGATCGGCATACTGGTGCTGATTGGCGTGGTGGTGAACAATGGGATTGTGCTGGTGGACAGAATCAATTATTACCGGCAGACAGGGATGCCGCGCAATGCTGCGGTGGTCGAGGCAGCCAGTGACCGCATTCGGCCCATCCTGATGACGGCGGGTACAACTGTGTTCGGGCTGCTGCCGCTGAGCCTGGGTGATACCAGCATTGGTGGCATGGGGCCGCCTTATTTTCCCATGGCAAGGGCGGTCATCGGTGGTATGCTGTTTTCCACCATCGCCGCACTGAGCTGCCTGCCGGTGATCTATGTGTTTCTGGACTGGATGCGGGACTTTTATGGCAGGCTCTGGGTCAGTGCTGTTGCCAAGCCCTGGACGCAGGCTGCGTCGTCAAGCAAGAGATCATGATTCATGCCCGTGCTTTATCCCCCGATTGACCCGTTCAACACCGGTTTTCTGCCGGTATCCAGTTTGCACACCCTGTATTTTGAAGAGGTTGGCAATCCCCAGGGCAAGCCCGTGGTGTTCCTGCATGGCGGCCCGGGTGGTGGCATCAATCCGGAATATCGCCGTTATTTTGACCCGCAGCGCTGGCGCATCGTTCTATTCGATCAGCGCGGTTGTGGCAGGAGTACCCCGTTTGCCGAACTGGCCGAGAACACCACCTGGGATCTGGTAGCGGATATCGAGCGCCTGCGACAGTATCTGGGTATTGAACAATGGTCGGTTTTCGGCGGCTCCTGGGGCTCCACACTGGCTTTGACTTATGCCATTTCCCATGCCGATCGCTGTCTTGAGTTGTTTCTGCGGGGCATTTTCCTGCTGCGCAGAAAAGAGATCGACTGGTTTTACCAGTCCGGCTGCTCCCGCCTGTTTCCTGATCTGTGGGAGCATTACCTGGCGCCCATTCCGGAAGCGGAGCGGCACGAGATGGTCAATGCCTATCATCGGCGCCTGCTGTCCGCGGACCCGGCTATCAGGAAAGAGGCGGCCATAGCCTGGTCGCGCTGGGAAGGTTCAACCCTGAAGCTGGCGCATGACCCGGTTACGGCCGATCAGTTCCAGGCCGAGAAGTTTGCCGATGCGTTTGCCCGCATCGAGTGCCATTATTTTGTCAATCGTGGTTTCTTCAGCACAGACGATTATCTGCTCGCCAATGTGCACAGGATTCGTCATCTGCGCACGGTCATCGTGCATGGCCGCTATGATGTCATCTGCCCGGTGGAAAATGCCTGGGATCTGCACAAGGCCTATCCTGAAGCTGAATTGCACATTATCCCTGATGCCGGACACTCACTGTCCGAGCCCGGCATCAGCAGCAAACTGATCGAGTATACCGATCACTGGGCCTGACTCTGACTGAGCGCAGTCAGGACTGATTCAGCCAGCGTCCAGATTGGGCGCGGTCCACGGGTAGTCACCCCCATGCGCACGACGATCAATTCCTGTTCCGGGAACATGACCACGTTCTGCCCCTCGAAGCCAGACAGGTAATACATGGAGGGCGGGAATTGCGGCATGGGCCTGCTGTCCGGGTCATCGGCGTTACCGGCGTTGAGCCAGATCTGCGCCCCGTAATTGCCGCCGGGTGCCGCTGGTGCCGGGGTCAGGCTGAACTCCACCCAGCCCTCGGGCAACAGGCGCTGATCATTCCAAACGCCATCCTGCAGATACAGCAAACCGATTTTGGCCCAGTCCCTGGGGGTGGCGTACATATAGGAGGAACCCACAAAAGTGCCGGAGGCATCGGGTTCCAGCACGGCCGAGTGCATGGCCAGCGGCTTGAACAGACGCTCGCGCGGGTAATTGAAATAGTTTTGATGGCTGGTGAACAGCTGGCGTTGCAGCCGGGAGATAAGATTGCTGGTGCCGCTGGAATAGTACCAGGTGCTGCCCGGTTCCTGGGCCAGAGGCTTGTTGGCAGTGAAGGCGCCGGTATCGCCGGTGGTATAGAGCATCAGAATGACATCGGACATCGACCCTGCCGTGTACACCTCCGAGTACTCCAGGCCACTGGACATCTGCAGCAGGTTTTCCAGGGTAATGCGGCGGCGCGGATCATTCCTGTTCTGCCATTCAGAGACCGTAGCTGGCGAATCGATATGCATCAGACCCTCGGCGGCCAGCATGCTGGTCAGCGCGCCGGTGACGGTCTTGGTCATCGACCATCCCAGTTGCGGCATTTGCGCGTGAAAGGGTTCGGCATATTTTTCCGCAATGATGCGGCCCTTGTGGATGACCAGCACGGCCCGTGTATCGATATTCTGATCCGGTTCGATATCAACAAAAGCCTGGTCGACAGCGGCATTGATGGCGGCCAGATCAACCCCTGGCAGGCTGCTTGGAATATCGACCCGTTCGCCATCAGGCCAGAGTTTATCCAGCGCAGGTGGAGCAGGCTGGGGATAGTCGGACAGTGCATACTGCAGCCGCAAGGCCTCGACCGAGGTATTCTTGATCAGGGTGCAGCCCAGATACGGTCGGTACAGAGCCTGTACCTGCATGTCCGGGTCCGCACTGTGGCCGGTTACGAGATCCCCGTCGATACTGAATTCAAGTCCACTGGCAACGGCGCTGCTCAACTCCCTGGCCATGACGTGTTGCTGGCTTCTGCCCGATACCAGGACAGAGGAGCACAGGCGCTTAACTGCGCTGCCCAGTGCAATTTCAGTTTCCAGCGCCAGGGTGGCATCGGGTTCCCGGGGTTCCGCCGCAGTGGATTCAGGGGCTGGGTCTAGTGGGGCAAGATCGGGACCGGGCTTGCTTTCTTCCTGGGCACCGCAAGCAGACAGGAACAGTATCGTCAGCAGGGAAGCGTATTTTGTCACAGTCATGGTGTACCTCCTGGTTGAGAGTCAACAAACGTATCACATATTCCCGGCAGGGTTGACAACCCGGGCACGAAAAGAGCGGCCCTTGATGCCGGCGGCCAGCAGGGTCAGCGCAGGCTGCAGGGCTTGTGTTCTGACTGCGACAAAGCTGCGCCGCTCATTGACAGTGATCCGGCCAATGTCGCTACCCTGAATGGCATTGTCGCGGGTCAGGGCGCCAACGATATCGCCAGCCCGCAGTTTATCCTTCTTGCCACCGGCTATTTCCAGGGTCTGCATCTGGGGGCTGCGTGGTTTGCGCGCCAGTGCCGAGCGGTCTGGCAGGGAGTCAGGGTTCTGCAAGGGGTCCCGGTCAGGGAGTCTGGCCAGTTTATGCGCTTCTGCGGCGCTGAACAGGGTACAGGCCACCCCCTTGCGCCCAGCCCGACCAGTCCGGCCGATGCGGTGGGTGTATACATCCGGGTCATTGGCGGGCTGGTAGTTGATCACCAGATCCATGGCCTCGATATCCAGACCGCGTGCAGCCACATCGGTGGCCACCAGGATATTGATGCTGCCATTATTGAACAGGATCAGACTCTGGTCGCGCTGGCGTTGTTCCAGGTCACCATGCAGGGGCAGGGCCGAGAAACCAGCCTGCCCCAATGTATCTGCCAGGGTCTGGGTTTGCTGACGTGTGGTACAGAAAACCAGGGCGGCATCGGGCTGGTATTGCAGCAGCAACAGCTGCAGTGCCTGCCAACGCGCCTGCTCGTTGCCAACCGGATAAAAAAACTCTGCGATGTCCGGCTTGCCGGCATCGGTCTGCACAGTAATGTGCTGCGCGGCTTGCAAAAAGGATTCTGCTGTTTTCTGCACTTCCGCCGAATAGGTTGCGCTGAACAACAGGGTTTGTCGTGCTGCAGGCAAGGTGGCGACAATAGTCTGCAATGCTTCGCTGAAGCCCATGTCCAGCATGCGGTCGGCTTCATCCAGCACCAGCATGCGCAAGCTGGAAAAATCAAGCCGGCCCTTGTCCAGATGGTCTATCAAGCGCCCCGGAGTAGCGACAATGATATGGGCTCCATGTTGCAGAGAGCCGATCTGGGGCCCTATTGGCACGCCGCCACACAGGGTCAGGACCTTGATGTTGTGACGGCTGCTGCCCAGTGTGCGAATGTCATTGGCAACCTGGTCGGCAAGCTCGCGGGTCGGGCACAGCACCAGGGCCTGAATACGAAACCTGGACACCTCCAGGCTTTGCAGTATGCCCAGCGCAAAGGCTGCAGTCTTGCCCGAGCCTGTCTGGGCCTGGGCGATGATATCCTTGCCCTGAAGAATGACGGGCAGGGCCAGTTGCTGAATCGGCGTCATCTGCGCAAAGCCGATGCGGTCCAGGGTCTGCAGCAGATCAGTCTGCAGGGGCAGTGTAGAAAACGGGTTTGGGTTCAATGGCTAAAGTCCTGGTACTGGTGCAAGGGGGCTTCTGAATAAATCAATCAAAGAATTTCTCCATCTTCTGATGCGGAATGCCGACTTCGATAAAACCTGGACCGGTTTCCCGGTAACCGAGTTTGTGGTAAAAGGCGACTGCACTGTGGCGGGCGTGGAGCTCAATACTGCCAATGCCTTTAGCGCGCAGGAACTGCTCCGTGGCAGCAATCAGTTGCCGGCCCAGCCCCTGGTGCTGAAATTCTTCTGCTATTGCCATCTGTCGCAGTTTTACCCGGGCCTTGGTTAAAGGGGCGGTCAAAGGCACGGTCAAAGGCACGATGCACAGGCAGGCGACCAGTCTGGATTCAGGTGTGAATAAACCAAAATGCCAGTGTGCACTCTCAAGGGCAAGTTCTTCCGGGTCAAGCGTCAGGCCCAGCGGGGTGCGCAGTATGTCTTGTCGCAAGGTGCAGGCAGCCTGGTAGTGTGGCGACCCGTATTCAATCTGCTGCCAGCGCATCGGTGTTCAGGGCATTCCGTTGTGAGGCGGGATGAGTTCAAGTGCCGGGACTGCCAGGTTGGGGACGCCGGTCAGCGCCAGGGTCAATAACAGGGCCAACTGTGGTCCTCGGTGGGATTCCACCGGTTCAAACCATTCTTCCGGTGAGTGCGCACCCCCGCCTTGCCCGCCGCCGCCGATAGTGATGGCAGGAATACCCAGTGCCATGGGCACATTGGAGTCCGTGCTGGAAATGCCCAGACCCTGTAATTCAATATTCACGCCGGCAAAAGCCAGCGCTGCAGCCTGAACCAGGGGATTCTCAGAAGCGGTGAGACCGACTGGCCGGTCACCGATCAAACGGAAGTCCACGCTGATGTTGCCATTGTTGTTCCAGCGGGCATTTTCCTCGGCGACAGCCTCCCTGGCGGCCTCCTTGATCCGCGTTTCCAGCAGGGCCAGTTCAGCGGCATCATTGGAGCGCATATCCAGGGCGAACATGGCATCGGCCGCAATCGAGTTCACTGAGGTGCCGCCGCTGACAGTACCGACGGTGAACGTGGTTTTGGGGTCGGCCGGGGTTTCCATGTCGGCAATTCTGGCAATGGCCCTGCCCATGGCATGGATGGCGCTGACCAGGCCGAACGCGCCAAAGGAATGACCACCCGGGCCGCTAAAATGGAATTCGAAACGGCGGCTGCCGGTTCCTCCGGTTGTAATGCGGGTAAGACCGGAGCCATCGATGGAGACGAAACCGTCGATATCCGGATGGTCGCGGAATATCGCCTTGATGCCGCGCAGGTCTCCCCGGCCTTCCTCACCGACATTGCCAATGAACATGATATCGCCGGTGGTGGCCAGTCCGCTGGCATTGAGGGTTTCGATAAGCCGCAGCAGCACAGCCAGACCGCGGCCATCGTCGCTGATACCGGGCGCATAGTAGCGCCCGTTGCGTAGTTCCACCCGGGTATCGGTTTCCGGCGGAAAGACGGTATCCAGGTGAGCAGCAATGGCAAACAGCGGGCCGTCGCCGACGCCACGGCGGATACCAACGACATTGCCTTCGGCATCAATGTAGGCATCGGCAAGACCACGCGCCTTCATCTGTTCAAGATAGTATTCGGCCCGGCGCTGTTCCATGAACGGGGGAGCGGGGATCTCGGTCAGCCGAATCTGCTCGGCGATGGTTTCCGGTTCCTGCTCGGCGATTGCGCGCAGGGCAGCCTGAACCCGTGCATCATTGCTCAGGCGCTGGAAATTTTGCTGGATATCGGCATCAACGGGAATGCCTGTCTGGGCCTGGACGAAAAGGGTATTCAGGGCCAGTATCGCACTGACAGCAAACGCCCAGAAGCCGGATATTCCGGTGCTGCCCTGGATACTGAATTCAGTTTGGTGCATGAGCTGGTCTCCCGCTGCAGTCTCTTTTCTGATGGGGCCTGATGGGGCCTGATGGGGTTTGATTAGGCCTGCTGGCCTGATTGGACTGTCGGTCTCGATTGTAACGGGCGCACGCCAGTAAGCAAGACTTATTCAGATTTGAGTCAAGCCAGGTCTTGATCAAATCCGTCCTTATATAAGCCCGCCCGTATATAAGCCCGGCTTTATAGTGGCCAGACCCACAACAGGACGGGTACGCTGACTGCGACGATCACTATTTCCGTAGGCAGGCCAAGCCGCCAGTAATCACCAAACCTGAATCCGCCAGGGCCGAGAATCAAGGTGTTGTTCTGATGACCTATGGGAGTCAGAAAGGCACAGGAGGCACCGATGGCCACGGCCATCAGGAAAGAGTCCGGATTCACCCCCAGTTGCGCAGCGGCACTGATTGCAAGCGGGCTCATGACGGCTGCGGTGGCGGCATTGTTCATGAAATCGGACAAGGTCATGGTAACCACCAGCACCAGGACAAGGGCAATGACCGGACTGCCTTGTGCCACACCGTCTATGAGTGAGGCAGCAATGACATCGGCAGTGCCGGTGCTGCTGATGGCACCGGCTACAGGCAGCAGGGCTCCCAGCAGCACAATCACCGGCCAGTCGATGGCATGGTATACAGATCTTGGTGGCACAATGCGCAAGGCCATATAAGCCAGCACTGCGGCTGAAAAAGAAATGGCAACCGGCAACAAGCCCAAAGCGGTCAGCGCGATGGCAAACAGGAAAATGGTGACAGCCAGCAGTGCCTGACCCTTGACCGGGACCCTGATGTCACGCGCTGCCAGTGGGATGCAGTCGAAATCGCTGCTGAAATTGGCAATTGCCTCCGGGACACCCTGCATCAGAATGACATCACCGTCTTTCATCGGTGTGGAACGCAAACGTTTGATGGAGCGGCGTCCCTGTCTTGAGAGGGCCAGCAGGTTGATGCTGTAGCGGGTCCGCAACTCGATATCGGAAGCGCTGCGTCCGGCCAGGCTGGAACCAGGCAGAATCACCAGCTCCTGGAGTACCAGTTCGCCATTCCTGTTGCCGGATTCGCTGTCATTGTCCTCCGTCCCGGCAGGCTCCGTCTCGGGGCTGATCGGGTTCTGTTCTTCCAGCTTCAGGCCCAGGGTGGAAAGAGCCGAACCCATGGATTCGGGTTCTGCCTCGATGACCAGAATATCGCCCGGTTTGAGTACGCGTCGGGAGTAGGGTGCAATGACCCGGACTTCCCCCCGCACCAGACCCACGATCTGGGCATCGGCTTTGTCCAGGATCACTTCCACTTCACGCAGGGTCTTGCCGATGGCCTTGCTGTTGTCAGAAACCCGCACCTCTGTCAGGTAGGTTCCGGTGTCAAAATGACCACTTTCAGACTGGTTGCGGGCCGGTACCAGGCGCCAGCCGATGAGGCCAATAAACAACACCCCGGCAAAGGTGATACTGAGCCCCGTCGGGCTGAAATCGAACATGCCAAAGTGACCCAGGCCGGCATCATAGCGAAACCCGGAGACGATCAGGTTGGGAGGGGTGCCAATCAAGGTGGTGGTCCCGCCCAGAATGGAGCCAAAGGCCAGAGGCATCAATACCTGGCCGGTCGGGATATTACGTTTGGCCGCCATCTGGATTGCTACCGGCATCAGCAAAGCCAGGGCGCCCACATTATTCATGAAGCCAGACAAAATGGCCGCAAGCAGGGTCAGGGCAAAAATGCTGAGGGTGTTGCCGAGTGTGGAAGGCAGCAGTTTCCGGGCAATGACATCAATGGCACCGGTCAATTGCAGGCCATGACTCAGTATCAGGACACAGGCCACAGTGATCACTGCCGGATGGCCGAAGCCGGTGAAAGCATCGGCAACGGGAACCAGGCCTGCCAATACACCCGCCAGCAGGGCAGCAATAGCCACCATGTCATGGCGCCAACGCCCCCCGATGAACATGCCCATGCTGGTGACCAGAATGCCGATGATTATCAGTTGATCCATTTCCATTCGTCAGTATTCCGGAAAAACACAGTTCGCTGGGCGGAAGCCATTCACTGCCGGGAGTCTATCACGCTGAATCCGTTTGGGCAGGTTGAGAGTATATTGTAGAGAATATATTGAGAGTGAGAGTTGACGCTGAAAGAGGAAAATACAGGATGGGTTCAGAATTGATTCAACGGGTCGATAAACTGAAAGCAGGACTTGTCAGTTCGTCGTCCATTGGCGAGCATAAGGATTAATATGTGAATTGGTATGATAAAAACCATAAAGATTAAGGATCTTCGCTTGGGCATGTATATCCAGGAACTGCACGGTTCCTGGATAGATCATCCTTTTTGGAAAACCCGGTTTTTGCTCACCGAAAAAAAGGACTTCCTGGCCCTGCGCAGCTGTGGCATACCCAGTCTCTCCATTGATATCAGCAAGGGCCTGGATGTAGCGACGAGCGCGGAGAAAGCTGCGGCAATCGTGGAGGAGAATCGGCAGGAGGAGGCTGAAGCCACCCAGGACAGGCCAGACCCGGAGGCAGCTGCGACACCTGAAAACCCGCCGCAGCGAGCCGAAACGGGCAGGGTCGGGATGGCAGAAGAAATCCGCAAGGCCCAGGCGTTGTGCGATCATTCCAGGCAGGCCGTCATCGATATGTTCACGGATGTCCGCATGGGCAATGCCATCAATGTCAGCGGTGTTCAGGATATGGTGGAGGATATTTCTGCCTCGGTTGCCCGCAACCCCGATGCCCTGATCACCCTGGCCCGGCTGAAAACAGCAGACGACTATACCTATATGCATTCCGTTGCCGTCTGTGCGCTGATGATTGCCCTGGCCAGACAGCTCGGCCTGGACGAAAACCAGGTCAGGGAAGCCGGTGTGGCTGGCTTGCTGCATGATACCGGAAAAATGTGCATGCCCCCGGAAGTGTTGAACAAACCGGGCAAACTTACCGATGCAGAGTTCAACATCATGAAAGGACACCCGCAAGCCGGGCATGATGTCCTGGTGGCCTGCAATGAGCTGAGTCCAGGTGCACTTGAAGTCTGTCTGCATCACCATGAAAAAATGGATGGCAGCGGCTATCCCGCCCGCTTGGCAGGTGAAGAGATCAGCCTGTTGGCAAAAATGGGGGCAGTCTGCGATGTCTATGACGCAATCACCTCGAACCGACCTTACAAGAAAGGCTGGGGGCCGGCCGACTCCATTCATCAAATGGCGCAATGGTGTGATACGCATTTTGATCGGGTGGTCTTTCAGGCCTTTGTCAAATCGGTAGGTATCTATCCGGTCGGTTCACTGGTCCGTCTGCAAAGTGAGCGCCTGGGGGTAGTGCTGGAACAACATGAGCACTCCCTGCTCACACCCAGGGTCAAGGTTTTTTTCTCGGCCAGTTCACGCATGGCCATACCGCAACAGATTGTTGATCTGTCCCAGCCTGGCACAGTGGACAGAATTGTCGGCCGTGAGTCGATTGAACACTGGGGATTTGCGAATATTGAACAGCTTTGGCTGGCAGTGGAAGGTAAGTGAGGTTTATTCCGGCCCGGCATCTTTCTGCTTGGCATCATCCCTGGGGGCATTGGCCGGTGTTTCCTGTTCTGCGGCATTGACCAGGGCAGCCGCTCCCGAAAATATGGCGGCGATGGCGGTGATGCCCAGAATCAGGGCAATGCGGAAGGGCAGGGCAATGTATACAGAGGAATAATAGTCCACCCCCCAGGCGGCCAGATTGATGACTATCGTGGCTACCAGCAGGGTGAGGAGAATGGTTTTTTTCATGGTTCATTGCCAGCGGCTGTATTCAAGGTATTGCCAGGACTGGACAACAGCAAAAACCCGCTGATGTACTCCTCCTCGCGCGCCAGCAGGACAAAAAGGTCATCCACGCCGTTGGCATTCAGATCACTGCTGATGATGTTGCCGTGGCGCATATCTTCCTGCCAGGCAATGCTGTGATCGGGTTCGCGTGAGTTGGTCAGGTTCAGGGCACTTTCCTGTTGCTGCTCCACCTGATCGATGTAATTGCGGATGTCAATCTCGTAATTGTCACGGTCGCGGCTGTAATTCAGAGAGGCCAGGAAACGCTCTTCCTGTACTTCAGCTTTGGGCGCAAGAGCCTGGCGGAAAACCAGCAGCTGGTTTTGCATCAGCACCGCAAGATCGCGGTCGGCAGCCGCTGCATCCAGTGAGACGGCCAGATTGGGCAGGGGTGCCGCGCTGTCATCACGGCTGCGTTCCCGGAACTCGCTCACCGTGCTCAACAGACGCACGGCAGAGGGGAATTTGAGTGCCACCGTGACCTTGCGTACCGGCCGGCTGGCAAAACGCTGTCCTTCATTGGGATAAATGAAGGCTTCCAGGTTGACGCTGCCGGAAATTGCCAGCCACAGGAACAGATCACCCACCGAGATGGGTTCAATCCGCCATAACCAGAGATCCGGCAGTCCATCTTCGTTTTCATCATGGGCAAAGGTCAGCAGCACATTGCCGGCGGACCTGAGTATCTGTGCCGGACGCTCGAAACTGACCCCGTCGGCAGCGCCATGATAAAGGGATACCTTACCCCCTTCACGCAGGATCAGGTCATCGATACCGTCATTGTTGATGTCCTGCAACACTTCCTGGTAGGTCAGTGCCAGGATGCCGGTCAGATTGGAAAAATCGACCTGATCCAGATCAAATTCACCCAGGCGCTCGCGGATTGCCAGTCGGTCAACGGAGTAACTGGGCTGCAAGGGGAAACCCTGGTCCGCACCGGGATTTGCCAGGAACACATCCAGGCGCTCATCGGTATCCGAGATCAGATCGGGTTTGCCGTCATTGTTGACATCGCGCAGTTGCATCAAGGGGATACTGACAGACTGCCCGGTATCCCGTTCCAGATTATCGCTGGAGTTGAGCCGGGTGCGAATTCGCATATCCGACAGCACACTGAAACCGGGTTGATAGCTGCCATCCTGGTTGCGCAAGTGAATAAACAGTTCCCCGCTGCCCGGGATCAACAGATCATCCATGCCATCAGCATTGATATCCCGGGAAAAATTGACGCGATGATAGCCATCACTGAGAAAACCTGTCAGCTGATCCAGCAGAGTGTGGGCCTGGGCAAAACCCTCGTCGGTCAGTGCCCATTGCTGAACCTGACGACCATCAACCAGGGCAATGAGGGAGAAAGTCGATGCCCGTCTGGAGTTCTCAGCTGTCGTTTCGGCAGGATTGGGGTAGTTGTGGCTTATGTCCCACCCGGTGGCAGTGCCCGGCAGCTGCAATACGGCATCGGGTGTAGTGAAATCAAAGCCACCGGCATTGGGTTTCTGCAGATGCAGGCTGAGCCGGTTGCCATTGATGCGCAAGACATCTTTCAAGCTGTCGGCGTTGGCATCGGTAAGCACAATCTGCCCGGTATCGGCGGGCAGCCTGAATTCAATGCGCTGGTAGCCCGGCAAGGTTTCGGTCTGGGCTTCGGTCTGAGCTTCGGTCTGGGTTTCGGTCTGAGCTGAAGCCAGGGTATTGGCTGACAACAGGGCCAGGGTCAGGCAGCCGTTGAGCAATCTGTGTACTGTGTTCATGGTCGTGATACCAGAATGCTGGCGGTGGTGGAGTGGAACAGGACCAGGTCCGGAATGGCATCCCCGTTCAGTTGATAGACGTCAACATCAGTGATGGTTCTGCTGGGTACATATTGCCAGAAAGGCGGTTCGGCAATCCGGTAGCCCTCAGTGATGGTCCTGGCCGTCAGCGCGCCGTCACTGTTGACAGCCAGTACATCATTGCGGCCATCGGCATTCAGGTCATATTGCAACTGCAGTGGCTCGGAAAGACCAAGCACCGAGTCTGCAGAGAAACTCTCATCCAGCCGGAAGTCGGGCCGGGCGGAAAAAAACGGCAGGGTGTTGTTAGCGGAGCTGCCTGCACTGGCATACAGTAACTGGGTTCTGGTGATGCTGGTGTTTCTGATGGCATCGATAATCGGTATGGTGTAGTAATTGGCACTTAATTCCAGGACCCCGTCCGTATTGATATCGACCACGTCCAATTCCAGGTCATAACCAGAGAAGCGCATTACCTGATCAGCAGTGGCGAATTTGAAACTTCCGCCCTGATTGCGGTAAAGGCTGGCTGTCCAGCTGTTGCCTTCCCCGTCGATGCGCAGCAGATCATGCAGACCATCGCCATCGAGATCGACCAGATTGAGATCGCCGCGTGTATTCAGGGCTCCCTGCCAGTCCGGTTTATCGGGGTAAGTCCCATCAGCCTGTTGCAGCAGGATATTCAATTGCGGTTGCAGATCGTTGCCGATGTTCAGGTAGACCAGATCGGCTGCGCCGTCGCCATTCATCTCTGCCCTGATGGCCATGGGCAGCCAGTGACTGGTTTGCAGCAGCAGGGTGTCGTCTTCAATCCGCCCCGGACGTCTGGGGCCTGATTCGTTATTGCGGATGATCAGGTCTTCTTCAACAATAAACTCGTTGAAAGCTGTGGCTGGGCGCGGAATGACGTCCAGAACGATGCCGTCGCGCTCATTGATTTCAAGATTGGTATCAAAACCGCCATTGCCCACAGGGATTTCACCGGCATCGAGATCGGTATTCACTGTGTTGAATTCATGAATCAGGGTAAAGGCCTCATCACCCTGGGAGCGAAACACACCATAGCCGTTTCTGCCGGGCAACAGCAGCTCTATCTGTCCGGATTCGGTGGGGTAGACAGCGTTGAAGAAAAGAGTCTCCCGGCGTTCGGGTACCGAGGCAACGAAAGACCAGTCGAAAAGATGCTTGAGATTGCCACTGTATTCCGGGATGGCAGAGCTCAGACTGAAGACGGCCGACGCTGAGAACAGCAGCAACTCTGCGCCGGGTTCAGGCCGCAGGTCTGCCAGTGCGACAGCGATTATCTCCGGTTTGATTTCTACCAGGCGGTCGGGCTGTTGCAGATAGCTGCCATTGGCCTGTTGCAGGAAAATCAGCAATTCGCGTCCGGTGCTCTGTTGCCAGCGCGGTATGATCAGGTCCATGCGCTGGTCGCCATTCATATCGGCGAAATGAAGGGTTCCGGGCCACTCCGGGGTCTGGATTTCAGTGACAGCGTAATTGCCCTGGGCAAGTGCTGGTGTAACTGGTGTGAGACTGCTCAGACAAGCAAGCAGGAAAACACCGGTCAGCCAGAAATTACTGTGCGGGGAGAAAGTCATGGACTGACCTCCTGCAGCTCACCAAACCCGGTTTCCGAGCGGAACAGGCCCAGAGCCTGCCAGGAGCGCTCCCCTCCCTGTTGCTGATAGCTGAAAACCGAGAACAGCCAGAGGTCCAGAATATCCAGGCTGCTGCTGTCCGGATTGACACTGGCCCGGTAGTCGAGCAGCGGCCAAAGGCTCAGTCGGCTCAGTTTGCGACCGGGGCTCCAGAGCCGGACCGAGGTATTCTGAATCCGGCCATTCCGCAGATAACTCACATCGACCCGCTGTCCGGGGGTGAACTCGCCATGGGCCAGGGTGATCAAGCCCTGTGCCGAAGACACTGCCATATCGTTCAGACTGAGGATGATATCCCCCGTCTGCAGTCCCGCAGCCGGCAAGGGGCTTTCCGCCAAAAGTGTGTGGATGCGGGCACCGGATGAGTTCTGGCCAGCGGAGTCGCTCAGCAGGCTGGTGGTATAGCCGGCTCTGGTCAACAGGGGGTCGGCGCGGTACAGCTCGACCGGAGTACTGGCTGCTCTCTGCGGCGCAGCCTCAAGCGTGGTTTCATAGACCGTGGTGTTGCGGCGCACCTGCAGCTGCAAGCTGGTTGGCTCTTCAATCTGCAGGGCCAGGGCGGCAATGACATCCGGGTGATCGGTTGCCCGGTCATCGATGCTCAGAATGATATCGCCAGGGCGAATACCAGCCAACTCGGCGGCACTGCCGGGCGCCACTGTGCGGACCCGGGTGCCGGGGAGTACGGTGATATTGGTCAGTGAGTCACTTTCGTTGATACTGAGTGTCATGCCCAGATCAGCACCACCAGCAGCCGTATTGCTTGCTGTCGGGCCAAGATCGACTATTTCTCCGGACAAGGTCAGGGTCGGGCTCAATTCGCGCGGGCTGAAACCGACGCAGCCAGCCAGCCCCAGACTGCAGGCAAAAAACAGCAATGCTGTGCGCGACAGGGCTATCACTTCAAAGCCTCCTTGCGGGCACTACAAGCAGTGCAATTGCCGTGAACAGCAGCATTTGTGGCAGGGGAACCCAGTAATTGAGCAGCAGGGCCCGTTCATCGATCAGTACGTCCGAGTAACCCCTGACCAGCCGACCCACATCCTGCAGATAGGAGGCATCGATCAGCGAGGGCTGGAACCGGGCATACAGATAGTGTGAGTAATCACCCAGCAGACCCTTGAAAATATCCAGCGCCAGGGTAATGCCCAGGGCGGCACTGACAGCCTGGGTGGCACTTTGGGTCAACACCGCAACCAGCAGACCAAAGGCAATGGCTGCAGGCAGAGGGATGACCGCCAAACGGAACCCCAGGCTGACTTCCTTTTGCATTTCGGCAACGCTTATCAACTCGTAGCCGTCTTCGACGACCGGGCCAAACTCCCACAGCCAGGAACACAGCAGAAATAATACCAGCAGCATCAGCAAAAGCGCGACCAGGCCGATCAGGTGGGCAACCAGCAGTTTGGACAGGATCAGCGTGCGGCGGCTGAGGCGCCGGATCAACAGATGGCGCAACGCGCCGGTATCCCGGTCACTGGCAAATGACCAGGCGGTATAACTGACCAGGCTGAGACCCAGCAGAATCAGGCCAGTGCCCAGGCCATCGACGAAATGGCCATAGGCATTGCCAGCGGCGATATCCAGAGAACCCTGTCCCAGCAGGGACTGGCGCGCCGAGTTGCCGGCTTCGGTGATTTTCTCCAGCGCCAGGCGCAGGGTGACTATCAAGGCGGGCATGAGCACGATCAGGCGTGCCGGCGTGGTCCGCACCGCAACAAAGAGTTCGGCGCGCAGGGCGCAGAGAAAATTGTTCATGCGGCGGCCTCCCTGTCATCGCGCTGATGCTCTGGTGCTGTGGCCGTGCCGGTCAGTTCATGGAAGAGGCTGGTCAAAGAAGCCTGCTCGGGACGCAGTTCGGAGACCGCTATGCCGGCCTGTACCAGCAGGGCATTGAGTTTTTCCGGCCGGGTATCGGTCAGTTGCATGCGCAGCTGTCCGTCCGCCAACAGAGTCAGCTGGTCCACTCCGGTTGCAGACTGCAAAAGCCGCATGGCCCTGTCAGTCTCCGTGCAGCGGATACACAGCACCAATTGATTGGCAGCAAACAGGTCTGTCACTGCCTTGTTCAGCACGATGCGCCCCTGGTGCAAAATAGCCAGATGAGAACAGATGTGTTCCAGATAAGGGAGTTGGTGGCTGGACAGCAGAAAGGTGGTGCCTTCCTCCTGATTCAGACGGCTTATCAGAGCCAGCACATCTTCAACCCCGCCGGCATCGAGGCCGTTGAAGGGTTCATCGAGGATGACCAGTTCCGGCCGGCCGACCAGTGCCTGGGCTATGGAAGCCCGACGCCGGTTGCCCAGCGAGAGCTGGTTGATGCGATAATTTCTATAGCGGGAGATGCCGAGCAGGTCTTCCAGCTCGGCCGGAGAGCGCACGGGCCTGGTGCAGAGCAGGGTGGCATGCACCAGGGTCTGACGCACTGTCAGGCTGGGATTGAGGCTGGGAGAATCGAAGATGCCAACGATCCGCCCCTGGGCCTTGTACAATTCATGGGGTGCCAGATTCAGCAACTCGATAGTGCCTGAATCGAAGGATTGCAGGCCCAGCAGGCATTCCAGCGTAGTCGTCTTGCCCGAGCCATTCAGCCCGACCAGGCCGTGAATGGCTGCCTTGTTCACGCTCAGGGCAAGCTGGCTCAGCACTTCAGTCTTTCCGTAGCGCTTGCAAAGATCAGTCACGCGGAGAATCTGATCACTGCCTGCCTTGTTCAAAGCCATATCCAATTCCTGTGCTGCTCGTGTCAGGGGTTCAACTAATCAACGAATAGCTGGTCCACATCCATTTCCCGGATGGTGCCTATTCCACGCAAAGCCTCCACGTCGATGCGGGACATGTCACCCACAATCGAAACCAGTTTGGGTTTGTTGGCTACGTGTTGTTGCTGGAAATTCAGCAGATCTTCCAGAGTGCTGGACTGCAATTCGGCAAACTGGCGTGCGCGCGGATCGGCATTGATGCCAAGCCGTTCCCAGGAGCGCACAGTGCCCAGTACCTGACGGAAACTGATGGTAGAGGTGCGGTAGCGGTTTTCAAGAGAGTTTTTGGCATTCTGGAAACGCTCTGCGGAACGAGGCATATTATCGAACAGATCCATGAAGGCAATGGTGGCCTCTGCGGCCTTGTCGTTTTGCGTGCCAATTGCACCCAGAACCAGATTTTCCGCCTGTTGTCGCGAACCCTGGGAATACTGCGCGCCTGCTGAGTAGGCCAGTGCCCTGGCTTCTCTGAGCTCCTGGAAGACCACGCTGGACATGCCGCCACCGAAATAATCGTTATACAGGCTGGCAGGGACGCTCAGGGATTCGTCATAAGTGCCATCCGGGAACTCGATGCGGACCTGGGCCTGGGCGCTTTCCCGGTCGACCAGCAGAATTTCGGTCGCATCGGTCTCGCGGGCATAGCGATAGCGATAAGGGGGTGGGTCACGCAACTCTGGGTCGACGCGATGATGAGTGCGCAGAATAGCGAGCACCTCCTCCAAAGGCAGTGAGCCGGTGTAGCTCAAGCTGTGTTTGTAGTCCGGCAGGCTTTTGGTCAGCGCCAACAGCTCGGCGACCGTTGCGGCCTTGATCTGTGCGCTGGACAGCGCCCGCAGCATCGGTGATTCCTCGCCGTATCGGTTGTACAGGAACAGGGCCTGGCTGATAGCCCTGGGATCCTGTTTCTGGTCTTCTCTGGATTTGAGGATGGTTGTCTTGAGGTCTTCAAGTGTCTGCGGATCAGCCTGGGGCTCATTGATCAGGGCCAGCATCAAATCCAGCGAGGCAGCAAACTGTTCATCCAGCCCGGTAATTGAAACCGCAGATTCACTGGCACCAGCACCAATGCTGAATTCGGTGCCCAGGCGATACCATTGCTTTTGCAGTTCCAGTGGCGAGAAGGCCGAGGTTCCCGATTTTTCCACCAGGGCTGTGGCAAGCCCCAGTGCATCATTTTCCTCGGTGCCGATTTCCACCGTCAGCGAGAACGAAAACAGGTCATTGAGCGGGTTCTGAGAGTAGTAAAGAGTGACACCCGGCGTGTACTCAACAATCTGGTAGTCTTCGTTGCGGGTGATGTAGCTCGGCTCGATGGGCTCGAAAGGCATGGCTTCTATCTGAGCAGCAAACTGTGACTGCCGGCCTGGATCAATTGAAACCGGATCGATCTGCGGTTTTTCCACTACCGGTATGTCCTGCGGGCCATCGACCCGATGCACCGCCACATAGTTCTGCTGGAAATACTGGTTGGCAACACGGATGATATCGTCCTTGCTCACCTGTTCCAGCCGCTCGATTTCACCCAGGATGTATTCCCAGGGCACTTCAGTCAGGAATGCCTGGCGCATGGTGCTGACCCGGGCTGTATTGGATTCCAGGGCTCTTTTTTGCGTTTTCTTGAAGTCATTGACAATGGCGGGAATGATCCAGTCCTCGAATTCGCCACGCTTGATCAGCTCTATCTGCTCCAGCAGCAACTGCTCGACTTCGGCCAGGGTTTGCCCGGCTCTGGGTACGCCCCATAGCGTCTGCGAGCCATAATCGTTGAGAAACTGGGGAGATGAACCTGCCGCCTGAACCCGCTGGCTCTGGTTCAGGTTGAGATTGATCAGTCCGGCGGTGCGATTGTCCAGGATCATATCGAACAGCATCAGGGCTTCTTTGTCCGGGTGGTCGTTGGGCACGGTACGGAATGCAATCTGCACCTCCTCTTCTCCCGGGTAGCTCACTGTCTGTCTTTCCACGCCCTGGATATCGGCTTCGACCCAGGGTCCAACCTGAGGCACCGGTTTGTTTTCCCAGTGAGCAAACTCGGCAGCGATGACGGCGATAGTCTCGTCGATATCGATATCGCCACTGATGAATATGGCCATGTTGTTGGGCACATAATAGGTATCAAAGAAATCACGGATATACACCAGAGACGGGTTTTTCAGATGCTCGGGCAGGCCGATGGTGGGTTGCTGGCCATACGGGTGCTGTTTGTAAAGCAGCTCACCGAGCGCATAGGCGGATACCCGGTCCTTGTTGTCCAGAGAGCGGTTAAGCTCTTCATAAACGGTTTCCAGTTCGGTATGGAACAGGCGGAATACCGGGTTGACAAAGCGGTTTGCTTCAAGTCTGGCCCATTGGCGCAAGCGGTTACTGGGCAGCCCGACCTTGTAAACGGTTTCCTCATGCCAGGTATGGGCATTGAGCGCGTTTGCGCCCATGCTGCCATAGAGCTGGTCGATTTCATTGGGGATGGCATAGTTGGCGGCCAGTTGAGCAGTGCGGTTTATCTCGGCATACAGTCTGGCTCTTTCTGCTGGATCGGTGGTGTTGAAGTGCTGTTCATACAGGGTTTCAATCTGGTCGAGGTAAGGTTTTTCGGCGGAGTAATCCAGTGTGCCCAGCTCTTCGGTACCCTTGAACAGCAGATGTTCCAGATAATGGGCCAGGCCGGTGGCATCTGCCGGGTCCTGCTTGCTGCCTGCCTTGACGGCGATTTCTGCATAAAAACGGGGTTCTTCATGATTTTCGCTCAGAAAAACCTGCAAGCCATTATCCAGCTGGAAAATATGGGCAGCCAGCGGATCCTCGGCATTGACAGGGTTGATCCGGCTATAACCGGGGTTGGCAGCCGTGCCTGCAACGGGAGCAGGTGTTGATTCCCCGGTTTGTGGCGAGCATGCTGTCAACAGGCTTATAAACAGGGTAGACAACAGGGCGAAAAGAAGTGTTTTCGCCGGCAGCGAAAAACGCAGGATGGGCATATACAGTGTTCTCCATGAGCTGAAACGATCAGGCCTTGATTACAACTTCCCTAATGTATAGGTTTTTGTAAAGAAATCTACCCTCCATTGCTGGACCCAGGCAGGGCCCATGATGTTACAAAAGTCGGTTGGTTCGAACAACAGACAGCCGCCCGCCCGAAAAGGGTGGTTCGTCTCTTTTCCGACCGTTGTGCCTTGCACAGACCGTATAATGGATCAGCTTTGTTCAAGTGCATTGAAATTCACTGGAGAAGGCAAATAACAACAACAGATTCCGATCAGCACTGCGTATGTATCCAGGGTATGCGCATAAAAACGAATAATGGAAACAGGTAAAATGTTGACATGAGCACAAGAAGCCCCGGCTGGACAAAAAAAGGGACGACGGCCGCCTGGTATTTGCTTGCTGGTCTGTTGATGCTGACTGGCTGCACTGCCAGCTTTGACCGACGGGCCGCTGACCGGGCCAGTTATAATCTGATTGCCGAAAAGGCCCGTGATGTGCCCGGCATGAGCACCGATGTCGATATCGACAACAAAACGGTGATCGACCTGAGCCCCTATCCGCGCAATGACCAGTCTTTCGACTTTCTGGGCAGCTATGCCGACAACGAAGTCGGTGCCAGAATCATCAGTCTGGAAGCGGCGCTTGATCTGGCCTTTGCTCATAACAGGGATTACCAACTGCAACGAGAGCGCCTATACCTGCAGGCCCTGTCATTGACCCTGGACCGCTACCTGTATACGCCGATTTTTTCAGCTACCGCCAATGGCACCTATGACTGGGACGAAAGCAATGAGTTTGTGCAGGATGTCCAGACCCTGGTGCAGGAGCCAAGCGGGGGTTTCGTGACCGATGAAACCTTTTCCGGCCGGGCCAGCACAGGCGGCAGATTCCTGCTGCGCAGCGGTGGCACCATCGCCTTGAACCTGACCTCAAATCTTACCCGTTTCCTGACTGGCAATATGGACGAGAACACCTCATCCGCGCTGATAGGCTCCTTTACCCAGCCCTTGCTGCGTGGAGCAGGCAGCCGTGTTGCCGCCGAGAACCTGCTGCAGGCTGAACGGGATCTGCTCTATCAGCTGCGTGAGTTCACCCGCTTCAGGCAACAATTATCGGTTCGCATCGCCACGCAATATTACAATGTGCTGCAATCCAGGGATGTAGTGCGCAATAATTTCCTTGGCCTCAATGCGGTTCAGTTGAGCCTGGAGCGGGAACGCGCCTTCCAGGCAGAGGGCCTGCGCACGCCAGGTCAGGTTGGCCGCCTGGAGCAGTCTGCCCTGCAACGTGACCTGAGCTGGGTACGTTCGATTACCCGTTACACCAATGGCCTGGACACGCTCAAAATACAGCTGGGTTTGCGGACCGACGAGGACATCATGCTCGACGATGCCGAGATGCTGGCAGTAGCCGAGGCCGGGATGGTAAGCCCTGATCTGGATATGGAGACAGCCCTTGAACTGGCCGTGGCCAACCGTCTGGACCTGTTCACCGAGGTCGATCAGATACAGGATCGTGCCCGCAAGGTGGAGGTGGCTGCCAATAATCTGTTGCCAGGATTGAATCTGGTGCTCAACGCTTCTGTACCTGGCCCGGACAACGCCATCGGCAATCTGGATTTTCGCTTGACCGATTATCAGGCCGGCATCGAAATCGATCTGCCGGTGGACAGGATGAGTGAGCGCAATGCCCACAGACGGGCATTGATCGACCTGGAGGCCGCCATCCGCTCTTATGAGCTGGCAGTGGATTCGGTCAAGCTGGAAGTGCTGAACGCCTGGCGCGACATGCAGGAGGCCGAACGCGATTTTGAAATCAGCCAGAGCAGTGTGGAGATCAATGAAAGGCGGGTGGAAGAGGCAGAACTGAGAGCAGAACTGGGACTTGGCGACATTCAGGATACCGTCGATGCGCAGAATGACCTGACCAATGCAAGAACGGCTCTCTCGGGGGCCATCGTGAATCATAATGTAGCGAAACTGGCTTTGTGGCGGGACATAGGTTTGCTCTATGTGGACGAACAGGGGCAGTGGGAGGAAGGAATCAATGCACGTTGAGGAAGAGCAGGGCAACAGGGCGCGGAGACTGCTTGAACAACTGGGTGCCCGGCTGGAAGCGGGTCGTACCTGGTATCTGGCTGCCAGCAGAAACGTACAACTGGGAGTACTCGCTGCTGCCGGTGCCGCAGGTCTGCTCCTGTTGAGTCTGTTGACTGGTTCCGGCGGTGAATCGGCAACTGGGGTCAGCTTTGATGTTCGTCGCGGCAGTTTTGAGGTCATTGTGCGCGAGGGCGGCAATATTGAGGCACTGCAATCCCAGCAGATTCGCTCCTCGATAAGAGGACGGGATGGCACCAAGATACTGGCCATCGTCGAGGAAGGGTATCGGGTGACAGCCGAAGATGTTGCCGCCGGCAAGGTGCTGGTTGAACTGGATTCAGCCCAGTTGGAAGAGCAGAAGCTGAACCAGGAAATAGCTTATGAAACGGCCGAAGCCCAGTTCATAGAGCGCAAGGCGGAACTTGATATCAGGATCAACCAGAATGTAGCCAATCTGAATTCTGCGGCCCAGGCGATGAAGTTTGCGCGCCTGGATTTTGAAAAATTCCTCGGTGCGAACGTGGTTGCCGAGATAGTAAAAAAACTGGATATCGAGCGCCGGCTTGCTGAAAGTGAAGCGAACAACAAGGCCGTTACCGGTGTGCAGCCAGAGAATCGTCTTGAGCAGGTTGCGCAGAACAGGCTGAACCGTCAGAGCCGCGTTGCGGCCGAACAGCCGGCAGGTCCAGGTGCGCCCGCAGCAGGGGGGTTCGATCCAGACAATCTGGAGTCACTGCCGCCGCAGTTCCGGGCCAGAATCGAGCAGGCCATGGCCGCCAATGGCGGGCAAATGCCGGCAGACATGCTGGCCCGCATGCAATCCGGACGCAGGCCAGGAGGTGGGGCCGGGTTCGGAGGGCCAGCGGCTCAGACTGGAGCGGCGCTTGCTGTCAGTGAACCCATTGGGGTGACTGGCGATGGGCAGGAGCCGGATGATCTGGAACTGGTGGATATCTCCTCGCTCCCGGCAAATACCGCCACCATGTTGATGGATGAGGATTACATGCGGGTGCGTGCGACTCTTGATTTCAGTGTCTATGCCGATGAGACCCGGCTGGAGGATGGCGAGGCCAAGCAACGTCTGCGCACCTTGCAGGAAAATGTCCGGGTAGCCGAAGAAGGGTATTTGCAGGCATTGACCAAACTGGAAGGACAGCGCCGGCTGGCGGAAAGGGATTTCATCACGCCCAATGAGCTTGAAATAGAAGAATCCAGGCTGTTGCAGGCCGAGTCGAAACAGGATCAGGCCAAGACCGAAATGGCACTGTATACGCAATACACCTTTCCCAAGGAGGCAGAGCAGCAACTGGCCAATTATGAAAATGCCATCATGAGCTATCAACGCACCAAGGCTGAAGGGGATTCCGAACTGGCCCAGGCTCTGGCGCGACATAAATCAGCCGAGCGCAAACTCAATCTGGAAGCCGAGCGCCTGGCAGATATCAATGAACAATTGCAGTTGACGGTAATCCGTGCCGAACGCCCGGGTTTGGTGGTGTATGGTGCGGCCGAACAATCGTCGATGCCGTTCCGGGGTGGCAATAACCAGGAGCCAATAGCCGAAGGCGCCACCGTGCGCGAACGCCAGCCCATCCTGACCATTCCGGATATGACGGAAATGGCCGTGCGGGTGAATATTCATGAATCTGCCGTCGAACGTGTGCGGGAAGGGCAACAGGTCCGGGTAAGAGTGGATGCCTTTCCTGATCAGCGTTTGCTGGGACAGGTCATCAAGGTGGCCGTGGTGGCGGATTCCGGCAATGCCTTCATGAATCCGGATATGAAGGTGTATCCGACCCTGGTTCGCATCAACGGGGTGCAGGACTGGTTGCGGCCTGGCATGAGCGCCGAGGTTGAAATCATGGTCGATCAGCTTGACGATGTGGTTTATGTGCCTCTTCAGGCGGTGACCTATCGCGATGACCGGCAAGTGGTGTATGTCATCGAGGGTGGGCGGGGTGTCCCCAGGGAAGTGGAAGTGGGAACCTTCTCGGAACAGTTCATTGAAATCCGTTCGGGGCTGCGTGCCGGCGAGAAAGTGATGCTCCTGCCACCACGGCAGGGTCTGGTTGCGGTGTCTGGTTGAGATGAGCACCTCAACGGCAAGCCATGATTCGTCCGCACCGACGCTGGCGGCAGCCATGACCAATGCGGCTGCCAGCGGCAGAGAGCTGGTTGCGCGGGTCGAGGATATCCGCAAAACCTATTATATGGGTGCGTTGTCGGTGCAGGTGCTGCATGGTCTCTCCATTGATTTCTACAAGGGAGACTTCATCAGCATCATGGGGCCGTCCGGCTGTGGCAAGTCCACATTCATGAATATACTGGGGTGTCTGGACCAGCCCACTTCCGGGAAATACTATCTGGGTGACCAGGATACTTCGCGCATGGCCGACAATGAGCTTTCAAGCATCAGGGGCGCCCGCCTGGGTTTCATCTTTCAGTCCTACAACCTGATTCAACAGTTGACCGTGGTGGAAAATATCGAACTGCCGCTGTTTTATCAGGGCCATCCCGAAGCAGACAGCCGCCGCATTGCCATCGAACTGGCGACACGGGTGGGCCTGGAAACGCGCCTTGATCACAAACCCTTCGAGTTGTCAGGAGGGCAACAGCAGCGCGTGGCCATCGCCCGGGCCTTGTCCAATGACCCGCTGATCATTCTGGCCGATGAGCCAACCGGTAATCTTGATTCAAAATCCGGGGCGGAGATACTTGATCTGTTTGATGAGCTCAATCAGCAAGGCAAGACACTCATCATGGTGACTCACTCGGATGAACTGGCCGAGCGCTCGGAGCGACAGATTCGGCTGCGTGATGGCCTGGTGGAAAGTGATGAACGAAGCCGTTGACAGATCTCATGACATGGAGGGGAGCACCCGCCTGACAGGGGTATTGAAGGCAGGGGCCCTGCTGCAGGCATCGGTCAGTTGGACCCGCCTGCGCAAAACGGCAGCGGTGGGTTTGAAAAGCATTTACTCCCATGGCTTGCGTTCCCTGCTGACAGTGCTGGGTATCGTCATCGGGGTGGCTGCGGTCATTGCCATGCTCGCGGTCAGTGAAGGGCGCAGTTTCGAGGCGCAGCAGCAGTTCAGGGCGCTGGGCAGCAACAATATCATCGTCAAGAGCATCAAGCCGGTGGAAGTTGAGAATGCCAGTGCCGGCTTCCGTCAGCCCTCGGTTGTCTATGGGCTGACCTATGACGACATAGAAACAATCAGCATGACCATTCCGGGCATCAACAATGTCATCCCGTCCCGCATCGTCAAGAAAAATGTACGCTACCTGGGTAACAGCATCAGTACCGACGTGGTGGGCACCACGGTGGATTACCCCATTTCCAGGAATTACAGTCTCAGGCAGGGACGCTTCTTCACCAGAGAGGAAATGGAGCAACAGAAAAATGTCGTGGTGCTCAGTGACGAAGTGGCCAATGCCCTGTTTCCCTTGACCGATCCGGTAGGTGACAGCATCCGCATCGATGGCAATTACTACAATGTCATCGGCATCATGGAGGCCGAGGGTTTTTCCAATCTGGGGCGCAGTCAGGCGGGGAGTTCGAATGCCGCGCCCACCCGTATTTTCATCCCGCTGCCAGCGGCCCGCTACCGCTTTGGTGAAACCCTGGTGCGGCAGACCTCTGGTGGTATGGAGTCGGAAACGGTGGAGCTGCACGAGGCAATCATCCAGGTGGATAACCAGGACAATGTGGAAGATGTGGGCCGTATCATCGAGCAGATTCTGGAGCGTCGGCACCGCAGGATGGATTATGCGGTGGAGGTGCCGCTGGCCTTGATTCGTCAGGCGGAGGAGACTGCCTTGCGGGATCGTTTGCAGGCAGCGGCAATAGCCGGCATCTCCCTGCTGGTTGGTGGTATCGGCATCATGAATATTATGCTGGCCAGCGTCACGGAACGAACCCGTGAGATAGGCATCCGGCGAGCCCTGGGCGCGAAAAAGAAGGATATTATCCTGCAGTTTTTGATCGAAGCGGTGATTCTTTCCGGTGTTGGCGGCTTGATTGGTGTCGTGCTGGGGATCAGCATTCCCCTGCTCTTGTCGCTGTTCTGGGGGATGACGACCATAGTGACTGTGGGGGCGCCCCTGCTGGCATTTTCCATCTCGGCCATGATTGGTGTTGTGTTTGGTATCTACCCCTCCATGCGTGCAGCGGACATGGATCCGGTGGAAGCATTGCGGCATGAGTAGGCCGGCCCAGGTTTTACCACCAGCAGGTTTTGGCACCAGCAGGTTTTACCAGTAGGTTTCAAAAGCAGGTTTCACCAATAGGTTTCAAAAGTAATCTGACCTTTCGACGAGCCTGATTCCGATTTTTGTTCCGAGCCTGATTCTGCCCCAGGCTTCTGGCTCCGATTCTCCGTGAACCCTCTGGCCTGCAACACGGCATTGCTGGCCTGAATCATGCCGGGGTTGCCGCAGAGCATGATCTGGGAATGCTCCGGGCTCAGTTTGCGGCCGCTGAACTGTTCCAGCGTGCCATTGCCAATCGCGTCCTGGATATGACCACCAAGAGCCTGTGCGGACTGCTCCCGGCTGATGACAGGAATGAAACTGAGCTGTCCGGGGTAGCGTGCCTGCAAACGGGTGATGAGTTCGGTATAGCAAAGATCCTGCCGGTGGCGGACAGCATAGACCAGCACGATATGGGCAAAGCGTTGCCAGGCTTCCCCGGTCTGCAGCATGGACAGGAAGGGAGCAACGCCGGTTCCAGTCGCCAGCAACCAGAGCTCACGTGCTGAATCCACCTGGTCCAGTGTGAAATTGCCTTCGGCCTGCTGACGCACCATTACCTGCTGGCCCACGCTCATGCCTGCCAATCGGGTCGACAGGGTTCCGGCCAGTTTTCCATAAAGGAAAAACTCCAGGGTTTGCTGCTGGGGGGGCTGCTGCAAGTGCAGCTCAGGCGCACTGAGAATGGAGTAGGGCTCGGCATGCAGTTCACCCGCAATTTCAAGCCCCAGACTGGTGTACTGGCCGGCCTTGAATGGGGCAATGACTGCATTGATCTTCAGGCTGAACAGGTTTTCAGCCCACAGATGGTGATCGATTATCCTGCCCTCTACCCATGCGTTCATGCTCATATTCATTCCTGTTGTCCCGAAGCCGAAGCTGGGCATGCAGTCTGCAAACGGCGCATTATGCCATAAAGCAGTTTAACTGGCAGGCAGCTGTGCTGGGCAGGCAATTCAGAGCCGGCAATTTAGTGGCACTGCCAGGTGATTTTATATAGGCTGTAGGGCATTGCCCGGTTCCAATGAGTCTGTACCCGCACAGGAGAACAAGAAAGATGGTAAAGCATGCCGTGCTGCACTGGTTTGATACCCCGTTATGGAAGCGTATTTTGCTGGCCCTGGTGCTTGGGGTCATTGTGGGGGGGCTGTGGGGACCGGGTTCGGAATCCATCAAGTGGGTGGGTGACCTGTTTATCCGCCTGATACAGATGGTGGTGGTGCCACTTGTCTTTGTCACCATTATTTCCGGTATTGTGGCAATGGGCGACCCGCAGAAACTCGGCTCACTGGGTACCAAGACCCTGTTGCTGTACATGGCTACCACAGCAATGGCCATCAGCATCGGTCTGGTTCTGGCGGTGATTCTGCAGCCGGGCCTGGGTGTGGACCTCTCTGATGCCGTTCCCGGCCAGGTGCAGGAAGTGGTCCCGCTGGGACAGCGGCTGATGAATATTGTACCCTCCAACCCGATCGCAGCCTTGGCCCAGGCCGATATTCTGGCCGTCATCTTCTTCGCCATCCTGTTTGGTGTAGGCACCTTGATAGCTGCCGAAAAAGCCGATGCAGTAGCGCAGGTCATGCATGCCACCTCCGCAGTCATGCTCAATATTACGCATTGGGTGATGGAGGTGGCTCCCTTTGGCGTGTTCGCCCTGATTGCATGGGTATCCGGAACCCAGGGGGTGGTAGCGTTGCTGGATGTGGTCACCCTGGCACTGACCGTCTTCATTGCCTGCGTGGCGCATACGGTCCTGGTTCATGGCAGCATCATGAAATACCTGTTGAAACTCTCGCCACTGGCGTTCTTCCGTGGTGCCAAGGATGCCATGCTGGTTGCTTTCTCGACGTCTTCGAGTTCAGCTACCCTGCCGGTCAGCATGTCGGTAGCGGAGCAGCATCTCGGCGTCAAGCCAGTAGTGGCATCGACAGTATTGCCGCTGGGCGCCACCATCAATATGGATGGCACGGCTCTGTATGTCGGGGTGGTGTCGGTATTCGCCACCCAGGCATTTGGCATTGATCTCAGCTTTCTGGACTATCTGTTGATTGCGGCCAGCACCACCCTGGTCTCGGTCGGCACGGCAGCCGTGCCGGGTGCTTCCATTTTTCTGATGTCGGCAGTCATGTCCACGGTCGGTGTCAGCCCTGAACAGATCGCGCTGGTGATAGGGTTTATTCTGCCCTTTGATCGCCCGCTGGATATGCTGCGTACCAGTGTCAATGTGGCTGGGGACTTGTCGGTGGCAACGGCAGTGGCCAACTGGGAAAATGAGTTTGATGAGAAAATATTCAACAGCAGCGGCAAGTCGCTGGAAGAGCATGATTATTAAGCTTATGCAGAGGCCCCCTAGAAAGAGTAACTGATCACAGCGCCAAGACGCACATCTTCATCGAGAAAATTGAAGCTGGAGTTGGCGTCTGCGCGGGTAGCGATGAGCTGTGCGGTGACTGCCCAGCGGTCGTTGAGGGCAAAGTTGACCGAGGTGCTCAGCAGCATGGTATCCCCTTCGATATCCCCTTGTGCGGTGACTGCCAGCTGGATATTGTTGTTTGCCAGATTATTGCTGTACCGCAACAGGATGTTTCCCGTGGTATCCGGCTCCAGCAGCACCTCTGTAGCTCTCAAACCATCGTCACGGTCAAGAAAGCGTTCCAGTAAAACACTGATACTCAGATTCTGTTCATTGTTGATGGCGTATTCAAAGCCAAGGGAAGTCCCCAACTGGTCTTTGCGTACCCCGTCTGCCTCTGGCAATGCTCCCGGCGTCTGAGCAAAGACCAGAGTGTCAGCCAGCAGGTTTTTGCTGTAGGCGACATCCAGTGTCAGCAGCAGCCTGCCGATGGCCCGGTTGGCGCTGAACCCAAGCAGCAGGAAATCATTTTTTTCGGACACGGCATTGCCTTGGCCACTTGCTGGTGGACGAAAGCGCAATTGATTTTCAAACAGATAGGCTGCCATGAAGGCAATGTCGCTGCCGGTAAAGGAACGGCTCCAACGCGTTCCGGCCTCCAGCAAAGGACTGTTGCGACGGTAATCGGTCAGATTGAATGGGGGCTCAAAGGAGAGTGGGCTACCGCTGACCGGCGTGGGATTGAACTCAGGATACAGGTTAAGGAAAGTGGACCAGCTGCCGGTATTCTGGCTGTTGCCGGTGTGCTCATTGCTGGCGTTGTTGCCTGGGAAGTGGTCCCACACCAGCAACCATTGATTGAGCCGTGCATCCTCGATGTCAATGATGGTCAGGTCGCGGAACTCCGTGGTGTTGATGATATCCAGGACAGAGTTGCCGATGGTTTCTCCCCAGACCAGGGTCTGTCTGCCAAAGCTGATGCTGTTGCGGGTGCCACTGCGTTGCACAAAAAGTTCATTGACGCGGAACTCTCTGTCGATGCGGTCATCATTGGCCTCGTATTCATAATCGCCCGGCCAGTAGACTTTGGCCTGTGCGCTGCCCTGCAGCAACCATCCGGGTGCAAAGGCATTCTGGTATTTGACCAGCAGGCCCAGACGATTCAGTTCTGCGCCACGGGAGCGCCTGGTTTCGCCATCGGGATTGTTGACCAGCTCATGCCGGTTGACGTGGCCATAAGTCTGCTGGCTGAGCTTGAAAGTGAAGGGGCTGACAGAGAAGGATTGTTCGGTAAAAAGGGCGCTGTCATCAAATGCGCCGTCACTGAAATCCAGGCTGATATCATCACCCAAAGGGGTTTGGGCATTGCTGCCGACATTGAACACTGCCAGGGACAGCAATAAACCCAGTTGCAGCAGATTGCCAGTATTTGCACTCAAGCCCGGGAGCAGGACCATGGTCGATGGCCTAATCGATTTGGGAGCGCATTTTCTGCAACTCGGCTTCACGGAAGGCGACATCCGTCAAGGTGCGCTGGGTCAGAAAATTGGCCGGGATGCTCACGCCGGTATTGATATCGAGAATTGCCATATTGGAAAGCCGGTTGCTGACCAGGTTCATCATGGTCAGGGAGCGAGCTACCCAGTGGCCATTGATCTGCTCCACCCGGGAAGCCATCAGACGTTTGATTTCCTGGCCGTGGCGATCATACATATCTGCCCGCAACGCGACAAAACGTTCCTTGTCTATGTATTGAACCGTACGGGCATAACGGCTCTTGCGGGCCCGGCTTTCATTGGGGATGGTTTCGATGATCCAGACATCCCTGCCGGATTCCATGCCTTCTCCAAGCAGCTTGATGTCATATTCATCCAGTTTGCCGGTATCCTGGTCTTCGGTGGTGAACTCGGAACCGAACAGGGAGGCCGGTTCGCTGTCATCGTTGGAATTGCTGCTGGCGATACGTTTGACCGTGCCCAGCGCGGACAGATACAGCCAGGTTTCGTTATCCTGAGCGGGGTCATCATAGGAGTAGCTGAGCATGCCGATACCCCTCTCGGCAGCAGGTTCCAGCACGATACTGATCGATTGTGTATCACGGTTTTCCTGGCCCAGATTGATGGCCACAGATTCCAGCGCCTTGACCCGGGGCCGCTCTGCACAGGTGATCTTGTTGTCCTGGACCCCGAAGCGACAACTGGAGAGCTGGAGTCTGTTGAATGCGGAATCCGAGGTGGCGCGCAATGACTCCTCCACCCGTTCCAGAATTTCCCGTGCACTCAATTCCTGTGCATTGGCCAATCCTGGAACGGTCAGTCCTGTTGCGAGAAGGATTGCAGCCAGACCATACAGAACCCGTCCATAAGCAGACCAGGTTAGTCCGGAAAATAAATTGAAATCAACCCTCATGCTATTTCCCCCCGTGGTTCAAATCCGTCGGTTGACAACTGATCTGCATCCATGCCGAATCGCGGTTTCAGAGTCATTATCAAAGCGGGCAGCAGAAACAGATCACAAAGCAATGCTACAAAAATGGCCAGTGAACCGAAGAAGCCAATTTTGGCCATGCCCAGGTAAGCGGAAAAACTCAGCATAGCAAACCCCAGCCCCAGCACCATGGTGGTAAACATTACCGCTTTTCCCACCTCATTAACAGTGCTGCGCAGCGCCAATGCCATGTTTCTGGTCTTGATCAGCTCGATGCGGTAGTGCGTCATGAAGTGGATGGTATCATCCACAGCAATACCGATTATTACCGGTGCTATCAACAGGGTATCTGCATCCAGCGGTAAATCCAGCAGTCCCATCAGGCCAAATGCCAGCAAGGCGGGAATCAGATTTGGCACAATCGAAATCAGGCCTGCCTGCACCGAGCCCAGGGTAAGAATCATGATGCCACTGATCACAGTCAGGGCCAGCAGGAAGCTGTTGTATTGAGAGCGGGCAATTTCATCGGTAGCACGCATCATCAATGGAATGGATCCGGTAACGCGGACATCCAGGGCAGGAAAAAGCGTATCGAGATCGCCAAAAATCTGCTCGATTTCCAGGCTGAGTTCATCAAAAAACTGCTGGTACTGATACGAGCCGGCATTATAGGCATTGATGGTAATGTGTGACCTGCTGTAGTCGTCGGAAACCAGACTGCGGCGATCTTCCGGATTGGCACTGTTGAACAGGTACAACAGCTGGGTCACCATGGCGGCGGAATCCGGGATGCGGTAGAAGGCCGGATCATCATTATTCATTATCCGGTTGGTTTCCTTGATGATGTTGACCAGCGAGTAAGTGCGTGAAACCTGGTCGGGGTACCGCTCCAGAATGCGTCTTTGCAGCGTATCCACGGCCTGCAGCAGTGCTGGTTCCATCAAGCCATCGCTGATACCGGTATCGATCATTATTTCCATGTTCTGGGCGCCAGCCATATTGTCGTCAACTATCTCGTAGGCAACCCGCAGGCTGCTGCCTTCCCGGGTAAGCTCGGACAGATTGCTGTCAATCTTGACCAGGCTGGTTCCGTAAAGGCAGGCCAGAAAGAGGGCAGCGAAGAGCAGCAAAACATTTCGGGGTGATCTGGCCACCAAACCAGGGACACTGGCCAGGATGGCATCCTGGTAATTGACCACGACATAGGTAAGCACCGAGATTGCCGCAAGATAAAGCCCTACTACCGGACCCAACAGCACGAACATGAGTACGCACCAGGCGCCCAGCAAAAACAGCCTGGTGTTACCGGCGGTTTGTTGCCAGCGCTGTGCCAGCCATTTGCCAGGGGAGGTACGCTTGGGGCTGGCTCCCGGGTGCCAGAGGCTGAGCAACAAGGGCAGCAGCAACATGGTGAAGAGCAGGGCAAGAAACACCCCGGCCGCAGACATCCAGCCAAACACCTTGATCGGAATCAGGTCCGAATACGTCAAGGCCATCACCCCGGCCATGGTGGTCAGTGTGGTAACCAGAATGGCCAGCCCGGTTTTGCCATAGGCCTGGGAGAGCGCAGACTGGTGGCTGACACCCTGTTTGCGGATGCTGAAGTAAGCGCTCATGACATGCACGCAATCGGCAATGCCAACAGCAAAGATCAACAGACAGGTCAACGAGATCATGGTGGTCAGGGGGGCGCCCAGCCAGGCGGTGCCTCCCCAGGTCCAGACGACGCTGAAGGCGATGGTGAGAATGGGCCAGACCACAGCGCTGAACGAGCGGAACAGAATCCACAGCAGCACGACAAAAATGGCAATCATACCCGCGCCAAGCCAGAGCAGTTGCTGCAACGCCCGATAAACGAATTCCATGGTGGGCGCATTGCCCGCCGGGAAAAATTCAAGCTGGTTTGCATGGATCTGGTAGACAGCCTGGAGTGCAGTGAAGAAATTGGTATAAGTGAACATGTCGACAGATTGAAATGGGATATCTGCCACGGTTGCCGATTCGTCGAAGCTGAGGCTGAAGTCGTCAGCAAAGTTGGCAGAACTGAAGCTGTCGCCAAGTGAGATGGAGTCCTGATTGACCGCAGGCACATAATCTTCAGTTGGCCGGGAGCCAAAAAAGGTCTGCACCATGATGGCTCCGAAGCGGCCATCTGCCGAGTAAAAAGCCAGTTTGAAATCTTCCTCGGCCAGGGCTCGCGCCTTGATGGTGGCAAGTTCATCGGCAGAAGAGGGAATGGTCTCCGGCACCAATCGGTCCGAACGCAGGGTGTCGCCTTCAACGCGCTGTACCCGCAGATTGCTCAGGGACTGGATGCGGCGAATATAATCCAGGGCGTCCAGATCGACTTCCAGACCATCGATATGGGTGGGAAAGTCGTCCGGACTCAGGGCATCCCAGTTTTCGAGTTGCCGGGTCAAGGTTTGCACTGCCCGTAGCGAGGCCTCTGAAAAGACATTGCCATCAGCGGCCCGGTAGACCAGGAAAATGGAGTCGTCACTGCCGAATTGGGAGCGGAACTCATTCAGGGCGGTTATGGCCGGATCATCCTGATCAATGAAACTGTCGATACTCATGTCCAGGCTGGTCCGGTTCACAGCCCCGTAGACCATGAAAACCGTACCCAGTGCCAGGAACAACAATATGGTCCAGCGATGACGCAGTACTTTATCCGGTAAGCGAGCAAAGAAATGACTCATTGCCAGAAGCTTCGATTCCATGGATTGACTCCAACATTCCCTGTTACTGCTTAAGACAGGTTTTTATTTTTTAGGGGGGTAATGATCTAGTCACATCGGTACACGCCAAATGTCTGTGCTCCTTCAGTGATAGTGGATTCAGCAACGACCCGGTTGCCACCCATGTCGCCCGCATCATTGCGTGCCAGGGTAACAAGCTCATCCTGCAATCTCTGCGTGCCTCGCTGGATAAATGCCACTCGGTCCAGAACATTGGCATTGCTGGTGCCCAGGCGGGTACAGGAAGTGACTTCTGCCGGGGTGGCCAGTTGTACCTCGGTGCCGGCACTGGTCAATTGCACCCAGCTGCTGCAGGAAAGCATGACACTGCCCGTCAGTGCAAGCAGGAACAGATTGCGCATAGTAACCTCCGAAAACAAGCCGCTTCTGTATTATGGTCAAATGCTGCCAACAATCAACACTCTTTAAAAGAAACTGCGTATTGTCCGGTTTCCAGCAGGCATTTTCCCGCTCAGGGATAAGCCGTGTTTGTGCTAAGATCATCGTCTTTGACAGCAACAGACAAGCAGGAGTGGACATGAGTAAAACATTGGCCCTGACAGGCAAAAAAGTGGTAGTCATCGGAGGTACCTCAGGTATAGGCCTGGCCACAGCGATTGCAGCGGCTGAGCTGGGAGCCAGTGTCTGGGCCGCCGGGCGCTCGGCAGAACACAGACAGAAGGCGGAGGAAGCGGCGGCCGGAAGATTCAAGGTGCTCAGTGCCGATACGCACGATGAGGCAAGTTTGTTGGCAGTGTTTCGTGAAGCGGGCCAGATAGATCACCTGGTTTCCGCTGCCACGGGCGCCAATCGCACCCTCAAGCCCTTCCTGGAGCAAACCGAGGAGCAGTTCAAGGAAGCCTTCGGCAAACTCTGGGGCTATGCCAAGGTTGTCAGGACGGGCGCACCCTTTGTCAGCAGGAATGGTTCCATCACCCTGGTCAGCGGAGCCCCTGCCCGTAAACTCAAGCCCAATACCTCGGCCCTTAGCTGTGTCGGCGCGGCGGTGGAAAACCTGGTGCGCTGCCTGGCCATAGAGCTGGCCCCGGTGCGTGTCAATGTGGTGTCACCTGGTATTATCGATACCGCCCTTTTCGACTGGATGGGGGCAGAGAAGGCCGAACGGGTTGCCGCCATGACCAAGGGGCAGTTGATTGAGCGCATCGGGAGTCCACACGAGGTGGCAAGTGGCCTGATTTATCTTATGCTCAATGGCTATGCCACGGGCACGACTGTGGATGTGGATGGCGGTCAGCTGTTGCGTTGAGCGAATGAACACTACCAACAAGGAATCAGACAAGATGAGCCTGCAAGATCCCCAGATGAGTCTGGTTGAAGCAATCAACCGCCGCCGTTCGGTGCGTGGTTTTCTTGATCGTCCCGTACCTGAGGAGGTGCTGCAGCGAGTTTTCGAGCTGGCTCAGTTGGCCCCATCCAACTGCAATGTACAGCCCTGGAAAGTCTATGTCGCCACCGGCCAGCTGTGTGATACGCTGCGCAAACAGATGGTGCAACAGGTTCTGGACCAGGTGCCGCCCAACCCGGATTACGAGTACCGGGGGGATTTTGTCAACGAGTATCGCCGCCGTCAGGTTGATTGTGCTGTTGCCCTGTATACCGAGATGGGTATAGAGCGTGGTGACAAGGCAGGACGGGAGCGAGCCGTATTGCGGAATTTTGAGTTCTTTGATGCCCCGTGCATTGCTTTTCTGGGCATGAGCCCTGATTTTGGTACCACGGTTGCGATCGATGTGGGCATGTATGCACAAAACCTAATGCTGGCTTTGGTGGCCTACGGCCTGCACAGCTGTTCCATGGGCAGTATGCGCAACTACCCGGATCTGGTTCGCAAAGCGTTCAATATCGAGGATGGCACCCGCATCCTGTTCGGCATGGCCATAGGCTACGAAGACACCTCGGTACCGGCCAACCGCACCCGTGTGGGCCGTGAGCCGATCACTGCAAATGTGCTTATTCGCAGCCAGGCTCAGGGAGAGTTTCGGGAAGAGATCCAAGGAGAGTTAAGGGAATGAGTTTCAAACCGGTGGTACTGATTTATGATCTGAACAACACGCTGGTCGATGAGATAGCGGCAGAGCTGGGGGCAACGGGTCTGTATACCTGTATCAATACCTATAATGAAGGTAACGCCATGGACGCTGTGCGACAATACAATCGCCTGTTCGGCTTGTTGACCAATAAACTGTCCTGCATCATCACTGGCTGGAATGCGCACAAGAAGCCCCGGGATCAGTTTCTGTACCGCTTGCGGGCACAGGAGCGCAGCAGCCCCTTGCGCAAGTCCACTCCGGTGGTGATAGTTAGCGAAGATCATCGCCAGGACCTGATCAGCCGTGCTCTCGATCCGGCTGATGGCGCGGTGGCAATGTATCTGCATGAGGACAGTTTTCATGAACAGCTGTGCGAGGTCTTGCACCAGATCGTGTTCGAAGGCAAGGCAACAGAACTCAACCAGGCAAGCCGGGAAACCTTGCTGAACCAGCCGGAAGAGGATTGAATACCCCAAGAGGATTGAATAAAAACCACTCTGTCGTTCCGGGCTGATAACAAGAAAAGCAAAGAGCAGACTATGTCCAAGTTCGAGTTCATCATGATGTTTGTCTCGGTTGTCGTGGCCTTTGCCATGGCTGAGCTGATGATGGGCTGGGGAAGGTTGTTGCGGGCCAGACACCGGATCAAGAATGCCGGTTTGCTGGTTGGCTGGTCAATCTGGCTGCTGGCCATTACCAATTTCCATTACCTGGGTTTTTGGGAATACAGCGTGGTCGATTTCCATAACGCAGGACAAATGCTGCTCTTTCTGTTTGCGCCCACCATTCTGGTATTGGCTACCTTCATATTGACGCCGGAAATACGGCATTACCAGCGACTGGATCTGGAACAACATTATTTTCGGATCAAGAACTGGTTTTTTGCAACGGCCATTCTGTTCTTGCTGGCGGCAGCCGGAGCCGATGCGCTGTTGCCTGATTTTCAGGAAACCTGGCAATCCCGTCTGATTGGTAACATGGTCATCATTCCCAGCCTGATCTGGCTCATGCTGAGCGATCGCAGAAGTGTTCATCTGGCACTGCTGGGCCTGAATCTGCTGCTGTTGTTCTGGTCCAGCTATACCATCAACGTTCGGGCACTGTGAGAGCAGTGTTCGAACCGAGCCGCTCAGACAGGGCATAAATCAATAATCCGCTCAGAATGCCTGGCATGCCTTCATACACGGCATTGTGCAAGCCCAGCCAGCGCCAGAGGATGGCAGTCGCCAGTCCGGTCAGAACCATAATGATGGCCTGCTTCTCCGTGGGGTTTTTCCCCATGCACAGTATGATCAACAGCGGCGCAAAGGCGCTGGCCAGTCCCGACCAGGCCATGATAACCAGAGCAAAGACACTCTGCTGATTGCTGAAAGTCAGCAGCAGGGCGAGCAGCGTTATCCCCAGCGTGGACAGTTTGATGATTGTGGTGGATTCAAAGCGCCTGGGCAGCAGGTCGTTGCTCAAGGCCGATGAGCAGCTCAGGATCAAGGAGTCGGCTGTCGACATGGTGGCAGCGAAAATCCCCGCCAGCACCAGGCCGGCCATGGCAGGAGACAACAGCTGCTGTGCCATCATGGGCAGGGCCAGCTCCTCATCAAAGCTGGCTGGGTTGTCCAGATAAAGCCTGGCCAGCATGCCGACACCAATGGCCATGGCGTAAAAAGCGGTGAACCAGAAGTAATAGTAGACGCGGGCTGTCAGCATTTTCCTGGGGTCTGCCAGGGTGACAAAACGGATCATGATATGCGGCTGTCCGATGACGGACAAGCCGGCAAACAACCAGCTGGCTGCAAACAGAATGCCGCCGACGATACCAGGCAGCGGCAGGGCCTCCGGATACCACGTCATGAAGCCCGGGATGGCATTGAGATTGTCGCGCACAGTGCTCAAACCGCCCAGCGTATCGATGGCGACAAACAGCAGCAAGGCCATTGCCACCATCATGACAATGGACTGCGCCGCATCAGTCCAGATCGAGGCGCGGATGCCACCGGCAAAACAGTAGGCAGCCACCATGATCGCCCCAGTGACCGAGCCAACCCAGATTGGCCAGCCAAAGAGCACCGAGAGCGCCTTGCTGCCAGCCAGCAATTGCGCACTGGCATAGGTCAGTAAAAACATCAGGGTGATGACGGCTGCCAGCCGACGCAGCTGGGTATAATGCGAACTGCTTTCCTTGTCGACACCCCACCAGTTGCTGAGAATGCCGGCATAGCTGGAGGCATTGGAACGGGCGGCCGCATCACGCAGGCGATGGTGCACATACAGGGAAGCCATGAAATCACCGCTGATCCAGCCCAGCATCAACCAGATGGAAGCCAGGCCAGTCACATAGGTATAGCCGATGGCGCCAATAAACATGTAACCACTGTTATTGGTGGCGACTGCAGACAGGCCCACCAGCCAGGGTGCCACGCTGCGGCTGGCCAGGTAATAATCCTGACTGGTCTTGCGCGCCTTGAACGCCGAACTGAGGCCGACTGCCACGAACAGGAGCAGGCAGATGACAAAACTGCTTATCATGACGGGTTCCTTTTATGGACGCGGCGGCAATGATTTATCTATCTTCTCTTCAAACAATCAGTCTGCAGGCAATGGATAGGAACCATCTGCCTGGTGAACCTCCTTGCCGGTTACTGGAGGATTGAAGACACAGGCCAGTTGCAATTCGGATTCTGCGAACAGGATATGCTTGTCGTGCTGGTCGAGAACGTACAAAGTGCCAGGTTTGATTTCATATTCCCGATCATCGGCCAATGTCCGGATGCGGCCGTTGCCGGACAGGCAGTAAACCGACTCCAGGTGATGCTTGTAGTGCATGTGGGTCTCGGTGCCGGCATAAATGGTAGTGATGTGAAAGGAGAAACCCATGTTGTCTTCGGCCAGCAGCATCCGGACACTCTGCCAGGTGGTGGATTTGACACAACGGTCTGAGTTGTTGCATTCGTTCAGGGTGCGAACAATCATGATTACCTCAAAAAAATTTGCTCAGGAGGCCGCGCTAAGCTCGGATGACAGGACCTTGGTGACGGCTTCTTCCAGAATCTGCAGGCCCTTGTTCAATTCTTCCATGGAAATCACCAGAGGGCACAGGCATTTCACAACTTGCGAATCGGCACCACTGGTCTCGATGATCAGGCCCTTATCAAAAGCATGGCGACAGATCCTGCCGGCCAACTTGCCATCACGACACTCCAGCCCCTGCATGAAACCCCGTCCCTTGGCCTTGACCAGTTTGGTATCGTACCGGGCCGCTATCTGTTGCAGGCGTTTTTGCAGGTGTTTGATTTTCAGCTGCAGTTCTTCCTCAAACCGGGAATTGCTCCAGAAATGACGCAAGGCGGCTGTGGCAGTGACGAAGGCGTGATTATTGCCGCGGAAAGTGCCGTTATGCTCCCCGGGTTTCCAGGTGTCATATTCCGGCTTGATCAGGGTGACGGCAAAAGGCAGCCCGTACCCACTGAGCGATTTGGACAATGTCACCAGGTCCGGTTTGATGCCGGATTCCTCAAAGCTGAAGAAACGCCCGGAGCGGCCGCAGCCGGCCTGGATGTCATCAACGATCAGCAGAATCCCGTGCTGGCGGCAGATCTTTTCAATTTCCCGTAACCACTGATTGCTGGCAACATTGAGTCCGCCTTCACCCTGTATGGTTTCGAGAATGACTGCAGCCGGCAGGTCCAGGCCACTGGAGGAATCCTCGATCATGCTCTGCAGCAGCTCGGTGGTGCTGAAGCTGTTGCCCAGGTACTGGTCATACGGCAAGTGGGTAACGCCGCTCAAGGGAATGCCGGCGGCATCGCGGTGATGCGAGTTGCCGGTGGCGGCCATCGAGCCAAGCGAGACGCCATGGAAGCCATTGGTGAAGGCAACGATATTGTGTCGGCCAGTGACATTGCGGGCAATTTTCATTGCGGCCTCAACGGCATTGGTGCCGGTGGGGCCGGTGAACTGCACCATATAGTTCAGATCGCGTGGCTTGAAAATCAGCTCGTTGAGCGTTTCCAGGAACTGTTCCTTGGCCCGCGTGTGCATATCCAGGCCGTGGGCAATGCCATCCCGCTCGATATAATCAAGCAGGGGTTTTTTCAGATGCGGGTTGTTATGACCATAATTGAGCGTACCCGCGCCGGCCAGGAAATCCAGATAGGCCTTGCCGTCGGTGTCGTACAGCCAGCAACCCTGGGCGCGATCAAAGATGACCGGGAAAGCCCTGGCATAACTTTGTACTTCTGATTCGATGTCTGCAAAAATATCGCTCACGGTAAATCTCCTGTAATGATGTTATCGGGCTTTATTGTGGTTATGCAGTACGGCCTGCACCTTGATGTGCAGGCTTGAAAGGCCCGATTTTCAGTTGATATTCGCTGTCGTGCAGATTGCGAAAATGTTTTTTGCGGTCAAACATCATGCTTTCGGTGAGCTCACAGCCAAGATCACGGGCCAGCGCATTAAACAACGCACGCGAGGCCTTGTTGTCACGAGTCACCGTGGTTTCGATCCAGCGCACATTGGCCAGTGCTTCGCGCCCGAGGATTTCATGGATCATGGTTTTGGCAAGACCTCTGCGCTGGGCGATCTTGGCGACAGCGACCTGCCAGATGAACAGAGTATCGGGCTGTTGGGGTGGAACATAGGCGGTGACCACTGCCGCTACCTTGCCTTCGAGGCGGGCGACCACGCTGGTTTCAGCAAAATGAGTACACAGCAGCAGATAGCAATACAGTGAATTGTCATCCAGAAAGGCGCTGCTGCGGATCAGGTTGTGCAAGGCAGCCCCATCGGTATCGGTGGGCATGCCAAGCAGGGCAGGCTCTTGCGAGACTTGTTGCAGGACTGCGTCCTGGGGAGTGTCCAAGGCTTGAGAGTTATGCATAAATAATTAGTTGTATAAATAGTAATGAATTAAGAAGGCTGAAATTTACTTATTAATCAATGTGTTTATAATTTTGTCCGGGTATTATAGCCAATTATTGATTAGATGTCTAAATTAAAACCGGTCTTGTCGCATCGGCGGGCAGAGGCTGCCCGCCAGCACGGACCAAATCAAGGGGTGTTTGTATGAGGCGGGTTCGTGGAAACAATTGAACAGGTGTTGGTCGCCATCAGACGGATAATCCGGGCTACCGATTTGCGTTCCAAGCAGTTGAGCAAACAAACCGGCCTGACCTCATCACAACTGGTCATGCTCAAGGCCATCCAGGCGGCCAGCCGGGTAACGGCAGGGCAGCTGGCCAGCCGCATCAGTCTGAGTCAGGCCACGGTGACGACTTTGCTGGACCGGCTGGAGCAGCGGGGGTTGGTGTTGCGGCAACGTAATGGTGACGATCGCCGCAAGGTCCATGTTGTGCTGACCAGGGCGGGCGAACAGACCCTGGCCGAAGCACCACAACCCTTGCAGGAAACTTTTGTGCGCCAGTTCCGGGAGTTGCCCGATTGGGAGCAGTCGATGGTGTTGTCATCGCTGCAAAAGGTCGCCCACATGATGGATGCGGACGATCTTGATGCCTCACCGATGCTGGATGTCGGAAATCTTGACCGGAAATAGCAAGCCCGCTCGTTCAGTCCGGCAGCGCCAGCGCAACGATCTCCGCCGGCTGTCCGCCACCACTGACAGACATGACGATATACTGTTTGCCATTGTGCAAATAGGTCATCGGTGTGCCTGATTGGCTGGCAGGCAGTTCAATCTCCGCCAGAATCTCACCGCTCTTTTTATCATGGGCACGGAACACCGGGCTGCCGCCAACACCTTCGCCGGCAAACAACAGCGTTTTGGTCAACAGCAGGCCAGCGCGGGTTGCCACGCCGGTCCTGGGCAGATCAACGCCCCGCAACAAGGGGTGGTTTTTGATACGTTCCGGTGTGTCCGCATTGGCGATTTGCCAGACATGATCGCCGCTGTTCAAGTCGATTGCGGTGATGCGGCCATAGGGCGGTTTGATGATTGGCAGTCCATCCACACTTGGTGGCCGTGCCGGGCCCTGGATGTAGGCCACGCTGGAAACATCCCCGCCCGGCACCAGCGCCAATACGGCCACATCGGTGCGTGAAGGCACATAAAGCATGCCGGTTTCCGGGTCCACGGCTCCGCCTTCCCAGTTGGAGCCACCGATGGTATTGGGCAGGCTCAGCGTACCCTGGGTGCCGTCCGGCCCTTTGAAGAGAGAGGCCGGGGTAAAGATTGGCCCAATGCGGAAGGGCTTGATGGCCTCCTTGGCCCGGGCCAGGATTTCCGGAGTGAAGTCGACCAGATCGTCGCTAGAGACACCCTGACGATCATACGCGGCCGGCCGGGTTGGGAACGGCTGGGTAGGAGAAGTCCATTCGCCGGGCACATCCGTGGCCGGTACGGGGCGCTCCTCAATGTCCCAGATGGGCTCGCCGGTTACCCGGTCAAAGACATAGGCCCAGGACTGCTTGGTCAGTTGCACCACCACCTTGCGACCGTTGGGCAGATCGGCAAGGATGGGGGCGGATGGGTTATCCCAGTCCCAGATGTCGTGATGGATCAACTGATAATGCCACAGGCGTTCGCCAGTCTTGATATCCAGTGCCACCAGGGAGTTGCCGAACAGATTATCCCCTGGGCGGTCACCGCCGTAGCGGTCGCCGGTGGGGGCTTCCACCGGCAGGTAGACGATACCCAGTTCCGGGTCTGCCGACATCGGTGCCCAGACCCCCGTGTTGCCGGTGTATTCCGCCGAACCATTGAGCCAGGTGTCATAACCGAATTCACCACGTTCCGGAACCGTCTTGAAAGTCCACAGCAACTTGCCGGTGCGGGCATCAAAGCCACGGATATCACCCTTGACGTTGTCGGCCGATGGCGGACGCATGCTGACCAGATGAGCGGCGCCAACAACGATGACATCGTTGGCAACCAGACCGGGGAAGGTCAGGGTGATGTCAATATCCTCGCGATCCGGGCTCAGGCGCAGGCCTTCCTGCAGATCGACAATGCCATTGTTGCCGAAATCGGCGACCTGATTGCCTGTGGTCGCATCCAGGGCCACCAGATTGTAGCCGGGAGTGATGACATAGACGATTTCCTGGAAACCGTTGCTCCAATAGGCCAGGCCCTTGCCCGAACCTTTGCGCGGAGCATCGATGAAACGCTGGCCTTCATCCGGACGCCAAAGCCACAGGTTCTCCCCGGTGGCTGGGTCAATGGCCACGACATTGCGGGTGTTGCCAGCAGTAGCGAACAGGCGCCCATTGACCATTAAAGGTGTGGTGACATTCAGGGTCTCGGGACGCGGGCCGTAATTGGCGCCACTCCAGCGCCAGGCGATTTCCAGGTCGGCGACATTATCCGCGTTGATCTGGTCCAGAGCCGAATAACGCTGGGACATGACATTGCCGTTGTAGCTGTCCCAGGGCACCTCATCGGCAGCTTTGGCGGTGGCCGCAGCGGGTGTAATGGTGTGGTTGGCCAGGCTGGCTGCAGTGACATTGCCGGCGGGAACAACGGCATTGCCTATCTGCAGAATATAGGCGGTGACGTCCAGGTATTGGCCATCCTGCAAGGCGCCGGGCGTCTCGGCCGGCATGGTCGCCTTGATCTGTTCATAGAGTGCACTGGCGGGTTGGTTGAGCCAGCGGGCTGCCAGCCGGGCCTGCATTTCTGTGCTGATGTGGCAGCGGGCGCATTCGGTCTGGAATACTTCCTGGCCACGCTCCGCACTGCTATCCTGGGCGCTGGCGGAAAGGGTGGTGACGAGACTGAAAACGAGGAACATTATTGATCTAATCACTGCACTAGATCTCCTTCAAAAGCTGAGTAGTAACAAAAAGCGGGCGATGGTATCCTTTTTGGCCGGGCCAGGGAAATAGCGCTGCCGCGGAACAACGTCACTAATTGCAACAGCCCGAAGGCCGTTGCACTTTTCAGTCTTATTATTGGTGGTTTATTATCGACTTGTTATAGGCTTGGCAAGCTGGCGAAAAGCAACGAAGCAATAAAGCAAAGTGACGGAGCAAAACAGTCCATGAAACTATCTGTCAAAGACTTGCCTGTCAAAGACTTGCTTGCGAGAAGTTTACCTCTTTTCAGCTACCGCTGTCTGCCATTGACCCTGCTGGCCCTGTTATTGGCCGCATGTGCCGTCAACCCCGTCACCGGCCAGCGCGAACTCAGTTTTATCTCCCAGTCTGAAGAAGTGGCCATGGGACAGCAGAACTACGCGCCAACACTGCAGTCGCAGGGTGGGAAATACCAGGTTGATCCCGGGCTGACGGAATACGTCAACCGTGTGGGGCAGCGACTGGCAGCGGTCAGTGATCGCCAGCTGCCGTATGAATTTACCGTCATCAACAATTCCGTGCCCAATGCCTGGGCCTTGCCCGGTGGCAAGATTGCCATCAATCGCGGTCTGTTGCTGGAGCTGAACAACGAGGCCGAATTGGCTGCCGTCCTGGGCCATGAAATCGTGCATTCCGCCGCCCGGCACGGTGCCCAGGCCATGGAACGGGGGATGCTGCTGCAGGGCGTGCTGGTGGCGACCTCAGTGGCGGCCAGCAACAGCGAATATGGCAATCTGATCACCGGCGGAGCCCAGCTTGGCGCCCAACTGGCAACCCAGCGCTATGGTCGAGATGCAGAACGGGAAGCCGATACCTATGGTATTCGCTACATGGCTACAGCCGGCTATGACCCGGCAGCGGCCATCAGCCTGCAGGAAACCTTCGTACGCCTGTCGGAAGGACGGGAAAGTAGCTGGCTGGATGGGCTGTTTGCCAGCCACCCGCCCTCCATCGAGCGGGTCAACAACAACCGGGCACTGGTCGCACAGTTGCGTGTCGAAGGCATCAGCGGGGGCGAACTGGGCGAGCAACAATTCCGTGAACAGATCGGATTCCTGCAGGAGATGCAACCGGCTTACCAGGCCTACGACGAGGCCCTCGAACTGCTGCGGGCAGATCGCGCCGAAGCCGCCATGGACAAAATCGATACGGCAATTGCCCTGCTTCCCCGTGAAGCCCGCTTCCATGGCCTGAAAGCAGATATCTACCTGTACCAGCGCCGCTATCAGGCCGCCATAGCTCAATATGACCAGGCGCTGGAACGCGATGATGCCTACTTCGACTATTACCTGGGCCGCGGTCTGGCCTACTCCCGCGAAGGCGACCGCACTCGCGCCCAGGCCGACCTGCAGGCCAGCGTGGACCTGCTGCCGACGGCGACGGCAATGAATGAACTGGGCGCCCTGGCCCAGGCCCGCAACGACCGGCAGGCGGCAAAGCAGTATTTCAGTCAGGCTGCATCCGCGCAGGGACCGATCGGTGAGCAGGCCACTGCGGCCTATATCCGCCTGGATATCGAGGACCAGCCCGCACAGTATATCGAGACAAGTGCGTACCTGGATAACGAGGGCCGTTTGCTGGCCCGCATAAACAACCGGGCCCCGATCGGCGTCAGTGAACTGCTGATCGAGTTCACCGTACAACTGGACGGCAGAACCAGCAGCAGACAAAGACGCCTGTCAACCCTGGCCGCCGGCCAAAGCCTGGTAGTCGATTCCGGCCTGTCGCTTCCAGCCACCACCGCCACTGCCCTCCCAGCCGCAGTCAGGGTGCTCAGTCTGCGGGCTAGGTGAGAATTAACTACTGAAGAGCCGTGACCTGCCGCCATGATCACTATATAATCCACCCCCGCACGCACCCGTAGCTCAGCTGGATAGAGTAGGTGGCTTCGAACCACTTGGTCGGGAGTTCGAATCTCTCCGGGTGCGCCAAATTTAGCTTAAAAATCAATGACTTCTAAGCCGCCCGACTGGCGGTTCTCAGTTTGAAAACCGTCAGTGCGGGAGTTTTGCGGGACTTGTCCTGACATAGCCTATTTAGCGCAGTCAGAATCTCCTGAATCTCCGGTGCCGAGTAGTGGGTCGTGATGTCCCCGTTACGGTGACCCAGTATCACGCTCCTCGTCTCCTTCGACACCCCCGCTGCCCGCAATCTGCGACCACACGTGTGCCGCAAATTGTGAACCCCTTTCCTGAAAGTCCCATCACATGGCAGTCCTGCCTTTTGCCATGCGCGTTGCCAGCTGCTGTTGTTCATCCGAAGAATGTGCTTGCCTCGATGGACAAACACGTAATCGGAATGATCGCCTCGACAGCTCTCGACAACCGACTTGGCAATGTCGTTCAACACCACCAACCGATCATCGCGGTTCTTCACACCCGCATCATTTGGCAACACAGCATCACCAGGGATGATAAATATCCGACCTGCAAGCTCTGGCAGATCAGTATGGCACTCCCACTCCCAGCGAAGCCCGGTGACCTCAGATTCCCGACATCCCGTGTTGACCTTAAAAAGCGTCATTTTAGCCAAGTGTGGTGCCAGATGACTCAGCAGCGCTTCTTGCTCATCCCAGTCCAGTGGGTAGGCCTTTAATGAATCAGACCTGCCCGTCGGCGGTTTTTGCATTGATATCAGCGGTGCCGTCTCAATCCATGTCAGACCATTGTCCAGTCGCCAGGAGCGAGCCGCAAGATTCAGGATCCTGCGAACCACGGTCAAGGCATTGTTGATGGTCTTGGTCCTGACGCCATCAGCACGTCTTTGGTCGACAAAAGGTCTAAGTGAGTCATCGTGAACACGGTCGATCATCAAATCGCCTATGTGCCTATCAAGCAAGTCCAAATGCATGATGTCCTTGTCGAGGGAGGCCTTGTGCTGATTTTCCGCTTGAAATTTCTGAGCTGCCTCACGCCACTTCATTGCAGGCCGTTGCCCTGACTGCAGCAGTCGAATTTCACGTAACCTGTCGGCTAGGAAATGCTCAGCTTCTTCCAGCTCTGTGCAGCCTGTGCTCTCGCACATTCTGCCCCAATGGCGAACCTGCTTGTCGATGTGCCAAATACCTCCTCTTCGTATCAATCCTGCGGCTCTTTTCTTTCCCATACGCATACCTCCGAAACTTAAATAGGAGGTGCGCCCGTTGCACCTACTATGATCGATGCGTAGGGGGTTCAGGTCAAGTGCCAAATGAGGCCGAATGAGGATATAAAAGGATATCGACCAGTCAATTAGGGGAGTGCTGCCACAGGTGTTTGCCACCTAAATTTTATAAGTTAGGTTGTACAACTACCGCTGGTGGCAAACTGGATAGCCGCTTGCTAAGCGGCCTGTTGCCATTGGTTGATTTTAATCAGCGTCAATGAATTGTTTCTTTGAGCGTACGCTGCAGAGAGCAAGTTTACGGCGCTTAAAATCTCCCTGATCTCAGGCAGTGAATAGTGGGTTGTGATGTGATGCACGCGATGCCCCAGGATGATGCTGCGCGTCTCTAAGGGCACACCGGCGGCCCGCAGGCGGCCCCCGCATGTATGACGCAAGTTGTGTACCCCCTTCCGATAACTTTTATCGGTAGGTAAGCCGGCTTGTTGCCAGGCTCTCTTCCAGCTCGTGTTGTTCATACGAAGGACGGGTTTGCCTCCCCTAACAAATACAAAATCCTCGTGGTCACCGCGACAGCTATCCACCACCGCTTTGGCGAGGTCATTAAGCACGATCAGGCGATCGTCTCGGTTTTTGATTCCGGTGTCATTTGGCAAAACAGCATCACCTGGAATGAGAAAAATCCTTCCTTTAAATTGGGACAGGTCAGTTTGCCATTCCCACCTCCAGCGCAGTCCTGTGACCTCTGACTCCCTGCAGCCCGTATTGAGTTTGAAGATCGTCATTTTTGACAAGTGTTCTGGCAGATGACTTAGCAGAGCGTCTTGCTCGTCCCAGTCCAGTGGATAGGTTTTCAAAGAGTCTGGTCGCCCCGAAAAGGGTTTTTGCATAGAAATTTTTGGGGCGCTCTCCAACCAGGTTGCACCGTTTTCTAAACGCCAGTATTGGGCGGCGAGATTCAAAATACGTCGAACTACGCCAAGAGCATTGTTAATGGTTTTTGTTCGTACCTTTTGTGATCGTCGCATTTTGATGAACGGACCCAGGGTCGCATCGTGTACGTTGTCTATCAACAGATCGCCGATATGCTCGTCAAGCATACGCAGATGATAAGCATCCTTGGATATACTCGCCTTATGCAGGTTTTCGTTCAGGTACTTGGTCGCAGCTTCGCGCCAAACAATTCCTGGCCGTATTCCAGAGATGAGTTGGCGAATTGCATGGACACGACTTGTTAAGTAGCGCTCTGCCGCCTCAAGCTCGCAGCAGCCAGTGCTTTCGCAAAGCCTACCGTATCCCCGGATCGATTTGTCGATGTGCCAAAGTTTACCGCGTTTAACGAGGCCGGGCAGCCTGAGTCTTCCCATAATAATTTCTCCGCAATCTTTTCAGGAGGGTATCCGTTTTGTGCCTTATCTATCTCGGCCCATCTATCGAGGTCAAGCCGATCGTAGGCACGGCCGCGAATTCCACGGGGGATGACAACAAGATACGGTTTAACCTGTTTATTGAAAAAATTGCGGTTCATACCCAGATATTCATGGGCGTGTTTGGCGCGGATAATTCGCGGCGTGATCACCTGGCGTACTCCTATCAATTAAACACGTGGCGTGCTGAAGGTTCCATTTTTTCAACTTGCCGAGCACATAAGAGTGAAGAAATATACTCAGATTAAATCTGGGGCCGACGAATAGTTGCTATGCGGCCATGGATATATTTCCCCAATCGTCAGTTCGCGACGGTTCGTTGATATTGATAGTTTGAATACACGAGTTGTTATTGTTTTAGACGTCTAAAATTTCCAGTCTAGCTTTCAATTTCAAGTGCTACAAAGAGTGAACTTGACTTGTGATTTAAAGGACTATTAAAGACTATGATCCTGCCTGCCTAACTACTTTTTTGATGAAGCAATTCTCCTTCAGAAATGTTTGCTGAACCCTACTTGTATGAATTGGCCATTCAGCTAATCTGAAATTGTGGAGGCTAAATCAGGCACCCATAGTTAATAGGTTAAATAATATTCCCAAAGCTGTCAATAAAAATATATAACAAAAACAATAAGATAAACGTAATAGAACTTTTTGCGTCCGTCAAGTTTTTAGTATTTTAGACACTTATTTGGAATTCGATACGAATCCTTTGATGGTGCTTAGATATGCCCGGAGTTAAGAGGTGGTCCCGCAATTTAGGACACCAGTATAAGTGAATTTGCACCCTGACTGAGGCATCATTAATGTCTCGTTATCAGGAGTAAATCATGAGCAGACGACCACGCCGGAACCACTCGCCGGCATTCAAGGCCAAAGTGGCTATTGCCGCCATCAAGGGCGATAAAACTCTGGCTGAACTGGCCCAGCTGTACGATGTCCATGCCAACCAGATCACGCAATGGAAAACCCAGCTACAGGAGCAGGCCGCCCAAGCGTTTGGCGGGGAAGCTGAGGCGCAGCCACCTGTCGATCTCAAAGCGCTGCATGCCAAGATCGGCGAGCTGACGTTGGAGAACGATTTTTTAGAAGGCGCGCTCAACAAGGCGGGACTGCTGAGCGCAAAAAAATGATTGATCCCGAACACAAATTGCCGATTAGCCGGCAGGTAGAGCTGCTGGATCTGAGTCGCAGCAGTGTTTACTACCAACCCCGTGCGGTCAGCGACAAAGATTTGGAGCTGATGCGATTGATTGATGAGCTGCACCTTGAATACCCTTTTGCCGGGGCGGTCGGTAAAATATGAGGAAGTCTATCTTCATGCTTATGAATCGGTCTCTGCAGTCAAGACTGGACTGAGCAGGTATTTTGATTTTTACAATCACCGCCGTCCTCACTGCGTAAACCGCTGAAGGTTGCCACCCATTCCACGTGAAGCCTGCCACCCGGACC
>JAVVEG010000011.1:93841-111241 GCA_032251455.1 Pseudomonadales bacterium | reverse complement strand
ATAAAGCAGGGCAGCTGTAGCCAGTTGCAGTTTATGCGCTGATTCCTCCTGTTGGTCTTCCGGTGTAGTTTGCAATTTATCTTCAAAAAAACGTTTGATTGCCTGAATCATACAATCTCCTTATCCAGTTGTCGGGATGGTATCCAGACATTACTCGGCAGACAAGCCATGGCCTCCTGCAGGATGCTCAGATCAGCGGTCTTGTGGAAAGCATGCTCGCTGAGATACCTGCGGAACTGTTTGCCTCCCCGCATCCCTCGGAACAAGCCCAGGATATGGCGGGTCATGCATTGCAAGGGGGTTCCCAGTGCCAGTTCCTGCGCAATATAAGGAAGAAAATTCTCCAGTACCTCCTGCCTGCCAGGAACCGGAGCAGGCAAGCCGTATATCTGTTGGTCCACTTCTGCCAGTAAATAGGGGTTTTGATAAATTTCACGTCCCAGCATGACTCCATCGAAAGTGGACAACAGGTGTTTGCTTTTGGCCAGTGAATCGATGCCGCCATTGAGGATGATTTCAAGCGCTGGATAGCGTGCTTTCATGCGCCGGACGCGATCATAATCAAGTGGCGGTATCTCCCGGTTTTCTTTCGGGCTGAGCCCCTTCAGCAGCGCGATTCTGGCATGGATGATAAACGTGCTGCAGCCAGCAGCGGCCACTGTTTCGATAAATTTCTGTAAAAACTCATCGGAATCCTGATCGTCGATACCAATGCGGGATTTGACGGTGACCGGTACGGAAACAACAGACTGCATGGCGGCAATACAGTCAGCCACCAAGTGTGGCTCAGCCATCAGACAGGCTCCGAATCTGCCCGCCTGAACCCGGTCACTGGGGCAGCCGATATTGAGATTGATTTCATCATAGCCTTCTTCAGCAGCCATGATTGCTGCCTGACGCAACTCCTCAGGGTCGCTGCCGCCCAATTGAATTGCCAGGGGATGTTCGGCAGGGTTGAACTTCAATAACTGCTTTTTGCCTCCCCGGACCAATGCTGCACTGGTGATCATTTCCGTGTAAAGCATGGTTTGTTTGCTGAGCAGGCGCAGAAAGTAGCGCTCATGCCGGTCAGTCCAGTCCAGCATGGGGGCAACACAAAAGCGGTGATTGAGAGCTGCAGTCATGGTTATGATTTATTGGTCAGGAAACGTCTTTTGGCAAGGAATATGGTCGAGTATACCTGATTGGGGGAGGCTGGATAACAGGCAGGCATGGCATGGTGACCTTCCCTCGACGTATAATTCGGGCTTGGTGAGCATAGACTTGTTCAGAAGCTCCAAGGTCCCAATCAGATAATCCAGGAACTCCATGACAGTAACCAGAACCCGTATCGCTCCGTCACCCACTGGCGATCCTCATGTAGGTACAGCCTACATAGCCTTGTTCAACCTCTGCTTTGCGCGGCAACAGGGTGGCAGTTTTATCCTCCGGATCGAGGATACTGACCAGGCACGCAGCAGGGCGCACTCGGAACAGGATATTCTGGCCTCACTGCAGTGGCTGGGCTTGAATTGGGATGAAGGGCCGGACATTGGTGGAAATTATGGCCCTTACCGGCAAAGTGAACGTGCCGATATCTACCGGGAACAAGTCCAGGTTTTGCTGCAAAAGGGCAAGGCCTTCCCTTGTTTTTGCTCAGCAGAAAGGTTACAGGCAGTACGCGATCAGCAACTAAGGGACAAGCAGACTCCCGGTTATGATGGTCATTGTCTCCATCTCGACCGGATCGAGGTGGAGACCAGACAGGCAAAGGGGGAAGCGCATGTAATCAGAATGACCGTGCCTCAGGAAGGGGAGTGTTGTTTCCAGGATATGTTGCGCGGAGAGATTACTATCGCCTGGCAGCAGATAGATATGCAGGTTCTGATGAAATCGGATGGGTTGCCAACCTACCATTTGGCCAATGTTGTTGATGATCATCTCATGCAAATAAGTCATGTCATTCGTGGTGAGGAATGGATCAACTCGACGCCCAAGCATCTGCTGCTCTATCAACATTTTGATTGGGAGCCGCCCCGGTTCTGTCATATGCCCCTGTTGCGCAACCCGGATAAAAGCAAGCTCAGCAAGCGCAAGAACCCAACCAGCATCAATTATTATCGCGATATGGGGTATCTGCCCGAGGCTATCGTGAACTACCTGGGCATGATGGGCTGGACCATGCCCGATGGTCGTGAGAAGTTCACGCTTGCCCAGATGATTGCCGATTTCGATCTGAGCCGGGTGTCTCTGGGCGGACCTGTGTTTGATGTGGCCAAACTGGATTGGCTCAATGGCAAATATATCCGCGAAGATCTGGACACTGAAGCGTTCATGTCGGCGTTCAGCAAATGGGCCTTCAACCCCGAGAAAATGCAGCAAATCGTCCCGCTGATCAAGGACAGGATTGAGCGTTTCTGTGATGTTGAGCCTTTGGCTGGATTTTTTCTTGCCGGTATTGTCCCGCTACGCCAGGAGCAGTTTGAGCACAAGCTTCTGCAGAGTGGCGATCAAATCCGTATTCTTCAGCATGTACTTTGGCAGCTTGAGCAATTGGAGAGCTGGGAAAAACCGGATATTGAAAAGATGTGTCAACACCTGGCAGCAGTTATGTCGTTCAAGATTCGGGACTTCCTTTTCCCGCTTTTTGTCGCCATGTCTGGAAAAGCGGTGTCCACATCCGTCACTGATGCCATGGCCATTTTGGGGCTGGATGTCGTCAGGGCCAGATTGCGTCATGCCATCGACATTCTGGGTGGTGTTTCCAAGAAAGAACTGAAACAACTGGAAAGAGAGAGCAGGGAATTTGCGACCTTCGCGGACGCCAGCGAGCCTAAAGAAGCGAGCGTAAAGATTGACAGACCGGCAGGCGGTGCTTAGAATGCGCGGACTTTGCACGGGGCGCTCTTTTTTCTGTCAGGTGCAATGTCTTTTGTGGGGCCTTAGCTCAGCTGGGAGAGCGCAACGCTGGCAGCGTTGAGGTCATCGGTTCGATCCCGATAGGCTCCACCATTTACTCTTTCTGCCTTTCTACAAGATTCGGCCTCAGCCGGCAGGAATCAACTTAAGCCTCAGAAATATTGACAAAGCATTGTCAATGCCTTCGGCTTTATACTCGTAATTCATTGTGTTCTCTGGCATACAAGCTTATACTCCGTCCCGAGTCTCGCTCAGCAAAACTGCATTCTGAAACAAGTGGAGCGGTTGACGGAATTGCCGTTCTTTTTACTAACCATGCCCACCTCATGGGCTTCAGTGAAGCTTATATCAGTGAAAGACAACAGACCCAGAAATCTCGATTTTTCGACTTTACGTCTCCCTCTTCCCGCTATCACTTCAATCCTGCATCGCATCTCTGGAGCTTTCATCTTCGTGGGGATTGCCGTATTGCTGTGGTTGCTTGCTGAATCATTACGTTCGGAGCAGGGTTTTGATACTGTCCAGCAATGGTTGAACTTGTTGTGGGTCAAATTGCTGGTATGGGCCATTCTTGCCGGGCTGCTTTATCACCTGGTAGCCGGTATCAAACATCTTTTGATGGATATGGGTATTGGTGAGACGCTCTCCGGTGGCCAGACGGCTGCCAAACTGGTCATTGCCGTATCCGCGATTGCAATCCTTTTGACAGGAGTATGGCTATGGTAACCAATGTCACCAGTTTTGGCCGCAGCGGCCTCTACGATTGGTTGATCCAGCGCATAAGCGCAGTGATCCTGGCAGTCTATTTCCTTGGCTTGCTGGCATACATCCTAGCCAATCCCGAGCTTTCCCATGCGCAATGGAAAGAGTTGTTCACTGCCCCCTGGATGCGTATTGTCAGCCTGCTGGCACTGCTTTCACTCTGTGCTCACGCCTGGATAGGCATGTGGACAATTTCCACTGATTACCTGACCAAGGCCATGATCGGCAGCAAGGCGACGTTCTTGCGCTTTCTGTTTCAGGCGGCCTGCATGGTTTTGTTGTTCATCTACCTCATCTGGGGTATTCAGATTTTGTGGGGAAACTAAATGAGCGCTATTCGTACTCTTGCCTTTGACGCAGTCATCGTCGGAGGCGGCGGAGCCGGTATGCGGGCCGCGTTGCAATTGTCTCAATCAGGTTACAAGACCGCCGTCATCACCAAGGTTTTCCCGACACGCTCACATACCGTATCAGCCCAGGGCGGAATTACCTGTGCCATTGGCAGTGCAGATCCGAATGATGATTGGCGCTGGCATATGTATGACACGGTAAAGGGGTCTGACTATATCGGAGATCAAGAGGCCATCGAGTACATGTGCAGCGAAGGTCCGCAGACCGTGTTCGAGCTTGAACACATGGGCTTGCCTTTCTCGCGCACCGAAAATGGTCGCATTTATCAACGTCCTTTCGGGGGCCAATCCAAGGATTTTGGCAAGGGCGGGCAGGCAGCCCGTACTTGTGCCGCAGCCGACCGTACCGGCCATGCCTTGCTGCACACCCTGTATCAGGGCAACCTCAAGAACAATACGGTTTTCTTCAACGAATGGTATGCCACTGATCTTGTGCGCAACCAGGATGGCATTGTCGTTGGTGTCATCGCCATCTGTATAGAAACGGGTGAAACGGTATTCGTGCGCTCCAAGGCGACTGTATTTGCCACCGGCGGCGCCGGCCGTATTTACGCCTCTACCACGAATGCCCTGATCAATACCGGAGATGGTGTCGGCATGGCGTTGCGGGCCGGTTATCCTGTGCAGGATATAGAGATGTGGCAATTCCATCCCACCGGCATTTATGGCGCCGGCACGCTGGTTACGGAAGGGTGCAGAGGGGAGGGTGGCTACCTGATCAACAGTGAGGGTGAACGCTTCATGGAGCGTTATGCCCCCAATGCAAAAGATCTGGCTGGTCGGGATGTGGTCGCGCGCTCGATGATTCTGGAGATTCTGGCAGGCAAGGGATGTGGTCCGGACAAGGATCACGTCATGTTGAAACTCGATCATCTTGGGGAGAAAGTCCTCAATGCCAAGCTGCCGGGAATTCTTGAACTGTCCCGAACCTTTGCTCATGTCGATCCCGTCAAGGAGCCCATTCCGGTAATTCCGACCTGTCACTATATGATGGGGGGCATCCCTACCACTATCCACGGCCAGGCCATTACCCAGAATGCCAAGGGTGAGGACCAGATTATCGAAGGCTTGTTCGCCGTTGGCGAGGTGGCGTGTGTGTCCGTGCATGGTGCCAATCGGCTGGGTGGTAATTCCCTGCTTGATTTGGTGGTTTTTGGTCGGGCAGCAGGCAAGCACATCGAGAGCATGTTGCGCCAGGGCATTGAACAACGGGCTCCATCCGAGTCAGATATCGAACAATCCCTGCATCGCTTGAACCGCTTGAACAATACCACTTCAGGTGAAAGTGTTGCTGATGTGCGCACCGATTTGCAGACGATCATGCAGAATCACTTTGGTGTATTCCGGACCGGAGAGTTCATGCGGGAAGGGATTGAAAAACTCAAGGCTCTGCGTGCGCGGGTTGAAAATGTCAATTTGACGGACAAGAGCAATGCATTCAATACCGCTCGCATCGAAGCGCTGGAGCTTGAAAACCTGTTTGAAGTGGCAAAAGCAACGGCAATAACAGCAGAAGCCAGAACCGAAAGTCGTGGCGCTCACGCACGTGAAGATTTCCAGGAACGGGATGATGAGAACTGGCTTTGCCACTCCATGTACTTTCCGGCTGACCAGAAGGTTGCTAAACGTGCCGTAAATTTTGCTCCGAAAACCGTTGAAAAATTTGAACCCCAAATCCGAACCTATTAAGCCAAGAGCCTGGCTCCCGGCCTGGCACACAGTAAAGGTGACGTAACGTGTTAGTCAGCATTTATCGCTATAACCCGGAGACTGACTCCAAACCTGTCATGCAGGACATCGAAGTAAACCTGCCCGAGGGCAAGGATATGATGGTTCTGGATGTACTGGAACTGGTCAAGCGCAAGGATCCCTCTGTAGCCTACAGGCGCTCTTGCCGTGAAGGTGTCTGTGGCTCTGATGGAATGAATATCAATGGCAGCAATGGCCTGGCCTGTATTACCCCGGTATCGGCTGTAGCCAGCAATGGCAAGCTGGTATTGAGACCATTGCCGGGCTTGCCGGTAATTCGCGACCTGGTTGTGGATATGAGCCTGTTCTACCAACAATTCGAAAAAGTGCAGCCCTATCTGATCAATACCACTCCTGCACCAGCAATCGAAAGACTGCAGTCTCCGGAAGAACGCGAGAAGCTTGACGGTCTCTACGAATGCATTCTGTGTGCCTGCTGCAGCACCAATTGCCCATCTTTCTGGTGGAACCCGGACAAATTCATAGGTCCAGCCGGTCTCTTGCAAGCTTACCGTTTCCTGGCCGATAGCCGGGATAGTGCGACTGAGGAGCGTCTTTCCAATCTGGAAGATCCATTCAGTGTTTTTCGTTGCCGTGGCATCATGAACTGTGTCGCTGTTTGTCCCAAGGGGTTGAACCCTACCAGGGCAATTGGACATATTCGCTCCATGTTGCTGGAGCGAGCCACCTGAGTTAACTATTTTGATAGGGTACAGGCTGGAATGATGTGATCGTGGGACACAAAAATCCAGCCACCTCAACTCTACCGGGAATCAATCAAATGCATGACAGCATTATGCAGTTAATGTGGAGCACAGGACATCTTTCAGGCGGGAATGCCCCTTATGTGGAAGGTTTATATGACCAGTTTCTGAAGAATCCGGATCATGTGCCGGAAGAATGGCGCAAGTTCTTTGAATCTTTGCCAGGCAACTCCAAGGGGAGCAAGGTAGAAATACCTCATTCCGAAGTTCAGGATTATTTTCGCAAGATCAGCAAGAACAGCCGTTTCATGCCGGTGCTCAGCGATGATGTGGTTGTCAACTCCGAACATGAAAACAAACAGGTGCAGGTATTGCATCTGATCAGTTCCTACCGCGTTCGCGGTCATCAAAAAGCTCGTCTTGACCCCTTGAATTTGATGCACCGGGAACAGGTGCCTGATCTGGAACTGGATTTTCATGGTCTTTCACCGGTGGATTATTCCACCGTTTTCCAAACCGGCTCACTGTTCATCAACCGGGATACAGCGCCTCTGGGCGATATTATTGAAATCCTGGAAAAAATTTATTGCAGCTCTATCGGTTATGAGTTCATGCACATAGTGAACCTGACCGAGAAGCAATGGATACAAAAGCGAATAGAAAGCAAAGGGGGCAATCCGGATTTTCCGGATGAGGTGAAAAAACATCTTCTGGAGCGACTGAGCGCAGCCGAGGGGTTGGAAAAACATCTTGATTCCAAGTATCCGGGAACCAAACGTTTTGGCCTGGAAGGTGGTGAGAGTCTTATTCCCCTGTTGGATGAATTGATTCAACGTGCCGGTAGTTATGGGGTCAAAGAAATCGTAATGGGTATGGCTCATCGTGGCCGTCTCAATGTGCTGGTCAACATACTGGGCAAGAATCCATCGGATCTGTTCAGTGAGTTTGAAGGCAGGGCTACCTATACCAGTTCCGGTGACGTTAAATACCATCAGGGTTTTTCTTCGAACATCATGACACCGGGTGGTGAGGTTCACCTGGCCATGGCCTTCAATCCTTCGCATCTTGAAATTGTTGCACCCGTGGTAGAGGGCTCTGTACGGGCCAGACAGGACAGAAGACAGGATACTCTTGGCCAACAGGTGCTGCCGATCATCGTGCATGGTGATGCCGCTTTTGCCGGTCAGGGCGTGGTCATGGAAACTTTCCAGATGTACAAGACCAGAGCCTATTCAACGGGTGGCACGGTGCATCTGATAGTCAATAACCAGGTAGGTTTCACTACCAGTCGCCAGGATGATGCCCGTTCGACAGAATATTGTACCGATGTGGCAAAAATGGTGCAGGCTCCAATTTTTCATGTCAATGCGGATGATCCGGAAGCTGTTCTGTTCATAACCCAGCTGGCACTTGATTTCCGTTATGAATTCAAAAAGGATGTCGTCATTGATCTGGTGTGTTATCGCCGTCGTGGTCATAATGAAACAGACGAACCTGCCAGCACCCAACCGCTGATGTATACCCAGATACGAAAGCAGAAAACGACTCGAACGCTCTATGCAGAGTCATTGATAGCACAGTCTGTTCTTACCGAAGAGTTCTGCGATATCCAGAACTCAAATTATCGGAAAGCGCTCGATACAGGACAGCATGTGGTCAAGAGCCTGGTCAAGGAACCTTCGGTCGAGTTGTTTGTGGACTGGAATCCTTACCTGGGACATGCGTGGAGCCCTCATTACAATACCCGTATAAAACTGGAAACCCTGTCAGCACTTGCCCACAAACTGGTCAATCTCCCTGCCACTCTCAAGCTGCACAAACAGGTTGAGAAAATCATGGATGATCGCAGACAGATGGCTGCCGGTGATAAACCCATTGATTGGGGTTTTGCCGAAACGCTGGCTTATGCCAGTATTCTGACCAGTGGCAACAAAGTCAGGATTACCGGGCAGGATGTTGGCCGGGGGACATTCTCGCACCGTCATGCCGTATTGCGTGACCTGCATACTGAGCAGGAATATATTCCGTTGCAATCCTTGGCTGCGGATCAAAAAAGTTTCTCAATTTACGATTCCCTGCTTTCTGAAGAAGCCGTGCTTGCTTTCGAATATGGTTATGCAACCACCACACCCAATGCCCTGGTCATCTGGGAAGCGCAGTTTGGTGATTTTGCCAATTCGGCTCAAGTGGTGATTGATCAATTCATTACCAGTGGTGAGCACAAATGGCAGCGTCTGTGCGGGCTTACCATGTTGTTGCCGCATGGTTATGAAGGGCAGGGTCCGGAGCACTCTTCAGCCAGGCTCGAACGCTTTCTGCAACTGTGCGCGGAACATAATATACAGGTTTGCCTGCCGACCACTGCAGCCCAGGTTTTCCACATGCTGCGCAAGCAGGTGCTTTGTCCGATGCGCAAGCCTCTTATAGTCATGTCACCTAAAAGTCTGTTGCGTCATAAGGATACCACCTGCACTCTTGAAGAGCTTGCGGAGGGCACTTTCCAGGTGGTCATTGGTGAAACTGATGAGGATATAAGTCCAGAGTCGGTCAAACGAATCATTCTGTGTGCCGGCAAGGTCTATTATGATCTGCGTCAGGAGCGACGTAATCGAGGCATCGACAATATTGCAATCATCAGACTGGAACAACTGTACCCCTTCCCCGAAGAAGATCTGGTCGCGGTTTTGCAGCCATACAAAAACTTTGATGAGGTAATCTGGTGCCAGGAAGAACCCATGAATCAAGGTGCATGGTATTCCAGCCAACATCATATGCGACGCATAATTGCGCGGGTGAAGCCAGATGTCTCCCTTGAATATGCTGGCAGGGAAGCCTCGGCATCACCAGCTGCTGGTTATCCGCAACTGCACATGGAGCAGTTGCGCCGTTTCACCGATGCAGCTTTGAGTTTTAACAAATAAACAACAAGATACTGCTTTTATATAGAAGGAATACAAATGGCTATCGAAATCAAGGCGCCGACATTACCTGAATCAGTTCCCGATGGCACTATTGCAACCTGGCACAAAAAAGTTGGCGATGCAATCAAGCGCGATGAACTGCTGGTTGATATTGAAACGGACAAGGTCGTCATCGAGGTGGTTTCTCCAGCAGATGGCATTCTGGCAAAAATTATAAAAGCGGCTGGAGATACCATTGTCAGCAATGAACTGATAGCCACCGTTGATGAAGGTGCTGTGGCTCAATCCACATCCAGTGAAACTGGCAAGACCAAAAAAATAGAATCTGATCAGAATGTGGACAAGGAGACTGTCAAGGCTGTGGATGCATTGCCAAGCCCGGCTGCCCGAAAACTGGCTGAAGAACATAATATTGATATTGGCGCACTCACCGGATCAGGTAAAGACGGCCGCATTACCAAGGAAGATGTGCAGGCTGCTATCGAGAAAGCTGACGCCAGAACTGATAAAGTAGCTACTGAGACGACTGTTCCTGCACATAAAGGAGATTCCGCAACCTCTTTCAACAGATTGGAAGAAAGGGTGCCGATGAGCCGATTGCGGGCCAAGGTGGCTGAGCGGCTATTGCAGGCCTCACAAAGCACCGCAATGCTCACTACATTCAATGAAGTGAATATGGCACCTGTCATGGAGTTAAGGAATCGATACAAGGATATTTTTGAAAAAACACACGAAGGGGTTCGTCTTGGCTTCATGTCGTTTTTTGTGAGAGCGAGCATTGAAGCGTTGAAACGTTTCCCTGCTGTCAATGCGTCCATTGATGAGAATGATATTGTCTATCATGGGTATCAGGATATAGGCGTTGCAGTTTCTTCTCCTCGAGGATTGGTTGTTCCTGTGCTGAAAAATGCAGACCACATGGGCTTGGCCCAGATCGAGGCCAAAATCAGAGAGTTTGGCCTCAAGGCTCAGGATGGCAAGCTTTCAATAGATGAGATGACCGGTGGTACTTTCACCATTTCAAATGGTGGGGTTTTTGGTTCATTGCTGTCGACGCCCATTCTTAATCCGCCACAAACAGCTATTCTTGGCATGCATAAGATTCAGGAACGCCCGATGGCGGTCAATGGTCAGGTGCTGATCCTGCCTATGATGTACCTGGCACTGTCCTATGATCATCGCATGATCGATGGCAAGGAAGCTGTACAATTTCTGGTTACCATCAAAGAGTTGCTTGAAGATCCAGCGCGAATTCTACTGGAAATCTGAAATCCATTTTTAAAATCTACGGACTGTATTATGACTGATAAATTTGATGTGCTGGTGATAGGCGGAGGCCCTGCCGGGTATGTTGCGGCCATCCGTTGTGCTCAACTGGGGTTGAAGACAGCCTGCATTGAGAAATGGCACGATGACAAGAAAAATGCTGTTTTCGGCGGAACCTGTCTGAATGTGGGATGTATCCCATCAAAGGCTTTGCTTGATTCTTCTTATAAATATGCAGAAGCCAACAAGAGTTTTGCGAGCCACGGCATCAAAGCCGAGAAGATATCAATTGATGTGCCAGCAATGATAGCCCGCAAGGAAAAGATTGTTTCGCAGCTTACGGGCGGCGTCAAGCAGTTGTTTGCGGCCAACAAGGTAGAAGGTATAGCTGGCACGGGGAAACTGTTGAAGGGCAGGAAGGTGGAAGTCACTGCGCATGATGGCAGCACCACACAGTATGAAGCCGATAATATCATTCTGGCTGCTGGTTCGGAGCCAATAAATATTCCTCCAGCCCCCATTGATAATGACAGCATAGTCGATTCTACCGGTGCGCTCGAGTTTCAGGCAGTACCCAAGCGCCTGGGCGTAATTGGCGCTGGCGTTATAGGACTGGAGCTGGGCAGCGTCTGGTCACGCCTTGGAGCCGAAGTGACTGTACTGGAAGCGGTCGATAGTTTTTTGCCTGCCGTGGATAAACAGATTGCACGGGAAGCTCAAAAGATTCTTGGTAAACAGGGGCTCGATATCAGGCTGGGCACCAAGGTAACAGGAAGCAGTGTCAGCAAGGGCAAAAGCAAGACGGTCACAGTGACCTATACCGACAGTGAAGGTGAACAGAAAATTGTTTTTGACAAATTGATAGTAGCCGTTGGCCGGCGTCCACTGAGTAAAGGCTTGCTGGCAGAAGACTCCGGAGTTGAAGTTGATACACGTGGTTTTGTCGTGGTTGATGAGCAATGCGCAACAGCGGTTGATGGAGTCTGGGCTGCTGGCGACCTGGTCAGGGGGCCAATGTTGGCCCATAAGGGCATGGAAGAAGGGGTGATGATTGCCGAGCGCATTGCTGGCAAGAAAACCCAGGTCAACTACGCCCTGGTTCCTTTTGTGATCTATACCCATCCGGAAATAGCCTGGGTTGGAAAAACCGAGCAGGAACTGACAGAAGCCGGCATTGCTTTCAAGACCGGCACCTTTCCATTCAGTGTCAATGGCAGGGCCATGGCCGCCAATGATACGGACGGTCTGGTCAAAATACTGGCAGATGAAAAAACAGATCGCGTGCTGGGCTGCCATATCATCGGGCCAAGTGCGGCAGATCTGGTGCAACAGGTGGCAATAGCCATGGAGTTCAGTGCCAGTGCCGAGGATATCGGCTTGACCATGTTCTCGCACCCGACTCTTTCCGAAGCAGTTCATGAGGCAGCTCTGGCTGTCAATGGACATGCCATCCATGGCGTGAATCGACGCAAACGCTGAGTTCAAAAAAATTTATCGACAACAGGTGAAGTGGAATGAATTTACACGAATATCAGGCGAAACAGTTATTCGCCGAATACGGGCTGCCAGTATCGAAGGGTTTTGCCGTGGATACGGCAGAAGATGCCGTTGCAGCAGCTGACAAACTGGGTGGCGACAAATGGGTAATAAAAGCTCAGGTTCATGCCGGTGGACGTGGCAAGGCAGGTGGCGTCAAACTGGTTACCAGCAAGGATGAAATCAAGGCATTTGCCGAAAGATGGCTGGGCAAGAATCTGGTGACTTACCAGACCGACGCCACTGGCCAGCCGGTAAGCAAAATTCTGGTTGAAACGTGTACCGATATTGCCCAGGAATTGTATCTTGGCGCGGTAGTGGATCGTTCCAGCCGACGCATTGTGTTCATGGCCTCAACCGAAGGAGGGGTCGAGATCGAGAAGGTGGCGCATGAGACACCAGAAAAAATTCTCAAGGTCATTATCGATCCGTTGTGTGGGGCACTGCCGTTTCAGGGGCGTGATCTGGCCTTCCAGTTGGGCCTCAATGATCAACAGGTCAAACAATTCACCAAGTTATTCCTTGGTCTGGCCAGTTTATTTGCTGATCTTGACCTGGCGCTGCTGGAAATAAATCCTTTGGTCATTACCGCCGAGGGAAATCTGCACTGCCTGGATGGCAAGATCAATATTGACGGCAATGCCTTGTACCGCCAGCCGCGCTTGCGTGAGATGCATGACCCCTCGCAAGAGGATGAACGCGAAGCTTTGGCGGCTAAATGGGAGCTTAATTACGTGGCTCTCGATGGCAATATCGGGTGTATGGTCAATGGTGCCGGCCTGGCCATGGGAACCATGGATATCGTGCAACTGCACGGTGGCAGTCCTGCCAATTTTCTCGATGTTGGAGGGGGCGCAACCAAAGAGCGCGTTACCGAGGCGTTCAAGATCATTTTGTCGGATGAGAATGTAAAAGCGGTTCTGGTCAATATCTTTGGCGGCATAGTGCGTTGTGATCTCATTGCTGAGGGTATTATTGGCGCGGTGGAAGAAGTGGGGGTAAAAGTGCCGGTTGTGGTAAGGCTCGAGGGTAATAATGCCGAACTTGGACGCAATGTATTGAAAGAGAGTGGATTGAACATAATTGCTGCAGCCAGCCTGACCGATGCTGCCGAGAAAGTAGTCGCTGCTGCAGGAGGTGCCAGATGAGTATTCTTATCAACAAGGACACACGTGTCATTTGCCAGGGTTTCACGGGTGCCCAGGGAACCTTTCATTCTGAGCAGGCCATAGAATATGGGACCCGGATGGTTGGCGGCGTCACCCCGGGCAAGGGGGGGCAGACTCATCTGGGCCTGCCGGTATTCAATACCGTACGGGAGGCAGTCGCTGCAACCGGCGCTGAAGCCTCGGTCATCTATGTGCCAGCAGCCTTTTGCAAGGATTCGATTCTGGAAGCTGCCTTTGCCGGCATCACGCTGATTGTCTGTATTACTGAGGGGATCCCTACCCTGGATATGCTGGATGCAAAAGTCAAATGTGATGAGCTTGGCGTTCGTCTCATCGGGCCTAACTGCCCCGGCGTTATTACTCCGGGTGAGTCCAAGATCGGTATCATGCCTGGCTATATTCACAAGCCTGGCAAGGTGGGGATTGTGTCACGCTCAGGAACCTTGACCTATGAAGCAGTCAAGCAGACTACAGATTATGGCTTTGGACAGTCTTCCTGTGTTGGAATCGGTGGCGATCCGATTCCGGGGTCGAATTTCATCGATATTCTGAAACTCTTCGAGGAAGACGAGCAAACCGAAGCCATTGTCATGATCGGTGAGATCGGGGGCACTGCAGAAGAGGAGGCGGCCGCCTACATAAAGAGCAATGTCAGTAAACCGGTCGTATCCTATATAGCAGGCGTAACAGCGCCAGCGGGGAAGCGTATGGGGCACGCTGGCGCCATTATCTCCGGAGGCAAGGGCACTGCAGATGAAAAATTTGCTGCGCTTCAGGATGCGGGTGTCAAAACAGTGAGAAGTCTGGCTGAGATTGGCAGTGCCTTGCAGGAAATTACTGGCTGGTGAACTAGGTCTTAGCATGAAAAAGCAAGGATGCACAGTCTTCAATAGCAAAAAATTCATGGAAAAATTTATGCGTTAAGTGGTTCAAAATTTCAGATGGATTGTGGTAGTCTAAGTTCGCAATTTAGCAGGAAGCTGCAAATTTAACGTAAATATCGACGAAGATGGCGACGTTAGTTACCAAAAAACACATATTCAGTTTTATACGTCAGATATTGTGTGAAAAAGTAACTTTTGTTGTCATGTTTCGTTAAATAGGAAAACCGGTTTGGCCAGTTAAAACAATAAGGGGTGGGTGGCTAATTCGGCTTTGACAGGAAGTTAATATAGGTTGTCACGTTCGTGGTCTGCTTTAGGTTGCAGGCTTTAACGCAGACTGAGATAGATTAATACAATAATAGGATGGCACATGAATAACCGTCGATTATATTACAAGGTACTGGCCCCCATGGCCTCCCTGGTTATGGCCGGGGCGGTGCAGGCACAGGTCGATACGAGCATCATTGATCAAGCATTGAGTGTAGTGGGACAACAGAACACTGCAGCAGCAGAATCACAGGAAAGGATCACCCGCCTGTCCAATTCCGCCAGCAACCTCTTTGAAGAGTTCAAGATTGAAAACAACAACCTGGAAGCCCTGTTGGTCTTGAATGCCGGGCTGCGCAAGCAGATATCCATTCAGGAAGAGCAGATTGCAACCATTCAGCAATCCATTGCTGATGTGGCAGTAGTAACCCGCGAAATGCCACTGTTGATGACCAAGATGCTGGACAGCATTGCTCAGTTCATTGAAATGGATTTGCCGTTTCATATTGAAGAGCGACGTAGTCGTCTGACATTCGCTCAGAATGCCATCGATAACCCGGACGTCTCCGGTGCTGAGAAATTCCGTCAGATACTTTCTCTTTACCAGATCGAGAACAACTATGGACGTACCCATGAAACCTACGGGACAACCCTGCTGGTGGATGGTACAGAACGAGATGTCGATGTTCTGAGAGTGGGAAGAATAGCCCTGGTTTATCAGACCAAGGATCGCACTTTGACCGGGGCCTGGGATCAGGAAAACCGGCAGTGGGTTACACTGGCACCTGGCGAATACCGTACCGCCATCCAACGTGCCATCAGTGTATCAAGCGGACTTATCGCGCCAGAAATCATTGACCTTCCCATTGCCGCGCCGGAGTTAGCACAGTGAAAACAATAATCAAGAAAACCTCTATTATTGCTGCGGCAAGCCTTGCTTTGTCGCTGTCCAGTCAGGTCTTTGCCCAGCAGGCCTCTTCCTTAACCCAGCTTCTGCAGAATGTCGAACAGGACCGGGTTGCCGAATCGCAACAGCACCGGGAACGTGAGCAGCGCTTTCAACAGGAAGTGAACAACCAGCAACAGATTCTGGATGAAACCCGCCAGCGGATTACACAAGAAGAGAATCTGAATGTGCAGCTGGAAGCGCAGTTTGACGAAAACCGGCTTACCATCGCCGAGCGACGTGAAGCGCTGCGGGTTGCCCGGGCCGACCTCAACGAATTGCTGGGCACCATTCAGGGTGTGGCTGGTGACATACGCAGTGTATTTGAAAACTCGCTGATCAGTGCGCAATATGAAGGTCGCGAAGAGTTTCTGGATAATTTCATCGATCGTGTCGCCAGTGATACCGAACAGGTGCGCATCGATGAAATAGAACGCTTCTGGTTCTTCATGCAGCAGGAGATGACCGAATCTGGCCGTGTTGTTCGTTATAACGATCTGGTCAGTCTGCCTTCAGGCGAACAATCAGAGCGCACTGTTACCCGGATAGGTTCATTCAATGCCATCGCTGATGGGGAATACCTCAGCTACAGTGGCGCTATCGGCAACTTACAGGTATTGCCCCGCCAGCCTTCCAGTAATGTCCTGTCTCGCGCCGCAGCCCTTGAAAACGCGCAATCCGGTTTGCATAAAGTGGGTATCGATCCGACCGGAGCCCTGGGCGGTTCCCTCATGGCCAACCTGATCAATTTCCCAACCTGGGATGAACAGGTACGTGACAACTCGGGCTTTATTGGTTACAGCATCATCGGCATAGGTCTGATTGCAGTCCTGGTTGCCTTGTTACGATCCTTTGTCCTGACTTTGGTTGCCTCCAAGGTGAATTCCCAGGTCAAATCCGAGAAAGCCAACAAGAACAACCCACTGGGACGTGTATTGCTGGTAGCCGAGGCCAACCCGAATGCCGATACAGAAACCCTGGAATTGAAACTGGGTGAAGCCATTCTGCAGGAAACTCCGGCTCTGGAGCGCTTCCTGACCTTCATCAAGATCATCGCCACCATAGCCCCGTTGATGGGTCTGTTGGGTACGGTGACTGGTATGATTCTTGTGTTCCAGCAAATCACTGTCTACGGTGCGGGTGATCCAACCATCATGGCGGGTGGTATTTCAATGGCGTTGATGACAACGGTGCTCGGTATTTCAGTTGCCATTCCGACCGTATTGATGCATACCTGGGTCAAAAGCAAAAGTGACCGTATCATCCATATCCTGGAAGAACAGGCTACCGGCATCATTGCCACCAAAGCCGAAGCCTCTATAGGTAATAAAGCGAAAGCTTCTTAAAGGAGAGAGATCATGTATTTCACTCTGCTGGATATGTCTGATGCCATTATGGAGTTCATGAACAAGGGCGGGGAAGTCCTCTGGATTATCGCCGGTCTTCTGTTGGTGAAATGGTCCCTGGTGTTCGAAAGAGTCTGGTACATGTATTCCACTCATGCCAAGCGTGTCAAGTACACGCTGGCTACGTGGAATGGTCGCAACGATACCAAATCCTGGCGGGCAAGACAGATACGCAATATGATGATTTCCGAGATATCTCTGGATCTGAAATCGACATTGCCGATAATCGAAACACTGGTTGTCATCTGTCCCTTGCTGGGTCTTATTGGTACGGTAACCGGGATGATCGAGGTATTCTATGTGATGGCGCTTACCGGCGGTGGAGATGCCAAATCCATGGCTGGTGGTGTATCCAAGGCCACCATACCCACCATGGCAGGCATGGTGGGAGCGCTGTCCGGGATATTTGCCTCAAACTGGCTGAAAGCAAAAATGGACCGCGATCTGGAACTTCTTGCAGATAATATGGCTCTAAATAAATA
>JAVVEG010000011.1:0-93741 GCA_032251455.1 Pseudomonadales bacterium | reverse complement strand
CAAAAATGGACCGCGATCTGGAACTTCTTGCAGATAATATGGCTCTAAATAAATAGTATGACTCTAAATAGATAAGGCTCGAGGCATAATAATGAAAAGTGGTCTAATGAAGAAACGTGAAGATGAAGGAGCAGGGGAGATAGACCTCACCCCAATGCTCGATGTTGTTTTCATCCTGCTGATTTTCTTCATTGTCACCTCGGTATTTATCACCGAGGCCGGCATTGAAGTGCTCAAACCTGAAGCGTCAACTTCAGAGCCCAAGTCCAAGGACTTGATTTTGATTGCTGTCAGTGGGGATGGACAGGTCTGGATAGATGGTGAACAGATTGATCCCCGTTTCATCCGACAACGATTTGAGCTGCGCCTGGCAGATACCCCGAATGCCTCAGTGGTGATTCAGGGAGACCGCGCCGCCACCAATGAACATGTCATGGCAATATTGAGAGCAGCGCGAGATGCCGAGATTGCCAATGTTTCAATTTCAACGGAGGCTTAAACAATGGTAGCAATTAGATGGTTGATTTCCATGATGCTTGCTGTAGTTATCACCTTGATCCTGTTCTACTTCATGCAAGCCCTGATCGCGACTGGCCAACAACTTACCCAGACTGCCACTGTGGTGAAAATGGTTGATGCCACCATGCCGGAGATTGTCATGGAAGTGGTTCGGGATGTAGAAAAACCCCAACCTCTGGAAGAGATTGATGAGCCGCCTCCCACCCCACCACAGCGGGATCTGAACATGGATGCAGGTCCTTCATTGAACATACAACGGGTCGCTGTCAATGTGGACGCTGGTCTTGATTTCGGCAATGCCACCCTGAATGTCACCGACGGCGATATGTTGCCTCTGGTTAATGTCACGCCGCAATATCCGACCAGGGCTGCATCTCGTGGTATTGAAGGCTGGTGTCAGGTCAGTTTCACTGTGACTGAAACCGGGGGGGTGAGGGATGTCGTGGTTATTGATGCCGAGCCTCGAGGGATGTTCGACAACTCTTCCATCCGGGCCGCAGAACGCTTTCGTTTTCAACCACGGGTGGTTAATGGGGAGGCAGTGGAAGTACCCAATGTTCAGTATGTATTTCGCTATCAGCTGGAGGGGGAACAATGAGGGGATTCCTTTCTTTTACTCGACTTGAAGCTGTACTTCACGGTCTGATTCTGGTTGGTGTCTGCGCTGTAGCTTTGAGTTTTAGTTCCTATACGTTAGCTCAAAATGATAATGAGCGCAGACAACCACCACCCACTCGTTCCTCTGAAGTACTGTCAGAGCGTATGTTCCGGGATATTTCCTCGATTCAGGAGCTCCTGAGCCCTGAAGATGAAACGAAGGAGCCTAATTATGAACGCGCCAAAATAGAGCTGGATAGACTCAACGAGCGCTATAATTCCTTGAATGATTTCGAAAAGGCAACTTTGCTTAATTTCTATACAAACTATTATCTGAATACCGATAATATCGAGCAGGCTTTGCTGACTTTCGAACGCATGTTGACCATTGAAAATCTTCGTGTGGAAATGCGACAACGTGCCCTGCAGGCCTTGGGTAATCTTTATGCCGGAGAGGAGCGCTGGCAGGACTCCATTGATGCTCTGAGCCAGTGGCGGGAGATTTCAGAGGAGGAAAGTGCCAATGTATTTCTGCAATTGGCCAATGGACATTTCAACCTGGAGCAGTTTCAGCAGGCCATTCCCTACGTGCTTGATCACATGGAGATAGTTCGTGCTGAAGGCAGGGAAGTTCCTCGTAACGTCTATGGTTTGCTCAATGTCATGTACATTGAAATGGAAGACTACCCCAACGCCCTCATCACAACCAAGGAAATGGTGGCATTGTTTGATGAACCCGCGGACTGGCGTAATCTGGCTGCAATCTATGGCATGCTCGATGATGACAAGAACCGCATCGAAACCCTGGGTCTGACTTTTGCCAAGGGTTATATGGCCAGTGAAGCGGAGTATATGAACCTGGCACAATCACTTGCCGGTATAGATGCTCCTTACAAGGGCGCCAAAGTACTTGAGGCGGGCATAGCCGCAGGGATTGTTGAAGAGGATTTCGATACTTTTGAACGCTTGACGCAAATGTATCTGATGGCAAACGAATATGACGAGGCGGTTATTCCTGCCCGTAAGGCAGCAGAGCTTGATGAAACTGGCAACGGTTACGACTATCTCGGCTATATTTACTATCTGAAGCATGATTATAAAGAAGCAGCTGAAGCCAGCAAACTCGCCCTGCAACGAGGCAATCTGGATGATCCTGATGATGCCAATCTGTTTCTCGCCCGAGCATTGCTTGAAATTGAAGATTTTGAGGGAGCCAGACAGGCTGCTCGTGAAGCTCAACGCCTCGGTAATAATAATGCCAGTCAGCTGCTCACTTTCATAGAAAACAGCAAGGCTCGCAGGGAAAATCTCGACAGACGCAAAGCGGATGCGATTGATTTCTACCGATCCTGATTGAACAGTGCTTGAAAAAGCACACGTCAAACCCCATAAAAGACCCGGTTATCTTCCCAGATAAACGGGTTTTTTTATGAGTATCAAAATTAAGGGTTGAGCATATGGCAACAAAGGAAAAAAAGGAAACTCGAGGGTTTGAAACTGAAGCAAAACAATTGCTTCATCTCATGATTCATTCCTTGTACAGCAACAAGGAGGTTTTCCTGCGGGAATTAATTTCCAACGCATCGGATGCGGCAGACAAACTTCGCTTTGAAGCGTTATCCAATCCGGATCTTTATGAAAATGATTCAGAACTGAACGTGCGGATAGATGTCGACAAGGACGCTGGCACAATAAGTATCAGTGACAATGGCATCGGCATGACCCGCGAAGAGGTGATCAGCAATCTCGGCACCATCGCCAAATCCGGGACAGCACAATTCTTACAGTCCCTGACTGGGGACCAGAAAAAGGATTCCAGACTGATAGGACAATTCGGAGTCGGTTTTTACTCGGCTTTTATTGTTGCCCGTCAGGTCGAAGTCTTGACACGCAAGGCCGGTGCAGCAGCCGCTGAAGGTGTGCGCTGGGTGTCCACAGGTGAATCAGATTACAGTATCGAAACCCTGGAAAAACCAAACCGTGGAACCACGGTTGTTCTTCATCTGCGTGAAGAGGAAAAAGAATTTTCCGAAAGTTACAGACTGAGGAATATCGTCAAAAAATATGCGGATCATATTTCCATTCCTGTTCTTATGGAAAAAATATCCTATCCCAATGAGGAGCAGGATGAAGAAACCAAAGTGGAGTCTCCCGAGTATGAGGCAGTCAATACAGCCCAGGCTATGTGGACACGGCCACGAACTGAAATAAAGGAGGAAGAATACAAGGAGTTTTACAAGCACGTTTCCCATGATTTCGAAGATCCGCTCATTTGGAGTCACAACAAGGTTGAAGGTAAGCTTGAATACACCAGTTTATTGTATGTCCCCGGCAGAGCCCCCTTCGATCTCTGGAATCGTGATGGTGCACGTGGGCTCAAGCTGTATGTGCAACGTGTTTTCATCATGGATGATGCTGAACAATTCATGCCTTTATACCTGCGTTTCATCAAAGGGGTGGTGGATTCAAATGATATTTCCCTGAATGTATCGCGTGAAATCCTGCAAAAAGATCCTGTCGTAGACACCATGCGCAGTGCCCTGACGAAAAGAGCATTGGATATGCTGGGCAAGCTGAAAAGCAAAGATAAAGAGAAATATGCCAAATTCTGGAAAGAATTTGGTCAGGTGATGAAAGAGGGGCCAGCTGAGGATTTCACCAATAGGGAAACCATAGCCGGTTTATTGCTGTTCAGCAGTACCGAGACAGATACCGAAGTTCAGGATCAATCGCTGGAAGACTATGTCACCCGGATGAAACCCGAACAGGATAAAATCTACTACGTAGTTGCAGAATCCTGGAAGGCAGCCAAGAACAGCCCGCATCTGGAAATTTTCCGCAAGAAAGGAATTGAAGTGCTGCTGCTGTCTGATCGTATCGATGAATGGCTGGTCAGCCACCTGAATGAATTTGATGGCAAGCAACTGCAGGACATCACCCGGGGCGCATTGGACCTTGGCAAACTCGCAGATCAGGATGAGAAAGAAAAGCAGGAGAAGGTGGAACAGGAATTCAAACCGCTGGTAGAGCGCATCACCGCCACGCTAGGCGAACAGGTCAAACAGGTTCGGGTTACACATCGCCTGACTGATTCACCTGCCTGCCTGGCCATTGATGAGCAGGATATGGGGCTGCAAATGCGCAAGATTATGGAAGCCAGCGGACAGGCAATTCCAGAGAGCAAGCCTATTTTCGAGATCAACCCTGAGCATCCTTTGATTGTTAAACTGGATAAGGAGCAGGATGAAGAGCGGTTTGCTGATTTGGCTTCGATTGTTTTTGATCAAGCCAGTCTTGCTGAGGGCAGGGCCCTGGATGATCCTTCGCAATTCACGCGCAAACTGAATAAGCTCCTGCTGGAGCTCAGTCAGTAGTAATCCGTGCATAAGGCCAAAGGCAACATGCAGGCCTGCAAGTCATCGTGACCTGCAGGTCTACATCTGCTCCAGCGTTTCGATACCCAGTAGATCAAGTCCCTGCTGCAAGGTCTTTGCAGTAAGATCAGCCAGCTTCAATCTGCTGTTTCGTATCTGCTTATCTTCAGTTTTCAGAATCGGGCAGTTCTCATAGAAGCGCATGAATAAACCTGCCAGTTCGTAAAGGTATTGGCACAGATAATTTGGATAGCATTCTGTGGCTACTGCGTGGACTGCCTCCGAAAACTGGAGCAGTTTCACGGCCAATTGACGTTCCTCCTGCGCCTGCAACAGGATTGCATCGCTAGCCCCGGCTTGTACCCTGGCTTTACGCAGTATGCTGCGGATACGGGCATAGGCATACAGCATGTAGGGTGCGGTATTGCCTTCGAATGACAGCATGCTGTTCCAGTCAAACACATAGTCGCTTGTTCTGTTTTTGGCCAGATCAGAGTACTTTACCGCAGCGATGCCGACTTTTTCTGCCACTACGGCACGGCTTGCTTCATCCAGAACCGAATTTTTCTCGGTGAGCAGAGCATGGGCACGACGTATCGATTCTTCCAACAGTTCCTTGAGCTTGACCGTATCGCCACTTCGGGTTTTGAATGGTCTGCCGTCTGCTCCCATCATGGTGCCATAGGCAATATGCTCCAGACTGCATTCTGGACCTGCCAGTTGTGCCATGCGGGCTATGGCAAACAGTTGTTGAAAATGCAGGCTTTGCCGGGCATCGACAACATACAGGATGCGTTCGGCACTTAATTGCGTACAACGAAAAGCAACGGCTGCCAGGTCAGTGGTGGCATACAGGTAACCGCCATCCTGTTTTTGCACAATAGTGGGTAATGGTGAACCGTCCTTGCCAGTGAACCCTTCTGCAAAGACGCATTTTGCCCCCTCGGATTCCTGCAACAGGTTCTTTTCTGCCAATAAGGCAACTACTTTGGGCAGCTCATCATTGTAGAAACTTTCAGGTCGCAAATCCTTGCGCTGTAAATTGACATTGAGCAACTTATAAATTTCTTCGCAGTGGTGCAGAGATTCATTGATGAAATGTTGCCAGATTTCAAGACATCGTTTATCACCTTGCTGTAATTTGACGACGTATTGTCTGGCGGTTGTCGCAAAATCCTGATCCAGGTCAAAACGCTGCTTGGCCTGTCGGTAAAAGAGTTCAAGATCACTGAGCGAGGCGCCAGGATCAGCTCCTTCCTGTTGCAGCGATTCCATATGAGCTATGAGCATGCCAAATTGCGTGCCCCAGTCACCCACATGGTTCTGCCGGATGACACTGTGTCCACTGGCTTCGAGGACACGGGCAAGACAGTCACCGATAATGGTGCCGCGCAGATGGCCGACATGCATTTCCTTGGCTAGATTGGGGCTTGAATAATCAACCACGATACGTTTGGGTGTCGTGGTTCTGACAACGAGATTTTCTGGTTTTTCAGACAAGGCGAGCAATCTATCGCATAGCTCTGCTTCTGCCAAAAACAGATTGATAAAACCCGGCCCTGCGACTTCTGCCTTGGCCAATAAGGGATGAGCCGGTATGGCAGAGACAATCCTCTGAGCCAGGTCTCTGGGTTTGCAGGCCATGCGCTTGGCCAGGGACATGACGCCGTTGGCCTGGTAATCGCCGAATTCCTGTCGTGATGACGGGATCACCAGGGCAGGGCTGTCAGCAATCCCGCTTATGTCAGCAATTACTGAGCTCAACAGGTTTTCCAGTGTTTGTCGGATGGTCAACATGCGTAATTCCCGTATCCTGTGTTCAATCAAGGGCGGAATTGTACACTATTCAATGTTGGATCAGTTCAGACTTGCTATAATTCCCGCTCACCTCAGCTGCAACAGACTCCCTATGAGTACCAGAGAACAGCTCGTTCGTTTTTTTGAAGTGTCGTCTGAATCCGATAATCAACGAGTTGATAATTTCCTGCTGAGTCGCCTCAAGGGCGTACCCCGATCGCACTTGTATCGAATGTTGCGCAAAGGGGCTATCCGCCTGAATAAAAAGAGGATCAAGGCGGACACCCGGGTACATGCTGGAGATCTTTTGCGGGTGGCCCCCGTGCAGCTGGCTGATCGTGCCGTGGTGCCGGCTCCCAGTGCTGGTTTGGTCGAGATTCTGTCCAATGCCGTACTCTATGAAGATGAGAATATTCTGGTTTTGAACAAACCGCAGGGGCTTGCTGTTCATGCAGGTTCTGGCGCGCAGCTGGGTCTGATTGAGGCCTTGCGCCAAATGCGCCCGGAGGGAGAGGCCCTGGAGTTGGTGCATCGCTTGGACAAGGCGACAACTGGCTGCCTGTTAATAACAAAAAACTATAATTCACTCAAGTTCTTACAGGATCAATTTAAAGCTAAAACTACAAAAAAAGTTTATCAGGCCTTGGTCGCAGGACAATGGCCTGATCACGTAAAAAAAATTGAGGTCGCGCTGCGCAAGGATACTTTGGACGAGACTGAAAAACGGGTCAGGGTGGACTCATCAGGGAAACCTGCCTTGACGCATTTCAAGGTACTGCAACGGTTCAGTGACTGCACCTTGCTTCAAGTCATGCCTGAAACAGGTCGAACCCATCAAATCAGGGTTCATTGCCAGTATGCAGGGCACGCCATTATTGGTGATGATCGTTATACCCAAAAAGTGTCCTCTCGCTTGATGCCAGTCAAGCGCCTGTGCCTGCATGCCGAGTCATTGCTGTTTGCTCTCCCGGACAACGAACAGCAGATCTGTATCAACGCACCAATGGGCCCTGCCATGCAAGATTTGATTACCCGTCTGCAACAGTAAAATTGCACCAGGTAACAGATTTTTTTGACAGAATCACTTCCAGCCCCTATTATTGCGCGCCTATGACTGTTCCAGGCACAGTGTCTTTGCTTCCTCAATTGCTGGATGCACGCAAGATGTGCGCGCAGACTGCGGAAATCAACGGGATTATCCCGGTAGCCATGCTGGAACGTTTATGTGAAATCCTGGTTGATGATTCCGGCAGCGTGAATGCGCAACTGAGATTTTATCGGGATGAAAATCATCGTCGTATTGTTGCAGGTTCCGTCTCCACCGATATCAGGGTCGAGTGTCAGCGTTGCCTTGGCAGCCTGCAGATACCATTGCATGATGATTTCCTGATCGCCTTGATAGAAAGTGATGAGCAGGCCAGGCAGTTGCCAAAAACACTGGAACCTTTCATTTTCTCCGAAGGCTTGCTTGATATCAGGGCAATGCTGACTGAACAGCTGTTACTGTGCATGCCGTTGGTTGCACATCATGCTGAGAATGATTGTACCGGTCCGGCACGGCTGGAAGAACTAGCGCCGACATCCTCCCCTGAGACAATGCAGGGCAGGGCAGGACCGTTTGAGAATTTAAGGTCTTTGCTGGAGCAGAAAGACAAACCGTAATCCAGGGATATAATCCCAAACTGTTTTTTATAGATACTGATCGAGGAGCATCACCATGGCCGTTCAACAGAATAAGGTTTCCCGTTCACGACGCGACAAACGCCGCAGTCATGACGCACTGACCTCAGCCACACTTGCCACTGACAAAACCAGTGGGGAAGTACACAGGCGTCATCACATGACAGCTGATGGATTTTACAAAGGGAAAAAAGTACTCGATCTTGGTGACGAATAAATTTGTCCTCAGGCAAGTGCATAGCAATTGATGTCATGGGAGGTGACTTCGGTCCCTCCGTGACCATTCCTGCGGTTATGGCAATACTGGCGCAATACGATGAGCTGCGGTTTATCCTGGCAGGTAATGAAGCCTCCCTGTTGCGCATCCAGCAACTGGATGATCCCCGGCAAAGTGAACGCATTGAATACCTCTTCACTGAAGAGTATCTCGATAATCAAGTCAACCCCCTGCACGCCATCCGTCGGCACCGCAATTCATCCCTGTTTCTGGCTGTGGATATGGTGCGCAACGGACGGGCCGACGCCTGTGTCAGCGCCGGTAATACCGGCGCATTGATCATGGCAGGTAGACATCTGCTGAGGACACTACCCGGTATCGAAAGGCCGGCAATGATGGCCACATTGCCCAATCTGCAGGCACAAGGCTCTTGTCTGCTGCTGGATGTCGGCGCCCATATCAACAGCAGCGCACAGGATCTGCTTACCTATGCCCGCATGGGTGGAATAGTCGCGCAATATCAACTACAAAGAAAACCCAGGCTTGGTTTACTCAATATCGGCGCGGAAGTTCATAAAGGAACTGAGGTTATCAAGACTGCAGCCCAGGTACTGAGCACATCAGCTGATATCGATTACATTGGTTATCTGGAGCCTGCCGAGCTGTTTGCGGGCAAGGCTGATGTTGTCGTCTGTGATGGCTTCGCGGGCAATATCACCATCAAAACCAGTGCCGGCGTGGTTCGTGCCATCGAAGCTCTCTGGTTGCAGATTGCCGGGCGCAATCTGATCAATCGCGGCAGGGCGTTGTTGACCGCCTCAATGTTCAAAGAACTGCAACAAACAATCAACCCCTCGCTGTTCAATGGTGCCAGTGTAGTGGGCCTTGATGGTATTCTGATCAAAAGCCATGGCAATACCGATAGTGAAGGGTTTCAGGCTGCGATCAGGCAAGCTGTTCAGGAAATCGATGCGGGTTTGCCGGGATTGATTGGCGCCGGTTTCGCCAGTTAAAAATTCCTTGATTCTTTCTTTTGATTAACAGGAACGCAAAGATATGAACAATTTGGGTTTTGTTTTCCCCGGCCAAGGCTCTCAAAAACAGGGTATGCTGGCTGAGATGGCAACTGAATACCCCTTGATCAAGACAACTTTCGCCGAGGCGTCTGAAGTGCTGGGTTGTGATCTGTGGAAAATCACACAGGACAATCCGGAAGGGCAGCTTGACCAGACTGCCATCACCCAACCTGCCTTGCTTGCAGCCTCGATTGCACTCTGGCGGCTATGGCGTGATCAGGACAATCCCTTACCTGCATTGTTGGCCGGTCACAGTCTGGGAGAATATTCAGCCCTGGTGGCAGCGGGTGTGCTTGATTTCACTGCAGCCATAGCCCTGGTCAACAAAAGAGGCATTTATATGCAGGAAGCTGTGCCTGAGGGCACTGGAGCCATGGCCGCAATTCTTGGCCTTGACAATGATCTGCTTGCCAAGGTCTGTCAGGAAGCTGCTGCCGATGGGGTGGTGGCTGCCGCCAATTTCAATGCCCCTGGGCAGACTGTTATTGCCGGTTCCAGTGCAGCTGTTGCAAAGGCCATAATTGCCTGCAAGGAAGCGGGGGCCAAAAGAGCCTTGCCCTTGAATGTCAGTGTGCCCTCTCATTGTGCCCTGATGCGGCCAGCGGCAGAACGGTTGGCTGAAGACATGAATGACATCACTTTCAGATCGCCCGACATACCGGTCATCCAGAATATCAATGGACAGGCAAGCCAGATTCCAGATGAAATCAAAGCCAATCTGTTGAAACAACTTTATCAGCCTGTGCAATGGGTTGATTCCATGCTGCACATGCGCGACAAAGGTATCCTGCAAATTATAGAATGTGGTCCGGGGAGAGTGCTGTGCGGTTTGATCAAACGCATAGATCCAGGTTTTGAAAGCCTTGGCATTGATGACAGTCAGGCCTTGCAGCAGGCGGTGTCCCTGATTCGTACCCAGGCATAAACGGAGATTCCTGATGAGCTACGCTGGAAAAATTGCATTGATAACAGGTGCCAGCCGCGGTATCGGCAAAGCCATTGCCTGCAGCCTGGGACAAAATGAGGCTATTGTGGTTGGCACGGCCACCAGCAAGAGCGGTGCTGAAGCCATAACAGCCTATCTGGCCGAACAGGGTATCCAGGGCCGTGGTTATCAACTGGATGTGGCGTCCAGCGACTCTGTGGCGGCCCTGATGACAGCCATTGACCAGGACCTTGGCAACACTCCTGCTATTCTGGTCAACAATGCAGGGATTACCCGTGACAATCTGTTGATGCGAATGAAGGAAGAAGAGTGGGGTGAGGTCATCAATACCAATCTCAACTCCCTGTATCGGGTCTGCAAGGCCTGCCTGAAAGGGATGACCCGGGCGCGTTGGGGCAGGATTATCAATATCAGCTCTGTGGTTGCTTCCAGTGGCAATCCAGGCCAGACCAACTATGCTGCCTCCAAGGCCGCGATCGAAGGATTTACCCGCTCATTGGCGCGAGAAATAGGCTCTCGAGGCATCACTGTCAATGCCATAGCCCCTGGGTTTATCGATACTGATATGACTCGTGCCCTGAGCGAGAAACAAATTGAATTGTTGCAGGCCCAGATACCTTTGGCACGATTTGGTAAACCAGATGAAATTGCCAGTGTTGCCGCCTTTCTGGCAGCCAACTCTGGTGCTTATATTACCGGTGAAACCATTCATGTGAATGGTGGAATGTACATGGCATGATGTGCAAAATACTGACGCAAGCTTTTGTTTATTAAATACATCTTTTCTAAGCAGGGAATTATTTTCCAGTTAAAGATTACAACACGTCTAAAATAGATGTAAACTTGCGCTTTGGGTTATCTCGGTTGATCAAAAAACAGCCAATAATAATCGAAAGACACTATTACACTTAGTATTTAGGAGCTAATAATAGTTATGAGTAGCATTGAAGATCGCGTTAAGAAAATTGTCTGCGAACAGCTGGGTGTCAAAGAAGAGGACGTCAAGCCCTCCTCATCATTTGTAGAAGATTTGGGCGCTGATTCTTTGGATACTGTGGAATTGGTTATGGCTCTGGAAGAAGAGTTTGAAACTGAGATCCCTGATGAAGAAGCCGAAAAAATCACAACCGTTCAACTGGCGTGTGATTACATCAACAAACACCTCTGAGCGATTTCGAATGTACTGATCAAAGCTACCCCGGGTATTGCTACCCGGAGTAGCTTTTGTTTATGTGCAACAACGACATGAAAGCTGCACACAAGCTTTGGAGAACAGTGCTTTGAAAGGTAGACGTGTAGTGATCACCGGCCTTGGGCTAGTGACTCCAGTGGGTAATAATGTGGCAACCACCTGGCAAAATCTGCAGGAGGCACGCAGCGGTATTACGCCGATTGACAATTTTGACGCGAGTGAATTCAGCACACGCTTCTCAGGCTCTGTCAAGAATTTCGACAGTGATCTGTATCTGCCTGCCAAGGATGCCAGACGAATGGATGTGTTCATTCAGTACGGACTGGCGGCAGGTGTTCAGGCCATGGAGGATTCCGGGATACTGGCTAGTGGTTTCAATCCGGCATTGAGTGGCGTTGCCATCGGTTCTGGAATCGGTGGTATCACGACGATTGAAAACAACCATGACCTGGTACGGGCAGCTGGACCTCGCAAGATATCTCCCTTTTTTGTGCCAGGCTCGATCATCAACATGATCAGTGGAACGCTCTCCATTCGTTATAATCTGCAGGGACCCAATATCGCCATCACCACTGCCTGTACCAGTGGCACCCACAATATTGGCGTTGCTGCCAGTTTCATTGCCTCTGGTCAGGCTGATTTGATGCTGGCCGGTGGCGCGGAAATGGCAACCTCTCCATTGGGCCTGGGTGGTTTCTGTGCCGCCAGAGCGTTGTCAACCCGAAATGATGACCCGCAAAAAGCCAGCCGCCCCTGGGATAGGGACCGGGATGGTTTTGTACTCAGTGATGGCGCCGGTATCCTGGTGCTGGAAGAGTATGAACATGCCCGCAAACGAGGTGCCAGGATTTATGCAGAACTGATCGGTTTTGGTATGAGCGGAGATGCCTTTCATATAACCTCACCGGCAGAAAATGGTGCCGGAGCCGCCCTGTGCATGCGCAATGCCCTGCGGGATGCAGGGATCAATCCGGAACAGGTGGATTATATCAATGCGCATGGCACCTCCACACCTGCTGGAGATATTGCCGAAACCCAAGCCATCAAATCCCTGTTTGGTGATCATGCGTACAGGCTTGCCATCAGTTCCACCAAATCGATGATAGGGCATTTGCTTGGCGCTTCGGGGGCGGTGGAAGCCATAGTGACGATCCTGTCGCTGCGCGATCAACTGATCACCCCTACCATCAACCTTGATAATCCAGACCCGCAATGTGATCTCGACTACGTACCTCATCAGAGTCGTGCTCAAACCTTGAATATTGCCATCAGCAATTCTTTTGGTTTTGGGGGTACCAACGGTAGCCTGGTATTCAAAAAACCGGACTGACCCACTCATGTGGATAAACGGCAGGACCAAAGACACCATTTCTGCCCTGGATCGTGGTTTGCTCTATGGGGATGGAGCCTTTGAGACAATATTGCTGAAACAGCACCGTCCAGTATTGTTGCTGCCGCACCTGCAACGCCTGCAAAAAACCTGTCTGCGCTTGCAAATCGACTGCCCTTTACCATTATTGCGCCAGGAACTGGAGGCTTTCCTGGCGGTAGAGCCTGTGCCTGCAGAAAATGCCATACTCAAGATCATCGTTACCCGCGGCGAAGGAGGGCGCGGCTATCGCCCTGCAGGCACTCTGGCATGCCAGAGAATCCTGCAACTTCACCCCTTCCCGGAAACAAGGCATGATCATGCCAGGGAGGGAATTACGGTTCAATTGTGCCAGCACCCGGTTTCCAGCAATTACCGCCTGGCCGGTTTCAAACATCTCAATCGTCTGGATCAGGTGCTGGCCAGCATGGAACTACGAGAAGAGGTGACAGAAGGATTAATGTTTGATGAGAATGATCTGGTTATTGAGGGCACCCGCAGCAATCTTTTCATGGTATTGGCAAATACCGTCTGTACACCCTTGCTGAACAAATCCGGTGTTGCCGGTATCCTCCGCGATGCTTTGCTGGCTGCTTTCCAGCATGAAGGGGTGCGACATCACATCAGATCAATTTCCAGGCAGGAATTATTCCAGGCAAGTGAAATATTCATTTGCAACAGCCTCATTGGCATCTGGCCTGTAACCGGCCTGATCACTGAGTCAGAAATGATACGGTTTGATATTGGTCCCCATACACGTCATGCACAACAGTTATTGCAGGCTATAATGGCCACATGAAACCTCCTGTTCTGAAAAATCTGCTGATTGTTGCGGCCTTGCTGGGCATGCTGGCAAGCATCATGTTCGCAGCTTTCACGTACTATTTGCACAGACCCTTGCCTTTGGACGATACAACCCTGATTGAGGTGCCTGCCGGCAGCACACTCAATGCTGTTGCCCGGCAATTGCATCAACAAGGCTATCTTGAGTTTCCGGCAGGTTTTATTCTCTGGACCAGACTGAATGGTCTGGAGCGCCAACTCAAGCCTGGTGAATATGAACTGCAACCAGGTTTGACTCCGGATACCCTGGTGGGCTTGCTGGTATCCGGCAAAAACAAGCAATACGCCCTGACACTTGTTGAAGGCTGGACCTTCAGACAGGCACTTGCCGCGATAGGACGGCAGGAAAAAATTCGGACAACCCTGGTCAATCCAACCGATACCGAGCTTCTTGCTCTCTTTGAGGAAAATGATGCCGTGCTTTCTGCCATCCCTTTCCTGGAAGGCTCACTGCTGCCTGAAACCTATTTCTACACTGCCGGTACCCGTGATCTGGATATATTGCGGCGGGCACACCTGGCCTTGCGTCAGACCCTGAAAGCAGAATGGGCAACACGGCTGGGAGCCTTGCCCTATGACAATCCCTGGCAAGCCCTTATACTGGCATCCATCATCGAAAAGGAGTCCAGCATCAACGCAGAGAAAGCACAGATAGCAGGGGTCTTTGTGCGCCGTCTCGAACTGGGTATGCGTCTGCAGTCAGACCCGACAGTCATCTATGGTCTGGGCCCGGAATATGCTGGAGTGATCCGGACCAGCGATCTGCAGTCTGCGCACGTCTGGAACACCTACCGGAACAATGGATTGCCGCCAACTCCCATCGCCTTGAGCAGTCAGCAATCGCTGCACGCCAGTCTTAACCCTGCAGCAGGAAGCAGTCTTTATTTTGTCGCCGATGGTAATGGCGGGCATGTTTTTTCCGATACGCTTGAAGCGCATAATGCTGCCGTGCAACGCTACCGCCAACAACGTGCTGCTGGCTCTGGACAAGTATCTGATTCATCAGTAGGAAACGGTCATTGATAATGGCAAACCCTGAAAAAAACGGATTTATTACTGTGGAAGGTATTGAAGGGGTTGGCAAATCGACCAATATCGCTTTCATTACCACTCTGCTTGAGCAGGCAGGATACAAATGGGTGTTGACCCGCGAACCCGGTGGTACGGTGATGGCCGAACAGATACGCCAGCTGTTGTTGTCTCCAGCCCCGGAGCCAATGACTGGGCTGACGGAACTGTTACTGGTTTTTGCAGCTCGTGCGCAGCATCTGGCACAATGCATCAAACCAGCACTGGCTGCCGGAAAATGGGTGGTCTGTGATCGCTTCACTGATGCAACCTATGCCTACCAGGGAGCCGGACGGGGGCTTGATCAACAACTTATCGCTACCCTGGAGAATATGGTTCAGGGGCAGCTCAGGCCGGACCTGACGTTTTTATTGGATCTGGAACCGGAAAAAGGCCTGGCCCGGGCCCGCAAACGGGCACAGCTCGATCGCTTTGAGCAGGAACAGGTCGTTTTTTTTCAACGAATCCGGAGTTGCTACCTGCAACGGGCGCAACTTGAGCCTGAGCGTTTCCGGGTGATTGATGCAGACAGACCATTAGCTGAAATACAGGCAGAGATTGCTGTTCATTTGCAACACTACTGGAATTCATAATGCAGGAGCCAGCCCCAGTCAGCAATCAGATCTTGCCTTGGCAAGGCCCCCTCTGGTCAGCTCTGAGCCAGCGTTTCCTTGCAGGGACACTGGCTCATGCTCATTTGCTGCATGGCGAACAGGGGAGTGGTAAGCTGGACTTTGCCCGACAACTGGCCGGCATGATGCTGTGTCAACAACCTGTGCAGGCAACGGTTACCGGATTGATCTCGGCCTGTTTCAACTGTCGTTCATGCCATTTGTTTGCTGCGGGCAATCATCCGGATCTTTTGCTTATCACGCCCGAGGAGGGCAGCAATGCCATCAAGGTGGAGCAAATACGCAAGCTCATTGAGTTCACCCAACGCACTGCTCATGGCACCAAGGGCAGGGTGATCCTGGTTTATCCGGCAGAAGCCATGGCCACCGCACCTGCCAACGCCTTGTTGAAAATACTCGAAGAGCCACCGCAAGACACCTATTTCCTGTTGAGCAGCCACCAGCCGGGACGCCTTCTGGCCACAGTCCGCAGCCGTTGTCAGAGTCAACTCATGCCAATCCCTGACAGGGCTACATTGGGTGCATGGTTGCAGGAAGAGTTACCTGAAATCGAATCCGATCAGATCGATACGGTCATTGATCTGACTGGAGGTAAACCTTTACAGTGCCTGCACGCCTTGCAATCAGGTCTGCCTGCTTACCAGCAAGAGTTGTTGGATACGCTGTATACGCTGACTCACTCAAGAGGATTGGCCACAGAATTGGCTAAAAAGTACGAAAAAACCGATAGGGAAAAATTACTGCGCCTCTTGATGCGCAATGTGGCCTTGCTGATCAACGAGCAACTCAGTGGTCAAACCGTAGCGGGGCAAAGTAAGGATTTTCGTAAACTGGCCGATAGGGTTCTCGTGTCTGGGGCGGATAACCGGCCGGCACGACAGTTGCTGAATCTTTATCGCCGACTGCAAGCCCAGCTGACTCAATTGACTTCAGGCAACAACCCCAATCCCTTGCTGGCGCTTGAAGAAATCTTTCTGGCCTGGCAGGCAGTGGTCGGGACAATTCATAAACGTAATCCAGGCAATATCTGAAGACAAGAGCAAGAAGTAGATGACAGCCAGTGGCGAACAGGATGAAGAAATGCAGCCTGCACAACGATCAAGTGGACATGGCATTCTATCGCTGACCATCAGGGACAAAGCAGTCCTGTACGCTGCCTATATGCCTTTCATACGTAATGGCGGACTGTTTATCCCCACCAGCAGGCCATTCGTTCCAGGCGATGAAGTGTTTATGTTGCTGCGCTTGCTGGAGGATCCCGAAAAGCTGCCCATTGCCGGGACAGTAGTCTGGATGACCCCAAGAAGGGCCCAGGGCAACAGAGCCATGGGTATAGGTGTACAATTCAATGACCCTGAACACAGGGCCAGGAATCGGATAGAAACCCTGCTTGCCGGTATGTTGGGGTCTGACAAAATGACTCATACCCTGTAGAATCATCCGTGTCACTTTTTTCAATTCAGGATTTCACCATGAATGAACGAGCCTCTGATTACCTTGAAAACCTCGGCAGAACAGCTGGGAAACTGGTGTTGGTAATGCTTGTGGGCCTTGGCCTGTCCGCCTGCAGTCAGGAACAAACGGCCGATGCCGGTAAGCAGACCGAGGCAGGCAACCCCATTGCAGCGACTGCTGATACCGCCACAATGGCCAATGTGACCAGCACTGCAGATATGGCTTCCTCTCCAGTCCAGCTGGACGTCTACAAGGACCCCAGTTGTGGTTGTTGTCAGTTCTGGGTGGATCATGCCGAACAGGCAGGCTTCCAGGCCAGCATAATCCATCCGGAAAATCTGAATCTGGAAAAAATGCAAAGGGGGATAGCGCCACAATTTCAATCCTGCCACACCTCCGTCTCTGCGGAAGGGTACGTGTTTGAAGGTCATGTTCCCGCCAAACTGGTTCAGCAGTTCCTGCAGGAACAACCGGCCGATGCCATTGGTCTGGCGGTACCCGGAATGCCGTTGGGAAGCCCCGGAATGGAGCTTGGGGGGCGTTTTACTCCCTATGATGTCCTGCTGCTGAAGAAGGATGGCAGTGCCGAGGTCTACCAGCATATTGCCAGCGCCGCCGAGCAGTTCTAACTGCACATCAAGTGTTCAACATGCTCTGCCAGAGCAAGTGATGCAGTCAGCCCAGGCGATTCGATACCGAAAAGCTGAATCAGACCAGGGATGCCCTGTAAGCGTCCGTCATTGATACAGAAATCAGAGAAGCTTGCGCCAGGAGCCTGCAATTTAGGTCGAATTCCGGCGTAATCCGGGCACAGGCGATCCGCCTGTAACTGTGGGAAATAACTGCGGATGGCCTCGGCAAATATCCCGGCAAGTTCCTGATCGACGCCATAATCCAGTGTTTGTACATATTCGGCATCAGGCCCGAAACGTAACTGTCCAGCCATATCCAGGGTGGCATGTATGCCCAGGGAATGCTGCGCGGGAAGCGGATAGATCAGCCTGGAAAAGGGCGATTTGCCTCGATAGCTGAAGTAACTGCCTTTACAGGGATACAGGGGCGGGATCAGCTCCTTGTCTGTTCCGCTGATCTGTTCAGCCAGAGACTGTGCCTGCAATCCTGCTGAGTTAATCAGAAAATCACAATGAAATCGATAGGTCTGCCCCTTGTTTGTTGTGTGTACAACAAAGCCATTGTGACAAGTCTCCACCCCAGTGACCTCGGTATTGGGCACAAAATCAACACCTGCGCTGCTCGCCTGGTGCAGCAGGCTCGACATCAGGGCGTGGCTGTCAATGATGCCCGTATCCGGAGAAAGCAAGGCATGGCAGGCCGTGACAGCAGGCTCCAGGGATTGCAACTGATTGGCGTCCAGCCAGTGTAACTGCACACCATTGGCTTCCCCCTGACGGGCCAGGGTGGCAAGAGAGGATTCTTCTGCTCTGGCGGCGACGATCAGTTTGCCAATACGTCGATATGGGATTTGATACCGCTGGCAATAGTCATAAAGCAATTCACGGCCGCGAATGCACAATCTGGTCTTGAGGGAGTCCTGAGGGTAATACAGGCCGGCATGGATCACCTCACTGTTGCGACTGCTGACTTCCCGGCCATAATCATCATGTTGTTCCAGCAGTACTATCTGACGGCCTGAAAAATAGCGTGATTGTGCCAGTTGACGGGCAATTGCCAGGCCGACCACGCCGGCCCCGACTATGCAGATATCGCTCTGATCCATTAGCAGTTTCTATTTTGCCCGTCTGCAGTTCATGAAAAGAAATTGGATCAAGAAGGAAGGATGATCTCCCTGACCAAAGACAGGAGTGTACATTGCCTGTCTTGAATTTGCATAATAGCCAGCCTGATTGAATCCCTTGAACACATGAAGTGAGGTTACCCTTGTCAACAACAGATTATGATTTCGATTTCTTTGTCATTGGAGCAGGCTCTGGAGGTGTCCGTGCCAGTCGCATAGCCGCAGCACTTGGGGCACGGGTCGGTGTTGCCGAGGAGCGCTTTCTGGGAGGTACCTGCGTCAATGTAGGTTGTGTGCCCAAAAAACTGTTCAGTTATGCAGCCCACTACCACCATGATTTTGCCGACAGTCAGGGTTTTGGCTGGTCGTTTCCACAACAGCCAGTTCTGGACTGGTCTATATTAAAAGAAAATAAAGATAAAGAAATCAAAAGGTTGAATGGTATTTATCGAAAACTTCTGGAAAATGCCGGGGTAACCCTTTTCGAGAACAGGGCAACAGTAAGAGGGCCGCATTCGATACAGTTGGGTGAGCAACAAATCACTTCCCGCCATATCCTGATAGCTACCGGTGGACGGCCCTTTATTCCTGATATTCCGGGCAGTGAGATGGTTATGAACTCTGATGATGTCTTTGCCCTGGAAAGCTTGCCCAAATCCATTCTTATCGTTGGTGGCGGTTATATTGCGGTTGAATTCGCTGGTATCTTCGCAGGTCTGGGAGTGGAAACTACCCTGGTCAATCGTGGGCCCACATTGTTGCGCGGTTTCGATCAGGATATTCAATCAAATCTTCTTGAAGAATTCAAAAAATACAGTAGGTTGAAGCTTGAATGTAAAGTTGAATCGATAACTGGGTCAGGGCAGGATCTGAAGGTTAATTTCACTGATGGCAGCAGTCAGGCTACCAATGCCGTACTTTACGCCACCGGTCGATTGCCCAACACCACGAACCTGGGATTGGAATCAGCCGAGGTGAAATTGGCTAAAAATGGTGCAGTTATCGTTGACGAGCATTTCCAGACCAGCTGTCCCAGCGTTTTTGCTGTCGGAGATGTCATCGACCGTATCGCATTGACGCCCGTTGCCCTGGCTGAAGGTGAGATTCTGGCACGAAGACTTTTTGCGGATAATCAGACTGAGATGAATTATGAAAATATAGCAACAGCCGTATTCAGCCAACCCAATATTGCTACGGTAGGACTGACCGAAGAGCAGGCCAGGTCTAAGTACGACAGCATCAAGGTATACAAAAGCCGCTTTACGCCGCTGAAACATACTTTGAGCGGCAATAGTGAAAAAACCTTTCTGAAAATGCTGGTTGAATCAGATTCCGATCGCGTTCTGGGTATTCATATGATGGGGCCTGATGCTGGTGAAATTATTCAGGGGCTTGCGGTTGCCATGGTTGCTGGCGCCAGCAAGAAGCATTTTGATCAGACCATAGGTATTCATCCGACCACGGCAGAAGAGTTTGTGACCCTAAGGACACCTGAGCCTGGTTAAGGAAAGGAACTGCTGGATAAGCCTGGTTGCCATCTCTTCCGGGCTGAATACTATTTCCGGTAATAAAGATTACCGGAAATAGAGAAATACTATCCCGGTAGTTAAGAACCTTACTCAGGAACCTCCCTCTTCCAGTTGCAATCCGGACAATCGGGGTCGATAGCATGCTCTGCAAGAATTTGGAAGATGAATTCCTGCCAGACAGCATCGGGTTCCCAGACTGTATTCATATCAGCCTTGGCCTGTGCCAGCGGCACGTTCTGATAGATCACCCGATAGAGAAAACTGAACACGGATGCCCGTGCATTGACCTGGCAATGGAGAAACGTCTTGAGTTCTGGGTCCCGCTGCATGACATCAACGAAGGCCTGGAAATCACGCACCCCGGGATTGGTCCATGTTACCGGGATATGCACATAGTCCATGCCCAGTTCCTTGACAATCTGATCCTCATTGCTCAATGCATTTTGATTGGTAGTGAAAGCAATATAGATCACACGCTGGAAACCGGCAGCACGAACAGCCTGCAGCTGTTCTGCACTGGGTTGTCCGGCACTTGCAAAATAGGGGGAGTATTCCCGGTAGTTCAGAATGTCATTCAAGGTGCTGCCCTCTTGCGCTAAAATTTGCCCTGAACCAGACAACAGAAAGATCAATAACTGCAATGCGACAATAAATCTGTTGTTCATGTTGTCCTCATCTAAGGTTTCCGAATCCGATATTGTTGGTTCCAGCCTGCTGGAACGATGATAAACTGACTCAGCGTTACTACACCACAGTACACCACAGCAAAACAATGGAAATTCGATGAAAGTAACAAGGCAGCCCTGCCCTTTGTTTGATTCATTTGAAGGCATGGCCAACCCTTTTCGCGAACCACCCCAGTCCCTGCCCCACTGCCTCGAGGCGCCGCCCGGGGCGCTGGCTGATTACCGCCTGGCCTGTGAATTTCTTTACAGCTATCGCGGCAGTGCTGACACCTATTCCACCTACCGCCGCGAGATCGAACACTTTCTGCAATGGTGCTGGTTGCTGGCCGACAAGAATTTCCAGCAGATTCAACGCGAAGACATCGAAGCATACGTCGAATTTGCCCGCAACCCACCGCTGGCATGGATAGGCAGGAAGAACGTCGCACGTTATCTGGACAAGGGAGGTGCCAGGCTGCCGAATGCGGAATGGCGCCCTTATGTGTGCAAACCAGGCAGCCAGCCGGCTGACTATCAAATGTCACAATCGGCATTGCAATCCCTGTTCAGTGTTCTGGGTAGTTTTTTCAATTTCCTGATTCAGGAAAATCATGTCGAATCAAACCCGGTCGCGCAGATCCGGCAAAAGGGCAAATTCCTGCGCAAACGACAGGAATCCAAACAGATCAGACGCCTGTCAGCTATCCAGTGGGACATCATTATCGAAACAGCCGAACAAATGGCCAGAACCGATCCCGAGGTGCACGAACGGACTTTGTTTATCATGTCAGCCCTGTACAGCATGTATTTGCGTATTTCAGAGCTGGTGGAAACAGACCGATGGAGCCCTCAAATGGGACATTTCTATCGTGATAATGAAGGCAACTGGTGGTTTCAGACTGTGGGCAAGGGTAATAAAGAACGGGATATTTCGGTCAGTAATGACATGCTGGCAGCGCTTAAACGGTATCGTCTGTCCCGAGGGCTCAGTGCCCTGCCCAGCCCTGGAGAGTTGACCGCTCTTGTACACAAGACCAGAGGCCGGGGCGGCATTAGCAGTACCCGCCAGATCAGGGGGATTGTACAGAAATGTTTCGATCAGGCTGAAGCTAGACTGAACCAGGAGGGTTTTAGCGAAGAGGCTGAACGTTTGCAGGCAGCTACTGTGCACTGGCTGCGTCATACGGGTATTTCCGAAGACGTCAAGTACCGACCGCGGGAACATGTTCGGGATGATGCCGGACACGGTTCCAGCGCGATTACCGACCGCTATATAGATGTCGAGAGAACAGAGCGGCACGCTTCGGCGAAAAACAAGCGGGTCAAACCGTGAAAGTCCTGTTCGCAACTTGACAGATACGCACAAAACATACTATCAAGGCAGGGATTGTAATAATGGATGGATGTACCCATCTATAGACAGACAGATGCACAGACACAACCATCAACGAAGTCGGGGTGTGGATACTTATGAGAAGAATGCCTGAAGCTGGGAAAGACCAGCAAAAATTCATCACAGGGCTGGGCGCAGCGCTGTTCACCTTATTGATCAGCACTTCCATCGCCTGGTCGGCAGAGGTTGATGTACTGCATGATGAGATTGATCTGACAGCGCTTCAGGCTGAGTTTACACCCGAGCCAATATATGGTCGCACCGCTGTTGACCTGCTTGAGGAATTGGAAGAAAAACACTATTCAACTGTCAGTTTCAATGACAGTTTTTCAGAAAAACTTTTCAATGAATTCATTGATAATCTGGACAGCTCCCGGCTTTATTTCCTGCAGGAAGACATAGACCAATTACGTCGTCACCAGTTCAATCTGGATGATACCCTGAAAAGTGGCAGTCTCGATCCAGCCTACGATATCTACAATGTGTATCACCAGCGCACACTCGAGCGCATCGTCTATGCCATAGACCTGGTGGAGAATGACCTCATCAACATGGATTTCAGTATTGATGAAACCCTTGAAATTGACCGGGAGGATGCCCCTTTTGCCACTACCAAGGCTGAGCTGGATGAGCAATGGCGGCTGCGTGTCAAGAACAGTGCGCTGGGCCTGCGACTGACGGACATGGAAATGGACAAGGTTGTCGAGCGTCTCAGCAAACGCTACCGCAATCAACTCAACCAGATTGTCAAAACCAATGGCAGAGATGTGTTCCAGGCCTACCTGGGTACGGTTGCACGCACCATAGACCCCCACACCAGCTATTTTTCACCCCGCGATTCAGAGAATTTCAATATGAATCTGCGACTTTCCCTGCAAGGCATTGGTGCCCAACTGACCACCGAAGATGAGTACACCAAGGTTGTGGAAATCATCAAGGGTGGGCCAGCTGACCAGGCGGGAGAGTTGAAGGCAGGTGACCGTATCATTGCCATTGGCCAGGGGATCGACGGGGAAATGAAGGATGTTATTGGTGTCCGCCTTGATGATGTGGTTGATCAGATTCGTGGTGAAAAAGGCACTGTCGTGCGTCTGAATGTGCTTCCTGCCGAAGCCACTTCGGAGGTCGCGGCCAGCACTATCGAAATTACCCGCGATACGGTCAAGCTGGAAGAACAGTCCGCCAAGAAAGAAGTCATTGAAGTCAGCTATAACGAGCAGACTTACAAGATCGGGGTCATCAAACTGCCCACCTTTTATTTTGATTTTGAAGCGGCTTCTCGTGGGGAAAAGGACTTCAAGAGTTCGACCCGTGATGTCAAGGCCCTGCTGGAAGAACTCAAGGCGGAGGATGTCGCTGCCGTTGTCGTTGATCTGCGTGATAATGGGGGTGGTTCCCTGAACGAGGCCAATGATCTGGTTGGTCTGTTCATCGATACCGGTGCAACCGTGCAGATTCGTTATTCGGGACTGCGCAACGGGTTTGTCCGTTCCTACGGTGATGGCAACCCTGAAGTCAGTTATTCCGGGCCGCTTGCTGTTCTTGTCAACAGGGCCAGTGCTTCAGCATCAGAAATTTTCGCCGGTGCCATTCAGGACTATCAGCGAGGCATTGTGCTTGGCGGGCAGACTTTCGGCAAAGGGACAGTGCAGGAAATCATTCCCATGGAGTTTGGGCAGGTAAAACTGACTCGCTCCAAATTTTATCGTATCTCTGGAGCCAGCACCCAGCATCGCGGCGTGTTGCCCGATATCAGCTTCCCCGACCGCTATCAGGCTATTGAGGAAATGGGAGAAAGCAATCTGGACGGCGCCCTGCCCTGGGATACCGTGAGACCGGTTGAGTACAAGACTTACTATCCCATCAAACAAATATTGCCGGAATTGATGGCTCGTCATCAAGCCCGGGTCGAAAACAACCCTGATTTCATCTACCTGAATTATCAGATAGAACAGACCAAAGAAATGCGAGCACGTACAACACTTTCGCTGAATGAAGGTGTCGTCAAGGCAGAGCGTGAACAGCGTCGCCGCGAAAACTTCGACGCCAATAATTTGCGCCTGATGATGAAAGGTCTCCCGCTTGAGATATGGAAAGACGATGAAACGCTGGCTGCAGAGGACGCAGAGGAAGAGAACAGCAACGTGCAAAACGAGGAACTGGCAAATAGGGATGAGACTTCTGAAGAGCTTGATCCCTTGCTGGAAGAAAGCGGGAATATCCTGGTGGATATGTCAGAACTGTTGGGCCGCCCCATGACAGCCCTGCACACCCCCGCGGCTACGCAAACAGAGAATAGTCTGCAACTGACCAATTGATTCAGGTCATTAACGGTGTTCCTTATTGTTGTTATGTTGGTGACATAGGATTAGTCTGTAAGCTGACCTGACGGAAACGTTCTGACGGCTGCTGATCGTATGAAACAACAATGAAACTCGTTTATTCATGTCGAATCCAGTTACAGAGCTGGTGGTTGATACTGGTTCTGTGCTTGGGTACGGCACTGAGCGCTTGTTCCGGCATTCTTGGCACACAAGAGCTGGCGGTACAGCAGGAACAAGAAATCGTCTCTGGGTTGTTTCGACCCGGGAATGAACCCCACTCTCTCCCTGAGCTATCCAGTCATTCCCCCTTGCAGGACTTCATGCTGTTTGCCATGTTAAACCAACCCCAGGTTGAAGCTGCCTACTTTGACTGGCTGACTGCTGTACAACGCGTTACTGTTGCGCGCTCGCTGCCGAATCCCCGGCTGACTTTTTCCGCTGATATCAGCAGTATGGTCACTGCGCTGATGCCAGGATTGATAATGGATTTTCCTGGTCCTGGCAAACTGGGCCTGCGGGCCGACATAGCGTCGGCTGAAGCTGATCGGCACTATTATCAGTTTGCCGCTTTGGTTCTTCAGGCCGCATTCGCAGTTAAGCGCGAATACTACTCATTGAATTTTTTGACTGACAAAATTCAGGTCAGCCAGGAAATGCTCAGTCTGGTTGGTGAATTGGAAGAGCTCGCCCGCACCCAATACCAGGTTGATCGTGTCACCTTTCAGGACGTCCTTCGAGCCCAGATTGAACAGGACAGGCTGATCACCGACATTGAAAACCTGGAAGATCTGCGACTGCCGTTATTAACCCGTTGGAAAGCGGCTCTGGGTTTGCATGCAGATCAGGCCGATCCGCCCTTCCCTGCCACTTTTACAGCCTCCAGCTTTGAACTGGATCCCGATGAACTGCATGCTGTTGCGTTGGCACGCAACCCCCGCCTGCAGGCAAGCGCTGCCGCCATACGTCAAGCAGAAGCTGCCTGGCGCCTGGCTTTGCTTAGCCGCGTTCCCAATTTCACTGCGGGCCTGGGGGTCAACGTGGAAGCATCGCCGCTAATGTGGCGACCTCAGGCCGGAATCAGTTTGCCCATATGGCGCGACCAGATAGCGGCTGAAATCGAAGCCGCGCAGGACCAGAAGCTTAGTGCGCAGGCCCGTTTGTCCGCCGACGAGATCGCGCTGGCAGTTTCGTTTGCGGAGCGTTTGTTTGCACTGCGTGAGAGCGAACGCAACCTGGATCTGTTGCAACAACGGCTGCTGCCCAAGGCCCTGGAATCATTGACCGTAGCCCGCAGTGGTTACCTGTCGGCGAAAGTGAATTTTTTCAACCTGATAGACGCCGAACGAACCTTGCTGGACTTCAGGCTCACCGAAATCGACGCCCGGACTCGCCGGGAGATCGTTATGGCCGAGCTTGCTTTTATATTTATGGGCGTGCCACCAGTATCAGCCCCCTTGCTCACTATCGACGGCAATGCCACGCCCTGAGCCAGAGTGGTGGAATCGGAGAAGTTACGATGACCAAACAACGCTTACTGATATTTGCTGCCGGCATCATGGGTGCGGGTTTTCTGCTTGGCTTGTGGTTTGGGCAAGACAGCAACACACCGCCTCCTGATAGGACAACTTATATCGCAGCTTCCCCGGAAGAGTTGGGCCCACGGCAACTGCGTTTATCCCCGACAGCAATGAAACTGGCCGAGATCCAGACCACGGCAGTCGAAAAACGCTTTGTCGCCAATGAGATCCGCATGGTCGGTAAGGTGGATTACGACGAAACCCGGGTCGCTACCATCTCGGCATGGATTCCGGGCCGTCTGGAACGCCTGTATGTCGATTACACCGGCGTCTCGGTGCAGCCTGGTGATCACCTGGTTTCCATCTATAGCCCGGATCTGTACATTGCCCAGCAGGAATTGATGCAGGCGGCACAAGCGGTGGCCGCAGAGATCTCCGGCAACCAGCGCATTCAGGAACGCAACGCCGCCACCTTGCAGGCAACCCGGGAGAAACTGCGGCTCTGGGGGCTGACACCGGAACAAATCGGGCGCATAGAACAAAGCAGGGAACTCAGTGACCTGCTGACGATTTACTCCCCTATCAGCGGTATCATTATTCACAAGCAGGCTCTGGAAGGGATGTACGTCAAAACCGGTGATCATATCTATACGATTGCCGATCTCTCGCAGCTCTGGGTGCGCCTGGATGCCTATGAATCCGATCTATCCTGGCTCCATTATGGCCAGGAAGTTGAATTTGTTACCGAGGCCTATCCTGGCAAGCCTTTTCGTGGTCGTATTGCGTTTATCGATCCTGTGCTTAACCCCGATACCCGTACCGTCAAGGTTCGTGTCAATGTCCCCAATCCGGAAGGTCAACTGAAACCAGGCATGTTCGTACGCGCCATCGTTCATGCCAGCGTCAACACCGAAGGCAAGATCGATGACCCGGCGTTGGCCGGAAAATGGATCAGTCCGATGCACCCTGAAATCATTCGCGATCAACCGGGTGCTTGCGATGTCTGTGGACTGCCTCTGGTCAGTACGGAGTCGCTGGGTTATGCCACTGCTGACATGGCGCAATCCAGTGCTCCGCTTATCATTCCCGCCTCGGCTCCGCTGATCACCGGCAAACGCGCCGTTGTTTATGTTGCCGACGCTAATGATCCGGGTATCTTCGAGGGCAGAGAAATTGTGCTGGGCCCCCGTGCGGGCAATTTCTATCATGTGTTATCCGGTTTACAGGAAGGAGAACAGGTGGTTGTGCATGGCGCGTTCAAGATTGACAGCGAAATCCAGATTCAGGCCGGGCCCAGCATGATGAGCCCCGAAGGCGGCGGACCGGTGCCCGGCCATGATCATGGTGCCACACCCACCCCTGCACCGCGCTCATCTCCGGTGTCAGTGGAGGTGCACACGGATCATGGCAATTAACAGGATTCACAGCCCATGACCGCCAGTCTCCCGCCAGATTCACCGAGACCACTCGCACAAAGTTCCCCTCTTGAGTCGATGATCCGCTTCTGTCTGAAAAACAAGCTGGTCGTCATTTTTGTGCTGTTGCTGGTTATTTTTCAGGGTATACGGGTTGCCCCCTTTGATTGGCAACTTGGGGCTTTTCCGCGGGCGCCGGTGCCTACCGATGCCATACCCGATATTGGTGAAAACCAACAGATTGTCTTCACCGACTGGATGGGGCGTTCACCACAGGACGTGGAAGACCAGATTACCTATCCATTGACGGTTTCCCTGATGGGCATCCCCGGGGTCAAGACCATCCGCAGTGCGTCCATGATTGGTTTTTCCTCCATCTATATCATCTTCCAGGAGGACGTGGATTTTTATTGGTCCCGCTCCCGTGTGCTTGAGAAGCTGAACAGTCTGCCTGCCAACACCCTGCCTGCCGGGGTACAACCCGCCCTAGGCCCAGATGCCACGGCTCTGGGCCAGGTATTTTGGTATACCCTGGAAGGACGGGACAGCAATCAGCAGCCAACCGGCGGTTGGGGTCTTGACGAATTGCGCTCTATCCAGGATTGGTATGTACGTTATGCCTTGTTGGCTACGGAAGGCATCAGCGAAGTAGCCTCGGTAGGTGGCTTTGTACAGGAATATCAGGTGGACGTGGACCCCGACGCCATGCGTGCCTATGGTGTTACCCTGGATGACGTCTTTAATGCAGTGCGTAATAGCAATATTGATGTGGGTGCACGCAGTATCGAGGTCAATCAGGTCGAATATCTGATCCGGGGGATAGGTTTCATCGAAAAAGTGGCGGACTTGAGCAACAGCGTGGTCAAGGTTGATGCCAATGTCCCTGTTTATATTCGTAATGTGGCCGAAGTCATACTGGGCCCTGCATCCCGCCGGGGTGCTCTTGACAAGAATGGCACCGAGGCCGCAGGCGTCGTCGTCGTGCGCTATGGCGAGAATCCGCTGGCGGCAATCCAGAATGTAAAGCGCAAGATAGATGAAATCGCGGTAGGCCTGCCGCAAAAAGTGATCGTGGATTGGTCACAGACCACCCGCCAAGAAGTCGAGGCCTTCGCGCAACAACAAGGCTTTGCAGCCTTTCTGCCCGCATCCACCACCCTGGCGCAGGAGTCTTGGTTGGCTTGGGTGAAAACGCTACCCGTCACCGAGCACCCCGACTGGCTTACCCTCAGCAAGGTCACGATCGTCCCCTTTTATGATCGTACTGGGCTGATTTATGAAACCCTGGGAACGCTCAATACCGCGCTGACACACGAAATTCTCATCACCATCATCGTGGTGTTGATCATCATCCAGCAGTTGGGTACTTCCGCCATGATTGCCGGCCTGTTGCCACTGGCAATCCTGCTTGGTTTCATTGCGATGAAACAGTTTGGCGTGGATGCCAACATCGTGGCACTGTCCGGCATCGCCATTGCTATCGGCGTCATGGTGGATATGGGCATCGTCATCAGTGAAAATATTCTGCGACGATTGGAGGAGTGGCGCAACAGTAATGAAACCTGGCAAGGGGTACCCGTTAGCTCCCTTGATGTCATTGCACGCGCAGCAAGCGAAGTTGGCAGCGCCGTATTGACGGCCATGGCCACAACCATAGTCGGCTTTCTCCCGGTCTTGGCCATGGTTGGCGCGGAAGGCAAATTATTCAAGCCGTTGGCCCTCACCTATATATTCTGCCTCGCCGGCGCAGCTTTGGTGGCGCTGATTTTGCTTCCTGTTGCAGCCCATCTTCTGACCCTGGGAAGAATCAGCAACCAGAAGATCCAGCGCGGGCTGTTCATCCTTCTGATGCTGGTGGGAGTGGTGATCGGCTTGACTACACCCTGGTGGGCTGGTGCGATTATTGCGATATTGGGTCTGGCGCATTTAGTCAAAGCCTTTCTCCCTGAACCTTGGCGGCCCTGGATTCGCCCTGCCAGTCTATGGCTCGTGATACTGGCAGTCCTGTTATTGCTGACCGAAGACTGGCTGCCACTGGGTCCGGAAAAAGGCCTGATGCCCAACCTGATACTGGTCGGTGGGATCGTCAGTGGCTTACTGCTGGTGTTTTACTGGTATCAGCGCATCTACCCAAGCATTCTGAGGCGTTGCCTGGAACACAAAACCCTGTTTCTTCTGTTTCCGTTCACTGTGATACTGCTCGGCGGTATGACCTGGCTTGGGTTTGAACGGGTTTTTGCCTGGTTGCCTGAATCTGTTGCCCATAGCTCGCCGGCAAGAACCATCGCGCAAAAATTTCCCGGTCTGGGTAATGAGTTCATGCCTCCTCTGGATGAAGGTTCCTATCTCTACATGCCAACACTCATGGCCCATGCCTCGATTGGGGCCTCACTGGACGTGTTGCAGAAGCTTGACCTGGCGATTGCATCGATTCCGGAAATCGACAGTGTCGCGGGTAAACTCGGCCGCGCCGACAGCGCTCTGGATCCGGCGGATATTTCGATGATTGAAAGCATCATCAATTATAAGCCGCAATATCTGGTCGACAATGCCGGCAAGCGTCTGCGCTTTCGTTATCAATCCCGCATGACGGATATGTTTCGTGACAGTTCGGGTAATCCAGTGTCAGCACCGGATGGCCAGGTCTACACCGTCATGGGTAAATTTCCCCGTGCTGCCAACGGCGCACTGATTCCGGATGACCGTGGGGCTCCGTTTCGTCTTTGGCGTCCCGCTCTCGACCCGGAGTTAAACCCTGGCAGGCTGGCCTGGTCCGGAATCCGTAAGCCAGATGATATCTGGAACGAAATAAAGCAAGTGGCAGATATGCCAGGTAGCACCTCTGCCCCCAAGCTGCAACCGATTGCCGCACGTATCGTGATGCTCCAGAGTGGTATGCGTGCACCAATGGGAGTCAAGGTAAAAGGTCCTACACTGGAAACCATCGAGCAGGTGGGACTCCAGATAGAGCATTTTCTCAAGCAGGTACCCTCGGTAGAACCCAGCACCGTTGTGGCCGACCGTCTCCAGGGCAAACCCTATCTGGAGATTCATATCGATCGCGCAGCCATTGCCCGTTATGGACTCAGCATTCGCGAGGTGCAGCATGTGCTGGAAGTGGCCATTGGCGGACAAACCATTACCAGTACGGTGGAAGGACGGGAACGCTATCCCGTTCGGGTCCGGTATCTGCGCGAACTGCGCGATCAGATCGATACCCTGGGCCGTATTCTTGTGCCCGTCAAAAATGGTCCTCAGATTCCACTCGAACAACTGGCAGAAATCCAATATACCCGTGGCCCAATGGTTATCCGCAGCGAAGACACCTTCCTGGTCGGTTACGTGGTTTTTGATATGCGTGTGGGGAATGCCGAAGTGGCGGTAGTAGAGGAAGCCCAGGCTCACCTGCAGGAAAAACTGGATTCTGGTGAATTGCTGTTGCCCGCCGGAGTGAGCTACACCTTTTCCGGCAGTTATGAAAACCAGCTGCGGGCACAGCAAACCCTGGGCATTGTGATTCCCTTGGCGCTGTTCATCATCTTTTTTATTCTTTACCTGCAATTCAAATCAGTCTTGACCGCCTTGCTGGTTTTTTCCGGGGTCTTTGTGGCCTGGGCCGGTGGTTTTATTCTGGTGGGGCTTTATGCACAGCCCTGGTTTTTGAATTTTTCGTTGCTGGGTATGGATATGCGCGAACTGTTCCAGGTTCATCCCATCAATCTCAGTGTGGCGGTCTGGGTCGGTTTTCTGGCCCTGTTTGGCATTGCCACCGACAATGGAGTGCTGTTGGCAACCTTTCTTAAACAATCCTTCTCCAGCAATCCGCCAGCTACGATTGCAGAGATTCGAACAATGACAATCTTCGCCGCCCAGCGAAAAATACGCCCTGCACTGATGACATCGGCAACTACGATCCTGGCATTATTGACAGTCCTGACTTCCACCGGCCGTGGTGCAGACATCGTGTTGCCTATGGCCATTCCCTCATTTGGCGGCATGGTGTTTGCGTTACTGACCCTGCTGGTGGTCCCGGTACTTTACTGCGGAATGCAGGAGCTTCGGTTTACACTCGCTCGACAAAAAGTGCTTGATCCCTGATCAACTGCAGATTTCCCCAAAATACCCATTACCCCCGCAATAGGAAACATGCTGTAGCTGGATGTGAATGCCATCCGGGTCAGAAAAATAGAGCTCCGGCGTTCCACCTTCAGCCCCGTTGCGTTCGGGCATGCGCAGACTGACCCAATGGGATAATGGCGGTGTGGATGAGCTATCTTCACGGGCGCTGAGGCCGTATTGTGTCAGTTTCTCCAATACCCCTTCCACACTGAACTCTTCCACACTCAGGCTGACATGATCGGTTCTGGCGGCTTGTTCGGGTACTCCTTCCCGGTTTGGCCCGACATACATCAGAAACTGAAGCCCATCTCCCACCCCGACAATGGGCATGGTGGGTCCCTGATAAGCCTGATACTCCAGCCCGAACAACTCCGTGTAAAAGGCATTGGCGCGGCTGCTGTTCGACATGAAATTGGTGAAATGATTGATATCACGCAGACGCATCAATCCCTGCTGCGGGGAAGGTTCAATGGCGTTGCAAATCTCACCCCGGCTGCCACTGCCACCACAATGATCCATGCTGCACAATTGGTAAACCAGCCCTTCTCTGTCTGCGAAATAGAAATCCCGGGTGCTGCTGGCCCGTCCGTCCAGCTCAACCGGGCGACGTACCGTCCAGGATCGCAGCGCCACTTCCAATGGGGCGTGTCCGGGTCTGGGTTGCGGGATAATGGCAAAATCATGGGCCCGAAACCGATTGCTGAGCTCATCCAGATCAAACTCGGGTGTGCTGATACCAATATGTCTGATACCGGGGGTCTCGCCTCTTCTGAGTGGCACCAGCGTCATGAATTGTGGACCATCACCTATTTGTAGACAAACAGATTCTCCCTGGCGAGCCTGGATAGCCATGCCGAACAGGCCTTGATAAAAAGCTACTGAACGTTGCACATCGCTGACCCGCAGACTGAAAGTATGCAGTTTATGAATAGGTATGGGTGGGGCCTGGTTCTGGGCTTGAGCCAGTAAAGCCGGTGCGGCCGATGTCAATGGTAAAAGACTCATCCATTGCAGGAGTCTGCGCCGCTTGAGCACTCCCCTGGCGGCTGGCCGGTGGTCCGAATCTGCTCTGATGTTCATCTGGCTACTCCCTTTTAAAGTATCTGTTCTGAAAAGGTGTGACATCTGGCCACGACATGATGCCATTGCTTTACATAAGCTGATAGTGAAACAATAATACCCGATCCCGCGCCTGAAACCAGCCCGCCACCTTGACAATAATCAACTAAGATGGGACATCGACCATGTTGAAAAAACTAATTCTCGCCTGCAGTGTTTTGTTGCTGAGCCCCTTCACTCAGGCACAGACAACACCCACCACGCTCATTAGCAATATCAATGGTTACACCCTGGATGCAAACCGGCAGTTGCAGCAGTTTCATGCCTTGCAGTTCACGGGCGACACCATCGATCGTATTTATGCCAGCACCGAACAGCCGGAACCTGAAAACGATTGGGTGCTTCTCGATGGGGAGGGCAAGACCTTGATTCCGGGACTGATCGATGCCCATGGTCATGTGCTCAGTTATGGGCTGAGTCTGTTGCGTGTGGACCTGACCGGTACCAGCAGTGAGGCAGAAGCTGTGGAGAGAATTGTTGATTTCCAGCGTGCCAATCCCGACCTTGCCTGGGTCCAGGGGCGGGGCTGGAACCAGGTTTTGTGGGACAGCAATGCCTTTCCACAGGCTGCAAGCCTGGATAGCCAGTTACGCGATGTTCCAATCTGGATGACCCGTATTGACGGCCACGCGGGTTGGGCAAACAGTGCAGCGATGGCTTTGGCCGGTATCAATGCTGCTACACCAGACCCTGAAGGCGGTCAGATCGTGCGCGATGCCGAAGGCCGTCCAACAGGTGTTCTTGTCGATAATGCCATGCGCCTGGTCACCTCTCGCATTCCGGATCTGAGCATTGATGAACAGAAATATGCCTTGCAACGGGCAATGTCTGCCCTGGCCGCACAGGGCTTGACCAGCGTGCATGATGCCGGAGTTTCCAGCAATACCGTGACTGCCTACAAGGAATTGTTGGCAGAGGGGCCATTGCCAATCCGGGTCAATGTGATGTTGGCAGCGCTTGACCCTGAATTTGAACAACGGCTGGCGGAAGGACACTTCCTGAGTGCGGATCAAACCTTGAGCATCAACAGCGTGAAAATTTCAGCGGACGGAGCACTTGGTAGCCGCGGAGCTGCCCTGATCGAAGAGTATTCGGATATGCCTGGCCACCGTGGCCTGCTGTTGCTCGAGCCTCAACAATTGAGCTCGCTGATGCAGACAGCCATGTCGGCAGGTTTTCAGGTTAACGTGCATGCCATTGGTGATAATGCCAACATGCAGGTGCTGGATAACTTCCAGCGCCTTATTCCATTGACTGATACCCGGGCACGGCGTCATCGCATTGAGCATGCCCAGGTTCTGCGTTACGAGGATATTCTGCGCTTCCATGAACTGGGCGTGATTCCTTCAATGCAGGCCACCCATGCCACCAGTGACATGAACATGGCCCAGGATCGTTTGGGTGAAGTACGTATTCTTGGGGCTTATGCCTGGCGCAAATTGCTGGATACCGGGGTAATCATTGCCAATGGTTCGGATTTCCCGGTTGAATCACCCAACCCGTTTTTTGGATTGCATGCTGCGGTGACCCGCCAGAATCATCAGAATCAACCAGCGGAGGGTTGGTTCCCGGAGGAGCGCATGAGCATGAACGAGGCCTTCGCCAGCTTCACCATCGATGCAGCCTATGCCGGCCATCAGGAAGAGCAGCTGGGCACTCTGGAGCCTGGCAAACTCGCCGATTTCATTATCCTGGACCAGGATATTTTCAGTATTGATCCAGCCGAAATCTGGCAAACCACTGTCGCCGAAACCTGGGTCAACGGGCGACTCGTCAGCGAGTAAGCAAGCTCACCACATCAGATCGTCCGGGATAGGGAAATCCCGGTAGGGATCATCCTCTGCGGGAACCTCCTGATTCGGCTCAGCCAGGAAAATGACAGCCTGGGGCTGCCGTTCGCGGATTTTGTCAGCTACTACCCGCGGCACCAACACATAGTTATCCCCTTCGACACAAATTGCCAGTTGACCTCGTGCCAATTGATTCTGCACATTCACATCCACATATAACTGTTTGATTTTGTTGGAGCGAGGATCGGTGAAACTGAACCGGATGTCACCATCTGCCCGCTGTGCGGAATGCTGCAACATCTGTTTTACCTGGGCAGCGATGGCTCGCGCCCTCTCCTGCTCCAGGCGCTGTTGGTTGAGCTCCCGGTCGCGGGCAATCTGTTGTGCCCGTTCTTGTTGCAGGCGGGCTTGAGTATCGGCCGCCACCGATCCAGCAGATTTTTTTTCCTTGCGCTTTTCCTTGCGTGCCTTGTCCACTTTTTTCTTGTCGACCAGACCTGCGCCCAATAGTTGTTCTGTCAGGGATTTAGCCATGTTTATTTCCTGCGAGGTGCTGTTATCTCAGCTTAAGTTCATCGATTTGCTTCAATGGTTTAGTTCAACGGTTTAGTTCATAGGCACAAAGGGTAAGTGCCGAAGCCAGATTCAGTGAATCAATACTGCCACAGCCAGCGATGGTGAAACGCTGCACGGGTAAATCAGCCAGTTCATCAGCGGGCACCCCTCTGGCTTCATTACCAAACAGCAGGCAATCAAGCTGTTGAAAGCCGGGATCCGTCAAAGGGGTACCCTGCATATCAAGCAAGGCAATACGCTGATGCTCACTTTTCAACTGAGCCAGGCTGACATCAAGCCGCAGGGGAACATGAAAAATGGCTCCCATACTGGCACGAACCACCTTGCTGTTGAAGGGGTCGACAGAATCGGGGCTGAGCAGACACTGAAAATCTCCGAACCAGGCCAATGAGCGCAAAATCGTGCCGAGATTGCCCGGATCCTGAATCTGATACAGATAGACAGATCTGGGCTTTTCCCGCTTGGACGCCTGTGACTGCAGGCTCTTGAGCAGTTCTTCCTGGGCAACGATGGCGAAAATACCCTGCGGGGTTTTTGTATCCGATATCTGTGACATTTGCCGTGATGTCAAATAGTGCTGTGGATAAGGACAGTTCATCTCCTGATATTTTTCCGTCATGAAGAGCTCACAGCTCTTTAAAGCCGGATTTCTTTCAGCTGCCTTCAGCAGCTCCAGCACCAGGTGCTCCCCTTCTGCAAGGAAAAACCCCGATTCCTGCCGGTATTTTTTCTGCTTGAGCTTTTTCAGTTGATCGACAGTCATGGGCATGCTTGCTGGCTCTTGTTGTGTGTGGCAATCATATCAATGATCAAGGCTTCAGCGACCCGGATACCATCAACACCGGCAGACAGTATGCCACCCGCGTACCCTGCCCCTTCACCGGCTGGATACAGCCCTTTGATATTAAGGCTTTGTAGTGTCTGCGGGTCACGGGTGATGCGGATTGGTGCCGAGGTGCGTGTTTCCACCCCGGTCAAAATGGCATCTTCCCGGTCAAACCCTTTTATCTGGCGAGCAAAGACCGGCAGGGCTTCCTGGATTGCCTCAATGGCGTATCCGGGCAGTGATTGCGTCAGGTCTGTCAACTTGACTCCGGGTTTATACGAAGGCTGGACTGAACCCAATCCAGTCGAAGCTCTGGCAGCCAGGAAATCGCCCAGCAACTGTGCAGGCGCACAGTAGTTTTCACCACCCAGCTTGAAAGCGCTGGTTTCAAGTTGTTCCTGCAAGGCCAGCCCGGCAAGCACTTCCTCGGGGTAATCCTGTTGCGGGGCAATCCCCACAACGATGCCGGCATTGGCGTTGCGTTCATTGCGGGAATACTGACTCATTCCATTGGTCACGACCCGGCCGGGTTCGGAGGTGGCGGCCACTACTGTCCCGCCTGGGCACATGCAGAAGCTGTAGACTGCCCGGCCATTGCGGGCATGATGAACCAGTTTGTAGTCGGCTGCGCCCAAAGCCGGGTGAGAGGCATATTTTCCCAGCCTGGCCTGATCAATCAAGGACTGAGGATGTTCGATGCGAAAACCGATGGCGAAGGGTTTTGCCTCCATGTAAACGCCTTGTTTATGCAAGGCTCGAAACGTATCCCGTGCGCTATGACCAGGGGCAAGCACAAGGTGTTGACTGGCTATTTCTTCACCGGATTCAAGGCGCACTCCCTGAACCTGGTTCTGCTCCAGCAACAGGGCGCTGACTTTGCTTTCAAAGCGTACTTCTCCACCCAGGGCCAGGATTTGTTCGCGCATGGCTGCCACCACACCGGTCAGGCGAAAGGTGCCTATATGGGGTTTGCTGACGGTCAGGATTTCAGCCGGAGCACCCGCTTTGACAAACTCCTGCATGACCTTGCGGCCAAGGAATTTGGGATCCTTGATCTGGCTATAAAGTTTGCCATCGGAAAACAGTCCGGCCCCGCCCTCACCAAACTGCACATTGGATTCGCTGTCCAGGATATTTTTGCGCCATAATTTCCAGGTGTCCTGGGTGCGTTGTCGCACTTCCCTGCCCCGCTCCAGCACCAGGGGACGAAATCCCATTTGTGCCAGAACAAGAGCGGCAAACAAACCGCAAGGTCCAAACCCGATGACGACCGGGCGTTGTCTTAATCCTGCAGGAGCCCGGCCAACGGGGTGATAGGAGGTATCCGGTGCAATGCGCAGGTGTGGATCGCTGGAAAGTCGCTGCAGGAGCCCAGCTTCGTCGCTCACCTCCAGGTCAATGATATAAACATACTTGATCTCACTGTTCTTTTTCCTGGCATCGTAGCTGCGCTTGAAGACCTGGAAAGTGATCAGTTGGTCTTCGGCCAGATGCAGGCGTTCGAGTATGGCTACCCGTAATGCTGCCGGAGGATGATCCAATGGTAGAGCCAGCTCGGTAAGCCGCAACATACACAATCCTGGTCGGTGACTCCGACATAGGTAATCTGAAATAGTTTGATCAAGATGAATTGGCTGATTTTACTCAGAATCCTGAGCACAAAACAGAACAATCAAGCTGCATCGAAAATGTTAGAATTACCGATCGATAAAATGGATAGAAACCATGGCAAGATCCAAAAGCAGTAAGCGCTGGCTGGACGAGCACGTCAATGACCCTTTCGTCAAAAAGGCGCAGATCGATGGTTTTCGTTCGCGGGCCAGCTACAAATTACTGGAAATCCTTGCCAAGGACAAGCTGGTCCGGCCCGGCATGCTGGTATTGGATCTGGGTTCAGCCCCTGGCGGTTGGTCCCAGGTGATTGCACCCCAAGTGGGCAAGCAGGGCAAGATTATTGCTTCGGATATTCTGCCGATGGCAGCGATCCCCGGTGTCGTTTTCCTGCAAGGCGATTTCACGGAGGATGCGGTATTTCAGCAGATTCTTGCTGAACTGAATGGTGAGCAAGTGGACCTGCTGATGTCCGACATGGCACCCAATATCAGTGGAGTGGATGCGGCCGACCAGGCAAGCTCAATCTACCTGGTCGAACTTGCCCTGGAGATGGCGGTGGCGGTATTGAAGCCTGGTGGGAGTTTCATTGCCAAGGTTTTTCATGGGGCGGGCTATGAAGACTATGTCAGGTCTACAAGAGGCCATTTTGATAAATTACTGGTGCGCAAGCCAGAGGCATCCAGGGCCCGGTCGCGGGAGGTGTTTTTGGTGGGCAAGGGGTTTGTTGGGTGAGGGGGAGAGATTAATCAAAACAGCCTTGGGGCTGTTTTGCCCCTGCGGGCTTCGCGCTAAGCGCTCGTTGCTGATTGCTGCGCAATCAGTCGAACTCTCTGATCGAGTTCGAACTCTCCCCCCGCTGGGCGTGGGAGTTTCTAATTGATTGGAGTGGGGTTTGGAGGTGGTAGATTCTGAAATAGTGGCGGAGGGGGAGAGATTAATCAAAACAGCCTTGGGGCTGTTTTGCCCCTGCGGGCTTCGCGCTAAGCGCTCGTTGCTGATTGCTGCGCAATCAGTCGAACTCTCTGATCGAGTTCGAACTCTCCCCCCGCTGGGCGTGGGAGTTTCTAATTGACTGGAGTGGGGTTTGGAGGTGGTAGATTCTGAAAGGTTGGCGGAGGGGGAGAGATTCGAACTCTCGGAGGGCTTTCACCCTCGTCGGTTTTCAAGACCGGTGCATTAAACCACTCTGCCACCCCTCCGCAACAGGGGCAGAATCTTACTATAATTTATAGTGCAGTCAACCGGAGAATGTCGACAAGCCCTGATATAGCCGAAAAGCGTTGATTTTGGCCACCCGGACTGTATGATTATCAACTTGTCGACGGTCTATTGTCGGGTAGATCTTCTTATGGATTTGTCGTATCAATTGGAGGTTTCAACAGATGAGCCAGTATGAATTAAATATTGCACGTAGCCGTGATTCCGCTATAGAAATCAACAAGGTACTGAAAAATACCTACTTGTTGCTGGGGATGACGCTGGCTTTCAGCGCAGTGATGGCCGCATTGAGCTTCAATGCCCAGCCTCTGAATATCTGGGTTTATCTGATTGGCCTGTATGGCCTGCTTTTTGCCACACATTATCTGGCCAACAGCGCCTGGGGACTGGTGTCCATCTTCGCCTTTGCCGGGCTTATTGGCTACGGCACCGGACCATTGATAGGTATGCTGATGTCCAGCAGTGCCGGTAGCCAGGTTGTCACCACAGCCTTGGGCGGCACGGCCTTTATTTTCTTTGGGCTCTCTGGCTATGCGCTGGTGTCCAAGAAAGATTTCTCCTTCCTCAATGGTTTTGTCTTTGCCGGCTTTCTGGTCTTGCTGGGCGCCATGGTGCTCAACCTCTTCCTGCAAATGCCCGCCCTGCAACTGGCCATGTCGGTAGGTTTCATGCTGTTTTCCAGTGCAATCATCCTGATGCAAACCGGTGCCATCGTAAACGGTGGTGAGCGCAACTACATCCTGGCAACCATTGCCCTGTATGTTTCCATCTACAATATCTTCATGAGTCTGATCCACCTGCTGATGGCATTCTCTGGCGACGAGTAAAACCTGAAACGTGAACATCAGCGTTGTTGTTTACTCTCCACCCACTGCGCAGGCTGCCCGTACCGCCTTTCTTTATACCGAGGCAGCCCTTGCGCAGGGGCATCACATCTACCGCCTTTTTTTCTATCATGACGGGGTGCTTAACGGCAGCCAGTTGTCTCAACCGCCTCAGGATGAATTCAATTTGCCCGTAGCCTGGCAGCAACTGATCGAAAACCGAGGCCTGGACGCCGTGGTCTGTGTCTCTTCTGCATTGAGGCGCGGCATTCTCAATGTGGCCGAAGCCGAGCGTTATGACAAGACCTGCCATAATCTGGCCGAGCCCTATGAAATATCGGGTTTGGGACAACTGGTAGATGCCTGCCTGCAATCCGATCGTGTCATTGGTTTTGGTGAGTGAGCACGATGGCAAGAGTCCGATACCATGTCTGCAGCGAATAAAACGATTACCTTTATCAGCCGGCGAGCGCCCTACTCCACGGAACACGCCAAGGCCTGTCTGGACATGGTGCTGGCTGCAGCCGTCTTCGACCAGCAGGTGCACTATCTGTTCATGGATGACGGGGTTTATCAATTGCTGGCCGGTCAACGACCTGAAAATATACATAACAAGAATCTGGGTGCTGCACTGGAAGCACTCCCACTGTACGGTGTTGACAGCATTCTGGTGGAAGCGCAGTCTCTGCAAGAACGGAATCTGACTGCGGACCAATTACTGCAAACAGGTTTCCGAACCTGCAGCCGTGATGAACTGAGAAACCTCATCAAGGCCTCGGATCAGGTTTTTACCCTGTAAGCCACTCTATGAACGCAGCCACATTACATACCGTCAACAAGGCGGGCACCCCACCGGCACTGCTGCATAGCTGCCTGCGCATGAGCTCGTCGGGTGATGCCATTCTGTTGCTCCAGGATGGAGTCTATCTTGTTGGCAGTCCGGTTCTGGAGCAGGCTATCGATTCAGGCAGGGATGTCTTTGTCTTGCAGTCAGACATGGAGGCCAGGGGGCTGGTGATGAATCCACAGCAGAGAATGCGGCTCGTCGACTATACCGGGTTTGTTGAGTTGAGTTGTCAATACAGCAAAACCATCAGTTGGTTCTGATCAACATGAACTCGCTGCTCGATAAGCATCGAAATACCGGCAACGACCGAATACTGCCGGCCAGGGACAAGGACGGCTATCTGCGCAATCTCCAGGACTGGAACGAACAGGTGGCGGTACAACTTGCCGCGGCAGAAGAAATCACCCTGCAGCCGTCTCACTGGGAAATCATTCTATTACTGCGCCGCTTCCACGATCGCTATGGTTTGTCGCCAGCCATGCGCCCGCTGGTACGTTATGTCCGCATGGAACTGGGTTCGGAAAAAGGCAACAGCCTTTATCTGTTGCAGCTTTTTCCCGGTAATCCTGCCCTGATAGCCAGCAAGATTGCAGGTTTGCCGCGTCCGGAAAACTGCTTTTGAAGCCATGTTGCTGGCCGTGCTGCTGACAGCTGCAGGAGCAGCAAAGACTCTGCTAATATGCACAGCCTTGGGGCTTCGCTATCCAGCACCGGACTACCCTACTCTTCAACCTGACCGATAACAGGACATCTGCATGAGTCTTGCCAGCACAGTACTTGCCGTGAATAACGATCTCCCTATCCGGACCGACAAACCAGTCCATAACGGCAAGGTACGTTCCGTTTACTGGTTGAGCGCAGCAGACTCACAACGTCTGATCAGGGAGCGCGCTTATCCAGTCGCTGAAGATGCACCGCTTGCCATCATGGTCATCAGTGATCGTATTTCTGCCTTTGATTGCATTTGGCATGGCGAAGAAGATATGCACGGAGTTCCGGGCAAGGGGGCCGCCTTGAATGCTATTTCCAACCACTGGTTTCAATTGTTCCGGGAAAACGGCCTGGCTGACAGTCATATCCTGGAAATACCCCACCCTTTCGTCTGGGTTGTACAAAAGGCGCAGCCAGTAATGATCGAAGCGATTTGCCGTCAATACATCACTGGTTCCATGTGGCGGGCTTACAGCAAGGGCGAACGTGAATTCTGTGGCATCACTCTGCCCGACGGCTTGCAGAAAGATCAACGCCTGCCGGAGCTGTTGATGACCCCTTCCACCAAGGGCGTACTCAAAGGGATACCTGGCGTTCCTGAAGCAGATGATGTGAATATCACCCGCGACGACATCGTCAATAATTATCAGGCTTTCAACTTCCACAGTGTTGACGATGTTGCTCATTACGAAAAGCTTTTGCGTGAAGGCTTCAGTCTGATCAGTGACTCACTGGCGGCACTGGACCAGATATTTGTGGATACCAAATTTGAGTTCGGTTATGTCCGTGACCAAACCGGCAAGCAGAAACTGATCTATATGGACGAAGTGGGTACCCCAGACTCTTCCCGTATCTGGGACGGCCCTTCCTGGCGTGCCGGCAAGATAATCGAACGCTCCAAGGAAAGTTTTCGGCAGGTATTGCTGAACCATTTCCCTGATCCTGACATTCTGCTCAACAAAAACAGAATGGACGAACGCTCAGCGCTGGCCCGGGACACCGCCCTGCCCGTTTCGGTATTAATGGAGGTCTCAAGAACCTATATTGATATTGCCGAAAAGATTACGGGCACTGAGATCAGGCTTTCGGATAATCCTAAAGCTGAAATTATTGATATTCTGGCTAAGGAGTTTGGGTTGATTGGTGATCGGGTGACGACTTCAATAATATCCCCGTAGTGTTGAAGCACTTCGTAGTGCCGAGTCGCGCTACTGTGTAAATGGTTCCGAACGCACCGCCAAGGCGGCGCTTTAAGGTTCGGAACCATTCACACAGCATCACGCCTCTGGGACAGGAGTGGATTTGGACAGTGCGGAGATTTTGCCTGGCGCTGGAGGATCAGAGGTTTGCTTACTCTGGAACCTGCCTCTGCTGCAGAGGGGTGATGTGATGGGAACTTTCCGGGACCCTGAGCCGCCAGGGAGGACGGCGACGGAGCGACCCAGGGATTGGGTTTAAGCGTGTCCCGGAAAATTCCCACGACAGCGCCACTCGGGCCACGGAGTGCTGATCCCTTTCAAACCAAACCCTTTCCAAACCACTCAGTCACTGGCCAAAACACCACCACTATGCAATGATCACCCGTTACCGATCTGCCCAACAGGCAGTCGGGACTTTTGGCCACATAGAGATGGCTATATAAAGAGTTTTGTTCCATTACAGAGAATCAAGGAATACATGATGATTGGATATGTAACGCTAGGCTGCAACGACCTGGCTGGCACTGCCACGTTTTATGATGGCTTGCTGGCTGAACTGGGAGGAAAACGTTTCATGGAAATGGAGAGATCCATTCTCTGGGGCGTAAGTCCCAAAGAACCCATGCTGGGAATCATAAAGCCTTTCGATGGTAATCCGGCAAGCGTCGGTAACGGGGTCATGGTGTCGTTGAAAGCCGATTCACCCGAGCAGGTTGACAAGGTTCATGCCAAAGCCCTGGCACTTGGTGGTCGTGATGAAGGAGCTGCAGGCCCACGTGGCGATTCAGGCTTCTATGGCGGCTATTTTCGCGACCCGGAAGGCAACAAGCTGGTGGTTTACTGCATGAGCAAGCCCAACTGAGTCAGGCTCTCCTTAACTTAAGCAAACCAGGATAACTGGCGATGCAGGCTAACCACCCTGCCGACTATGATCAGGGTGGGTGCCTGCACCTCAGCGGCCTGAACTATCGCCGGCATGCTGGCCAAAGTGCCAGTCAACACCTTTTGACGTGACGTCGTACCCTGTTGTATCAGGGCAACTGGCATATCGCTTGGCATGCCATGCGCAATAAGCTGTCGACAGATCTCTTCCAGCCCCAGTAAACCCATGTAAAAAACGACGGTCTGCTGTTCACCCGTCAACTGTGCCCAATCCAGATCAACACTGCCATCCTGGAGATGCCCGGTGACAAAGCGCACTGACTGGGAGAAATCCCGATGTGTCAACGGAATGCCGGCATAACAGGCACAACCCGACGCAGCCGTGATACCGGGTATCACCTGGAAAGGAATCTTCTCGCTGGCAAGCCGATCGATTTCTTCACCGCCGCGCCCAAAAATGAAGGGATCTCCCCCCTTGAGACGCAATACCTTTTTGCCCTGTTTGGCCAGGTCGACCAGCAAGTCGTTGATCTGCTGCTGCGGCAAGGTATGCCTGGCGCGCGCCTTGCCGACATGGATTTTTTCCGCATCCGGGCGGATTTTTTCCAGTATCTCCGCTGAAACCAGACGGTCGTACAAGACCACATCCGCCGCGTACATCAAACGCAAGGCCTTGATCGTCAGCAGATCGGGATCTCCCGGCCCTGCGCCCACCAGGAACACCTCACCTTGTACCCGTTCATTGTCCGGGTCGCTCAGCAACTGCTCAAAACAGTCTGCAGCGTCGTTTTCCCTGCCAGCATAAACCAGCTCGGCAAACGGACCTGCAAGCAGCTTTTCCCAGAAGCGGGCTCTGGCTGTGAACGAGCTGATGCGCTGTTTGACCTTCTCTCGATACCCGCCCAGCATGCTGGCCAACCGGCCACTGGCAGCAGGGATTGCGACCTCAATCCGGGCCTTGATGTCCCGGGTCAATATGGGTGAGTTGCCCCCACTGGAAACCGCAATCACGACTGGGGAGCGATCAACGATGGCTGGTACGATGAAACTGCACAGAGCCGGTTGATCGACAACATTGACAGGAATATTGGCGGCTTGGGCAAGCCTCGAAATACGGGCATTGAGCTGCTCATCATTGGTCGCGGCAATTACCAGCCGCACCCCTTCCATATCCTTCTGTTCAAAACCACGCAACAACAAGGAGCCGCCGTTGCTTTCGAGCAGGTTTTTGAGTTCAGTCGAAACCCCTGGGGCGACAAGTCGCAACCTGGCCCCGGCTTTGTGCAACAAGCTTGCCTTGCGCAGGGCTACATCACCGCCACCCACCAACAGGCATTCCTGCGCCCTGACATTCAGAAAAACGGGTAAGAAATCCATGGATCATCCATAAACCTAGATAGTATCGACATCATTCATGTACTTCCGGAGCACGGAGGGCACGCCAATGCTGCCATCTTCATTTTGATGATTTTCCAGAATGGCGACCAATGTCCTGCCAATTGCCAGCCCGGAACCATTGATAGTATGCAGAAACTCGGGTTTGCCGGTGGCCGGATTACGCCATCTGGCCTGCATGCGGCGGGCCTGAAAATCGGTAAAGGTACTGCAGGAAGATATCTCCCGGTAACAGTTTTGTGATGGCAACCAGACTTCCAGGTCAATTGTCCGCGCTGAACTGAAACCCATGTCACCACCACACAGCAGCATGGCCCGGTAAGGCAACTCCAGCAACTGGAGGATTTTCTCGGCATGGCCGGTAAGCTCCAGCAAGGCCGCATCGGAATCTTCAGGCTTTACCAGTTGAACAAGTTCCACTTTTTCAAATTGATGCTGCCGGATCATGCCGCGGGTGTCGCGCCCATAGCTGCCGGCCTCGCTGCGAAAACAGGGTGTGTGGCAGACGAAACGCAAAGGCAGTTTATCGGCTGGCACTATCTCATTGCGCAGCAGGTTGGTAACTGGGACTTCGGCAGTAGGAATCAGGAAATAGTCACTGTCTCCGCTCAAATGGAACAGGTCTTCGGCAAATTTGGGCAACTGTCCGGTGCCATAAAGCGATTCACGGTTAACCAGGTAAGGGACGTAAAGTTCTTCATAGCCATGCTCGGCAGTATGCAGATCCAGCATGAACTGGATCAGGGCGCGATGCAGCCGGGCAAACCGTCCGCGCAGGACCACGAAACGGGAACCCGTGATCTTGCCGGCGACCGTAAAATCCAGTCCGGAGCCGGTTTCGGTCAGGGCATTCTCGCCCAGGCTGACATGGTCCTTGACCTCGAAAGAAAAACTGCGGGGTTTCCCCCAGGCATGCAGCAAATGATTGCCCTGTTCATCCTGGCCTTCAGGAACACTGTCCTGGGGCACATTGGGGATACCTGACCACAATTCATCAAATACAGTCTGGGCTTCGGTCAATGCCTTCTTGTTGCTTTCAAGTTTGTTCCCCAGTTCGCCCACTTCTGCCAACAGAGATTCAACATCCTGGCCATTGGCCTTGGCCTTGCCGATCAACTTTGAGCGGACATTGCGTTCATTCTGAAGTTTTTCGGTTTCCTGTTGCAAGGCCCTGCGCTGGGAATCAAGCTCCTGTATGGCTTCCAGGTCAAGAGGGAAGTTCTTTTTCCGCAACAATGCCTGCAGTTGTTCCGGATCGTTTCGCAACCATTTCAAATCCAGCATGGGTAATACATCCTGCTTTTATCATCAATTAAATTGTTGGTTCAAAATAAAGCTCTGGCCAAACCGATTCCCACCCAGGTCAACAGGATGCAGAGAACGACACTGCTCAGTACATAAGCCAATGCCGACAACAACCTGCCGGCGAGCAATAATTGCAGCGCATCAAGAGAGAAGGCAGAAAAGGTGGTAAACGCCCCCAGAAATCCGGCAATCAATAGCGCTCTCAAGGTCTCACTGGGATTACTGCGCTCCATCAACAGGACATAAACCACACCAATCAACAAGGCTCCCAGCAGATTCACTGTCATTGTGCCCCAGGGGAAGCGCAGAGCAGTCACGCTGTTTATGCTCATGACCAGCCAATAACGCGATACGGCACCCATTGCCCCGCCGGCAGCGACCGCAAGATAATAGGTCATGGTGCGTGTTCCTGATGTCATTCCTGAAGGCGCGAAGTATACCGCTTTTTCGCACTTTTCTGGTCAAGGGTGCGCAGATAGTCCAGTTTTTCCCGTATTTTTTGCTCCAGCCCCTGATTCACCGGAAAGTAATATCGGGCATCGGCCAGCGCTTCCGGGAAATAATTTTCGCCAGCGGCATATCCTCCGGCTTCGTCATGCGCATAACGGTATTCCTCGCCGTATTGCATGTTTTTCATCATTTGGGTTGCAGCATTGCGCAGGTGCAGTGGCACTTCCAGTGAACCGTTGTTGTTCACATCAGTTGCTGCCTGTTGAAAAGCCAGATAGACCGCATTGCTTTTGGGGGCGCAGGCCAGGTAAATCACCGCTTGTGCCAGACTGAGCTCCCCTTCGGGGCTGCCCAGTCGCTCAATGGCATCCCATGCCGACAAGGCTATTTGCAAACAGCGCGGGTCCGCATTGCCGATGTCCTCGCTGGCCATGCGCACCAGACGTCGGGCTATGTACAGCGGGTCACAGCCACCATCGAGCATGCGCAGAGTCCAGTACAATGCGGCATCCGGCGAGGAGCCCCGGACTGCCTTGTGCAAGGCGGATATCTGTTCATAAAAGGAATCACCTCCCTTGTCAAAGCGTCGTCCAGAGCCCTGCAAAACCTGCTCCAGTACAGTGTCATCAATCAAACGGACCCCCTCATCCTCTTGCTCGACAGCCAGATCAGCAGCCAGCTCCAGCAGGTTCAGCACTCGACGGCCATCGCCGTCAGCAGCCCGAGCCAACAGCGCCGCATTTTCCTCAGACAGCATCAATTTGCGTCCGCCCAGACCCGTTGCCTCATCCATCAAGGCACGCTGTATGAGCTGCAACAGCTCCGCCTCTGTCAAGGGCTTGAGTACATAGACACGCGTGCGCGACAACAGGGCATTATTGATTTCGAAGGATGGATTCTCGGTGCTGGCGCCAATAAATACCAGTGTCCCGTTTTCGATATGTGGCAAAAAAGCGTCCTGTTGACTTTTGTTGAAGCGGTGCACCTCATCAACGAAAAGTATCGTGGCCCTGCCGTCTTGTTGCCGCATCAGACGGGCCTTGTCAACGGCAGCCCGGATATCCTTTACGCCACTCAACACGGCTGACAGACTCTCGAAATGTGCGCCACTGTTCTCGGCCAGCATCAATGCCAGTGTGGTCTTGCCAACGCCAGGGGGCCCCCAGAAGATCATTGAATGCAGTTGCGCCTGCTTCAAGGCTTCGCGCAAGGGTTTGCCTGGCCCAAGAATATGTGACTGGCCCACGTAGTCTTCAAGCCTGCGCGGGCGCATTCTGGCCGCCAGTGGCTGCCCTGCTGTCAGTGGGCTTCCGGCAGTCTTGCCTGCAATACTGTCAATTTCTGTGAATGTGGTTTGTTCCATGGGGAGAGATCACTGCCTTTGGTTCAGAAGCTGTTGTCGATAACCTCGATATCAGCCGGCGGTGTGAATTGAAAGACCTCATCCGCTATGTCCAGGTTGAGTTGTTTGTCATAAAACTGCCAGAGTGTTTTCTGGCCATTGCCATGATCAATATGGATGGAGTCAATAACTCCCTGCTTGAAATACAGGCTAACCCGTTCATAGACGCTGCCGCTATCCAGTGGCTTCAGGAAAAATTCCCTGTCCTCACCATCTGCCGCTGATTGAGCGGTGATCTGATAATCCTCTCGGATTTCAGCAAATTGACCATTGAACAACTGCGCCGCCAGCTCTGCCTGTTCTGGATCCCAGTTTTCTATGCTGACCTGAAGCAAATCGGGTTGATAGTTCCAGAGCTTGATCCCGTTGGTCACCAGCAGTTCAGGAAATGGCTCTAGTGTCTCCCAATAAAAACCATCGGGCCGTTCCAGCATGAACAGGATTTTACTTTCCTCCAGCACGCCACCATCGGATTCCACGATCATTTGTGTAACGTTGGCCTTGAAGGAATTAATTTCCGCCAGCAAGACTTCCAGATTGTGCGCCTCCTCTTGTGCTTGTTGCGATTCTTGCTGCAACTGTTGTTGAGGTTGCTGTGCAAGTACCAGGGTCATCGCTTGAGCCATCAATACACTGACAACAAGGCTGTATCGAAACAGGTTGATGAACTTCTTGAATACTGAGATATAAGTCACTGGGTTTCCTGGCTGCTTTTCCTGAATAGTGCTGATTATTTGATGCTCTCTTTTGCCCATCTTGCTCGATAGATTCAATGCCTTGGCGGTGGTGGTGCAATCACTTCTCGGCTGCCATTGCTGCCCATCGGAGAAACCACACCGGCAGCTTCCATGGACTCTATCATGCGTGCAGCCCGGTTATACCCGATTCTCAGTTTACGTTGAACGGCAGAAATAGAGGCTTTGCGCGACTCGGTCACGAAGGCGACCGCTTCATCATACAGGCTGTCCTCCTCTTCCCCTTCTTCACCCTCACCACTGCCGCCCATGCCCAGTTCACGTTCTTCCACACCCTGGGTTATTTCTTCGATATAGACCGGCTCGCCCCGTGCTTTCCAGTCGGCCACTACCCGATGCACTTCCTCATCACTGACAAAGGCACCGTGAACGCGGGTAGCCAGACCACCACCCGGTGGCAGGAATAGCATATCGCCATTACCCAATAATTGTTCGGCCCCACCTTCACCGAGAATGGTGCGGGAATCGATTTTTGATTGCACCATGAAGGAGAGCCGGGTCGGGATATTGGCTTTTATCAATCCGGTCAGCACGTCCACGGACGGGCGTTGAGTGGCCAGGATCAGGTGAATGCCTGCTGCTCTGGCCTTTTGGGCAATCCGGGCAATCAGCTCCTCCACTTTCTTGCCCACAACCATCATCATGTCTGCCAATTCATCCACGATGACAACAATCGAGGGCAAGGGTTCGAGGAAGGGGCATTCCTGCTCTTCCTGCAGCTGCATGGGATCAGGACGCCAGATGGGATCGGCTATCGGATTACCGCTTTTTTGAGCATCCTTGACTTTCTTGTTGTAGCCCGCAAGGTTGCGCACCCCCAGCGCAGACATCAGGCGGTAACGGCGTTCCATCTCAGCGACGCACCAGCGCAAGCCATTGGCTGCATCCTTCATGTCGGTAATTACCGGGGTCAGCAGATGTGGGATGCCATCATAGACCGATAACTCCAACATCTTGGGGTCGATCATGATCATTCTGACGTGTTCCGGAGAAGACTTGAACAGCAGGCTCAGAATCATGGCATTCACACCCACCGATTTGCCGGAGCCGGTTGTCCCGGCAACCAGCAAATGAGGCATTTTGGCCAAGTCCACAATAACCGGATTGCCGACAATATCATGCCCAAGAGCCATGCTCAGGGGTGAACCTGATTTGTCAAATTCGGGCGAAGCCAATACCTGCCCCAATAAAATAATTTCACGATGCTGGTTCGGTATTTCAATACCAATGACGGTCTTGCCTGGAATGACCTCGACCACTCGCACGCTGACTATCGCCAGGGAGCGAGCCAGATCCTTGCCCAGATTGGTAATGCGGCTGGCCTTGACTCCAGGTGCCGGTTGCACTTCAAAGCGGGTAATGACAGGCCCCGGATTGACAGCAGTCACCTCGATTTCAATGCCGAAATCTCTCAACTTCAATTCCAGCAATTTGGACATTGCTTCCAGGTTTTCCGTGGAAAACCCCTTGTTGCCTTGCACTTGCGGCTCATCCAGCAATCCTATCGCGGGCAATTCTCCCGGGCTGCTGACACTGAACAGCTTGCCCTGCCTTTCTTTCTCAACCCGTGCGCTTTTCAACACCGGTTTGATGGTCGGCTCGATACGTGGAGGGCTTCGTTTCTTTTCCTTTGCTATATGGACTTCCAGTGTTTTCTTGCGGGATTCAACCAGGTTGCGGGCAATTTTTTCCTGCTTGCGCTCCTCATTCCAACGCCTCAATCCCTGGCTAAACCAGGCCAGTGTCGACAAAGTCAGGAAACCAATACGGTCAATAACTTGCAACCAGGAGATATCGAAACTGATGGTCAAACCAAACAGGAAAATCGCCATGAACAGCAAGGTGCTGCCCAGGACTGCGAGTACCGGTACGGTCAACTCCACCACCAGCTGCCCGGTCACACCGCCAGCAAGCCAGGAAACCCCCGAATCCATGGCAAAATGCAGAGTTGCCAGCGCACAGGCACCAACGGCCAGCAAAATGACACCCAGGGCCCGAAGTGCCACTATTCGCCATGAAAACTCCTCTCCCCCGTTATCGGCGCGAAACAGGGAAATGATTTTCAGGCCCAGTGCCGCCGGGAATAAATAGGCAAAATAACCGAAAAGGTGCAGCAGTACATCTGCCAGCCAGGCTCCGATATGGCCAACGGCATTATCGATTGGGCTGCCATCACCTGTTGTGGTAAAACCGGGATCTGTCGCTGAGTAGGTCGACAGGGCAATCAACAGGAAAAGACCCAGCAGAAAGGAGATGATCAGCGTACCCTCGCTGAGCAACCTTTGCGATACCGATGTCAGCTGCTGTTCCGTAGCTGTTGATTTGTTCGATGTATTTTTCAAGTTTTTCAGATACCTGGGATTATGACTTATTTCTCTTTCTTAGCAATTTTGGCTATGATAATCAATTTTTCCATGAACTGAAATACGTATTTGTAATCACATGCTACCATCGCTCTTTAAATCCCTGCCCAGTGTCACAATATCTGGTTGAATTGGCAATCTTACCTACAAAAGGAAGTATTTTCTCATGAGCGATGTGCAACACCATAAACTCATTATTCTTGGTTCCGGCCCTGCTGGTTATTCTGCGGCAGTCTATGCGGCCAGAGCCAATCTATCCCCTGTGGTCATCACCGGGATGGAGGAAGGTGGGCAACTGACCACCACAACCGATGTGGACAACTGGCCAGGTGATGTCGAGGGTCTGCAAGGTCCAGCCTTGATGGCACGCATGCGTGAACATGCCGAACGGTTCAATACCCAGGTGGTATTTGATCATATCAACAAGGTCGATCTGCAGCAGCGCCCTTTCCAGCTTCAGGGGGATTCTGCGCATTACAGCTGCGATGCCCTGATCATAGCAACCGGAGCCTCCGCCCAGTACCTTGGCCTGGAATCAGAAACAGCCTTCATGGGCAAGGGAGTCAGCGCCTGCGCCACCTGTGACGGCTTTTTCTATCGCAACAAGCCGGTCGCCGTGATTGGTGGCGGCAATACTGCTGTTGAAGAAGCCCTTTACCTGTCCAATATCGCCTCGCATGTCACCCTGGTCCACCGTCGCGATACCCTGCGAGCCGAAAAGATATTGCAGGATAAACTGTTTGCCAAAGCCGATGCCGGGCTGATTACCCTCAAATGGAATCATACCCTTGACGAGGTGCTTGGCGATGACATGGGGGTTACCGGTATCCGCATCGCCAGCACCGCGGATGATCAGAAGGCCGAAATCAAGGTTGATGGGGTATTCATCGCCATAGGTCACAAACCAAACTCGGATATTTTTGCCGGTCAGCTGGCCATGAAGGACGGATATATCACTATTCAAAGTGGTACCGACGGCAACGCCACACAAACCAGTGTGCAGGGTGTTTTTGCCGCAGGTGATATTGCCGACCATGTTTATCGACAGGCCATCACCTCAGCCGGATTCGGCTGTATGGCAGCCCTGGATGCCGAGAAATTTCTCGATCAGTAACAGGATCTGGCATGCTGGACATACCCTGGTTGCGCATGGATGATGTTCGTTTCCCTGCCCCAACAACGGCATTGAAAGAGCCCAATGGTTTATTGGCAGTGGGCGGAGACCTGAGCCCGCAGCGATTGCTGCAAGCCTATGCTGCGGGAATCTTTCCGTGGTATGAGGCGGGTCAACCAATTCTCTGGTGGTCGCCAGACCCCCGCATGGTCTTGCGCCCCCAGGATGTCCATATTGCTCGCAGTCTCGGCAGGTTTATCCGTAGCTGTCCTTATACCATCACCATGGATAAGGCCTTTACGGAGGTCATGCAGCACTGTGCCAGCAGTCGAATGGCTGTTTCCGGCACCTGGATCACCGATGAAATGCAACAGGCGTATACGCGCATGCACAACCTGGGTCATGCCCATTCGGTTGAAATCTGGCATGAACAAAGCTTGGTCGGCGGCCTGTACGGTATCGCCCTGAACAATATATTTTTCGGGGAATCCATGTTCAGTCTGGCGGCGAACACCTCAAAGATAGCGTTTGTCTGTTTGTGCAGGCAGCTGGAGTCATGGGCTTTTCGACTTGTCGACTGCCAACTGCCTACGGCACATCTGCGCTCTCTTGGCGCCAGCGAGATGCCGCGCAGAGAGTTTTTGCAGGAACTACAGCTGTCAGCAGGCTGCCCTGTACCGGCGAGGAACTGGGTATTTCCAGACCACAAACCGAATACTTTGCTAATGAGGCGGAAATGAGGCAAAATGCGCACTGATTTTTTCCCGCACAGCGGGATTCAGCACAGGGTTTATCCTTAATGGCAAAAGAAGACCAGATTGAAATGGATGGCGAGGTAGTCGATACCCTGCCCAATACCATGTTCCGGGTAAAACTGGAAAATGGGCATATTGTCACAGCCCACATTTCCGGCAAGATGCGCAAAAACTATATCCGCATACTGACCGGGGACCAGGTAAAAGTTGAACTGACCCCCTATGACCTGACCAAGGGACGCATTACCTACCGGGCCCGCTGAAGCCTACGCAGCTAACCGGCTGTACTGTCCTCAACCCGCTTTGCCGCCTGATCCTTGCCCTTGATCTGTAACTGCACCTCATCATTGCTGATCGATACCTGAACCTCGCCCCCATCGACCAGGCTGCCAAACAGTATTTCTTCAGCCAGAGCTTTCTTGAGCTTGTCCTGAATCAGGCGGGCCATGGGACGAGCCCCCATGCTTGCACTGTAGCCATGCTCGGTAAACCATTCGCGTGCAGTGTCATCCACATGCAGAGTAACCTTCTTGCTGTCCAGCTGCACCTGCAGTTCGACCAGAAATTTGTCAACTACCGTCTTGACGATATCCTTGCTGAGTGCCCCAAACTGAACTACGGCATCCAGCCGATTGCGGAATTCCGGAGTAAAGGAGCGCTTGATCGCCTCCATCCCATCGCTGCTGTGATCCTGGTGCGTAAAACCGATCGAGGCTCTGGACATCTCCTGTGCCCCCGCATTGGTGGTCATGATGATGATGACATTGCGGAAGTCGGCCTTGCGACCGTTATTGTCGGTCAGGGTGCCATGATCCATGACCTGCAGGAGGATATTGAAAATATCAGGATGGGCTTTCTCGATTTCATCCAGCAACAGTACACAATGCGGATTCTTGGCAATGGCCTCTGTCATCAGCCCGCCCTGATCAAAACCGATATAGCCGGGGGGAGCACCAATGAGCCGTGACACGGCATGGCGCTCCATGTATTCCGACATATCAAAACGCAGCAGTTCAATACCCATGATACGGGCCAGCTGACGGCTGACTTCGGTCTTGCCGACACCGGTCGGACCTGAAAACAGATAGGAGCCAATCGGTTTTTCCGGGTTGCCAAGCCCTGCCCTGGACAATTTTATGGCGGCAGCCAGGGTTTCAATGGCTTTGTCCTGCCCAAAGACCACCATCTTCAGATTGCTTTCCAGGGTTTTCAAGGCCTCCACGTCGGAGGTCGAGACATGCTTGGGTGGTATTCTGGCGATGGAAGCCACGATTTTTTCCATATCGGCAGCTTGTATCAATTTCTTGCGTTTGCTGGCGGGCTGCAGCCGTTGAAAGGCTCCGGCCTCATCGATGACATCAATGGCCTTGTCGGGCATGAAGCGGTCATTGATATAACGGCCAGCCAGTTCAGAAGCGGCGCGCAGGGAATTATCGCTGTAGCGTAACTCATGGTGCTCTTCAAAGCGGGATTTCAATCCCTTGAGTATCCTATAGGTGGTTTCGACATCCGGTTCATCGACATCGATTTTCTGAAAACGCCGGGACAAGGCACGATCCTTTTCGAAAATACCCCGGTATTCCTGGTAGGTGGTAGACCCGACGCACCGCAAACTACCGCCGGTCAGCAAGGGTTTCAACAGATTGGAAGCGTCCATGACCCCGCCCGAAGCAGCCCCAGCCCCAATGATGGTATGAATTTCGTCGATGAACAGGATTGCCTTGGGATATTTTTTCAACTCGGCCAGCAATGTCTTGAAGCGTTTTTCAAAATCACCCCGGTATTTTGTTCCTGCCAGCAAGGATCCCAGGTCAAGAGAGTAAATGACTGCGCCCGTAAGCACATCCGGTACATCGTTCTCGACGATCAAACGGGCCAGCCCCTCCACGACGGCTGTTTTGCCCACGCCTGACTCGCCTACCAGCAAGGGGTTGTTCTTGCGGCGACGGGATAAAACCTGGATCAGACGTAAAACCTCTTTTTCCCGGCCTATCAGCGGATCGATCCTGCCCTCGATAGCCAGCTGGTTTAGATTGCTGGCGTAACTTTCAAGAGCACTCGCTGACTGCCCCCCCTGGCCGTCCTCCCCTGTATTGGGCATTTCGCCACCCCGGGAGGGTTCATCACCAGGCACTTTGGAAATACCGTGGCTGATGTAATTGACGATGTCGACTCTGGCGATACTTTGTTGCTGCAGCAGGTAAACTGCCTGCGAATCCTGTTCACTGAAAATAGCCACCAGGATATTGGCGCCGCTTACCTCACGCTTGCCTGAAGACTGCACATGGAAGACTGCGCGCTGTATGACTCTCTGAAAACCAAGTGTGGGTTGCGTTTCCCGCTCCTGTTCTTCTGTCGGAATCAATGGCGTTGTTGCTTCGATGAACTCCTGAAGCTCTGCACGTAACCTGGCCAGATTGGCTCCACAGGCGCGCAAAACCTCGGCCGCTATCTCATTGTCGAGCAATGCCAGCAAGAGATGTTCCACCGTCATGAACTCATGACGTTTGCCGCGAGCTGCGGCAAAGCCAATTTTCAGAGTTGCATCAAGATCTTTGCTTAGCATGGATATTCTACCTTACCCGAACCGATCGGGTCCTCAAGGGTTGCTCGTCAAACTTACTGCTCTACTTCTATGTCGCACAACAGCGGATGGTCGCATTTGCGCGCCCAGGCATTGACCTGCTGGGCTTTGGTTTCCGCGACATCGCGCGTAAAGACACCACAGACTGCCTTGCCCTCTGTATGCACCTTCAACATCACCCGCGTGGCTTTCTCAACATCCATCCCAAAAAAGAGACACAGAACTTCGACCACAAATTCCATCGGAGTATAGTCATCGTTAAGCAGGACAACCTTGTAGCGTGGTGGTGGTGCCAGCCTGGGCTGGTTCTCTGCGGTTGCCAGACCCGTGCCGTCACCTTGCTGCCCTTCACTTTCAGGCCCCATTGAAATGACCTGTCGAGGTTCTGTCTTCGTACAAACCTGATAAGGCTTTTTCTGGTAAAAATCACTTCTGATCATACTTTCTCTTCATGCCTGTGTCATGTGCTGTCATGTTGATCCTGGCAATCTCCATGCCCGTCCAGACACTAATGATAATACGCCTGAAATTGAATCTGACGAACAGAATTTTGCCAAATTCAGATTTCATTCGGCGTAAAGATTGATTTTTTCAATACGATTGTTGCAGAATGTTGCAAATTGATGAAAATAAGAAAAGAAATCAAGTTGACAATTGGGAGTCAAGCAGTTAGTAAATCATTGCATCTGAGTGTACGAAAATTAAAATAAAAGCGTTATACGGGAGTACTGCCATGAATACAGGGCAAGTGAAATGGTTCAATAATGCAAAAGGGTTTGGTTTCATCCTTCCAGACGGCGGTGGTGATGATCTTTTCGCCCACTACTCCGCAATCGGTATGGAAGGTTATAAAACGCTCAAGGCCGGACAGACCGTAACCTTTGACACCATCGAAGGCCCCAAGGGCCTGCATGCCACCAATATCAAGCCGGTTGCCCAGGAAGAATCAGTAAACGGCAGCAATCATAACTGAATAGTTCTGAGCAATTCAGAGGCAGTTCTTACCGGACATGACCACAGAATGGATGTCCGGCAAGATCTCCGTATGCCTGTAACTACATGTGCTTGATCATTTCATCGCCAAATTCGGAGCACTTCTTCAATTGAGCTCCCTGCATCAGGCGCTCGAAATCATAGGTCACCGTTTTGGCGGAAATAGCGCCATTCATGCCATTGATAATCAGATCGGCAGCCTCATTCCAGCCCAGATGACGCAACATCATTTCCGCGGAAAGAATCAAGGAGCCTGGGTTGACCTTGTCCTGACCGGCATATTTGGGGGCTGTGCCATGGGTCGCTTCAAACAGGGCAACCGCAGAGCCGATATTGGCCCCGGGGGCAATCCCGATACCACCCACCTGCGCCGCCAGGGCATCGGAAAGGTAGTCGCCGTTCAGGTTAAGGGTGGCAATAACCGAGTACTCATCCGGACGCAACAACACCTGCTGCAACATGGCATCTGCGATTACATCCTTGATGATGATCTCTTTGCCGGTTTTGGGGTTTTTCAGAGCCATCCAGGGACCACCATCAAGAAGCTGGGCGCCAAATTCCTCAGCCGCTAGCTCATAACCCCAGTCTTTGAAGGCTCCCTCAGTGAATTTCATGATATTGCCTTTGTGGACAATGGTCAGTGAAGGCAAATCCTGATCGATGGTGTAATTGATGGCTGCCCGTACCAGCCGCTGGGTTCCTTCTTTTGAAACCGGTTTGATGCCGATACCGCAGTTTTCCGGAAAGCGAATTTTGGTGACACCCATTTCCTTGTGCAGGAAGTCAATGACTTTTTTGGCCTCTGGAGAGTCTGCCTTCCATTCAATGCCCGCATAGATATCTTCCGAATTTTCACGAAAAATCACCATATCGGTCTTGCCTGGCTCACGCACTGGTGAGGGGACACCCTCAAACCATTTGACCGGCCGCAGACAGGTGTACAGATCCAGTTCCTGACGCAGGGCAACGTTCAGTGAACGGAAACCACCCCCTACCGGAGTGGTCAAAGGCCCTTTGATACCTACTACATATTCTTTCAGCGCGGCCAGTGTTTCTGCCGGGAACCAGTCACCAGAGTACACCTCGGCCGCTTTTTCACCTGCATAGATCTCCATCCACTTGATGGCGCGTTTGCCGCCATAGCATTTTTCGACAGCAGCATCGACAACCTTGATCATTACCGGCGTAATGTCTACGCCAATGCCATCGCCTTCAATAAAAGGAATTATTGGCTTGTCAGGTACATTGAGTGATGCATCGGCATTGATAGTAATTTTGTCACCATCTGTCGGAACCGAAACATGTTGATATCCCATTGTTAACTCCACTGGTTTGGTTTGAAAATAAACAAAGGCGGGATTATAGCAGTTTACGTTGTTAAACTGGACCGATTTCTTGCCAGAGGAGCCAATTCGGAAAGCACGGATGTCCAGCTTATTGTTGTTCAACAAACCCTTTGGTGTACTTTCCCAGTTCACTGACAAGAGTGAGCGGGCTACCCTGTCCGATTACATAAAGCTTCCGGGTGTCTATCCGGCAGGCCGTCTGGACCGTGATTCTGAAGGCTTGCTGCTGTTGACCGATGACGGGGCATTGCAGGCCCGGATCAGTAATCCACACTTCAAGATGCCCAAGACCTACCTGGTTCAGGTGGAAGGCAAGGTTACGGCCGAAGCGCTGCATACACTTCGTCATGGCGTGCGCTTGAAGGACGGGCTTACCCGGCCAGCCGGGGCCAGACAAATCGATGAGCCCTCATTATGGCCCCGGCACCCCCCGATTCGGGCAAGAAAGCAAATCCCCACAAGCTGGCTGGAAATTATTCTCAGCGAAGGTCGCAACCGTCAGGTCAGGCGTATGACGGCAGCTGTTGGTTTGCCCACGCTACGACTGGTTCGCTTCGCCATAGGCTCCTGGCAACTGGGTGAGCTGCAACCCGGTGAATCTCAGCTTCTTAAGCTTTAACTTTTGGACTCTTGTTGGCATTCTGCCAGCGGGCCGCAGCATCGTGATCGCTGTCTCGGCTTTCGATCCAGACCGAATCGCTTGACGAGTATTGTTTTTTCCAGAACGGAGCCTGGGTTTTCAGGTAATCCATGATGTATTCGGCCGCAGCGAAGGCATCACCCCGGTGCGCACTGGCTATGCCCACAAAAACAATCTGCTCCGTCGGAAGCAATTCACCAATGCGATGAATGATTCTTCCGGCCTGTATCAGCCAGCGCCTGCCAGCTTCCAGCAAAATGGCCTCGAGCGCCGCTTCGGTCATGCCCGGATAATGCTCCAGGAACAAGGCAGTGACTTTTTCCTGAGCGGATTCCCGGGTCGGTTCCGATTTTTCAGGTGCATAAATCTCACGTACCAGCCCGGTAAAAGTCACAATGGCGCCAGGGCTCCCGGCTTCTGAGCGCAAAGCGGCATACTCGGCAGCCACATCAAAATCCTGCGCCTGTACAGAAATCATGACTTAACCGCCTGTCATGGGTGGAAAGAACGCAACCTCTTGCACACCTTTCAGGCTTGCAGTGCGATCAGCCACTGCCTGATCAACAGCGACCAGAACACTGCCTGAATCCTGCAGCAAGGCCCAGGGAGCGCCATCGTTTCGATTGGCCAGGAAATCAACCAGTGCTGCCACATCGTTGACATCATGCGGCAAATCCAGCATTTCGGCAGCAAGCCCAAGCTGTTCACGGATACTGGCAAAATAACAGATTTTAAGCCTGCTCATTGTCTGCCTCCCGATTACGACGATATTCACCGGATTTTCCACCCTGTTTTTCCAACAGACAAATCGAATGAATGACCATGCCCTTGTCGACCGCCTTACACATATCATAAATGGTCAAGGCGGCCACCGATGCCGCAGTCAGGGCCTCCATCTCCACGCCAGTCTGACCATCAAGCTGGCAAATGGTTTCGATACGCAATTGATTGTGTTCCTGCTCCAGGGTGATTTCAACCTCGATAGAGGTCAACAACAGGGGGTGACAGAGGGGAATCAGTTCAGCACATTTTTTGGCGGCCTGAATCCCTGCAATTCTGGCCACCGCGAGCACATCCCCTTTGGCATGCCTGCCTTCTGCAACCAGGGCCAGTGTTGCGGGCTGCATGGCAACCAGGGCCTGCGCCCTGGCAATGCGATGAGTCATGGCCTTGCCGCCGACATTGACCATGTGCGCATGTCCACTGGCATCGAGATGGGTCAGTTTGCTCATTCGTTTCAATCCTTTTAACTACCTGATTGCTTTGCTTCTTATTATCCCTGTTATGTGCCAGGAAGTGTAGCCACTGATCAATCGCCTGTATGTTCGACTGAAAATACGGTACTATCGCTTGCTCTTTATTTCTAAGATTCATTATGCAATGGCATCCTCATAACACGGTCGCTGTCGTCATTGAACGGGACCAGCAGTTCCTTATGGTTGAGGAACTGATCCAGGGACAGTTGGTGCTCAATCAGCCAGCCGGTCATCTGGAACCTGGAGAATCCCTGATGCAGGCAGCCCGGCGAGAGACATTGGAAGAGACCGCCTGGGAAGTTGAGTTGGAAAGCCTGCTTGGCATTTATCAGTTTATTGCCGAACAAAACGGCGAGTGCTATCTCAGAACCTGTTTTATCGCCAGACTGATAAAAGAGCACAAGGAGCGCGAGCTGGATCAGGGTATAGTCCGTGCGGTCTGGATGGATCTGCCAAGCCTGCAGGCAGAATCGCAGCGCTTGCGCAATCCCATTGTCATGACCGTGATAGAAGATTACCTGGCAGGCCGCCATTATCCGCTCAATATCCTGCATTTCCGCAAAGACTGATCATGACGACTACACACTCCTGCAAAGTCATTGTCGGCATGTCCGGCGGCGTCGATTCCTCAGTGGCGGCCCTGTTGCTGCTGGAACAGGGCTACCAGGTGGAGGGGCTCTTCATGAAAAACTGGGAAGAAGATGACGGCACGGAGTACTGTACCGCCAAAGCCGACCTCGCCGATGCCGAAGCTGTGTGTAAAAAACTGGGAATTACCCTGCATACAGCCAATTTTGCCGCCGAGTACTGGGACAATGTATTTGAACATTTCATTGCCGAATACAAGGCTGGACGCACCCCCAACCCGGATATCCTCTGTAACCGCGAGATCAAATTCAAAGCCTTTCTGGACTATGCCACCGTGCTGGGTGCTGATTTCATCGCTACCGGGCACTATGTGCGCAAAGCCCTGGTCAACGGGCAAACTCAATTGCTCAAGGGACTGGATAACAACAAGGATCAGAGTTATTTCCTTTCAGCCGTCAATGCACAATGCCTGGCCCGCAGTTTATTTCCAGTGGGTGAGCTGGAAAAATCACAAGTCCGGGAAATGGCCTCGAAGCACCAGCTTGCCACCCATGATAAAAAGGACAGCACTGGCATCTGCTTCATTGGTGAGCGTCGATTCAAGGATTTCCTGCAGCGTTATCTGCCGGCACAACCTGGACACATAGAAACCACAGACGGTGAGCACATCGGTATGCACAGCGGGTTGATGTACCATACTATTGGTCAACGCCAGGGTCTGGGTATAGGTGGTTCCAGCAAGCATGCCGAGGCACCCTGGTATGTGGTCGACAAAGACCTGCAGCGCAATGTGCTGATCGTCGCCCAGGGTAACGACAACCCTGCCCTGTTCTCCCGTAGTCTGGAGGCAGGTCAACTGAGCTGGATCAATTCACCACCACCTTCCCTGCCCCTGTCATGTCATGCCAAAATTCGTTACCGACAAAACGATCAGACCTGTGTCGTTGAACCCTTGCTGGAAGGAAACGAGGCTGACGACACGGTAACAAGAATCAGGGTCTGTTTTGAGCAAGCCCAGCGTGCTGTGACCCCGGGACAAACTGTCGTTTTTTATGATCAGGATCGATGCCTGGGAGGTGCTGTCATTGAACGCTCCATCCGTTGAATTGAACACGCAGCAATACCAGACTCTGGCCCTTGCCGCAGCGGCCCAAAGTGCCACTCTTGTCCACGAACTGGCCAGTCTCGGTAATGCCGATGAGGCCAGCATGGCCTGTTGCCTGCGACCGCTATTGATTCTGGATGCAGAATCCACGTCTGATATCTATCCACGTCCGGCAGGGTTCAACATGGGGCTGGATGCTCTGCAGAAAATCTATGGGGACAGGGGCCCGGGGCAGCACAATCATGTCATCCGCTACCTGTCCGGCCTGCTGGTGCTGCAAAAATCCCTTGCCAGCCAGACCAGGGTGCAACAGGCCATCAGAGAGGGTCTGGTCCAGTTACAACAGGTGCGGCAGGCACGCATTGAAACTGACCCCGATTCAGTTGATGAGTTCACGGCAGCAGACTACACCGCTTTTTCGCAGCTTTACCAGGAAACGATTTCAACACTCAGTTATCGCATTCATGTCGCAGGTAATCCAGAATACCTGCGCAACCAGGCCATTGCCGACAAGATACGCAGCCTGCTGTTTGCCGGTATCCGTTCGGCCATGCTCTGGCAACAACTGGGTGGTCGGCGCTGGCAACTGCTGTTCTCCCGCAAACGGATTCTCAACCATATTGCGGTTATCCGCCGAACCCTGATTACTCTTCACTAAAACCTGATTACTCTTCATTAAAAACAGACAGGATCAACCATGACAAGCCGTCAAACCGATGTATCCGGACACGATACCCTGGCGTTCAACAGGCTGACAGCCATCTCTCCGATCGATGGCCGTTACCGCAACAAAACCGGCACACTGGCAGCCTATTTCAGCGAGTATGCCCTGATCAGGTACCGGGTGCTGGTTGAGATTCGCTGGTTGCAACAACTGGCAGCTCATCCGGAAGTGAAGGAAGCGCCTGCCTTGAGCAAAACAGCAAATGCCATGCTGGATGGCCTTGTGCAGAATTTCAGTCTTGCCGATGCCGAACGCATCAAAACCATAGAAGCCACCACCAACCACGATGTCAAGGCTGTTGAATATTTCATCAGAGAGGCGCTTGGCGATCAAGGCGAATTGCAGCAACATCTGGAATTCATCCATTTCGCCTGTACTTCCGAGGACATCAATAATCTGGCCTACGCCTTGATGCTGAAGGATGGACGCGAGCAGATCATGCTGCCGCAGATGCAGGAAGTCTGCGATCAGCTTGCTGCCCTGGCCCTGCAATATGCTGATGCGGCCATGCTGGCGCGCACACATGGACAGACAGCCTCCCCTACCACCATGGGCAAGGAACTGGCCAATGTCGTGGCCCGACTGAGACGACAACTGGCGCAATTTGCCAATAATCAGATCCTAGGCAAGATCAATGGTGCCGTAGGTAATTATAATGCCCACCTGGTGGCCTATCCTGATGTGGACTGGGAGGCCAATGCGCAGGCTTTTGTCCAGGGTCTCGGGCTTGACTGGAATCCCTATACCACGCAGATCGAGCCGCATGATTATATTGCTGAAACCTTCTCGGCACTGGCCCGCTTCAATACCATTCTCATCGACCTTGATCGTGACATCTGGGCGTATATTTCACTTGGGTATTTCCGGCAAAAGACCATTGCCGGCGAGGTCGGTTCATCGACCATGCCGCACAAGGTCAATCCGATTGATTTTGAAAATTCCGAAGGCAATCTGGGTATGGCCAATGCCATCCTGCAACACCTGGCTGAAAAACTGCCCATTTCCCGCTGGCAAAGAGACCTGACCGATTCCACTGTGTTGCGCAATCTCGGCGTTGGCCTCGCGCACAGCCTTATCGCCTATCAGGCTACAAGCAAGGGCTTGGCCAAGTTGCTGCTCAACGCCGATGCCCTGGCTGCTGATCTGGATAACAGCTGGGAGGTGCTGGCCGAACCCATCCAGACGGTAATGCGCCGCTACCGCATTGACCAGGCTTATGAAAAGCTCAAGGCATTGACCCGTGGCCAGCGCATTACTGCGGAAACACTTGCCGAATTCATTGACACGCTGGAGATTCCGGAAGCGGCCAAAAATGAACTCCGCCAATTGCGACCAGACACCTATATTGGTAACGCTGTGGCTCAGGCACAAAAAATCAAATGACTTTATTTCCACAGGATTTTGATGAGGCGCTCTTCCTGCGGGAGTATTGGCAAAAAAAACCTCTGTTGATCCGCGCCTCCGGCTCTTCTTTTCAGGATCTTATCAGCCCTGAAGAACTGGCTGGGCTGGCGTGTGAAGATTTCATAGAGTCAAGACTCATAGTTAACAAACCTGATAATACCTGGCAACAGCGACATGGCCCCTTTACCGAAAAGGATTTTGTGTCACTGCCTGAACAGAATTACGCGTTGCTGGTTCAGGCTGTTGATCACTGGTCAGATGAGGTCGCAAGCCTGCTACAGGCATTTGATTTCCTGCCCGGCTGGCGCATTGAAGACATCATGGTCAGTTATGCCACCGAGGGTGGCAATGTCGGGCCTCACTTTGATTACTATGATGTTTTTCTGATTCAGGGCATGGGGGCCAAACAATGGCAGCTGGGTGGCTATGCGGATAGCAACAGCCCCTTGCAACCCAATCAGGGGCTTCGCCTGCTGCGCGATTTTTCGCCGCAACAGGATTGGACACTCTACCCCGGCGATATATTGTACCTGCCCCCCAATCTGGCACATTTTGGCACGGCCATAGGCAAGTCGATGACCTACTCCGTAGGTTTCAGAACTCCTTCCCTGGAAGAGATAGTGAGCGGGGTCAGCAATGAATGTGCAAGTCATTTGAGTGAAGACCAGCGTTACGTGGATGCAAACCCCCAGCGGCCAGGCACTCAGGGAGAAATAAGCAATGAGGTCACCACACAGATTAGCAGGACGCTGATGGACTTGCTTGCTGATCCCACTCTCATCCGCAGCTGGTTTGGCAAAGCCATGACGCAACCGCGATATCTGGATCAGTATTCCATGGCTGAGAGCAACGATAGCTGGCTCAGTTCTGAAGGGTTTGCCAGCACAGTGCGGGAACAAGGCCAGGTCTACAAAAATCCGGGTTCCAGATTTGCATTCCAGACTGCATCTGCTGAGATCATTCTGTTTGCAGACGGTCGGGAACTGCCCTGCCCTCTGGCTCTGGAAAGTTTGATTCATCAGCTCTGCCAAAGAACTCCGGTACTACAGACCAGATACTTCAAAAGCCCCGCGGAGTTGGCATTGCTGTATACTCTTTACTGTCAGGGGTCCTTGCTGCTGGACAGCGATTAACAGGAAAATTTCATGCCTCAGATCATCTCATCCATGCTGCTTTTCTGCGTGCTGGCCTATGGCGTTATTGGTACTGTTGGCACTATTTTCCCGGCCTTTGCGGTTTCTCCGTTCCATATTCTGTCTCAGGCCCAAGCCCAGACCCAGACCGAACCCGAACTCAGCAACGAACCCAGAACTGTCCGCATAATCCGATTACAGCATCGCGATACCGAGAGCATAAGCAATGCCATCAGGCCGCTGCTGGCGAACGGCGCCAGCCTGGGGCAAATGGATAATGCACTGATCCTGGCTAGCACGGCTGCCAACCTGAACGAAATTGAACAGATCATCAGCCAGCTCGACATCCCCAGACGTTTTCTGCTGGTTTCGGTGGATTTCAATTACCAGCCAGCCTATTCCACCGGCAACAATCAACTGCGGACTGAAACAGCGACAGAGGGACAGATTCAACGGCTTCGCCTGCTCGAAGGGGAACAAGCCGTGGTGGATCAGATCCAGAACCAGATCAGCACTGGCGTCAATGTGTTCAATCCGGGCCTGACCATTCAAGAGGAGCAGATGCAAAGTCGTCGCCTGATCCTGCTCAGTGCAGAAGTCATCGATGAACAGATTATTCTGAGCATGGATGTGCTGACGGAAGATCGAAACAACCAGACCGGTTCCACCCGGCGCCTGACCACCCGCATCCCTATCGAACCTGGCGAATGGCTGGTAATCAACCCCGCCGATGAGCCAGCTGGCCCTGACAATGTAACAAGCCTCAGTACACGGAACAGTACGCGCAACGATGAAGCGCTGATCGCAGTCAATGTGGAGCTGCAACCTTGAGCCAGATATAGCCTTGAGCCCGTAAAACAGCCTTGAGCCCCAAAAATCCCCCATGAGACTGATCCCGCGCCCCTACCACCCCGACAGCAGTGCCTTGATGAAGGCATTGAGTACCATGGATTACCCGGTATTCCTGGACAGCGGCATGAACCAGGATCAATACAGCCGTTACGATTTGCTGATGGCCGACCCGATCGCCAGTCTGACTCAGGCAAACGGTGAAATTCGTCTCTGGCAGAGCGATAAAGCCGACACCTGCCTAATGGCTGATCAGGATATATTCCAGGCAGTGCAGACATTGCTGCAGCATTTTGCGCCCACAGAAAAGCCTGCCAGTGAGTTTGCCGAACTGCCCTTTTGTGGCGGTGCGGCAGGTTACTTCGGATATGATCTGTCCTTGTCGCCAGCCATGACGTCAACTGAGCCAAAAAGAGCACAACCCCAGGCACAACAAGCGCCTGATGCCTTTATCGGTATCTACCCCTGGTGCCTTGTCATTGATCATCACCTCAAGCAGAGCATGCTCATCCTGCGCAGTAATTGCAGTCAGGCACTGGAACAGAAAGTGCTGCATGCGCTGAATTCGGTGACAGCTCCGACAAGTTTGACCGAAGCAACTCCGGCTTTTTCCCTGCGCCGCCCCTTTGCCCCAGCAATGAGCAAAGCCGAATACCAAAATGCCTTTTTACGCCTGAAGGACTATATCATTGCCGGTGATTGCTACCAGGCCAATCTCGCCCAGTCGTTTTCCACCGAGTATGCTGGTTCTGCGTTTGGCGCCTACCTGCAGCTGCGCCGTCTGTGCAGCAGTCCCTTTTCAGCCTATATTGGCTTGCCTGCAGCAGCGGTGCTCAGTTTTTCACCAGAGAGATTTTTGAGCGTCCGCAACTCACGGGTATTGACCCAGCCTATCAAGGGTACCCGTCGTCGAGATCCGGACCCCGGGCTGGACCGCAGTCTGGCCGACGAACTGGTACACAGTGAAAAGGACACGGCCGAGAATCTCATGATCGTCGACCTGCTGCGCAATGACCTGGGCACATTGTGCCGTATCGGCTCTGTGCAGGCCGAAAAACTGTTCGAGCTGCAAAGTTTCAATAATGTGCATCACCTGGTCAGCACGATAAGTGCTGAGCTGCCCCCTCAACATCACCCGCTGCAATTGCTGCGCAACTGTTTCCCTGGTGGCTCAATAACCGGAGCCCCCAAGATACGCGCCATGCAGATTATCGCTGAACTGGAAACAGAGCCACGTCGCATTTACTGTGGCAGCGTGGCCTATATCGGCTTTGAGGGACAAATGGATAGCAATATCGCCATCAGGAGCATGCTGTGCGAGAACAATCAAATCAGATGCTGGGGTGGCGGTGGTATAGTGGCAGACTCCGAATGTGAGCAGGAATACCAGGAAAGTCTGGACAAGATATCCTTGCTTATCAATTCATTGCCTCTGGAGCACAATTAAAGTGCCAGTTCACGCACACTGGCCTTGCAGAACTCCTGTTTCAGGTCTTCATATTCGTGCACGGCAGGAAACTGCGGGAATTCGCTGATCACATTTTCCGGCGCCTTGAACAGGATGCCGGCATCCGCCTCGGCCAGCATGCTGGTGTCATTATAGGAATCCCCTGCAGCTATGACCCGGAAATTGAGGGAATGGAAGGCTTTGACACACTGTCTTTTGGGATCCTTCTGGCGCAAGCGGTAGTCGATGATGCGTCCGTTTGCATCCGCTTCCAGGCGATGGCAAAACAGCGTGGGGAAGCCAAGCTGGCGCATCAATGGTTGCGAAAATTCATAAAAGGTATCGGATAGAATGACCACCTGGAAACGTTCACGCAGCCAGTCGATGAAATCCCTGGCACCGGGGATGGGTTGCAGGGTGGCAATTACCTTCTGGATATCCTCCAGACCCAGCTGATGCTCAGCCAGCAGACGCAGCCGTTGTTTCATCAACACATCATAATCAGGAATGTCACGCGTGGTGGCCCGCAATTCATCAATCCCGGTTTGTTCAGCAAACCCGATCCAGATTTCAGGCACCAGCACTCCTTCCAGATCAAGACAGGCTACTTCCAAGGTAATTCTCCTTCGTTTTGGATTTGAGGGCGCTAAATGTACCAGAAGTGGAATGCCGACCACAATGTTGCTGGCTTGGTTGGTGGCCTGGTTGCCGCTTTACCCGTTCCGCCAAATACGACAGAATAAGCCGCACTGCCAAGGCCAGGGATTCCAATGATTACTGCAAGCACACTTGATGAATTCAATCGAAAATTCGAACAACAAACACCTCAGGCCATTCTGCAGGCCATTTTTGCCGATTTTGACAACATCGCCATCTCCTTCAGCGGTGCCGAGGACGTGGCCCTTGTGGTTATGGCCTGGAAATTGAACAAGAACATCAAGGTCTTCAGCCTTGACACGGGACGGCTGCACCCGGAAACCTACCGTTTCATTGAACGCATTCGCACGGAATACGACATCCCCATCGAAATCCTGGTTCCAGAGGCAGCAGCCGTTGAGCAACTGGTCAACGACAAGGGCTTGTTCAGTTTTTACCAGGACGGCCATGACGAGTGCTGCGGCATTCGCAAAATACAGCCTCTGCGCAAAAAACTTGCCGGTCTGGGTGCCTGGATAACCGGGCAGCGACGGGATCAGAGCCCGACCCGGGCCGAAGTGCCGATTGCCCAGCTGGATACCACTTTTAGCGGTTCCGGCAAGCATCTGTTCAAGTTCAATCCCTTGGCCAATCAGTCATCTGCCGATGTCTGGAACTATATCCGCCTGTTCGATGTCCCTTATAACCCCTTGCATGATCAGGGGTTTGTCAGTATTGGCTGCGAACCCTGTACGCGTGCGATCGGACCCAATCAGCATGAGCGTGAGGGGCGATGGTGGTGGGAAGAGAGCACCCTGAAAGAATGTGGTCTGCACAAGGGCAACAGAATTGCCAGTGACAGTCAGGGTGACAATCAGACATAAACCGGGATCTCTGTCTCCGCGAAAAACCTGTCGATTTCATTCTGGCTGGCCATGTTCTGCACCTGCTCGATCATCTGACGTGAGAGCTGTGGGGCAAACATATTGATGAACTCGTAGGCATAACCGCGCAATATCGCTCCACGCTGAAAGCCGATTTTGGTAATGCTGTAGGCAAACAGATGGCTCGCATCGATTGCCACCAGATCGTTATCCTTGATCGGGTCATAGGCCATGCTGGCCACTATGCCAACTCCCAGGCCCAGGCGGACATAAGTCTTGATGACATCGGCATCTGCGGCAGTGAATACCACTTTGGGGGTCAGGCCCCTGGCCTGAAAGGCCTCGTCCAGTCGCGAGCGGCCGGTGAAACCAAACACATAGGTCACCAGAGGACAGGCAGCAACCGCTTCCAGAGTCAAAGGCTGGGACTGCAGCAAGGCGTGGCCGACCGGCACCAGAATCACCCGGTTCCAGCGATAACAGGGAACCATCACCAGATCGGAAAATAGCTCCATCGCCTCGGTGGCAATGGCCAGATCGGCCGTTCCGGCTGCGGCCAGTTCAGCGATTTGCAGCGGGGTTCCCTGATGCATATGCAAGGATACCTCCGGATATTTGCCGATGAATTGCTCGATGACCGGTGGCAACACGTAGCGGCTCTGGGTGTGCGTGGTAGCCAGACTGAGGCTGCCACGCAACTCGTCTCTGGTCTCCTGGGCCAGCACCCGGATATTTTCGGTGCGACGCAACACTTCACCGGCAAGTTGTAGTATCTGCTCGCCGGCGGCCGTCAAACCACTTAAATGTTTCCCATTGCGCACAAAGATATCCAGCCCAAGCTCAGCCTCCAGCATCAATATCTGTTTGCTGACACCGGGTTGCGAGGTATGCAGCCGTTGAGCTGCGGCCGAGATATTCATGCCGCAATGAGCCACCTCCCAGATATAACGCAACTGCTGCAGCTTCATGACTTGTTGCCCTCTTTACCTTCTTTATCCTCTGCAGCAGGCAGGATATTGGCCACACCATGAGGCACATGCCCTGTAGCCACGTGATTCCTCGCGGACTCGCAATGCCCCTGCTGATCATCGAAGAAGACATCGGCATCGAAGGCCTTCAGGAAAGCCCCTTTATCCATTCCGCCAAGGAACAGTGACTCATCGATCCGGATATTCCAGGCCCGCAGTGTGCGCACCACCCGCTCATGCGCTGGCGCTGACCTGGCGGTGACCAGGCAGGTGCGCAGCGGAGACTCCCCGGGCGGGAATTCCATCTGCAGCTGTTGCAGGGCAGCCAGGAAAGGTTTGAACGGTCCCCCTGACAAAGGCTGATTGGCGGCCTGCTTTTCACTGCGAGCGAACTCATCCAAGCCAGCAGTCTTGTAAATTTTCTCGGCCTCGTCGGAGAACAGTACCGCATCACCGTCGAAGGCGAATTTAAGCGTTCCATCTGTCGAGATGCTGCTGGTTTTGGAAGGCAGAATCGTCGCTGCAGCAATGCCCAGTTGCAAGGCCTGGCGCACATCCAGGCCATCCGTTGACAGGAACAGGTGGCTGTTGAAGGCGGCTATATAGCGCCACGGATTATGTCCGCCACAAAATGCGGCCCGGCTTATCGGCAACTCATAATGTTCAATCGAGTTGAAGATACGCAAACCGGTATCCGCGCTGTTGCGGGACAACAGTATTACCTCCACTCGCGGTGTTTCGAGCAGGACGTTCAATGCCAGCAGCTTTTTTACCAGATTGAAGGCATCACCCGGTGCCAGGGCTTCATTTTCATGCGCTATCTGATATTGTTGATACGCTTCAAGCCCTTGGGTTTCAAAGACCTGATGGCTTTCACTCAGGTCGAACAGTGCGCGCGAGGAAATCGCAATAACAAGTTTCTCAGTAGAAGAATTTGGCATAAGATTAAACCCGGTTAAACAATTAGCAGTATAAGATACTTTTCATGCACGATCATCGTCCACTTACGTATCGTCCCTGGAAAACGGCTCTCGTGCTTTCTGGGGGCGGAGCAAGAGCTGCCTATCAGGTAGGCGTTTTGCGTGCCATTGCCAATCTGCTGCCCAAGGATTCGCCCAACCCCTTTCAGATCATCAGCGGGACTTCTGCGGGTGCGCTGAATGCCGTTGCCCTGGCTACCTATGCACAACGCATGCGCACTGGGGTCAGGAGCCTGGAACATGTCTGGGGTAATATACAAAGCAGCCAGATTTACAAACTTGACTCTGCGGGCTTGATCAGCAGTGCATCCAACTGGGTTTTCTCCTTTATGGCGGCACGTCAGCGCAACACCCCGGTTTCCCTGCTGAACAATGCCCCCTTGACCGAACTGCTGGAATCAGTGCTGCGCCTGGAAAGAATCGAAGAGCATATTGCTTCCGGCCTGCTCGATGCCATCAGCGTCACCACTTCCGGCTATACCAGTGGGCAGTCGGTTTCATTCTTTCAGGGCAAGCCTGAGTTAAACAACTGGCAGTTCCCGAAAAGGGTTGGCATCAAAACCAAGCTGAACTTCAAGCACCTGCTGGCTTCGGCAGCCATCCCTACCCTGTTTCCTGCCGTCAAGATCAATCGGGAATACTTTGGGGATGGGGCCATCAGGCAGTTATCACCTCTCAGTCCAGCCATTCACCTGGGGGCCGAAAGGATTCTGGTTATCGGGGGGCATGCTTCCCGCTACCACCGTCCAATGAAGGATGATCCGGTTTCACACCCTTCTTTGAGTCAGATCATTGGTCATATTCTCAACAGCGCATTCATCGATACCTTGCCGGGGAGTATCGCCACCCTGCAACGCATGAACCGTATGTTGGCGCACGTCCCACCTGAAGTACGCAGTGAAGAAGATAAAAATCTGCGCCATATCGATTTGCTGGCAATATTGCCGAGTCAGGATATCACCGAGATAGCTGCGGCTCATCTGGCCGAGTTACCCAAAGCCATCCGCCTGTTCAGCAAAGACACCGGGTCCAGCACGATGTTGAGCCTCCTCTTGTTTGAAAAAGGCTTTTGCGATGAATTGATGACCCTGGGTTTTACCGATGCCATGGAGAAATCGAGTCAGATTCTTGAATTTTTCTCACCGACATCGACATCCGCATCGACAAGGACTGCTGAGCTCGGGTAACTGACTCCAGTTCCCGCCAGACCACAATATCCGAGTGGATTCTTGGCCAGATACTGCTGGTGATAATCCTCGGCGAAATAAAAATGGGTCAACTTGCTGATCTCAGTGGTCACCGGGCCATACCCGGCTGCATTCAAGGCCTCTTGCATAATTTTCCTGGAAGCCATGGCCAGCTCTGTTTGTACTGGTGTGGTGGTATAAATAACCGAGCGGTACTGAGTGCCCTGATCATTGCCCTGGCGCATGCCCTGGGTTGGGTCATGCGCCTCCCAGAAAACCTTCAGCAGTTGTTCATAACTGATCAGCTCCGGAACAAAAATAACATTGACCACCTCGGCATGCCCCGTGCGCCCACTGCATACTTCCTCATAGAGAGGATTGGGAGTTGATCCGCCCGCATAGCCGACCGCCGTCACATGAACTCCCGGCAATTTCCAGAACAATCGTTCACCCCCCCAGAAACAGCCCAGGCCGAATACAGCCTGCTCCTGATTGCGTGCCAGGGGAACCTGTAAAGGGCGTTGGTTGACATGGTGCCGGGTAATCCCGGGCATGGCCTGTGTCCGCCCTGGCAAAGCGATGGATGCCTGATCACTACCGGAAAACAAACTCATGGTTTACAGCCTTTGTCTTACTTGAAAGAGTTATCATGTTGGTGCATGATCGCGCCTTTGCTGGTATGACTCAAGAAGGAAAAGTCGATGGATTCCGCACTCATGGCCAATTATGGCCACCCACAGCTTGAATTCAGCCATGGCAAGGGGTGTTATCTCTATACGGCTGAAGGGGATGCTTATCTTGATTTCACCATGGGCATCGCAGTCAACTGCCTTGGTCACTGCCATCCCCGCTTGGTTGCTGCCCTGCAAGCTCAGGCCGAAAAGCTCTGGCACAGCTCCAACCTGTTTCGCATCCCGCAAACCGAGAAACTGGCCAGACGACTGGTCGAGCTGACCTTCGCCGACCAGGTGTTCTTCAGCAATTCCGGCACCGAAGCCATCGAGGCCGGATTCAAAATGATGCGTCGCTATCACTACAGCCATGGCAATCCACAACGCCTGCGCATCATTACCGTGACTCACTCCTTCCATGGGCGTACCCTGGCACCTGTGGCTGCCTGTCGCAACCCTGTGCACTGCGAAGGCTTCCTGTATGGGGACAGCGGTTTTGATCAGGCTGAATACGGTGATATCGCAGCCTTGCGCGCCCTGATCAGCCCTGAAACTGCCGGCATAGTCATTGAACCCATACAGGGCGAAGGAGGGATTCGTGTGGCCAGCACCGAATACCTGCAGCAGATTCGCACACTTTGTGATGAACAGGGTATTCTGCTGATGTTTGATGAGGTTCAGTCAGGCATGGGACGTTCAGGTGCCTTGTATGCCTACCAGTTGCTTGGCGTCGAACCGGATCTGCTGACATCAGCCAAAGGCCTGGGCGGTGGTTTCCCGATAGGAGCCTGTCTGGCTACAAATGCAGTCGCAAAGCCCATGGTAGCCGGCAGTCACGGCAGCACATTCGGTGGCAATCCTCTGGCCACTGCCGTAGGCAATGCAGTGCTCGATGAAATCAGCCAGCAAGGGTTTCTGCAACAGGTTAAAGCCAGTGGGGAATTGCTGGCCAGGGGGCTGGAGGCATTGATCAAAACCTTCCCTGATCTTGTTCAGGCGCAGACGGGAATGGGCCTGATGCGAGGGCTTGCCTGCAAGGTGGCCAATACACAATTGATCGAAGCGCTGCTTCAGGAAAAAATGCTGGTCGTCAAGGCCGGGGGCAATTCCATTCGCCTGTTGCCTCCCTTGAATGTCAGCGAGGAAGAAATAGCTTCAGCCCTGGTCATTCTTAACCGGGTCTGCAAAAAACTACAACCCAATGCGTAGTGTTGATGAGTTAGCTTTTTTATCAACTTGTTACATGATGTTACCGTGCGAGGTTCATGCATTATCCTGAGGGGGCAAGGTATGGCAAGAAAGGAAACCAGTAACATCCCTTTTTTTCCAGTAAATGATGACAACAGGAATAATGGAAAATTTGAAATAGCCATCGCTGCAAACCAGCTTTGGCAGCTATTGGCGCAAATTGCAGATATCTATTGGCAAGAGGATGAGCATGCTCGCTGCACGCATATCCAGCTCTGCACGGAGTATCCCGAACTGAGCGCTGTGGCAGACATGTCCGGCCAGACCCCCTGGCAGTTCGGCATCGAGCCGCTGGGTGAGAACAAGCCTCTCGAAACGCATCTCGCACTCAGAAAGACCCGTCAACCCTTCACCAATCTGCTTTGCCAGTTTATTGTTGACGAAGACAAACATTACCTGCTGGTCAGTGGTCAACCCCGCTTTGATGACAAGGATCATTTCCTGGGCTACCACTGTCTGGCCAGGGATGTCAGCGCACAGCAAATGAATGAAAACCGGTTAAAGCGTTTCCGGGCTGCAATGGATATGTCCGGAGACATGATCCATCTGGTGGACCGGGAAACCATGCGCTTTATCGATGTCAATGAGACTGCCTGCAAATATTCCGGATACACCCGGGAAGAATTGTTGACCATGGGTCCGGCAGACACGCTGACGGAAACAGCGGAGGAAATAAGTCAGCGGTATGATCAGATCATCAGCAGTGGCCAAAGCAGCCGCATTGAAAACATCATCTCCGGGAAAAGTGGGAAAAACCGCGTTATCGAAGTCTACAGCAGAGCGTTACTGATCGATCAACGCTGGATCATCATTGGCATGACCCGTGATGTCACTGCCCACAAAAGGGCAGAAGAAGAAGCCCATCGTTTGCAACAGATGTTCTCTGCCCTGAGTGCGAGCAATGAAGCGATACTGCGTGCCACTACCGTTGAAGAGCTATACGAAAACGTCTGCAAATCCGTAGTCAAGGGTGGCAAGTTCTGCCTCGCCAGTATTCGCCAACCAGACCAGCAGGGTTGGCTCCGCCCCATAGCCTATGCCGGCAATGCCAGCATTCAACCCGATGCAATCAAAATTTCCATCAAGGCTGAACTGCCCGAAGGTCAAGGTATCGCAGGGACGGCCTTCAGGGAGGAAAAACCATGCATCAGCAATGACTTTCGGCATGACAAACGCACTCGTCCCTGGCGAACTGTAGCTGTCAAACAGCAATTCTTCAGCGGCGGGGCATTCCCCTTGTTTCAGCGCAAAAAATGCGTCGCCGTCCTGCTTTTTTACTCAACTGAATACAACACCTTCGACCAGGAAATCGTCAAGCTGCTCGAAGGAATGGCTGAAAATATATCCTATGCCCTGGATAGTCTGGCCAATGAGCAGGAACGCAACCGGGCGGAAAGACAAATCCGTGAAAGCGAAGAACGCTTTCGCAGCCTGACGCAACTATCCTCTGATTTTTATTGGGAAATGGACGTTGATTTTCGAATCACCCAATACAGTGGCAAGGTTATCGGCGAAAATAACCAGCGTGCCCTTAATGCTTTGCTCAACAAACATTTATGGGAATTTGCCAATATTGTTCCAGACAGTTATTCCTGGGAGCAATTCAAACATCACTTGCACAAACAGGAAAGATTCAAGGATTTCGAATTTTCATTCAAAAATGACCTGGATCATCAATATCATTTTGCCCTGGCCGGAGAACCTATTTTTGATGAAGATGAGCGATTCCTTGGCTACCGTGGCATCAGCAAGGACATCACCGCCCGCAAACGGGCTTCGGAGCATATCAAGTTCCTGGCCACCCACGATAACCTGACCGGCCTGCCCAACCGCGTCATGTTTGCAGAGCTGCTGGAGAAGGCAGTGCAACTGGCCAAACGCTACCCCAAAGAATCCTTTGCCGTCCTGTTCATCGACCTGGACCGCTTCAAGACCATCAATGATACCTTTGGACATCATATCGGAGATACCCTGCTGATGGAGGTTGCCGGCAGGCTCAAACAACCCCTGCGTGAAAGTGATGTGGTGGCCAGGCTGGGGGGCGATGAATTTGTCATCCTGTTGCAACATACCAGCACAAAAGCCCAGATTGAAGCGGTTGCCGGCAAAATTCTTGCCTCCTTGAGCAGCGGTATGACTATTCAGGGGCGGCACTGTCAGGTCAGTTGCAGCATTGGAGTCAGCCTGTATGGACAGGACGCCTTCGATCAATCGGAATTGATGCAACATGCTGATGCTGCCATGTACATTGCCAAACAGGAAGGCAAGAATAATTTTCAGTTCTACTCTGAGGCTATCCACCTGCTGACGCAGGAACGCAACGCGCTGGAAATCAATCTGCAGAATGCTTTGGCCCGGGATGAGTTCAGCCTGCACTATCAAGCCAAGCTGGATCTGCAAACAGGCCGTATCTGCGGTGTTGAAGCTTTATTGCGCTGGCAATCTGCCGTTCTGGGTTCCGTTGGACCGGATCGTTTCATCCCGGTAGCTGAAGATACCGGTCAGATTGTTGAGATCGGTGAATGGGTTTTATGCACTGCTTGTCAACAATTGATGCAATGGCATGAAAATGGCATTGAGTTGATGGGCCTGGCAGTCAATATCTCAGCCCGCCAATTCAATGATCCTGATCTGGTAAACAAGATCAAAAAAGCTCTGGACACGTCAAAACTGCCAGCAAAATACCTCGAACTGGAAATCACCGAAGGGGTGCTGATCCATAACTCCGAACGTGTATTTGTTCAAATGAAGAAGATCAATAAGCTGGGGGTCACCCTGGCACTGGATGATTTTGGCACAGGCTATTCCTCTTTTGCCCAATTGAAGAACTACCCCATCCATACCCTGAAAATAGACCGCTCTTTCATTGAGGATATCCCCCGCAGCAAAGAGGAAATGGCCATTGTGAAAGCCATCATCTCCATGAGTGAAACGCTGGGTCTGACGGTGGTGGCTGAAGGTGTGGAAAAAGCCGAGCAACTGCAATTTCTGCAGGATTACCACTGTAACCAGATACAGGGATTCTTCTTCCACCGTCCGGTTGACAGTGACACCTTCCAACAGTGGTATCGTGACCACGAGCCTGACAATTTCAGTAGCAACTGAAATTCACTATTACGCAAATACCAACTCTTGCGCCAGATCAAGCAATCAATCCTTTTGATTCAAGGCAATCAACATTTTACCGATATATCTTGATAGTAAGAATTGAATACTCAAAGGGGTATACGTATAAAATGGCTCAAAGAAAACAGTTTGACCGCAAGCAGTTGTTGATTTCCACAACAGACACCCAAAGCATCATCCATCACGCCAACCAGGCTTTCGTTGATATTTCCGGTTATTCCGCAGAAGAGCTGCAAGGTTCACCACATAACATAGTACGCCATCCAGACATGCCCAAAGCCGCATTCAAAGATCTGTGGGGGACTATCCAACAAGGCAAGGCCTGGCTGGGCATGGTCAAGAACCGCTGCAAGAATGGGGATTACTACTGGGTGGATGCCTTTGTCACCCCCATTTTTATTAATGGTAAAGTCAGTGGTTATCAATCTGTCCGCGGTTGTCCTGATGAAGCGTGTGTAGCCCGGGCAGAAAAACTTTATAGTCAGATACAGCATAACAATGGCAACTTGCCGCAACGGTTTTCCCTTTCACTGAGCAGCAAACTTCTGCTGGCCTGGCTCTTGCCCTTGTCTCTTACTGCGGCAGGCCTGGGCATACCAGCCTTTTCCGGCCTGACAGGCTGGCTGATAGCATTGGTTTCCTGGGCTGGCAGTCTGACCTATCTGTCTTTACTCTGGCGTGACTGGATGCAACTGGTCAACTCATGTCGCAGCCTCTTTGACAATCAGCTTGCCCGTCGGGTATACACACAAAGAGACAATGAACTGGGCGATATCGAACTGGCCATCAAGTTTCTGCAATCGGAATTGACCACAGTATTGACTCGCACTGCCGAATCCACGAAAAATCTTGATGAATTGTCGCAACGGACTCGAGGAGCTATCAAGAAAACCGACCTCGCCATCACTGATCAGGAAGCCGAGATTGTCTCTGTCTCATCCGCCATTAACCAAATGTCTACCGCCATCAATGAAGTGGCCAACAATACCAGCAAAACCTCATTGGCTGCCGAAGAGGCCGATCAGAATGTCGAAACCGGCAATCAATCCATTGCAGACAGCCTGTCTGCCACCAGTCAACTGGCCAGCTATATTGATGAGGTCAGCACCCTGATTGAACAACTTGGTGTTGACAGCAAAGCCATTGGTTCCGTGATTGACGTGATCGATGGCATTGCCGAGCAGACCAACCTGCTGGCCCTCAATGCCGCCATCGAGGCGGCTCGTGCTGGTGAACAAGGCCGCGGTTTTGCTGTGGTCGCGGATGAGGTACGCAAACTGGCTCAACGCACTCAGGATTCTACTGTTGAAATCAAGGGCATCGTATCCAGAATTCAGAAAAGTACAGACAATTGTGTCAACAGCATGGGCACAGCGCAGCAAAAAGCACAGGAATGCGTGACCTTCAATCAGATGGCCGGCAATTCCTACCATATCATCAGCAATGCGGTTAGCCTGATCAAGGACATGACCATTCAGGTTGCGGCTGCTGTTGAAGAACAGAGTGCGGTCGCTGAAGAGGTAAACCGCAATATCAGTAATATCCAGAGTCACTCGGAGTTGACCGGAACAGCTTCTGCCGAAACAGCGCAGATTTGTACCCTGTTGCATCAACAGGTGGTCACCGCACAAGAGATGATCAGGCAATTCAGGCTGTGATGATACATACTGCCTGGCAGATCGCAGTTCGGATCAGCCTGGCAGTTTGCCAGCCAGCAAAAGCAGCAATGTGAATCTATTCAGTTATGGTTTAGAATCGGTCGGATCAAGGGGCTGTTCAGGCCGCCCCTGCGTCATGTTATGCGCCCTGGCGCATCATCTTGCAGAGGACCGTTCCGATAATGTTTTACCCCCAATTGAACCACGATCTCGATGAATCATTGCGCATGCTGCAGCAGCAAGTGCAGCAGTTCACTGCCCGGGAAATCGCCCCCAGGGCTGCCCAGATTGACCAGGACAACCAGTTCCCGGCAGATTTGTGGCAAAAGCTGGGTGCCATGGGTTTGCTGGGTATCACGGTATCCGAGGAGTACGGCGGTTCGGGTCTGGGCTACCTGGCCCATGTCATTGCCGCCGAGGAAATCAGTCGTGGTTCGGCCAGTGTTGGGCTGAGCTATGGGGCCCATTCCAATCTCTGCGTCAATCAGATTTTCCGTAATGGCAACTCTGCCCAGAAAGAGCGCTACCTGCCCGGGCTGATCAGTGGCGAACAAGTTGGCGCCCTGGCCATGAGCGAACATCAATCCGGCTCCGATGTGGTCAGCATGGCCCTGAAGGCTGAACAACACGGCGATTGCTATCGTCTCAACGGCAGCAAGATGTGGATCACCAATGGCCCGGATGCCGATGTCTTCGTCATTTACGCCAAGACTGCTCCGGAGTTGCACTCACGCGGCATCAGCGCCTTTATCGTCGAGGCCGATACACCCGGTTTCAGTCGCTCCCCCAAGCTGGACAAATTGGGCATGCGGGGTTCCAATACCTGCGAATTGGTATTTACCGACTGTGAAGTGCCGGCAACTCATGTTCTGGGAGGGGTGAATCGTGGCGCAGCTGTGTTGATGAGTGGTCTGGACTATGAACGGGTAGTGCTTTCAGGCGGTCCGCTGGGCATCATGCAGGCCTGCCTGGATACTGCCCTGCCCTATGTCCATGAACGCAAACAATTCGGTGAGGCTATTGGCCAGTTCCAGTTTATCCAGGGCAAGCTGGCGGATATGTACGCCAACCTCAGTGCTGCCAGAGCCTATGTCTACACTGTGGCCCGGGCTTGCGACCGCGGCGAGGCCACACGCAAGGATGCCGCCGGTGCAATTCTGTTCAGTGCCGAGAAAGCCACGCAGATGGCATTGGAGACCATACAGATTCTGGGTGGCAACGGGTATATCAATGACTACCCTGCGGGCCGCCTGTTGCGTGATGCCAAGCTGTACGAAATCGGTGCGGGTACCCAGGAAATACGGCGTATGCTCATCGGTCGTGAACTGTTCAGAGAGACTGCCTGATGCCAGTGCCGGGAAGCAATATCGCTACCAGCTCCGCGGGTTTTCGTGAGAACGCCGCGCATCAGCGCAAGCTGCTGGCCGAGTTGAAATCCTTGCTGGCACAACTGGCCCTGGGAGGCGATGAAAAATCACGCCAGCGTCATCAGCAACGCGGCAAGCTGCTGCCGCGGGAAAGAGTGGAAGCCCTGCTGGACCCTGGTTCCCCTTTTCTGGAATTTTCACAACTTGCCGCCTATCAGGTTTATGCAGACGACATTCCCGGCGCCGGCATTATTACGGGGATGGGACTGATCAGCGGGCAGCTGTGCGTCATCGTCGCCAATGATGCCACCGTCAAGGGCGGCACTTATTATCCCCTGACCGTGAAGAAACACCTGCGAGCGCAGGAAATTGCCGCCACCAACCACCTCCCCTGTCTGTACCTGGTCGACTCGGGTGGCGCCAATCTGCCGCATCAGAGCGAAGTGTTTCCTGACCGGGAGCATTTTGGTCGCATCTTCTTCAATCAAGCCAATATGTCCGCCAGCAATATCCCGCAACTGGCGGCGGTAATGGGCTCCTGTACAGCCGGTGGCGCCTACGTGCCAGCCATGGCGGATGAGGCCATTATCGTCAGGAATCAGGGCACGATTTTTCTGGCCGGGCCACCACTGGTCAAGGCGGCCACTGGCGAGGTGGTCAGCGCCGAGGAACTGGGCGGTGGTGAAGTTCACAGCAAGATATCGGGAGTGACCGACCAGCTTGCCGAGAATGATGCGCATGCAATCGCCCTGCTCAGACAAAGCGTTGCCAATCTCAACCGAACAACGCCAGCATTCGATTTCAATGCACCCCCTCCGGCCTTTGCTGCGGAAGAGATTTACGGCATCATCCCCAAGGATGTGCGCCAACCTTTCGATGTCAAGGAAGTGATCGCCCGGATTGTTGATAACTCTGAATTTGATGCCTTCAAACCCGATTACGGGGCCACCCTTGTCTGCGGGTTTGCCCGTTTGTTCAATATCCCGGTAGGCATAATTGCCAATAACGGCATCCTGTTTTCCGAAAGCGCGCTGAAAGGCAGTCATTTCATCCAGCTGTGCTGTCAACGCGGCATTCCCCTGATCTTTCTGCAGAACATCACCGGTTTCATGGTGGGGCGCAAATATGAAAATGAAGGGATTGCCAAACAAGGCGCCAAACTGGTCAACGCGGTTGCAACAGCCGCAGTGCCCAAGCTCACCATGATTATTGGTGGCAGCTTCGGTGCCGGCAATTATGGCATGTGCGGTCGCGCCTATGATCCCCGCTTCCTGTGGATGTGGCCCAATGCCCGCATCTCGGTCATGGGTGGTCCACAGGCTGCCGGCGTGCTGGCACAGATTCGTGAAGAAGCAGTACAGAAACAGGGCAAGCCCTGGACCGATGCCGAACAACAGCTTTTCAAGCAAACCATTACCGACAAATATGAACAGGAAGGACACCCTTTTTATGCCAGTGCCCGGCTTTGGGACGATGGCATCATAGATCCGGCACAGAGCCGACAGGTTCTGGGCTTATCACTTTTTGCCACACTGCACGCCCCCCGAAAGGACACTCGTTTTGGCGTGTTCCGCATGTGAGGACAGTTTCAATGCCTAGCGCTTATACCCGGCTCTGCCAATTATCTGCTGGAATCTGGCAACTCAGCCTGAACCGCCCAGAGAAACACAATGCCCTGCATCCGGCGATGATTCAGGAGTTGGTCGATCATTTGCACACCCTGGCTGACAATGCGGCAGTACGCGTGTTGATTTTGTGCGGAGAAGGCCCCAGTTTTTCCTCCGGAGCCGACTTGAATTACATGCAGGCAATGGTCAATTTCAGTCATCAGGAAAATGTTGATGACGCCAGAAAATTGGCCACATTGATGCAAACCCTGAACCATTTCCCCAAACCTGTCATCTGTGCCGTCAAAGGCAATGCCTTTGCCGGTGCCATTGGTCTGATCGCCTGTTCGGATATCATTGTGGCGAGCAATGATGCCCGTTTCTGTATCAGTGAAACCCGCCTGGGCATAGCACCAGCCGTCATCAGCCCCTATCTGATAGCCCGCATGGGCAATCACAATGCGCGCCGGTTCTTTCTCAGTGCCGAAGTTTTTGATGCGCTTAGCGCACAGTCTGTCGGGCTGGTCCACACCCTTGTTGAAGCTGATCAATTGCAGGCAGAAACCCTGAAAATTGCCAGCTCGCTGCTGAACAATGCACCTGGCGCCCTGACGGCAGCAAAAACCTTGATTCATCATGTCAGCCAGATTGTTGATGACAAACTGACCACCTATACCTGTGAACTCATCGCCGGGTTGCGGGCTGGCGAAGAAGGTCAACAAGGCCTGAAGGCATTTCTTGAAAAAAAGAAAGCCCCATGGCTTGATGGCGGGGACCAGCCATGATTCGCAAACTGCTCATTGCCAACCGTGGAGAAATTGCCTGCCGTATTCTGCGGACGGCAAACAGCATGGGCATTGAATGTGCCGTGGTTTACTCCGAGGCTGACAGCCATGCCCTGCATGTACAGATGGCAGATATCGCTTTCTGCATAGGCCCTCCTGCCGCCACAGAAAGTTATCTCGATGCTGGAAAAATTATTGCTGTAGCCCGTGAGTGGAATGCGGATGCAATTCATCCCGGCTATGGCTTTTTATCGGAAAATGCCCAATTTGCCGCCCTGTGCGAAGACAACGGCATTCTCTTTGTCGGCCCGGACAGCCAGGTGATTGCGGCCATGGGTTCCAAAGCCAGGGCCAAGGAATTGATGACCGCGGCCGGTGTACCCCTGCTGCCAGGCTATCACGGACAGGATCAAGCCCCAGAGCATTTGCAGCAACAGGCGCAGCTGCTGGGTTATCCCTTGTTGATCAAGGCGGTTGCCGGTGGGGGTGGCCGAGGTTTGCGGGTTGTGCATTCAGAAGGTGAGTTCATTCCCGCACTGCATGCGGTGCAGCGGGAAGCCAAGAGTGCCTTTGCCGATGACCGGGTGCTGCTGGAAAAATACCTGCCCTCTGCCCGCCATATCGAGGTACAGATTGTTGCTGATCAGCAAGGCAATTACCTGCATCTGTTCGAACGTGATTGCTCGATGCAGCGCCGCCATCAGAAACTGATCGAAGAGGCCCCGGCGCCTGGACTGACAGATAAAATCAGGGAGAAATTGTATGGCTATGCCATCAAGGCTGCCCGGGAACTTGCCTATACCGGCGTGGGTACCGTGGAATTTCTCTATCAACAGGAGGAATGCTATTTTCTGGAGATGAATACCCGGCTGCAGGTTGAACATGGCGTGACTGAAGCCGTCTGCGGCATCGATCTGGTGGAGTGGCAATTACTCATTGCCCAGGGCGAGAGCCTGCCTCGCCAGCAAAACGAAATTAAATGCACGGGCTGGGCTATCGAGGCGCGCATCAATGCCGAGTCCCCCCTGCAGGATTTCTTGCCCACTACCGGCAGTATCCGCACATTGCACTGGCCAGCGCTGCCTAGCCTGCGCATTGATGCAGGTTTTCGCAGTGGTGACCGTATTGGCCCACATTATGACAGCCTGCTGGCCAAACTCATCGTGCATGCCGAAACCAGAACAATGGCCATACGCCAACTGCAACTGGCACTGCAGACAACGCACATGCATGGCCCGGACATGAATCTGGCTTTCCTGGCCACCTTGCTTGGTGATGCAGATTTCGTCTCAGGAAATCTGTCGACACAGTTGTTGCATGAAAAAATGCCGGCTTGGCAGAATGAAACCCGCTGGCAGCTGATGCAGCAAGCTCAGCGCGAACCAGAAGGCAATGGCGTGCAAGCCGGTTTTGGTGCACTGCAATCCTGGCGCAGTGTAGTTCAGAATCATTACAGTCGTCGCTTTCATTACCTGGGCAGGGAAATCCCTGGCCACCAATGGACAGCCGGCGATACCACAACACGGCCACACGAACAGACATTGAAGGCGCCCTTGCCCGGACGCATCATTGCTGTCAGTGTTGAGGCTGGCGCCTGTGTCAGCAAAGGACAAACCCTGCTGATCATCGAAGCCATGAAAATGGAACACACCCTGGTCGCGCCCACAGACTGTGTGGTTGCAACCGTGCTTTGCCAGGAAAATGACACCGTACAACCGGAACAGATTCTTATCGAATTTGTTCCCTCCCCAAAAACAGAAACCAAGAGCAACGCAAAAACCAAAGCCGGGAAATCATGATCAATCTGGAGACATTCAGCAGCTCTTTGCCAGCACGGGTGCGCATTGTTGAAGTGGGGCCGCGCGATGGCTTGCAAAATGAAGCCGCAACCGTTTCCGTGGCAGACCGCATCAATCTGATCGAACGCCTGGCTAAATGCGGTTTGACAACGATTGAGGCGGGCAGCTTTGTCTCCCCAAACTGGATTCCGCAAATGGCTGAGTCCGAAACCGTTTTTGCCGGACTGCAGCGAGAGCCAGGGGTCAGTTATACCGCCTTGACACCCAACCTCAAGGGTTTCAAGCGGGCCCTGAGCGCAGGGGTGGACGAGATTGCCGTGTTCAGTGCCGCCTCGGAGACGTTCAGTCAACGCAATACCAATTGCAGCATCGCGCAGAGTCTCACCCGTTTTGAGGAAGTGTTTATTGCGGCACAACAACACAATATACCGGTCAGGGGCTATGTCTCCTGTGTCCTTGCCTGTCCCTATGAAGGTGACGTGGCCCCAGAGAAAGTGGCCTCACTGACTCAAACCTTGTTGCAGATGGGCTGCTATGAAGTCTCCCTGGGCGATACCATTGGCGTCGGTTCTCCTTTGAAGGTAGCCCGGTTACTGGATAAATGCCTGCAACAAGCGCTGCCACAACAGCTTGCCGTTCATTTTCACAACACCTACGGCCAGGCCCTGGCCAACATCCTGACCGCCTTGCAGATGGGTATAAGCACGCTGGACTCCTCAGTTGCCGGCCTGGGCGGATGCCCCTACGCGGTTGGAGCCAGTGGGAATGCTGCCACCGAGGATGTCGTCTACCAGCTTCAGGGCATGGGTATTGAAACCGGTATCGACCTGCAGGAATTGATTGCTGTCAGCCACTGGATATCCAATACGCTTGGCCACCCTCCCCGTTCACAACTGGCGCTGGCCACACAACCCCGAACCGACAGGGATGAACAGCAGCCATGAGCGTATTAAAAACAGCCATGAGCCCATCAAAAACCATGAACCCTGTCATGTGGCAACCGACCCCAAACAGTCTTGACAACTCAGCCATGGCAGCCTTCATGCGCTGGATCAATGAGCGTGAAGGTCTGCAGCTGCAGGATTACCCCCAACTGCACGCCTGGAGTATTGAACAACGGGAAATTTTCTGGAAAGCAATGCTGGAGTTCAGTGCTATCCAGCTTCACCAAGCAGCGACACAAACCTTGATACCGCACCAAAACTTCTGGCAGGAACAATGGTTTCCCGGCTGCAAACTCAATTATGCTGAAAATCTCCTGCACTATCGTGATGAACGCACAGCCCTTGTTTTTTATGATGAGGCAGGCAATCACGCTGAACTGAGCTACGCTGCCCTGTATGCTGAGGTCACCCGTATCAGCCACTGGCTGCGTGCCATCGGTATCGAGCCAGGAAGCCGGGTGGCCGGCTTTGCTGCCAATCGAATCGAAACCCTTATCGCCATGCTGGCAACTGCGGCCATAGGGGCTATCTGGACTTCCTGTTCGCCCGATTTCGGCGCCAACGGCATCATCGACCGCTTCCAGCAGATTGAACCCTCCATCCTGTTTGCCGTCAGCAGTCATCTTTATGCCGGCAAGACCATTGATCATGGCGAGACCTTAAAGCAACTGAGCAGCGCCTTGCCCAGTCTGCAAAAACTGGTACTGTTCCCCGAACTCTACCAGACCAGCGGCAGCAAACTGACAAGCACCCACTGTGAAGTGCTCGACTGGAAAGATCTCACCAGCAAAGAAGACGAGGTGAACACACCCCTGCACTTCCACAGCAGTAACTTTGCCGATCCCCTTTTCATCATGTATTCCTCCGGCACCACTGGCCGGCCAAAATGCATTGTGCATGGTGTTGGCGGCACTTTGTTGCAACATCGCAAGGAACATCTGCTGCATCTCAATCTGCACAGAGAGGATATTTTCTTCTACTTCACCACCTGCGGATGGATGATGTGGAACTGGCTCAGCAGCGGTCTGGCCAGTGGTGCCACGCTGGTTCTCTATGATGGCTCTCCTTTTCACCCCCAGCAGGAACAACTGTTTCATCTGGCCGAGAAAACCGGCATCACTGTATTTGGCACCTCAGCCAAATACCTTTCCAGTTGCGAGAAAGCTGGTCTGAAACCGGCACACACGCATGATCTGAGCCGTATTCACACCCTTCTTTCCACCGGATCACCTTTACCTGGACAGGGATATGATTATGTTTATCACTCAATCAGCCCAGACGCTGCCCTGCAATCCATTTCAGGCGGTACCGATATCATTTCCTGTTTTGTCCTCGGCTGCCCCCTATTGCCGGTTTATCGGGGAGAAATCCAATGCGCCGGCCTGGGGATGGATGTAGCCATCTTCAATGAATCCGGGCAGCCCGTTGTTGGCCAAAAAGGCGAACTGGTCTGCCGACAGTCTTTCCCCAGCATGCCTGTCTGTTTCTGGAATGATGTGGACAACAGGCAATACATGAACGCCTATTTCAAACGCTTTCCCGGTGTATGGACGCACGGCGATTATGCTGAGCAAACTGCACATGGCACCTTCATCATTTCGGGCAGATCCGACACTGTGCTGAACCCCGGCGGTGTCCGTATCGGTACAGCCGAAATATACCGGCAGGTTGAAACTCTTCCCGAGATTATTGAAGCCGTGGTTGTTGGCCGTGAATTAAGCGATGATGTTGAAGTGGTTCTGTTCGTTCGTCTGCAGGTTGGCGTCGAACTGGATGAGCAGTTGCTGTCCCGCATCCGTCAAACTGTTCGCCGTGGCGCTTCCCCGCGCCATGTGCCGGCAAAGATCCTCGCTGTCACGGATATCCCACGCACCCTGAGTGGTAAAATTGCTGAAATTGCCGTGCGGGAAACCCTCAATGGCAGAAAACCTGGCAATGAAGATGCCCTGGCCAACCCACAATGCCTGGCAGAGTACAGGGAATTGGCCCGCACGCTGAATGCTCAGCAATAAGGACAGCCTAAAGATCAATAATGATTTCTGAAAAATCCCTGGCTATCGGGTGGCTGCTTTTGACCTTGTCCGGCTTGAGCGGAGAATCCTCTGGTCGAATCACCCAGGTGGTGTGATAACCGGCTGCCCTGGCCGCATCGAGCTCTGCCTCGGTATCGGATAAAAACAGCAGGCTTTGCGGTGGCAAGGCAATGGCCTCGGCAATGTTCAAATAAGAAGCCTTGTCCTGTTTGGGACCAAAGGTGGTATCGAAATAACCCGCGAACAAAAGACGCAGATCGCCAAATTCCGAATAGCGGAAAAACAGGCGCTGGGCTTTTTCGGACCCCGAGGAATACACATAGAGGTTGATGCCCAGGTCGAACCATTCCTGCAGTTTGGCTGGCACATCGGGATAAATATGGGCTTGGTAAATACCTTGTTGATAACCCTTTTCCCAGACCATACCCTGAAGCGCCTTCAACTCGGTGATTTTTTTGTCTTCCTTGACCCATTGCAACAACTGCAGGATCAGGGCATTGGTATCGGTCAGAGGAATACCCGTGTAGTCACTCATGCTGCGCAGCTGTCTCATGACATCGCGAGTTTCGCGATGTTCACGCACAAAGGCCGGCAGATTCCTTACTGCATAAGGAAACAGGGTGTCCTTGACAAAGCTGATTGCGCTGGTGGTGCCTTCAATATCGGTAATTATCGCCTGCGGTTGCATCATGACTCCAGTCGTGAGAATTGATCCGCGATAGGACTTCCTGTGTAGTTCGCCACCCAGCCTTCCGGGTTGTTGAAAAATCGCAATGCAACAAAACAGGGTTCAGGACCCATATCAAACCAGTGCGGTGTATTGGCCGGCACTGAAATCAAATCTCCCTGTTCACACAGCACCTCATAGACCTGCTCATGCAGATGGAGCGAGAACAAGCCTTTGCCAGCGACAAAGAATCGCACCTCATCTTCGCTGTGTCTATGCTCGCTGAGAAACTTCTGACGCAATTCAGGCACCTTGGCTCTGGTCTCCGGGTCGTCGGCATTCAGGCTGATGACATCAACGCTCTGATAGCCCTCTTCGGCAAGCAATTGATCAATTTCCTGCTGATAGGCGGCCATGACCTGCTCGCTGCTGTCCCCTGCCTGTATTGTGGTCGAGGTTTGCCAGCGTTCGAAACGAATACCCACCGTCTGCAGAATGGCAGCTATCGCCGCATGATCCTCTATACGCTGCACAAACGCTTGCGGATTATTATCCTCAAAAACTGTCAATACACTCATATCCCCTGCCCTTGTCTGCCGGAACCCTGCAGACGCCAGTTGAACTCAAACAGATACTCCAGGGCCTCCAGGTGACGCATGGCTTCATTCAAATCCCGCCCCCAGGTATAGACTCCGTGACCGCGAATGAGGTAGGCGTGACCCGTACCATGAGCCTGCATATCCTGACTGACCTGACTGGCCAGAGCTGGAATATCCTGGGTGTTGGCAAAGACTGGAATGCGCAGACTGCTTTCGTGTGAGGTGATGCCATTGAATGCCTTCAGTAATTCCATATCCTTCAAGCAGATTGCATCCGCGGCAGTCAAAGAGGCCAGTGTCGCATTCATGGAATGGGTATGCAGAACGGCACCGATAGTGCTGTCATGCAGATACAGCTGAGTATGCAGCTGGGTTTCTGCCGAGGGTTTACGCTCATCGTAGGCCTGGCCGTTGAAATCCACCCGCATGATGTCGTCGGGCATCAATTTGCCTTTGTCTTTGCCGGACACGGTAATGGCACAGGTGGCGGTATCCAGTCGTGCAGAAAAATTACTGCTGGTGGCGGGAGCCCAGCCACGCTGATAGATCTGCTGCGCCGTTTCGATCAAGGCGCGGGCTGATTGCAGAAAGCTGATATCCAGGGGATATGTCGGATGATTATTCATGGCCCACAATTATAGCCTGAAACCAGGAGTGTGCCGATCATTTGTATGCATTAATCCACTCGACATAAAAGACCTTTCAGGTAAAAGGCTTCGGGAAAAGGCAAGGCGACCGGATGATCTTCAGCCTGTTGCAGAAAACGCAGAATCTGCCCTTCTCTGCCGGCATCCAGCAGGGCATCGGCCGTTATCTTCTGGAACAAGCCCTGCTCGACGGCCCCCGAGCAGGAAAAGGTCGCCAGCAAACCGCCCGGTGTCAGCAGGGCAGCGGCTTGCAGGGCGATATCCTTGTAGGCCCGTGCCGCCTTGTTGAGCTGGCTGCGGGTATCGGCAAATTTGGGCGGGTCCAGAATAATCAGGTCAAACTGACGCCCGGACTCTTGCAAGTCTCGCAAGACCTCGAAGACATTGCCGCCTATCTGCTCCCACTGGCTGGCGGCAAACTGGTTAAGCTCTCTGTTGTGCTCCGCCAGATCAAGGGCCGGGGCTGAGGAATCGATATTGAGCACCTGCCTGGCATTGCCCTGGAGCGCAGCCAGGGCAAAGCTTCCGGTATAGGAAAAGCAATTCAACACTGAACGGCCGCTGCTTAACTGCCGGATGATTTCCCGATTATCGTACTGGTCCAGGTAAAACCCGGTTTTATGCCCATGACAGAGGCTGACGGCAATACGCCGGCCGGCTTCATTGATCTCAAGCAATGCAGGCGGCTCCTTGCCCCAGAGAACGCCTTTCTGCTGTGGCAATCCCTCTCGCGCACGCACGCTGACATCCGAGCGCTCATAGATTCCCTGGCACTCACACCAGGCCTGAATTTCCTCAGCCAGTGCTGCCACGATTTCCTGCTTCCAGTATTCCACCCCGGTGGTCAGGAACTGACAGCTCAGATAATCCGCATAGCGGTCGACAATCAAGCCAGGCAGCCCATCGGACTCGGCAAAGATCAGACGGCAGGCATTGCGCTCTGCCTGCCCAAGCAGTCCAGCCCGGCGCTGGCAGGCCTGGCGGATACGACGCCGGAAAAAATCCGCATCGATTGCTTCGCTTTCGGTAAAGCTCCACACTCGAGCCCTGATTTGTGAACTGGGCGACCAGGCAGCCCAGGCCTGAAAATTCCCCCCACTGTCCGTAACCCGAACGGTTGCTCCAGGCTCAGGCAGGCCCTGCACCCGTTTGATCGCTCCCGAAAAAATCCAGGGATGATGCCTCAACAGGGAGGACTGACGCCCCCGATCAAGTTGCAGTGTGTATACCTTGCTGTAATCACCTGGCATTGTGGCCTGAACTCCCAATTATTCTTGTTATCTCGTTGCCAGAATTTCAAACGCTAAAACGAAAAATCCGCACTCTGCAGGGAATCCTCGGGCAGAGTGCGGATTCACCCTGAAGTCTTTACAGACTCCAGGGCCATTCAAGTCCGATTGGCTTGCTTTACTGTCGCACGTAACGCTTGATGCCACCGACGGGACCAACCTCTGCCCCATAAATGACACCATTGATGTCGGCAACCACACCTTCAGCGGTGCAGGTACCCCGACAATCCGGGTTGGGGTCAGGAATAAAGTATTGAACTTCACCGGTAATGGCACTACCGATACGAATGCCTCGCTGCCAGGCGCCATGGTCAGGGTTCACCGAGCCGGACTCGGAATCGGCAGCATAGAGCACATCATTCTTGTCGATAAACAGCCCGCTGATGCGGCTGAACTGATGCCAGACATCCAGCAAGGTCCCTTCCTGATCAAAGATCTGGATGCGGTTATTGCTGCGGTCTGCAACAAAAAGTCGACCACGCGAATCCATGGCCAGCGAGTGGGGCTGCATGAACTGGCCAGGCTCGGTGCCATACTCTCCCCAGGCTTCGATAAACTCGCCATCGCTGTTGAATTTCAGCAGGCGTGCCGGCGCAGTATCAGCATTGGAGTGCCCTTCAACCGCGAAAATGGTGCCATTGGGAGCCACCAGTACATCATTGGGCTGGAAGAAGTAACCGGGAGCGCGTGCTCCACCGGGCTCACCCAGTTTCATCAGCACCTCTCCTTCCGGGCTGAACTTGATGATCTGATGACCAACAAGGTTCTCCGGCTCTTCACCGTCACGCCCACGATTATCCCGGCCATCGGTAACCCAGATATTGCCATCAGGATCCACTGAAATACCGTGTGGCCAGGTGATCAGGCCAGCTCCAAAACTGGTTACCATATTGCCGTTGGCATCAAACTTCATTACCGGGTCCAGTTCCGGATTGGCGACACAGGCACCCACATTGCCACTGCAACGTTCGGCCACCCAGATACTGACACCATCCGGGTCCAGATCCACGGCACTGGTAGAACCCCAGGTGCGGCCGGTCGGCATCTTGGCCCAGCCTTCTATGGTCTGATAGGGATTGGGGAAATTATTGGTCGGTTCCATGTCTGCCTGGGCAAAGGCCAGAACCGGGAGAACCGCCATGGCGGCTGTTAACTTGATCAGGGCAGAACGTCGATGATTATTCTTCTTGGTCATTGTGTGTACAGGCTCCCTAAATTCAGATGATGAGTGTTGCATAATCTTTTCAGGTGTTCATGAGGTGGCAACACCGGGGAGCCTAACACATCCGGGCTTTAAATCAATATCCGGGCCATCGCTGCACCACCTTTGGCATTCTTGTCGGCAAGCGTTGATCAAGGCCATTCAGGCAGAGGCCCCCCCATCACCACCCACCCCAACACTCCGCAGTTGACCACTACGCTCAGCCAGAACACCACCAGGAACTCCCTCTTCGCTGACTTGTGCCGAAACAGCCGCTGGGCGATCAACGCGCCCGGCCAGCCACCGAGCAGGCTCAGCAGATGCAGCGTGTTCTCCTTCGTCCGCCAGCGGCGGTTGCGCGCGGAAGACTTGTCCCACGCGTAGACGATGAAGGTGATAAGACTCAGCAATCCATACGCGATGGGCACCTCCAGTGGCACAAGGTCCAGAACCATGAGGATGGCAAGAGTGAACAGAAATGTTCCAGCGAAGAGAAAACCAGCCAGCAGACCTGAATTGCTCTTGGTGTGAGGAGAGCGGGACCGTGTCTTTTGTCCGGCGGTTTTTTGCCTGGAGGCTTTGGCTTTCATCTGGCGCGCCAAGCCTTCTATATGCACATCGGCCGCACGCACCTTGCCTTCAGCGTCACGCAACGGTTGATAGGTGATGATGTCACCGACGCGTGGTCTGCGACTGATGATGCCGAAGTCGCGCAAATGCACGAAGACATCCTTGCCGCCCTCGTCGGGCCGGATGAAGCCGAAGTGTTTGTCGTCGAGCCATCGGGCCAGGATGCCACGGGAGGTGTTCATGGTTTGACTAAGAAACCTCTTAATAAGTCCATTCAAGTGCGTGAAGAAAGTGCACAGGGCAAATCAAGAAAACCGCAAATTCACAGCCTTGATCCATGGCAGCACATCGCTCCCCCAGTCAATCCGTTTGATACTCAAGCCCACAATATCCTGCAACACCTGGCCCAATATTACCAGTCACCCTCATGAGACTGGAAGACTTCTGTTCGTGGATTCAAAGTTCATAGCAAGTCGCCTTAGTTGATAGGGGGAGGATGAGATGGGCATCTGCATGAACCCCCGCATCAACAAACACTTTAACGAACACTTTGACGTTCAATTTGACGTTCAATTTGACTATCACCTCGCGACTGTGGTGGTTTTCTATCTCCGAATGAATCCAGCCAGGCCTGGTTGTCCTCGTAATCACGCAGTTGGTACCTGAACACATACTGCACATTCTCCACGACGACTGCTTCGCCATTGCGCACTCGTGGGGAGAAAGCAAAACGGGTGGTTGCCTCTCTGGCCGAGTTATCAAAAATGATTGCCGGTTCCGAGTCCACCACAGAGATGGAATCCGGGCTGACACTGCCATCCGGGTTCACGTTAAATTTCACCTGAACCCAGCCCTCTATGCCTTCCTCCGCAGCCTTTCGCGGGTAATAAGGCATCACAGTTGCCAGTGGATACATCTCGCGGTCAACCTCCTGCGCCTGTACGGCAAGCACCTGCATATGGCCAAGACCGGCCAGTAATATCGCGACCATCACGGCACTCAGTGCCAGCATTTTCCTGCTTATCGTTTTCATCATCATGGCGTTCTCCAGTATTGTCTCTATTCGTTTGGAAAGTAGGTTTCTATCCACAATCATTTGTGCCAGCAGTCTTTTCTGAGCCCTGCATTCCCTGGCAACCAACAGCAAATTCTCCGCGTACTCCGTATTACTCTTGCCACAGCGGATGACGGCAGCATCACAGCTGTTCTCCGCCTCCTCATCCACTTTGCTGACTGCCAGCCAGACCAGCGGATTGAACCAGTAGATGCACAGGACCAGATGACACAGCAGCATCGACAGCCAATCCAGCCGTCGGATATGAGTCAATTCGTGTACCAGCACGTCCTCCAGCACAGACTTGCTCCACCGTGAGTAGTTGGGTGGCAGAATCACGACGGGGTTCAGCATGCCGAAAGAGAAAGGTGAATAGCTTGTCAGGCTTTTTCTGACGGTTACCTGGCGGGTAATCTGCAGCTGCACACAGAGCCTGTGTACGGTTGCCTGGATATCCCTGTCGACTACCAGCTGTGCACGCTTATTGATTCGCAATACCGTCAACAGGGCCAGCAACAGACGAGTCAGCAAATACAACATGGGCAGCAGATAAAGCCACAGGTAGCCAGCAGCGGTTTCTGAAATTGCAGACATTTGCCCCTGCTCGGCAAACACGTTCAAACTGAACAGCGGCGTGGCTATTCCAAGCCCACCAAGCCCACCAAATCCACCAAGCCCAGCAGCGCCGCCAACAATAACAGTCAACATGGGCAGCAGAGGCAACAGGGCCAGGCAGAGTATGCAACTGATCCACAAAAGATGCCTGTGACTGCTGCCAGCCCGCTTGGCTAACGTCCTGCTCAACAAGCAGGTAAAACCCACAAGCAGCGTGGATTTGAAGAAAATATCCAGCCACACCTGCAAGACTGCCGAATACGCAAGCGCCTCAAACGGATTGGGCAATAGCAGGGTTTGCATCAGATTCATTGCTCGTCTCCTGTTTTCTTTTTATTTTGTTTTTTCCTGGCTTGAATAAGCTGGTTCAGACGCTCCAGCTCTTCATCGGACAGATCACTGGCGGACATATCCAGCAATGAATTCACCGCCTGCAAGGGTGAGTCACTGAAGAAGGTTTTGACCACATTGGAAAGCGCATTGATGGAAGCTGCCTGCCTGCCTACCAA
>JAVVEG010000010.1:26406-112086 GCA_032251455.1 Pseudomonadales bacterium | reverse complement strand
GGATTCGGTAGGTGTATTATGCCAGATTATGGGACTTATTCAGAGGTTCCTTAGGGAACCTCTGTAGGGAAGCTCTATCCAACTTCATCGGGAAAGGTACCATGCTTAACATTCTGATTATCGGCTCCGGTTCTGCCATCGCACAGAAGCTTGCCATCACCTATGCCCAGCAGCACCAGCGTCTGTTTCTGATCGCCCGCAATGCTGATTCCCTGGAGCGACAACGGACCGACCTGATGATTCGCGGAGCCCATGAAGTTGCTACGGCACAAGCCGACCTTGATGATGTCAACGCCCAGCATCGGGCTATAGCTGCAGCAACCGACTTCATGACTGACCTGGATGTGGTCCTGATCTGTCATGGCCTGTTGCCTGATCAACAGGCCTGTGCGTTTGATTATGAACAAACCCTGGCTAGTTTCCAGACCAATGCCCTGAGCACCATCTCTTTATTGAGCCAATTGGCACCAATGATGAAGGCCAGACATTCCGGGTGTCTGGCAGTCATCACCTCGGTGGCAGGGGAGCGTGGCAGAGCAAGCAACTATGTGTATGGTGCCGCCAAGGGTATGGTTTCCCTTTATCTGCAGGGATTGCGGGCAAGTCTGTCCGCAGAAGGTGTCACTGTATTGGATATTCGACCAGGTTTTATCGATACCCCAATGACCCGCTCTTTCCGCAAGGGGCTGCTATGGTCGACTCCGGAGAAAATTGCACCCTTGATTATCAAGGGCATAGAGCGCAAGCGAAATATCATTTATACCCCAGCTTATTGGCGCTATATCATGTGGCTGATCCGGGCAATCCCGGAAGCACTTTTCAAACGGCTTTCATTGTAAGGGCGGTAAACCTGCCGCAATCAACTGGCTGACAGCCTGGATAGCCTCGGCACTCATCCGCAAAGACATGGCTGGCATTTCCACACCCCCATTGCTTACCATGCGCTCGATTTGTTGCACGTCAAAGCTATTCTTCAATGCGGGTGCACCACCCTCAACCCCTTCTCCAGTCTGACCATGACAGACGGCACAGGCTTCGGCATAGATTTGCCAGCCGGCAGCGATCTGGGGCTCGCTCAGCAGCAGTCGTGGTTCACCTGCCACCTGTGCCAGGGAGGAAGCATCCTGGCGAATGCCTGTTAGCTCTTGTTGTGTGGAGATACAGTCATAACCCTCCAGAATACAATCCGGCAAGGCCAGAGCCACCAGCTCTGCCGGAAAATCGGCACTGGAAACCCCGATTACAATATATTGTCGGCCTTCATGCAGGTAGGTCATCGGCGCCGCTGAGGCTTTTTCGGGCAACTCTATTTCCGCCACTACAGTCCCAGTCAACTTGTCATAGGCACGAAACATGGGTCCACCTGGATCACCGCTCAAATGCCCGGCTTCAGCCAGGAACAACAGAGTTTTTGTCACCAGGGGGCTGGGCCGTATCAGCGGATGGCCCATGGTCGAGAAATCCAGACCCAACCCCTGCAGTGCCGGATGGTTCTGGATAAAGTCCGACGCTGGCCCTATGCCTCTTGACCAGCGATGCTCGCCTGCATTCATATCGGTCGCCGTGATACTACTCCAGGGCGGACGCATAATCGGCAATCCCTGAGGCCCTTGGATAAATCTGCTGTTGTCGCGCAGAAAAGCCCAGTTGGTCAATGCCGGGTCTGGATCACTCAGCGAGGCCACCATCGGAGCGTTGCGCACCGGCACGAACATCATTGCCGTTTCCGGATCGAAAGCCGCGCCATTCCAGTTGGAGCCCCCTTGATAACCCGGGTTCACCCAGGTGCCAATCTTGCCATTGGTTCCGGCACGGATAACCGGCGTGTACAGCGGCCCACGGACATAGTTTTCAGCTATTGCCAAGGCCTGCTGACGCAATTCGGGTGTGAAATCGATCAGATCTTCTTCATGGAACCCCTGGCTGGTGTAGGGTTCGGGCTTGCTTGGGAAGGGCTGCGTGGGGGACAGGCGTTCACCCGGCACATCTCCCTGCGGCACCGGCAGTTCCTCAATGGGCCAGATTGGCTCACCGGTCAGGCGATTGAATACAAAGGACATGCCTTGCTTGGTCAATTGCGTCACTGCCTTGATGCGTTCACCATTGATCAGCACATCATGCAGGATTGGCGCAGCCGGTGGATCATAGTCCCAGGTACCATGATGGGTCAGTTGGAAATGCCAAACCCTTTCGCCGGTTCTTGCATCCAGACAAACTATGCTTTGCGAATACAGATTGTCACCAAGACGATGGCCACCGTAGAAATCGTTTGAAGGAGCCTCTACCGGCAGATAGATATACCCGCTTTCCGTATCCACGCTCATCATTGACCAGACTCCGGTATTGCCGGTATAGCGCCAGGAATCATTCTCCCAGCTTTCATGTCCATATTCGCCTGGTTGTGGAATGGTATGGAAAGTCCAGAGCAAGGCGCCGGTGCGCACATCATAGCCCCGAATGAAGCCGGGCACGGCCTCTTTGTTGTCGGCAGTAATCTGGGAGACCACCTGCGCCACCACCACATTCCCAACCACTGCGGCAGGGGATGAGGAACCGACTGAGCGGATTTCACGTGGATCATCTGCTGGTAGCAGGTTTTCCTTGAGCAGAACCGTGCCCCCATCACCAAAATCAGTCACGGCCAGACCTGTCCTGGCATCTATCGCCAGTAGCCTGCCATCCAGCGTATTGTGAAAAAGGCGCTGCTGTTTACCATCACTCCACCAGGCCAGAGAGCGACTGCCCAAACCGAGGCCGCGTCCGGCAATATCGGCTGGTTCTGGTGTGTAGCGCCAAAGCTCCTCTCCTGTGGCCGGATCCAGAGCAACCACCTGATGTTGTCCGGTGGGGACATACAGCCGACCATCGACCATCAATGGCGTTGCCTTGAAATTACGATCAGGCCTCTGGCCCAAAGGCAATGCTCGCCAGCGCCAGACCGGTTGCAGGGCAGAGGCATTGCCTGCATCGATCTGGGTCAGGGCTGAATAGCGGGTAAACCCGTGATCACCGCCCCAGGTATGCCATTCACCCTTTGCAGCACCATACTGCGCCAGCACCGGAGAGCCGCAAGCAAGCAAGGCCCATAAAAGAATGACACCTGTGCCTCTTAGCCCATGTCTCATCAAACACTCCGGTACGATAGTGACGCTCTCAAGCTGTCAACGCTGCAAAATGGAACTGTAAATGTTCAGCAATGAAGCTGGCTATATAAAAATAACTGTGGTCATATCCAGGGCGCAACCGGTAATCGATCGATACCCCGTTCTGCCTGGCTGCCGCGAGCAGCAACTCCGGTTGCAACTGTTCCTGCAGAAAAGGATCCGCATCGCCCTGATCTATCAGCAGGGGCAAGGTGAACTCACTGATCCCGCTCATCAGCCGAGTGGCATCGTACTGCTGCCAGGCGCTTTCATCCGTGCCCAGATAGGCAGTAAATGCCTTTCTGCCCCATGGGCAACTGGCCGGCGCACAGATAGGTGCAAAAGCTGACACAGAGCGGAAACATGCTGGCTTGCGCAATGCCAGCACCAGGGCGCCATGTCCTCCCATTGAATGGCCAGATACTGATTGCCGCTCAGGATCTACCGGAAAATGGCGACAGACCAATGCCGGCAACTCTTCCGCAACATAGTCGAACATCCGGTAGTTTGCTGCCCAGGGTGTCTCGCTGGCATTGATGTAAAAACCGGCTCCCAGCCCCAGATCGTAAGCCTGCCCGGGATCATCGGCAACCCCTTCGCCGCGAGGGCTGGTATCGGGGGCAACCAGAATCATCCCCAACTCTGCTGCCAGCCGTTGTGCACCGGCTTTCTGGATAAAATTCTCATCGGTACAGCTCAGACCGGACAACCAATACAACACGGGTAGCCTGGTCATGCCTGGCCCCTGTCCGGTCTCTGTTGGCAAAGGCGGAAGATAAATGGAAAACCGCATCAGACATGCGAGTGTTATTGAATGATGCTCAAAACGGTATTGCCTGCCACCAAAACAGGCTGATTCAGCTATCTGTTTCAAGCCGTATGTCCTCCTGCTCAATGGTCCCTGCGTTCAATTCAAGGCTTTTGATTCGACTATCCTCTGCAGCCGGGTTACTGATTTGTCCAAAGCCGATTTGGCTTCTTCGTCGTGGGAAACTTTCGACAAAACAAAGTAGGCTGTACGGGCTACCTGACGCCATCTTGGATTGGTTGGTAGTTTGTCCAAAGAAAGATAGCGATTCATCGAACGTGTCCGCAGACGTCCATTATCAATACTGACGCTCCAGATTCTGCTCTTCTCCGCCAGGTCGATAATGGTTTCCCCGGTCACTTTTTGCCAGTAATAATGGCACTCCTGCATCAGCTTGACCAGGGCTTCACGGTACTGTAGATCATCATCCTGATCCTCATCAACGCTGCGTGACATACTCTGAATTATTTTATCCACTTCTTCTAGGTCAGCAAAAAGATGCTTGTGGTTATTCAGCTTATCCGGCGTGATTCTGGAAAGATAAGAACTGATTTTCCGGGTCCGTTCCACATTCTTGTTCAACTCTGAAATAAGCTGGGGCATTTGCCCTTCCGTCATATCAGACAGATCGCTTTCCGCGATACTGCTTTCTTCTCTTTTTTCAGAAATCAGCACTACAGAGAACTCCTGCTCAAGCTCCAGCGGCAGGATACACAGCTGCATTTCTTTGATCTCTCCTCCAGGAAGAGGCCATGCAAAGGTTTCATAGCGGGTATTGTTCTCTGCAGAGATGAACTTTTCATCAAAAGGGAAATGGATTGCTGCCGGCAGTTTTATCGCTTTGTTCTGAGTCAGAAACTGAGTGAAATCATTCAGGGAACTGCCCTCATGAACGACAGAATCTATGCCCAACAGGGTTTCGGCTTTCTTGTTGATATACAGCAGTATTCCTCCCTCATCGATACAGAGCATGGCATCATTGCTTATATCCAGCATCATGGCGAATCTGGCTTCCTGCGCCTTCAGCACAGACTCATTTTCGCGATATTTCTCCAGCTGCCAATTCAAGCGATTATTCTCGAATCTGATCTCTTTCAACTCCAGCAGTTCAAACTGCTTGTCAATCCTTACCTTCAATTCTTCCTTGCTGAATGGTTTGGTAATGTAATCATTGGCACCAACACTGAGCCCTTTGACCAGATCTTCAACGCGGTTTTTTGCTGTCAGGATGACTATTGGCAACTCATCCATCGGGTAATCCCGGCGTAGAATTTTACAAAGTTCAAACCCAGTCATCACCGGCATCATCAAATCCAGGATAATCAGATCAGGGCGACTCTCCTTTATTTTTTCCAGAGCTTCATGCCCACTCAATGCTGTAAAAAGCCTGTAATCTTCTGCCAAATGTTCCTGCACAATCCTTAGATTAAGATATTCATCATCAACAACCAGGATGCTCTTTGCTTCTTTTCGAGTCTGCTTCAAAACTATTTCATTATTATGGCTTACCTGCCCTCTTTCATCAGCTCTTCGTTCTATGATGACCGTTGAGTCCTGCAATAGTTTAGCCTTATCCTGCTCGGGAAGTTCGGGTTTCTGGAGAATTTCCTGAGCAGTCAATGCTGCTGATTCCTTGCTGACTATGGACAAATCAAAATAAAAGGCAGACCCTTCTCCTGGCCGGCTGTGCAGGATAATCTCGGTGCCATGCAGCTCGACCAGTTTCTGTGAAATGGCCAAGCCCAGCCCGGTTCCTCCTTCCTGGCGTGATTCAGCAGAATCAACCTGATAAAAACGATTGAAAATTTTCTTCTGCTCCTCATCAGAAATTCCGATACCCGTGTCAGTGACTGAAACCCTGGCATCAATATCGATAATGTCAATGCCTATGGTTATCGTGCCTTTGTAGGTGAATTTCACGGCATTGTTAACCAGATTAAACAACACTTGTTGCAGGCGGTCTTCATCGCCATTGACCAATACCGTACCGACAGGGTATCTCTCCAGAAGCTGTATCGGTTTATTGCCGATTAGCGGTTTTGTCATCTTGTAGACAAGATTACAGACTTGTTTCAGGTTCAAGACTTTTTTATTCAGCTCCAGCCGACCGCTCCTGATGGCCGAATAATCGATGACATCATTGACCAGGTTAGCCAACCTCTGTCCGCTTACCTTGATCATGGTAAGTGTTTCCTTGTCATTGTCTTCAAGAATATCCTTGCGCTTTGCCAGCAGAATTTCAGAAAGACCAATTATGCCGGTCAATGGGGTTCTCAACTCGTGGGAGACATTGGCTATGAATTCTTCCTTGATTTCATCGGCTCGTTTCAGGGCATTGATTTTCTGTTGATTGGCCTGCAGCATTTCCCCATGCACGGTCTGAAACTGCTCGATGACCAGCTTGATGCGATTACTCAAGCCGAGGGCAAGTATCATGATGGCCACAACCGTGGCAATCTGGACACTGTAATAACTCATGACGGGCGGAATGTTTACCCCCAGGCGCTGTATCATTTCGGCAAAAATACCCAGACAAAGCACTGCCCAACTGGCGCCGAAATAAGTTATCTCACGCTCTCTCCTTTTGAGCGCACGCACGGTAACAATCGTGATAAACACCAGGCACAGCAATATAACCGTAAAAGAGGTCTGGGCTATCCAGACATAAGGCAATACCAAGGTAGAGCCTGCATAAGCAGAACTGATGACAAAGCCGGTTTTCAGCAGATTATCGCCCAGATGATCAAATTCATTTGTGTTGAGATAATCCCGCACAAACATCAAGCCTGAAGCTGCTGCAATGCCAAGAAAGAACAGCATGCTGATATTCGCCCAGCCCGGGCTTGCCGGCCACAGATATTGATAGGCATAACCATGAAATGAAAATGAATACAGACTACCGGCGACAATGAACAGCGCCAAGGTCAGATACGCCTGTTCATTGATGGAAAACCACATGAACATACTGTAACCGGCAATCATCAGAAGCATGCCGAAATACATGCCGGCAAGAAGCAAACCTCTGTTTGCTGCCGTGCTCAGGCCCACACTGTTTTCCAGGGTCACAGGCAGTTGCAGGGAACCCTGGTTCTGCGCCCTGAAATACAGCGCCTTTTGTCCTGGCGGAAGCGTAACGGAAAACTTGATTTGGGGGTGTTCTATATCCCTGACAGCGAAAGGCAGGCTGTCACCTGCTGCCTTGTTAAGCCATTCTCCATTCTCATCCTGTACATAGAAATCAACGCGATCAATGGTTGGGTAATTGATACCCAACAACCACTGCTGTGGTGTTTCGCTCGGATTGCTGACCAGGATACGTCCCCAGTAGACGGAAGGGGTCAGACCAAAAACCGGGAACCCGGGCTGATCCCAATAGAACCCCTGCTGCGCAAGTGCTGCCGCAGCCTGTTCGATATCCATTTCTGCAGAAGTGTCTTCAAACAACAACTGCTGGTTTCCCGGAATCAAGCCTCCCGACCAGGTCGACAAGTTCAAAACCGTTTCTTCAGCAGCGGTGGCTGCCTTGCCGCCAAAGCTCATCAACTCCAGGAGAAATACCAGCAAGACAATTATCCGGATGTGACTTGTCTCTCGCATTCCTGAATATGTCCTCATGGTGTCGCAAGTCCAATCGATCCTGGCCCTGATAATATAGCGTTTACAGGGGACATTCAACGCAACAGAAAACGGGAAAAATTACCCGATCGCACTCGAGGCATTCCGTCGCTCGACTATCTCTTCCCACTGAGTATAATCATTCTTCAACTAACCATAAGAACAAAAGACTACAAGGGTTGATTATGATTTCCTTCATCAGATCCAGGATTTTTTATGGCACTGCCATCAGTCTGTTGCTGGGCGCATGCAGCAGCAATAATACTCTGAGCTTGTCTTCAGCGGCCGACACTCAGGGTTTTACCCGCGCCCAGAGTGAAGCCGGGGCAAGCCTGTATGCAGCACAATGTGCCACCTGCCATGGCAGTGCCCTGACCGGCACCCCGACAGCCCCCTCACTGGCCGGCAACGGTTTCCGGGCACGCTGGGGCGATCGCGACATCTCTGGTCTGGTGACGCTGATTCAATCCTCCATGCCTCCCGGAGGCAATGCTGCTCTGGCCGAAGAGGATTTCGTCAACATTACCGCCTATATTCTCAACAGCAATGGCCTCAGCCCCGGAACATCTGCCTTGCAGGCAAACAGCACCTTGCGGCTGGCCAATCAACTTGCTTCCGGAGCCAGCCAGACGACTGCTCCCCGCCGACAAACTCAAGCCCCCACCGGCCTTACCGTGGCAGGCACAGTCCCGAACTACAGACCATTGACCGATGCCATGCTGGTCGATCCCGACCCGGCAGACTGGCTGATGATGCGCGGCAATCCCAAAGCCTGGAGCTTCAGCCAGCTTGATCAGATCAACCGGAGCAATGTTGCCAATCTCAAACTGGCCTGGGTCTGGAATATGCATGAAGGCGCCTCGGAGCCCGCTCCGCTGGTTGCCAATGGCATCATGTATCTCATTAATACCAGCAATATCGTGCAGGCCCTCGATGCCCGCACCGGCGAACTGATCTGGGAGCACGCTTCCGGTCCTGCGACGCAGGAGGATATGCGCAATATAGCCCTTTACCGTGACAAGGTGATTCAGGCCACGACCGATGCCCGCCTGCTGGCACTGGATGCACGCACAGGAGAAAAACTGTGGGAAACAGTAGTCGCGGACAACAACAAGGGTTTTGCCAATTCAAGTGGACCGTTGATTGCCGATGGCAAGGTGATTCTTGGCCTGGCGGGCTGCGCCAGCTATATCGAGGAAAACTGTTTTATCAGCGCCCATGATGCCGATACCGGAGAACTGCTCTGGCGCTTCCATACCATCGCCCACAGTGGCGAACCCGGTGGAGACACCTGGGGGCAGCTTGACGACCTGTACCGGGCTGGCGGTGAGACCTGGATCACCGGCAGCTATGATCCTGAGCTTGGTCTGACCTACTGGGGCACGGCCCAGGCCAAACCCTGGTCGCCACCCAGCCGGCATATGTCCATTCATGATGCTGGCCTGTACACCAATTCCACCCTGGCTATCGACGTTGACAGCGGTGAGCTTGCCTGGCATTTCCAGCATGTGCCTGGTGAAGCCCTGGACCTGGACGAGGTATTCGAGCGCGTTTTGATCGACCGTGATGGTCGCAAACTGGTCATGTCCCTGGGCAAGCACGGCATCCTCTGGAAACATGACCGGGAAACTGGTGAGTTTCTCGGCTTTCTGGAAACAGTGTACCAGAACACCTTCAGCCATATAGACCCGCACACCGGCGCCGTCACTTATCGCGAAGATATTGTCAATGCACAACTCGATGAATGGGTTCAGGCCTGCCCCAGCAGTGCCGGTGGCAAGAACTGGCATTCCATGAGCTACCACCAACCCAGTGGGGTATTAATAGCCCCCCTGAGCCAGACCTGCCTGGAAAATAGAGCACGCGCGGTAGAGCTCGCTCCGGGTTCAGGCGGTCTGGCCTCCAATCGGCGGTTTTCTGAAATGCCGGGAACCGACGGCAATATCGGCAAACTGGCCGCCTTTGATGTCAGCAGCATGACCGAGGTATGGAGCGTTGAACAGCGGGCGGCTTTTATTACCGGGGTACTGTCAACAGCTGGGGATATCGTTTTTGCTGGCGATCTGAACCGTCGGTTCCGCGCCTTTGATGTGAGAACTGGCGCTGTGCTCTGGGAAACCCGTCTGGGCACCTCTGTCCAGGGACACCCACTGACTTTTGCCATCGACGGCAAGCAGTATGTTGCCGTCACTGCCGCAGTTGGTGGTACCAGCCCCAGAACAGTGCCTTCTCAGGTTTCACCTGATGTGGTCCATCCCGATAATGGCAATGCAGTCTACGTGTTCAGTCTTGAACCCTGACTTGAACCCTGCTTAACCCCTGGGCTGGCTTACTCCAGCGGCCAGCCCAATAACAGCACACTTATCGTTGTCACCCCGACGATAAGGTTCATGGGAACGCCAATCTTGATGAAATCGGTAAACCGGTAGCCCCCTGGGCCGTAAACCATGAGATTGGTTTGATAGCCGAGTGGGGTTGCAAAACTTGCCGAGGCAGCCATCATGATGGCCAGCATGAACGGCTCCGGATTCAAGCCTGCCTGCATCGTGATTGCCAGAATGATCGGCACCATCACAATCGCTGCCGCATTATTGGTAATGGTTTCGGTGAGCAGGGAAACCATCAGGTAGGTCAGTATCAACAGCAACCAGGGTCGCCCACCACTCAGACTGACAACAGATTCTGCCAGTTGTGCTGCTGCGCCGGTACTCTCCAGCGCTGTACCCAGGGCAAAGGAACCGGCAATGGTCAGCAATACGGACAGATCCAGGCTTTTCTCGGCCTGGCTGACAGACATGCACCCGGTTATGATCATGGCGGCAGCTCCCAGCAAGGCGGCATTGAGCATGGACAGCTGGCCAAATCCAGCCAGGCCTACCAGCGTCAGCAGAATCATCCAGGCAATGACTGCCCGATCATGCCTCGGTGGCTCCTTCTCCAGATCATTGACTACCAGAAAGTCACGGTTATAACGCTGTCGGGTAACAAAAGCGGGTCTGGCTTCAAGCAACAAGGTATCACCCGGATTGATGATGATATTGCCGAGGTTGCCCTCAATTCGTTCACCATTCCTGGCTGATGCCAAAACCACTGCGCCATAACGATCACGAAAGCGTGACCCTCTTACGGTTTCACCCACGGCCGAACAGGATTCGCTGACCACCACTTCCACCAGTCGTCGTTCTGCCCGGTCGGCCGCAAACGCAGTTTCATTTTCACCGTCGGTTTCCGAAGCGATAATGCCATTGATCCGCAGCAGATCCGTTATCGCCTCGGTTTCCCCGGCAAACACCAGGCGATCCCCTCCCAGCAGGACTTCTTCGGAGGGTACTGCTGAAACGATATTGTCTCCCCGATCGATCTCCACCAGATACAGCCGGGAAAGGTCACGCAATCCAGCCTGCTCAACAGTCAGGCCCACCAACGGTCCTTTGGGGTCCACAGCCACTTCCAGCGTAAATTCACGCATATTGGCAAAGGGGCGTTTCTCACTTCTGTTGGGCAGCATCCTGGGCATGACCAACAACATATAAGCCGCTCCAATCAATGCCACTGGCAGACCTACTGCAGTAATTGAAAACAAGGTGAGTCCGCTGCTCCCTGTAAGCGCCAGATACTGACCGGCAACCACCAGGTTGGTACTGGTTCCGATAAGGGTGAGCGTACCTCCGAGTATGGCGCCATAACTTAACGGGATCATCAGCTTGGAAGGGGCTATCCCGGTTTTCCGGGCCCAGGCATTCACTGCCGGAATCATGGTGGCTACGACAGGGGTATTGTTTAGAAAGGCGCTCAATGGCATAACCGGGAGCAACAGGCGAATCATGGCCGAACGCACGGAAGAGGGTTTGCCCAACATCCTGTTGACCAGCAGGTCCACCCCACCGGAAGCATTCAGGCCAGCAGCAACCACAAACATTGCCGCCACGGTAATCAAACCGCTGTTTGCAAACCCGGACAAAGCTTCTGCTGCCGTTAACACCCCGCTGGCACTGAGCGCCGTCATGGCGCCCAGCATGACAAAATGAGGACCGAGGCGTGAAAATATCAATATCAGCACCACACCCATTGTCAGCGCTATTGCAAACCAAGCCTGCCAATCCATTTCACTACCTGCTTCTCAAATGCCAAAAGGCAGGTATTATACGGCACCGGTATATATTCTTATAAAGAATAAATTCCCATATATTCATGCGAATTCAATCTACCGTCTGCTTAGCTGGTCAGTCTGCCGGCCTGATAATCCTGCAATGCCTGTTCGATCTCCTCTCGGGTATTCATGACAAATGGGCCGTAATGCACTATCGGCTCTCGCAGCGGCTTGCCACTCAAGACCAATACCCTGGCCCCAGCAGAAGCCGTCAGGCTCACTGTGCCCCGGGCCGAAAGACGAGCCATCCTGGTTTTGCCAAGCCGAGTCACCGCTTCACCCTCGCCTATATCAACCTCGCCCTCATAAACATACACCAGCACCGTGTACTCATCAGGCAAAGTCAGGGGCAGGGTCTGCACCGCGCCATTGAACAGGATATCCAGATACCCCGGATCAGTGGCTGTTTTACTGACAGCCCCTGCAAACACCTGTTGGCCACTTTGCAGCTTACCTGCTATGGCCGTAATACTGATACCCGGCAACTGATAAGTGGGAATACTATCCGCTCCCAGATCGCGATACGAGGCTGCCTGCATTTTTTCCTGGGCAGGCAAATTCAACCAGATCTGAAACCCGCGCAGACGACCCTGTTCCTGTTTGGGCATTTCAGAATGTATGATTCCGGCTCCGGCAGTCATCCACTGCACATCCCCGGGTTGCAGATCACCGACATTACCCAGGTGGTCCTGATGTTCCATATGCCCTTCCAGCATGTAGGTAATGGTTTCAAAACCACGATGGGGATGAGAAGGAAAACCGCCCAGGTAATCATCCGGCTGATCAGAACCAAACTCATCCATCATCAGGAAAGGATCAAAACGGGCCAGATTATTGCCTCCAAAGACGCGCATCAGCTTGACGCCAGCACCGTCAGAGGCCATCCTGGCTTGCAAGACCTCTTCCACCTGACGCACACTTTCCTGCCCATTCATGCGGCACCTCCTTGCAACTGCTCAGCACTCTCATTATCTGCAAAAAGACCAGCAGCACCTGCCAATACCGCCGCCGTGGCTTGCTCTGCCTCAAGCAGGGCATTCGCTCTTGGCCCGGCTCCCAGGTTCAGCCCGCTGGCGGAAATAATCTCTATGTCTTTCAAACCCAGCAATCCCAGTGCGGTCTTCAAATAAGGTCTGACAAAATCCGTTACCCCTTCTTCGTGCTGCCCACCCGAGGTGACAATCAGGAAAACCTTCTTGTTCTCCAGCAGCCCTACCGGGCCGTATTCGGTGTATTTGAAAGTGACCCCGGCACGGGCAATATGATCGATCCAGGCCTTCAAGGTTGAAGGCACGGTAAAATTGTACATCGGTGCCGCAATGAGCAGAATATCGGCGGCCTGTACTTCCGCAATAAGCGTATCGGAAAATTGCACCATGGCGACCTGTTCTGCTGTGCGTTCCTGTTTCTGGGTGGTAAGCGCCTGTATCCAGGCGGGATCCAGATGCGGGATTGCAGTCAAAGCCAGATCTCGCTCGACAACATCCAGTTGAACCCCTGTCTCATTGGCCAATTCCCGCAACCCTGCCAATAAGCCATTGCTCAATTGTGTGGAAACACCTGTTTCCGTGCCAGCATTGAATACACTGCTGGTAATCTTTAATACCTTTTTCATCGTAGTCTCCTTGAAATGCATCATTGTGATTGCCTTTGTATTGTTTCAATGGAGACAAGTTACAACATCTAAACTGATTGAATGCCGCATTTTTTTGCAGCAAAATAACTAAAATATAGATATATTTATGTTTCCAAACTAGTTTACAACCCCGGAATCCCCGCATGAAAATTCCGAAAATATCACTGGATCACTGGGCCGCCTTCACCTGTGTGGTCAATGAGGGTTCGTTTGCCCTGGCTGCAGAGGCCCTGAACAAAAGCCAATCCAGCATCAGCTATGCCATTGCCCGGATCAATGAGCAGCTGCCTCAACCCGTCTTGCGTATCGAAGGGCGACGCGCCATATTGACTGAAGACGGCAAGGTACTATACCGGCGCGCCAGTCAACTGCTGCGCCAGGCGGAAGAAACCGAGGAAACCGCCCGCATGCTGGCGCGGGGGCTGGAAGCCGAAATTACCATCGCCATCGACTCCCTGCTGGAGTTCAATCGATTGTTGCCGGTGCTTGAGGAGTTTGCCCGTCAATTTCCCATGACCCGGCTGCGCATCTTGGAAACCACACTGTCCGGCACGGAAGAAGCCTTGCTGGAAAGACGTGCCGAGCTGGTCATCGCTGCATCCGTGCCAACCGGTTTCCTGGGAACCCCCTTATCGCCAATCCGTATGCTCCCCGTGGCCAGAGCAGATCACCCTTTGTTTGATCATGCCGACCTGCCCGACTTTCAGGGTATAGCCGACTGGGAATTGCGGGCTTACCGTCAGGTTGTGCTGCGCGATACGGGCAGCCGACGCACCCAGGATGCCGGCTGGCTGGGTTCGGAGCAACGCTGGACCGTCAGCCATTTCAGCAGCAGCCTCAAGATCCTGGAGGCGGGGCTCGCCTTCGGTTTTATGCCGGAGGGCTGGGTACGGCCTTTGATCAAGCAGGAGCGCTTACGGGTATTGCCACTGGCCAAGGGCGCAGAGCGTATTCTGCACCTCTATCTGATTTCAGCTGCGATCGAGGCTGAAGGGCCGGCAACCTGCGCCCTGTTCACACTCCTGCTCGATGCCCTTTCTGCCTGAGCTGGACAGATGGGCAGACGGAAGGTGGGGAAAAAGGGTTTATTGATCCTGTCTGCTTAAGGTGGCAGCATCGACAGCCGCCCGGTCCAGCGGAGCACCAAAACAATAGTCGATAATCTTCTCCAGCAACTCATCAATGCCTGCGTTGCTGGTATCCACCCACAGTGCCTCGGCACCCGGTTCTTCATACGGGCTGCTGATCCCGGTAAAGTCCGAAATCACGCCGTCTCTTGCTTTTTTGTAAAGCCCCTTGGGGTCTCGATTCTCACAGACTGCCAAGGGGGTATTCACATAGATTTCATAAAACTCACCGGGCTTGAACAGGCTACGGGCAAGATCACGATCTGCCTTGAAAGGCGAAATAAAGGCAGCAATGACAATCAACCCCGCTTCTGCCATCAAACGTGCGACCTCGGCAACCCGGCGTATATTTTCCGAGCGATCAGCCTCCGACATGGTCAAATCCCTGCACAGGCCATGGCGCACATTATCGCCATCCAGCAGAAAAGTATGCCTGTTGCTTGCGTACAAGGCTTTATCCAGGGCATCAGCCAGGGTTGATTTACCCGCACCCGACAGACCGGTAAACCAGATGCATTTCATCTGCTGCTGCTTCTGTTCAGCGCGCATCTCCGGGCTGATGGTGGCAGTTTGCCAGACCAGCGGGATGGATTTATTGCGGTAAGAAGTACCCATTGATGATCAATAGCCTATTTGAGTCAGTCGTGAAGTGCCGGTACCGTTTTTCCTTTTTGTCATGCCTGGCTTTGCGCCCAGACCAGGCTGATCAATTCTATCCAGAAATTCTGCTATTGTGCCAGCAATCCCTTGTTGATCCAGCCCGGCATCTGTCAGCATCTGTTCCCGGGAACCATGCTCTATGAAGCGATCCGGCAAACCGATATGCAGGATCGGGATGCAGACACCCTGGGTAGACAGGTATTCATGTACCGCTTCACCAGCGCCGCCGGGAACCACGTTTTCCTCCAGCGTAACAATGACCTGGTGTGTTGCGGCTATAGTGTCAATCAGCGCAGTATCAAGCGGTTTGACAAAGCGCATATTGATCACCGTCGCATTCATGTCCTCTGCCACAGCACGAGCCGGAGCCAGCATGGCACCAAATGCCAGCAAGGCGATATTCACCCCCTCCCGCACCCATTGCGCGGTTCCCAGTGGCAAGGCCCGCATTGGCTCATCAACGGCAACGCCCGGCCCTCCACCGCGTGGATAGCGTACTGCTGCAGGTTGATCAAGCTGATAGCCGGTATACAGCATTTGCCGGCATTCGTTCTCATCTGCGGGGGCCATGATGACCATGCCAGGCAGTGCGCGCAAATAGGTGAAATCATAGGAGCCCGCATGGGTCGGTCCATCAGGGCCTACCAGACCGGCACGATCGATGGCAAACAAAACCGGCAACCCGGGAATGGCCACATCATGTACAACCTGGTCATAGGCACGCTGCAGAAAAGAGGAATAAATGGCTACCACCGGTTTCATGCCTTGCGTGGCCATACCGGCAGCAAGGGTCACGCTGTGTTGCTCGGCAATGCCTACATCCACGTATTGACTCGGGTACTGCTCAGCGAACTCCACCATTCCGGAGCCTTCCCGCATGGCTGGAGTGATGCCGATCAGACGCTTGTCTGCAGCGGCCATGTCACACAACCATTTGCCGAAAATCTGCGAGTACGAAGGCGCCGGGACATGCTTGGCATTCACCGGCAATATACCCAGCCTGGGGTCGAACGGGGAAACCCCATGGTACTTGACCGGGTCATCCTCGGCCTGGGCATAGCCGTTGCCCTTGCAGGTGATGACATGCAACAGACGCGGGCCGGAAACCGATTTGAGATTTTTCAGGGTATGCATCAGCGTGGGCAGGTCGTGGCCGTCTATCGGACCAAAATAAGCGAAACCCAGCTCATCGAACAGGCTGCCCGGGGGAGCAACCAGGTCGCGCACCTGCTTCTTCATGTGTCTGGCCAGCTTCAACAAGGTGGGCATGCTGTTTTTCAGCAACCTTTCGCCCCGTGACAGCACCTTGTTGTAAACCCGGCCGGACAGGATGCGCGTCAGGTAATTGTGCATGGCTCCGACATTCGGCGAAATGGACATCTGGTTATCGTTGAGAATGACCAGCAGGTCAAGATCAGCCAGGGAGCCGGCATGATTCATGGCCTCATAGGCCAGGCCGGCAGTGATGCCACCATCTCCGATCACGGCAATGGCAGTCTGATTCAACTGTTGGGCTCTGGCCGCCATGGCCATGCCAACGGCGGCACTGATGGAAGTGCTGGAGTGTCCTGCACCAAAGGCGTCATAGGGACTTTCACTGTTTTTCAGGAAAGGGGTCAAGCCCCCCTGCTTGCGGATGGTATGAATGCGGTCTCGGCGCCCGGTAAGAATCTTGTGTGGATACGCCTGGTGCCCCACATCCCAGATGAGTTTGTCGGCAGGTGTGTTGAAGACATAATGCAGCGCTATGGCCAGCTCAACAGTACCCAGACCAGCAGCAAAATGTCCGCCGCACGCGGCAATCGAATCAATCAGGTAAGCACGCAACTCATCGGCTACCCTCTCCAGTTCCTGCTCGGGCAATGCCCGTAAATCCTCTGGGCTGTCAATGGTTCGCAATAAGGCGTAATTATTATTTCGCACCTGAAGTCCCTCGTCACTTATCTTCTAACTTCCTGACACGGCAATTCTCCAGCTGAATATCCCCTGAAGTCTTCAGCCTAACCCTAAAGACGCCCATACCAGCGGTTTTGTTACTGCGGAGGCCTGTAAATCCGGTTTTGGAGGTCAGTCATAGTACAGAATACTTTCGATGCGGTAGTCTCCAAGCCGCGCACGGCCCTGACAGTCGCCCAGTTCGATCAGAAAGAGACAGCAGGCGACCACACCCTGACATTTCTCGATAAGCCGGCATGTTGCACCAGCAGTGCCTCCGGTAGCAATCAGATCATCCACGATGGCATAGCGGCCGCCGGGCCTGATTGTATCCGTGTGCACCTCCAGACTGTCATTGCCATATTCCAGCGCATAGGATTCGGAAAGCGTCGTGCCGGGCAGTTTGCCCGGTTTTCTCACCAGGTGCAGGGGCATACCCAAATACCGTGACAAGGCGGCACCAAACAGAAACCCACGCGACTCTATTGCCACCAGCTCCTCGGCATCATGTTTCAGTACCCGCTGCGCCATCAATTCAATGCTGTGCTGGAAAGCATCAACATTGGCCAGCATGGGCGTGATGTCACGGAACAGAATTCCAGGCTTGGGGAAATCTGGAATGATTCTGATAAACTTGTCCAGCATTTCACTGTTGCCGGTTCGTGTGCCAGCCCACATGTCGGTTTGCATAAAAATTCGTCCTCAGCTTGTTCCCGGCAGCACATTGAAACGCTCGCAATAGTCATGGAAGCGTTGGGACAGCATATCCGGGTCCAGCAAAAAATCTTCAGGTGAGTAGTGATGTTTGCCAAATTTATGACGGGGCGAAGCGGCCAGGAATTGTCGCATGCGATCTGCCGTCTCTCCATCCAGATTGCGACCGAAGGCATCTGCATATAACTGCTCCATCGCTGCCAGGGGTTCACGCACCAGCCTTTCATAGGACAGGTCAACCCACACATGAGCTGTGCCTGTATGCAGGTCTCGGTCGCGAGTGGCCTGATCGAGCGCCTGACTCCAGTGACTGGCAATCTCCTTGCCCACTGCACTGCGATCCACCGCATCACTGAAAGCACAGCGCAGGGTATAGACCAGACTGGCCAATGAAGGGATCACCTGCAAGGGATCGCGATGAGTCTGAATGATGCGCGCATCCGGGTAAACCGCAAGCAGGGCATTGATGGCGAACAAATGCGCCGGGGCCTTGAGTACCCAGGTGGGTGTGTGCTGGCCGTACTGAAAATGCTGCAGCATGCGTTGATGAAACCGATAGGATGGCGTCAAATCCCTTTTTGCCAGCCAGCGCTGATAACTGGGCACATGACACAGGGTTTCGAACAGATAGGACTCGAAGGTGTGTCCGGTAATCTGAATGCATTCCTGCGGCTGCAGCATATCCACTTCATGCATGACACGAACCGTGGGCGCCAGCCAGTCCAGCCAGGCACTGCGGCTTTGCGCTTTTTTTATCAGTCGTTCTGCTTCCCTGGCTGTTGTTGGCACTTCGGGATACATGGTTTCCCAACCCAGAGGACTGCGGTGTTGCGGGTCCTGACTCAACAGGTTGTGCAGCAGGGTGGTACCTGTACGCGGCAAACCCAGAATGAAAACCGGCTGGTGAATCGGCTCGGCGGCAATAGCTGGAGTTGCGGCCCTTTTTTTCTCTATCTTCAGCCGGTTGACCAGCATGGTCAGCGCATCCTGACGCATCGCTATCCGGCCAATGAAACTCAGCTTGCTTTCGCGTTGATAGGAATCAAACAGCACCGCAAGAGGTTCTGCCGGATGCATCTCACCAAACTCGGCGTAATCTGCCAGGCGGCAAGCCTGGGCAATGAGTTTCTCTGCATCGAATGATTGAAAATCTCCCCCCGGAATCCATGCGCCAATACGATTGATACCATTGACCAGTTTGCGTTTACCTGTTCCTGCTGTTGTCATGCGTTTACCTTTTTTGGCAACAGGGCCGGCACCACGAACAGGGTTGCCAGCAATGAAAGACACATGCCGATGGTCAACACCATGCCCATACTGGCCGTACCGGGGTGATTGGAAAATGCCAGGGAGCCAAAGCTGACTATGGTGGTCATCGTACTGAACAAAATGGCCCGGCTGGTCGATGAGGTGACCAGATCGAAGCTGTCGCCAATCTGATTATGCCTGTGCACCATATGAACACCATTATCAACACCCACACCAATCAACAAGGGCAGGGTGATGACATTGGCAAAATTGAACGGCAAATCAAAAAGCACAGTGGCAGCCGCTGTCATGGCACTGGCCAATAGCAATGGGACGACGATGGCCAGACTGTTGCGCAGGTTGCGCAGGAGCAACAATAACAATATTGCCACCGCACCGATCGCCGTGCCCAGGGCTTGAATAAAGGCCCCGACCACAGTCTGACCGCCATAGTACTGGATAGAGGGTAAACCGGTCGCATTGGGGGCACGGGACTCTACGGCTTCGATAAACTGCCGGGTAGTCTGTGCGGAAATCAACGGCTCTTGCGGTATGACTTCCAGCCGGTGATCGCCTGTTGTCGTCGTCCAGGTGCTGCGCAATGCCGCAGGCAACTCCTCCAGCGTAAATTCCTCAGCCTGCAAGCCAGCAGCCATGCGATTCCAGGTCAGCGGAAAGGTATCCAGCACCGCTGTACTGAGCACGTGCAGTTGCCGGGTTTGATCACCCGGGCTCAAACCGGAGAGCCAGGCTTGCATGGCAGCTCCCAGTTTGCGCTCCTCCTCATTGTCCGAAGCATTCAGCAAGGGGATGATTTCGCGCACTGCCTGCAGATCCCGATTCAACTCCGCAGGTACCAGCTCAATGGGCGTGACGGCCCCCATCATCAACTTCGTATCATCCAGGATGGCAATTTTTTGTGCCTGTCCAGCAGGAACGAAATCATTGATCTGCCGTACTTCCCCGACCTCCTCCAGTGCCAGAAGATCCGCGCTGAGGGTTGCTGTTTCATTGCTGCTGGCGATCACCGTCAAAGTCAGGGGATTGGTCGTCGGTTCCTCCATCAGATCCAGATAGGCACGCACCGATTCTGATTCCGGGTCGCGCAGATTGATGGGGTTGCTGTCGAAACGGGCGTTGAAGGCCAGCGCTATTGAACCCAGGCCCAAGCCAAGAGCCAGTAATCTCACCCAGCGCACCTGGTGTGTCGACAACCAGCTGATCTTGTGCATGATTCCGGGCGCAGAACGAACACTGACATTTGCTGGCGGGTTGAACAGGTACAGCAGCGCTGGCAATAAAATCAGGTTGGCAAGCAAACTGGCAAACATGCCAAAACCGGAAATCAGGCCCAGTTCGGCAACGCCCGAAAACGAGGTGGGAACAAAGGCCAGAAACCCAATGGAACTGGTTATTGCGCACAGCACCAATGAGGTACCGATATCGCTGGATGTTTCCTGGATGGCCGCACCATGGGCATAGCCTTCATGCAGCAATTCCCGGTAGCGCAGGGAATAGTGGATGGAAAAATCGATACCCAGGCCAATATACAGCATCGCAAAAGCCACACTGATCATGTTCAGATGACCAATGGCAAATGTGGCAAAGGCTGCTGTCAGCAGCAGGCCGGCCAACAGTGTGATCAGATTGGCTGCAAACAGGCGCCAGGATCTGAGCGCTACCATCAAAATGGCAACAATCAACAAGACGGTTATTATTGCGCCTTTGATAATGCCGTCACTGACACTGTCCAGCTCCTCCTGTTGCAGTGCCATCGATCCGGTCAAACGGGCCGTAACCCCTTCGTCAGACAAATCCAGCGCGGCTATTTCAGCGCGAATTCCGGCAAGCACCTGGCGGCGGGCGCCGGCACCGTCGTAATTGGGGGGCGGGGATACCAGGACAACACGGCGATAGGTTTGCTGCTGGCTGGCGTTGGCCAGCAGATGCTGCCAGGAAATTGTCTGTGGCTCACCGGCTGCGGCCGCATTGAAAGTATCGGTCAAATTGGCCAGGACCCCGACAAGCTCTTCGGGTAGCTCAAGCTCTGAATCCAGACTGTCCACCAGCAAGGAGAGAAATCCGGCCAGATGCGGTTGGTCGCTCAGCCGGGCAATGACCGGTTGCATGCCAGCAAGCCGATCACCCAGGTCCAGAAGTTCTTCCTCGGACAGAAACAGTAAGCCATTGCGCAGGAAGAAATCGCTGGCTTCAACAGCCAGCACCGTGCCATAGGTTTCCGGATAGGCTTGCAAGCGTTGCGCGAGAAGCCCCTGCGCCTGGTCAACGTACTCCGGGATGGGCCCTTCAAGCACCACCAGCACATTGCTTTCAAGCTGGGGAAACTGTTCCCGAAACTGGTTGAATTGTTGAAACCAGCGCAACTCGGGCGCGAACATGTCCGTGGTATTGGTGTTTATCCCAAGATTGTTGATCGTGTAGTTTGCGAACAGACCGCTCAGCACCACTGCCGCCAGCACAATGAGCAGGGCAAAACGACCAATGCTCCCTGTCACCCGGTAAAGAAAATTGCCAACTCCTTTTATCGGTACTGACACTTCCGGCTCCCTGTTATGCGATCTGTTATGCGATCAAAGGCTGCCCAGTTCGCGAACCTTGTTTTCCAGCTCTGCAGTAAGTCCGTCGAACCCACTGCCCTTGATAATGGTGGCATATTCCGCCCTTTTCAGCGCCAGGTCATTCACACCCTCGGCGATGGCACTGATGACAAGCCAGTCCTCCCCCTTCTGGTGCAGAATGTAATCAAATCTGATCGGTTCCTTATTTTCCTGCAGGAATTCGGTTTTGACCATAACCCGGCCCTCCTGCAATGCTTCCATGCTCAATGTTCTGAAGGCCTGGTCCGCGTATGCGTTAAACCGTGATGCATAGGTAGCAGTACTCAGGCGCGCAAAAACCTCGGCAAAATAAGCCTGTTGCCCGGGGTCAAGATCGCGCCAATCACGGTTGAGAATGACGCGACAGATCATGTCGATATCGAACGTGGCATCGATGACTGGAGCCAGCTTTTCGTATCGTCCCTCGAACGCCAGTTCATCGGCCTGCTGCATGACTTCTATCAAGGTGGCATGAAACCCTTCTACGGTCGTCACGGCGTCTGTCTCATCCGCCACCACCGCTGATCCCTGCATCAGCGCAGTCAGCAGCAAGAGGAGTACTGCATTTTTCAACAACATATCAGTTTAGCCTCGAATTTTGAATGTGGTTGCATTCATATGGCAACAAAGCCATGGGTAGTCAGGTCATATGGCCTGTATCATACAACCAGAGCTGTTTTGTTGACATATTCTTTCGTTTACAGCAAACCAAGTGCTGAGGCATGACCGTGATTGACAAACTCCCAACCGGGTTAAAGCTGGTGTTTTTATCTGTCATCACTGCCGCCTGTACCAGCATCCCGTCTGAAGATTCTCGGCAGTCTGGCACCACTGACCCGCTGGAAGAGGTCAATCGGCTCTCCTATGCGCTCACCGAAGAAGTCGACAACTATGTTCTGAAACCCATGGCACAAACCCATACCCGTTACACGCCAGGACTGATCCGCAGCGGGATCACCAACTTCTTCAACAACCTGTTTTATCCCAATGTCATCCTGAATTCCTTGCTGCAAGGCAAGATTCAGCAGACCTTTTCTGATGCCTCACGCTTTATTGTCAATACTACGGCAGGTTTGGGAGGCGTGCTCGATGTAGGCTCACCAATAGGCCTGCCAGCGCATGATGAAGATTTTGGCCAGACACTTGCCGTGTGGGGGGTAGGTCAGGGAGCTTATCTGTATTTACCTCTGTTGGGGCCAGGATCCGCCCGTGAACTGCCGGACCGACTCGTCAGCACCTATCTTAACCCTCTGATCTATATCGATTTTTCAATCGCATTTCCGTTGGGCTTGGTATATGCTGTCAACCGCCGCGCCAATCTACTCAGAGAAACCACCCTGCGCGACGAAAGTGCTGTTGACCCCTACAGTTTTACCCGGGAAGCCTATCTGCAGCAGCGACAATTCCTGATCCATGACGGTGATCCACCCACAACAGAATATGAATCTCTCTTCGATCTGGATGAATGATTGAGGGCACTCACGGACTAATATGAGCTAAAAAAGGGATTCCTCAAACGAGGAATCCCTTTTTATCTTTGCATTCACCGGGTTCATCCACTTGGACAAACCCGGCTGGAGGGCTTAGAACTCCACATTGACCCGGGCATACACCACCCGGCCCAGTGGATCCTGCAACTCACCGATCACCCCGGCTTCACGACCGCTCTTGGTTGCCTCACGGTCGAATATATTCCTGGAACCAATGGTGAAGCTTGAACTGCTGCCAAACAGCTCCAGACCACGGTAGGTGTAGGAGGCATCGGCATCGGTCCAGGCGGGCACTTCATCCAGGGTTCTGAAGTTGCTCAAAGGCAGGAGACGCTGGAAAGAGAAGGCATTGGCATCGAAAATCACCGAGTCAACATAGCGTACCGCAATGGTGGCACTATGATTGTTCCGGCTCCAGCTCAGGCGAGCATTGGCCTTCCACTCCGGTATTGCCGGGGCAGTACCGGTCAGGGCATTCAATCTGCCTACCCGATCCTCAACTGGGCGGATTATTGACTCCTGAGTATCGAACTTATCCGTATAAGTACCCTGGACACTAGCCACGAAAGTACCGATATTGCCGATACTGAAGCGGTAGCGCAAATCGAGATCCACTGACTCCACATTCACCGTGGATGCATTGGAGACACTCTGAAGAATGCGGATGATTTGCTCCAGGTTGTTGGGATCGCGCTCGATACGCTTGTCCGAACGCGGATCAGCCACCCAGGCAGCTACCAATGACAAGGGCGGATTATCCAAAGGCCCTGATGGCACAAAACCAGTCGCCTGCTGGAAATTGAAGAAATCCGTATTCAGGATATCGGTGGTGGTGGTATTGAAGATACGATCCTTGAACTCCACCTTGGCCCAGCTGACGGTCAGGTTCATGCCCTCGATGGGCAATATGGTAAACCCGATCGACTTGCTGCGTGAGGTTTCGGGCACCAGACTGGGGTTACCCTGGTTACAGCTGCCCGTAAAGGCGGAGAAGACTGTAAACGGATCGTCCACATTGGTCAGACCACAGGTTTGCGGATTGTTCAATTGTGTCAGGGTTGGCGCAATGAAAGCCTCGCCAGCGGTTGCACGCAAGGTCAACCAGTCGGTCGGCATATAGGTAATGCCGTACTTGGGCGTGTTGGCTACCTGCCCGGTGCTGAAATCCTCATTACGCACTGACAGCGAAACATCCATGGTGCCCAGATTCATGCCGCCCAACTCCAGATTACTGAACACCGGCAGGGCCAGCTCGGCAAACCAGGAGTTGACATGACGCTCACCGGTAACCTGTGGTGACTGCGTACCGATGAAGATATCACCAGTTAACTGAAACAAGGGCGGTTCGTCATCAAACTCATCTTCCCGGTACTGGTAACCAAAAGCCGCATTGACTTCACCGCCAGGCAGACGCAGGCCGAACAGCGGCCCATTGAATACGGCCTCATAGGTCTTCAACTGGTCCTGGTTCGGCCCCACATCACGGGCAATCAGGGAGTCAGCCACTTCCTGGGTGTTGAACACCGGGTTGGCGCTGTCCCGGTCCGGGGCGAAGGGGTTGAAACAGGTTTCCGGCGCGTTGATCACATCACAGTTCAGCCCGTCCTGCATGGCACTCAAACTGAAGTTATCAGATCGGCTGAAATCGTTCTGTTCCTGGACGGTAAGGGAAATCCTGCCGCGCCATTCGCGAAAACGAGGCACTACGAACTCGGCTTCTGCCAGTGCACGCCAGTTTCTGGTATCCGTGCGGAAAGGCAGAGAGCCGTCACTGTTCAGGATGCTGGGGAATGTCTGCGACTTGCCCAGGGGTCGCCAGGCCGCAAAAGTCACATCTTCATTGAAGGCAATACCCGCTGGATCCAGAATGACCTGGCCATTGCCATCCCGGTCCGGAATGCCATCACCATTGGCATCCAGCGCAAACAGCGGGTTGCCATTGGCATCCACGGCGCGGAACGGGTTACCAGGCAACTCGCCACGAATCACCGGCAACTCGGTGATGCGCCCACCCGGGTTGGAAGTGGACACCCGGCCATCCGCTGCCTGCCGGGAATAGGTAAACTGCCCGCTCAAGGTCAGATCCTCATTGACCTCATAGGTCACATTACCGTACAGCGTGGTCTTGTTTTGCGGATTACGGAAACTGCGGGTATCGCCAAATTCGAGATTACAGCGACCGATCGCCAGGAACCCGTCGGGAGAATGGATGTCCACTGACCCCGGTGCATCTCGCGTCGTACCGCAGTTGGGATCCGGGCGAATGGCTGTGCCAGTAATCAGATTGCCGTTGGCATCGCGGCGCGGCACATTGAAACTGCCCGGGTTACCGGTTGTCGAGGTGGTCAACCCTGCCAGGGCCAGCGAAGGCCGCTCAAACCATTCCAGATCGCTCTGGTTGCGGAACTCGCCAGCAACCACGACATGGAGACGGCCATCCGGGCTGGCCGCACCCGCCATCATCTGCACCGAGTTGTCACGGAAGTCACCGCGATCATCCCCTTCCTCAAAATATTCCACCTTGAAGCCTTCATAGCTTTTGTTGGGCACCATATTGACCACCCCGGCCACAGCGGAGGAGCCGTACAGGGCGGCGGCCCCATCGGTCACGATATCGATGCGATCAATGGCAATGCTGGGCAGCAGCACATTGGAATTGGTGGTGGTGATCCGCTGGCCATCCACCAGTTGCAGGGTCGAAGAAGCACCCAGACCACGCAGGTTGAAACTGGTGGTAATGTCGGATGTCCCCTGGATGGTACTGGTAACGGCCGAGCCGTAGTTGAAGGAAAGATTCTGGATGACCTCGCCCATATTGAGCGTGCCTTCGGCCTCCAGGTCTGCTGCGGACATCTGCAGTATCGGTGAGGCGGCGGAAATACCTTCAGAGCGACGGATAAAGGAACCGGTAACGATCACTTCCTCGATTTCGGTTTCCTGGGCAAGAATAGTGCCAGCGGGGGATAACAGTGCCACGGAGATCGCGGCGGATAGCAGTTTGACTTTATAGCATGTAGGTTGCCCCTTGATAGACATGTGGTTTACTCCCGATTTGTCGATTGGATTATTTTTTTCCGACTACAATACGGACTAGTAAGACCAGAGCGTATATATCATTTGTACTTATTATTGATATGTAATTTTCTGATCCGGAGGAAAACTACCTCGCCAAAACCCATCTGTCAACCCGCAACTTCACACCCACTTCATATTGGAAGTGAGTCCACCGGGTATGAAGCAGCAAAAGTCACAAAAAAAAAGGATTCCTCAAACGAGGAATCCCTTTTTATCTTTGCATTCACCGGGTTCATCCACTTGGACAAACCCGGCTGGAGGGCTTAGAACTCCACATTGACCCGGGCATACACCACCCGGCCCAGTGGATCCTGCAACTCACCGATCACCCCGGCTTCACGACCGCTCTTGGTTGCCTCACGGTCGAATATATTCCTGGAACCAATGGTGAAGCTTGAACTGCTGCCAAACAGCTCCAGACCACGGTAGGTGTAGGAGGCATCGGCATCGGTCCAGGCGGGCACTTCATCCAGGGTTCTGAAGTTGCTCAAAGGCAGGAGACGCTGGAAAGAGAAGGCATTGGCATCGAAAATCACCGAGTCAACATAGCGTACCGCAATGGTGGCACTATGATTGTTCCGGCTCCAGCTCAGGCGAGCATTGGCCTTCCACTCCGGTATTGCCGGGGCAGTACCGGTCAGGGCATTCAATCTGCCTACCCGATCCTCAACTGGGCGGATTATTGACTCCTGGGTCTCAAACTTATCCGTGTAAGTACCCTGAACACTGGCTACAAAAGTACCGAGATTGCCGATACTGAAGCGGTAGCGCAAATCGAGGTCAATAGCTTCTACATCCACGGTGGACGCATTGGAAACACTCTGGAGGATGCGGATGATCTGCTCCAGGTTGTTGGGGTCACGTTGGATACGCTTGTCCGAGCGCGGATCAGCTACCCAGGCAGCCAGTTGCGACAACGGTGGGTTATCCAGTGGTCCTGACGGCACGAAGCCGGTAGCCTGCTGGAAATTGAAGAAATCCGTATTCAGGATATCGGTGGTGGTGGTATTGAAGATACGATCCTTGAACTCCACCTTGGCCCAGCTGACGGTCAGGTTCATGCCCTCGATGGGCAATATGGTAAACCCGATCGACTTGCTGCGTGAGGTTTCGGGCACCAGACTGGGGTTACCCTGGTTACAGCTGCCCGTAAAGGCGGAGAAGACTGTAAACGGATCGTCCACATTGGTCAGACCACAGGTTTGCGGATTGTTCAATTGTGTCAGGGTTGGCGCAATGAAAGCCTCGCCAGCGGTTGCACGCAAGGTCAACCAGTCGGTCGGCATATAGGTAATGCCGTACTTGGGCGTGTTGGCTACCTGCCCGGTGCTGAAATCCTCATTACGCACTGACAGCGAAACATCCATGGTGCCCAGGTTCATGCCGGCAAATTCCAGGTTATTGAAAACCGGCAGGGCCAGCTCGGCAAAAAAGGAGTTGATCTTGCGTTCACCGGTAACCTGTGGCGACTGCGTACCGATGAAGATATCTCCAGTCAACTGGAACAGGGGCGGTTCGTCACTGAACTCATCTTCCCGGTACTGGTAACCAAAAGCCGCGTTCACTTCACCGCCAGGCAGACGCAGGCCGAACAGCGGCCCGTTGAATACTGCCTCATAGGTTTTCAATTCTTCCTCGTTCGGCCCTACATCACGGGCGATCAGGGAGTCAGCCACTTCCTGGGTGTTGAACACCGGGTCAGCACTGTCCCGGTCCGGGGCGAAGGGGTTGAAACAGGTTTCCGGCGCGTTGATCACATCACAGTTCAGCCCGTCCTGCATGGCACTCAAACTGAAGTTATCAGATCGGCTGAAATCGTTCTGTTCCTGGACGGTAAGGGAAATCCTGCCGCGCCATTCGCGAAAACGAGGCACTACGAACTCGGCTTCTGCCAGTGCACGCCAGTTTCTGGTATCCGTGCGGAAAGGCAGAGAGCCGTCACTGTTCAGGATGCTGGGGAATGTCTGCGACTTGCCCAGGGGTCGCCAGGCCGCAAAAGTCACATCTTCATTGAAGGCAATACCCGCTGGATCCAGAATGACCTGGCCATTGCCATCCCGGTCCGGAATGCCATCACCATTGGCATCCAGCGCAAACAGCGGGTTGCCATTGGCATCCACGGCGCGGAACGGGTTACCAGGCAACTCGCCACGAATCACCGGCAACTCGGTGATGCGCCCACCCGGGTTGGAAGTGGACACCCGGCCATCCGCTGCCTGCCGGGAATAGGTAAACTGCCCGCTCAAGGTCAGATCCTCATTGACCTCATAGGTCACATTACCGTACAGCGTGGTCTTGTTTTGCGGATTACGGAAACTGCGGGTATCGCCAAATTCGAGATTACAGCGACCGATCGCCAGGAACCCGTCGGGAGAATGGATGTCCACTGACCCCGGTGCATCTCGCGTCGTACCGCAGTTGGGATCCGGGCGAATGGCTGTGCCAGTAATCAGATTGCCGTTGGCATCGCGGCGCGGCACATTGAAACTGCCCGGGTTACCGGTTGTCGAGGTGGTCAACCCTGCCAGGGCCAGCGAAGGCCGCTCAAACCATTCCAGATCGCTCTGGTTGCGGAACTCGCCAGCAACCACGACATGGAGACGGCCATCCGGGCTGGCCGCACCCGCCATCATCTGCACCGAGTTGTCACGGAAGTCACCGCGATCATCCCCTTCCTCAAAATATTCCACCTTGAAGCCTTCATAGCTTTTGTTGGGCACCATATTGACCACCCCGGCCACAGCGGAGGAGCCGTACAGGGCGGCGGCCCCATCGGTCACGATATCGATGCGATCAATGGCAATGCTGGGCAGCAGCACATTGGAATTGGTGGTGGTGATCCGCTGGCCATCCACCAGTTGCAGGGTCGAAGAAGCACCCAGACCACGCAGGTTGAAACTGGTGGTAATGTCGGATGTCCCCTGGATGGTACTGGTAACGGCCGAGCCGTAGTTGAAGGAAAGATTCTGGATGACCTCGCCCATATTGAGCGTGCCTTCGGCCTCCAGGTCTGCTGCGGACATCTGCAGTATCGGTGAGGCGGCGGAAATGCCTTCAGAGCGACGGATAAAGGAGCCGGTAACGACCACTTCCTGTATTTCGGTTTCCTGAGCAAGAATAGTGCCAGCAGGGGATAACAGTGCCACGGAGATCGCGGCGGATAGCAGTTTGACTTTATAGCGTGTGGGTTGCCTCTTGATAGACATGTGTAGCTTACTCCCGATTTGTCGATTGGATTATTTTTTTACGACTGCATACGAACCAGCAAGGCCAGCGTTTACTTATTATCTATACTTATTATTAGTATGAATTATTGGTATGGATTATACTGATCCGGAAGAAAATTACCTCGCTAAATCTCATCTGTCAATTTTTAATTAGCATAACCATGAAATCATTTTGTCTGTTACCTGTTTCGTTTATCACGCTATTGCTCACCAACCTGGCCTGGGCGGCGCCAACCCCACTGGAGACCTGTCTCCAGCAACGGGTCATCGAACCGGCCAGTATTGACAAATCAGTGGCTGAACTCCGGCATGCCTGTGAGCAGGCAATGCCTCAGGTCAATGATCAGAGCGCTCTGAAGGCCAGAGCTGAATACAGCACGGGGCCCAGATCTTTCTTCACTCCCTACAAGAAAAACTATGTCATCGCCGGAAATCTGGAAAACGACGATGGCAGCCGGGCATTCAGCGGCAACTCCACTGATATCAAATTTGAAATGGGCCTCAAATTCAGGCTGTTACCCAATGCCTCTGCCGACAGCCCACTGGCCCCCCTGCACTTTGGCTATTCACAGCGCTCCTGGTGGGACATTCTGGAAGCCTCGGCGCCATTCCGTGAACATAACTACAACCCTGAAGTGTTCTGGGAATTTGATCGCAGCGCAGCAAGTTCCATCGACTTCCTGCAATCGACACGCTGGGTGGACCTGTTCAAGCCGGATCGGGTGGGATTCGAGCATCAATCAAACGGGCTGGGTGGCCAGGGTTCCCGCAGCTGGGACCGGCTCTACCTGGAGCGCAACTACACCATCAGTGAAATGCTCAGCGTCAATGTCAAACTCTGGGACATAGTCAACCAGGGCGATTTCAATGAAGATATCAGTGCTTTCATGGGCTATGGAGCCCTGACTACCCGCCTTGACCTGAACAACTGGCTGGAACTGGAATTGCTGACCTTCAAGGGCACCGGAACCAGCACCATCAGCTACCAGCTTGATCTGATCCTGCCGATTTCGCGCCTGGTGAACAGCAAATTTTTCATCAGCTATTTCGATGGCTATGGCGAGGCCCTGATCAACTACAACAAGCGCAGCAAAAGCCTGCGGGCTGGTTTCTATTTCCCGCTTGATCTATTGCGCCTGTAGCTATTTCTCTTGTAGTTTTCGCGCTGGTCACACCCACCCTATTTGACCTGATGCAGATGTACATCGCGCTGTGGGAAAGGTATGGACAGACCGGCCGCAGGGAAGGCTTTATAGACGGCTTCATTCATGTGGAAAAATACGCCCCAGTAATCCGCCGCATTGACCCATACCCTGACCACGATATTGACTGAACTGTCAGCCAGTGCCGAGACGGCACAGAAAGGCTGCGGATCCTGCAGAATCCGCTTATCTGCGGCAATCAACCCCTGCAGCACCGCATACGCCTTGTCGACATCATCACCATAGGCAATACCGAAGGTCCAGTCGACCCGGCGTTTTGCCTCAGCGGAATAATTGATCAGGGTCCCGGTCGCCAGGGGCCCATTGGGAATCACGACCATCTTGTTATCCGGGGTTGTCAGCAGCGTGACAAAAATCTGTATCTCCTTGACTGTGCCGGAATAGCCCTGGGCCTCGATAAAGTCCCCCACCTTGAAATACTTGAAAAAAAGAATCATCACCCCACCGGCAAAATTCTGCAGCGTGCCGGACAAAGCCAGGCCAACAGCCAGGCCGGCAGCACCCAGGATGGCGATGAATGAGGTCATCTCCACACCCAGCATGCCCAATGCCGTGATGTAGACCATTATCTTCAGCAGGATGCCAGTCAGACTGCACAGAAAACCCTGCAGGGAAAGATCAACCTTGCTCTTGTTGAGCATTCTTTTCAGCACACTGATCAACAGGCTGCTTATCCACAGGCCCAACATCAGGGTGCCCAGCGCAGCAAGCAGCCTGGGGCCATAGAGCAGGGAATAACTGATCAATAGATCGCTGTTGACAGTAAAATTTTCCATTTGCAGATTCCTGTAAATATCCCGGAAGGTTGGCTGACGCGACTACTGGCGCAGCAACTGATGCAACAACTGATGCAAGAACCGAGGCAACAACCGGGCCAGCTCCCGCGCCCGCCCGCATTAAGCTATGAACCACGTCTTCTTGTCAATTCTGCAGCCGCACTTTGCAGCCACAACGCTGCAGCCCGCAACGACCACTCGACATAGCCCGGAAGAATGCCTACCATCAAAGCAACCATCAGCACCGGGGACATGCTCATGACGCTGAAAAACGGCTTGCTTCTGTTATCGGGTTTACTGTTTGCCCACACTTCGCTCAGCACCATGGCTGCCGAAGAAGTTCTGGCCTTTGTTGGTGCCCGCCTCATTACCGGCACCGGGGCACAGCCAATAGCCGAGGCGACCCTGCTGGTGGAAAGTGGTCGCATCACTGCAGTCGGCCCGGCCACTGCCGTCAGCATTCCCGACCAGGCCATAATCCATGATGTCTCCGGCCAGACCATCATTCCCGGCCTCATCAATGCCCATGGCCATCTCAGCGGCGTTCGCGGACTCGAATCCGGCCATTACACCGAGCAGAACCTGTTGCGACAACTGGCCCTCTACGCCCGCTATGGCGTTACCACTGTCAACAGCCTTGGCGACGATGGCCCCGAGGGTTTTGCCTTGCGTGACCGCTTGCAGCCAGACACACTGAGTCATGCCCGTATGCTGCTGACCGGACGGGTACTGGCTCCGGACTCCATCGCCCAGGCCCAGGCTGAAGTTGCTGCGGCGGCCAGCCTCGACCCGGCTTTCATCAAGATCCGTGTGGATGACAATCTGGGGCGGACGGCCAAGATGCCGATGGCGATAGCCGCAGAGATCAGCCGCCAGGCTCAGGCTTTCAATATCCCGCTGGCCGTGCATACCTACTATCTTGAGGATACGGCTGAACTGTTGCGCCAGGGGGCCGATTTCGTTGCCCACAGTGTCCGTGACCGCCATGTCGATGACAATTTCATCGCGCTGATCAAATCCACGAATGCCTGCTACAGCCCGACCCTGACCCGCGAGGTCTCCACCTTTGTTTATGAAGGCGAACCCGAATTTTTCAGCGACCCTTTCTTTCTTCAGGAAGTGGACCCACAGGTGATTGCCGGTCTGCGCGACCCGGCGCGCCAGCAACGCCTGCGCCAAAGCGAATCAGCCCAGCAATACAAAGCCTCCTTGGCCATCGCCATGACCAACCTCAAGATTCTGTCCGATGCCGGCGTGCGCATTGCCATGGGTACCGACAGTGGCCCTGTAGCCCGCTTTCAGGGGTATTTCGAACACCTGGAGATGGCGATGATGGCCGATGCCGGCATGAGCCCGATGGCCATCCTGCAGGCAGCCACTGCAACTGCCGCCGAGTGCCTGGGCCTGACCGACACCGGAACCCTGGTGTCCGGCAACTGGGCGGATTTCGTCGTGCTCGATGCCAACCCGCTGGAGGATATCCGCAATACCCGGACGATAAGCCAGGTCTGGATTGCCGGCAATCGGGTGCCGGGGCGCTGAGCCTCGATAGCGCCTGAGCCTCGATAACAAGAGTTATTTCTCTGTCTGCAGCAGACGCTGCAAGACTCGCCAGCGCGCCAGCGAAACCGCCAGCAGCAGGATACCAGCCATTGCCAGCCACAACAGCCAGCGATCTGGCAGCTGCTCCTGATCAGCAAGGAAGTTTTCACTCACCCCAGGAATACTCCAGAGATTGCCATTCCCCTTGCCAACCAGCAGTTGTGCCTTCATACCCTTTTCCATGTGTTGGGTAATATCGCAATGCACCAGATAGGTGGCCGCGTCCGCCGGCACGATGAAGCTGCCCATCACGGTCTGGCCACCGGCGGCTTCCAGGTGAAACATGCCTTGCGGATAGAGGTAGCGGGGCAAGCCATGCAGCATCCACTGATGCCGCACCTGGTCCTCATTCACCAGATGCACCGTGACCCTGCTGCAGGGAGATACGCTGAATTCATGCTGGCTGTAACCGAAAACCTGCCCGGCAGAAAAAGCATGGGCAGTACCGGCATAGACCGTGAAATGCACATCCTCAGTCAGTTGCTGGCAGTTCAATGGCAGTTCAGTGGAATTGCTGTTCATCACCATACCCTGGCGGTCGAACTGCATCTGATGCCCGTCATGCCCCGGATTTCTCGCATGAGCCTGATGACTGTCACCGGCCTCTTCAGCAGCCAGTGCCAGCCCGGCAAGCAGCAGAGCCAGCGCAGCAAAACCCAGACCCTTCCAACCGGCAATTCTGGTATTCATGAACCAGACCTCGTGCTGTTGTTTTCCGTCACCAGCATGACCAGGCGCAACAGGCAGGCCAGGGCCAGACCCAGCGTCAACATCAGCAGGGCCAGGCGGATCAGCAGCCACGGCGTCAGCTGCCAGGAGGCTTCCACCTCCGGCGCACGCGTGTAGAAACTGGCATCGAAGAATTTTCCCAGCGCTTCACCGTAGGTGATAGGCCAGCCGTTGTCGCCAAGATATTCCTCATAAACGATGGCGCTGACATTGCCACCGGGCGCAATGCCATTGTTCATGACACCCCGGCCTTGATGATCGTGCAGCAGCCAGACACCGCTGCCATAGGAGTGTATGCCGTCATTGTGAGTGCTCAAGGTCAGGTCCAGACGCTGCCCGCTGGCTATCCAGAATACATCACGCAGGTAACTGGCCCCTGGCGCCAATTCCACCCCGTCATAATGCGTTACCCGGGCCTTGTGTCCATGTGTGTGCAAGGCCACGCCCTGGCTGCCGGCATTGAGCACACGCAGCCGGTTGCGGCTGTCCGGCCTGGTCAGCAGCAGTGATTCGCGGAACGTATAGGGGAAAGCCCGCCCGTTGAGCGTGTACAGATCGCTGTTGGCGGTTTGCAGATCATAGCCACCCTCGATCCACTGCCGGATGGTTGCCGGCTGGTTGCTGCTTTGGACGACACTGCCCAGCCGGGAATCGATATCGGTGTAATGCAGATCAAACTCCTCATCGTAGTGCTCACGGCTATCGGCCGAGCGCACCCGCACATGGCCTGCACCAATATTGAGTGTCTGCAGCGTATTGTCTGCCCGTTGCTCCTCGATGATGAACATGCCCTGCAAGCCCATCAACACATGCGCCTGTGGCTGCACATGACAGTGGTAGAACAGGGTGCCACTGTTGCGCGGAGTGAACTCGTAGGTTCTTGCCTCGCCTGGCAACAAGGGCATCTCGCTGCTGATTGGCACCCCGTCATTCCCCTGACCATTGGCGTCCAACCAGGGATGATCGACACCATGGAAATGGATTGTGTGTGGCAGGTAGTGTGTGTTTTCCAGGGTAACCTTCACCCTGTCGCCCTGTTCCACGCGGATGGCCGGCGAGGGCAGGCGCAACAGTGGCATGGCCTGGTCCGATTCAAAGTTCTCCGTCGCCATGCCAAACGATTTGGGCGCAAATACCCACAAGGCCGGTTTTATCCCGGGTGCAATCTCGAATTGTGCCGTTGGCTCAAGACTGTCCGGCGAACCGCCATTGAGTTCAACCACCTCCAGGCGGATATGAATCTCATCGGCATCCCCATCCCCATCGAGGTCTGCACCCTTGACTACCGCATCCGGAGCCAACCCCGCCAGCAGAAGGGTTTCGGTGGACACATTGTTGGTCCCCTTGACAAAGGCTGCAATGGCATACGGGTTATCCGGCAGACAGCCCAGGCTGGCGGCAATACTGACGCCCTCGATGACCTGCTCCTGGCGCCAGCCGGGCAGGTCCTGCGGACAGGCTTCCTCGGGCAGAGCTGTTGCGGGGCTATTCGAGGCAGCGGTTTCCACCCCACTGATATCCTGAGGCACACCCAGCAGGCGCCCCAACTCAAAACGCAGTTGCAGCGGATACCATTGCGGTGGATAAAGCAGGGCACTGGCCAGCAGCGCCAGTACCAGCAGAATGGCAGTTCTCAGCAGGGGCGTGGTGGGGAACCTCATGATCGCAGCCGGCGCCAGCCTCCATTGCCAAGCCAGTACCCTCCCTGCAAGACCAGTATCAGCGCCAGAAACAAGGGCAGGCTGCCGTAGTCCGGGCCTCCTGTCTGGAAATAGAACACCGAGCGGTACACCCGGTCGTCCTGGGGATGTTGCGCCGTGACGATACCGATATACGTACCCTTTTCCTCAAACCGATAGTTGACTGTCAGCTCCCCGGAAGGACGGATTTCCGGAGGCTGGTAAAACACCGTGACCTCATCAAGGTCCGCAATGCCTGCGATATCCTCCCAGCGTGCATAGATGCCGACATCCTCGCGATCTTCAATGATGCGAAAATCAACAGGCATTTCGCGCAGGTAATCATGCAGGTATTCCATGACGAAAAGCGTATCGGTGACCGCTGGAAGATCCTCACAGAACTCTTTGCTGCCACTGGCCTCGGGCTGATAGATGGTGAAGTGAGCGGTCAGAAAATCAATATTGATGACACATTGGTCCTCTGCAAAGGCAACCCCCCCATGCGCCAGAGCTGTTTGCGATGAGCCCGGCCATAAACCCAGCATGATCAGCAATGAAAAGTTCAACAGAAGAAATTGCCGCCATGCCTGCCTTATGTCCTGCTTCATTTTTAGTGTCCAAGCCTGCCTGAATACCGCCCCGTCAAAACGGCCCTCACTTTCGCAGGCCACACCGTAGCTGTCAAGAAACTGCAATACTCCTGTCGCACAACTGAAATATTCCCCCTCTACCATAAGCCCTGTTCAGCATAGTTGCCGAATCCAAATCATTCAAACGACCCAGGAGTCATTATGAATTTCAACCGGAACAAACTCGCTGTCGCACTGGCCTTTGCCAGCTTCAGCCTCAGCCTGCAAGCGGCTGAACCCGTTCTCACTCCAACCACCCTCAGCGGCGCAGCAACCAATGCCAGCTTCAGCGGCGGTGCCACTACCGATGCCAGCGCGACCTTCGTCACCACTATCGATGCCAATACTGCCTTTGATGTAGTTGGCACCATCAATGTTGACCCTGCCGATGTCGGCAAACAGGGCGGCATGGTCGTCGTGGTTGATGTGCCCAACCTGGGTGCTTTCCTGATGCTCAGCGGCGGCTTCTTCGTGCCCTGGGATGGGCAGGAATCCAGCCTGCGACCCTTTGCCAAAAAAGCACTGCCCGCGAAAGAAAAATTGACTGTATTTGATGACCTGGTAGGTCAGTATTCAAACCTGCAGGGGCTTAACTTCAACGTCTTCATGGGCTACTACGCCGACAACCTCAACAACCTGGCCTTTACTGAAACCCCCATCCGTTTCAGCATCTCCAACAACCCGGCACCACTGCCGGCTGCGGACTGCCCGGCAACTACCACCAAATCAGCCAACCAGTTCGAGAACAAGGATGTCTGTATTCTCAACGGCACCATTACTGCTGACACGCACCTGACTTCGAACAATGTCTATCTACTTGATGGTGCTGTCTTCATCGGTGGCGACAATACGGATTCTGCCACCCTGTCCATCGATGCCGGCACCAAGATCATTTCACCAGTGGGTCTGAACTTCCTGGTCATCAACCGCGGCTCGAAGATTGAAGCCAACGGAACTGCCTCAGCCCCCATTACCTTCACCTATGACGATGAAGCCAATGCGACACCCACGACAACCGGTCGCTGGGGCGGCATCATCATCAACGGCAATGCCCCGGTGAATGGTTGCGCTGTCGGTACAGTCCTGTGCGAACTGGAAGGGGAAGGCTCTACCGGTCTGTATGGGGGCAACAACCCGACGGATAACAGCGGTGTGCTGAACTATGTCGTGGTCAAGTACCCAGGCCAGAACATCACGGAAACCAATGAGCTGAATGGTATTGCCTTCCAGGGTGTCGGCAGCGGCACCGTAGTCTCCAATGTGCAGGTTCATGGCAGCTCGGATGACGGTGTGGAATTCTTTGGCGGCACGGTCAATGCCAAGAATCTGGTCTTGACCAGCAATGAAGATGATTCCTTCGACTGGACTTTCGGCTGGCGGGGCAAGGTACAGAACGTCATCATCCAGCAGCGTGAGAACTTTGGTGACCGCGGCATAGAAGCGGACAACAATGAATTCAATTTCGATTCCCTGCCACGTTCCAAGCCCACCCTGGCCAACTTCACCATGATTGGCAAGGGCAGCGGGAATGGCATAACCCTGCGCCGCGGGACCGGGGCCAACATCTCCAACTTTGTCGTGTTGAACTCCGGCACCTGTCTGAACCTGAATGACGACGCTACCTTCACCAACGGCGGCTCCTCGGCAACCAGCCTGACGGGTGAACTGACCATCACCCATTCCCGTCTGGCCTGCTCCACACCCTTTGGCAGCAGCGCCAATGCGCCCTGGTCGGTTGCTGACTGGTTCAATAACCAGGCTGGCAACTCCCTGGGCAGCGTGAGCCTGAATGGCTTTGTCAATACTGACAGCGTCAATGCCCTGCCGGCAGCCGCTTTCTCTGACCCGTTCTTTGATCAGGTCGATCACATCGGCGCCATCAAGAATGCTCAGTCAGATTGGGCAGCAAGCTGGATTTTCCAGGACTGAGTCTGTCCGGCTCCAGGGAACGGAGAGCATGAAAAGGCACCTTCGGGTGCCTTTTTCTTATCCTGAATTTCAACAAATTCATTGAACTGCCATCAATCTGTCACTTTGTAATATTTCTGTCATGACTCTGAAATATTACTGTCATCTTGTGCCGCTACACTGGCCGCAAATCCAGATACTCCCCCTACTTTCTACGGATGTTCTCATGATCAAAAGAACCCTGCCCACAGCCATTGCCATTGCCATGAGCAGTGCGCTTACCCTGGCCCAGGACACAGGCCAGGACTCAGCCAGTGTCCCAGCAAGCTCTGCTGCCAGGCCTATTCCCCAGGTTGAGGAAATTTCAGTGATCGGCCGTTATGTGCCCGATGAAAAGCGCAGTACCTCGGCCTTGTCCAGTGTGCTGACCAACGAACAGTTCAGCCGTTCCGGTGACTCCAATATCGCAGAAGGGCTCAAGCGGGTGGCTGGACTCAGTCTGGTTGGCGGCAAGTTCATTTTTGTCCGTGGCATGGGTGACCGCTACTCCTCGGCCTTGCTCAACGGTTCCAGCCTGCCCAGCCCGGAGCCACTGAACCGGGTAGTGCCCCTGGACCTGTTTCCCAATGCCGTAATGGACAGTGTCGTCGTCCAAAAAACCTATTCAGCCCAATTCCCTAGTGAATTTGGCGGTGGGGTACTGCAGATGCGCACCAAGAAATCCAATGATGAATTTTTCTTCAATGTGTCCACCTCGCTGGGTAGCAATGACCAAACCAGTTTTACCAATGGCCTGGAAGCGAATTCAGGCGACAAAGACTGGATCGGGTTTGATGATGGCAGCCGCGAACTGCCTTCCCTGTTGGCTGCAGCCACAGCCAATGGTCAGCAACTGAAGCGCAAAAACCCCTTCCTCAACGATGGCGGTTTTACGGCACAGGAACTGCAGGCAATAGGCCAGAGCCTGGATAACACCTATGATGTGTCTTCGAAATCGATTCCCACCGATGTCGGCTTCAGTGCCAGCCTGGGTAACTTTCATGATGTGGGCAATTACCGTGTCAACTATATGGCCGCACTGGATTATGACAACAGCTGGGATCAGAAGGATATCGAAAGAAACACCTTCAAGGTTGCCGGCCAGAACGAACTGGTCAGCGAAAATGAATTCGACTATTCCGGCACCGAGAACAATATCGACCTGACTGGTTTTCTTACCGGCAGTATCGAGTTGACGGATAACCATACCCTCACAGCAACCAGCCTGGTACTGCGCCAAACAGACAATATTGCTGCGCAAAGTGAAGGGTTTTTTGGTGACGACCGCGTCAACAGCAGAATTACGGAAATTGATTTCATCGAACGCGAACTGGTTTCCAATCAACTACAAGGGGAGCATTATTTCCCCGATGCCCGCGAATTTACTCTGAACTGGCGTTACAACCGTTCTACCGCTGAGCGTGATTCACCCGATGAAAGAGAATTCCGCCAGGACCTGGTCGATGACGAGTACATTTTCAATCTGCGCTCAAGTTCCAATGTCAGACGCTTCAGTGAACTGGATGATCTCAACAAGGATTATGCCATCGATGCCTCTTTCGTCGCCTACGGGCCACGCGGTTCTACATTCACTTTCTCGGCCGGGTACAACCGGCAGGACAACGAACGGGATTATGAAATTCGCCGCTTCAGTTTCGTGGAGCTGGGTGATGTAGCCAACCGTCCAGGCTTTCTCAGCCAACCCCTGTCGGCAATTCTGGCGCCTGAGAATATTGGACCTGGCGGTTTTGAATTGCGCGAAACCACCCGGCCCACTGATGCCTACCATGCCACGCGTGAACTGGAGGCCTACTATCTGCAGACCGACATCAATTTCTCCGACCGTTTCCAATTGCTGGCCGGTTTGCGCCAGGAAGACTACACCCAGAACGTCACCACCTTCGATCTGTTCAGACCAGCGAACACCATAAAGGCCAACCTGGCCAGTGATGATCTGCTGCCCAGCATGACGGCAACCTATATCCTGGGCAATCATCAATTCCGCCTGGGCTACAGCGAAACCACTTCACGCCCGGATTTTCGCGAACTCTCTCCAGCCACGTTTACCAATCCACTGACCGGTCTTGAAGTGGTTGGCAATCCCGATCTGAAGATTGCCAATATCAAGAATTATGATCTGCGCTGGGAATGGTATTTCGGCTTTTCCGATTCGCTGTCCATTGGTTTCTTCTACAAGGAATTCGATTCGCCTATCGAGTCAGTGGTGCAACCCGGTGCCAACAGTGCGCGCAGTTTCATCAATGCCGACTCTGCGACAAACCGGGGCATTGAAATTGACGGCAGAAAACAACTCGACTTCCTGGGCGATCGCTGGGACGGTTTTTATGTGGCCGGTAATGTCTCTTTCATCGACTCTGACGTCACCATCGGGCAACAGGCGAACAGTATTCTGACCAACACCTCGCGCAGCCTGCAAGGTCAGTCCGATACCTTGTTCAATGCTCAGTTGGGCTATGACAGCTTCGATGGTTTGACTGCTACCCTGCTGTATAACTTTACCGGCGAGCGGATTTTTGAGGTCGGCATTCTGGGCGCACCGGACCTGATCGAAGAAGAGCGGGGCGAGCTGGACGTGGTTATCCAGAAAGAATTCGGCAGCCGCTGGAAGATGAGCTTGAAGGCACAAAACCTGCTGGATGAGCGCAGCGACATCACCCAGGGCGGTTTTATCACCACAGGTTACAAGGAAGGGCGCTCCTTTAGCGCACAGTTAGAATTCCGACTCTGATCAGCAGCTGCCCGTTGACATTGAGGCCTTCTCTGGCCCTCTCAATCCGTCTGCAGCCAGTTGTGCAAAGCCTCGGTCAGGGCCGGGCTGAATGCTTTTTCCAGGGCAGGGTACTCAGACACCTGCCCAGTTTCTGCCACCTGGAAAAGATGATTGGCATCAGGTATCACAATACTGCGATATTCTGCCCTGCTGTCGGCCAGCACTTCTTCAAGTACGGGCGCATGCAGGGCAGGGTCAACCAGCGTATCCTTGTCGCCAAACAACAGCAACACGGGAATGGCAAGCCCGGCCAGATCGGTGCCCGGATCATGGTACAGAAAGGACTGCATCTGTGCTGTGGCGTAACTGGCCCGGAGCTGAGCTGCCTGTTGCACCGCTGCTGTTGCCTTGTCTGTTATGTTCTGCTTCTGCCCTGCCGGTAAGTGCGACAATAGCTTCAGGTAGACCTGGGCGTAAGCTGCCTCGGCCGCAGCCACATCTCCCTCATCGCTGATGGCAAACATGAGCTGTTCGCGGGCACTGGCTTCCTCTTCAATCAATGCCTGCGGCAGGCCGAGACCAGCATAGCTTGTTTCGGCCTGGTGTCTGAGCACACGGCGCTGGTTCACACCGGTTGATGCCATCAACACCAGTTTATCGATGCGGGTATCTCTTGCTGCCAGACGCCCGGCCACAATACCGCCCTGACCATGGCCCAGCAGGACTATGTGACTGAATGGCTGCTGATAGAAAACGGTAAAATGATCAACTATCACGGCCACATCGGCGGCCAGGCGGTCCATTGTCGCCTCGGCAAACTCACCACTTGAGGCCCCGGTCTGACGGTCATCAAAACGAAAACTGGCTATGCCCGCAGCAAGCAGTTCCTCGGCAAGCCTGGCAAAAACCGGAAAGCCGGCTATTTCAGCATCTCTGGCTTGGGCACCACTATCGGAAATCATGATCACCAGCGGGACATTACCTGATGCCCCATCCGGTCTGGCTAAAGTGCCGGCGATAAGCGTGCCGTCATTATCGATTACTATTTCTTCCGCATTCTCTTCCGCAATAGCCCATTGCAGCAAACTGCAGATCATCAGCCCCAAGCCACAGAGAATATTGCCCTGTTTCATCAATCGACTCCCTCAAATGACGGCATGTCTGACTTTGGCTGAAACCCATTCGGACAGGACCACTGTGGCGAAAATCAAGACGAATACCGTAGCCACCTGTCCCCAGGCCAGGTTATTGATTGCGGCATTCATCTGCAAGCCGATGCCTCCGGCCCCAACCAGCCCCAGCACGGTGGATTCACGAATATTAATGTCCCAGCGGTACACGGTAATCCCGGCAAAAGCCGGCATGATCTGCGGCAGCACACCGTAGGCCAGCACCTGATTGCTGCTCGCACCCGTGGCGGTGATGGCCTCGACCGGGGTCGGCTGAATCTCCTCGATGGCCTCATACAGCAGCTTGCCAACGAAACCAATCGAACGCAAGGCAATCGCCAGCATCCCCGCAAAAATACCTGGTCCCACAATGGTAACCAGGAGCATTGCCCAGATCAGGGCATTGATGGAACGGGAGCTGACGATGACACCCAGGGCCAAGCCTCGCAAGGCGGGATGCGGGGTGGTATTGCGCGCCGCCAGAAAGGCCAGTGGAAAGGCAATCAGCACACCCAGGGCGGTCCCCACTGTGGCAATATTGAGCGTATCCCAGAGCGGCAACAGCAAACTGCCAGTGATGCTCCAGTCGAGCGGGATCATCCGGCCCACCAGGCTCAGACCCTGCGCACCGGCATCATCCAGAAATTCCCAGATGGTGTTGTCGGAGATCACTTTCCAGCACAGCAGGAACAGCATCACGCCCAGCATCCAGCCAGCCCAGATGGCATATTGTTGCAACGGTTCCCGGCGTTGCCACTCCGGCTTGTTGTCAGTCAGTTTCAGCGGCATCTCATTGCGTCCATTGGCGAACATAGCCCGAGAAATATTCACTCATCAGCACGATGCCAATAATCAGCAGCAGAATGGCTGCGGAGGTATCGTAGTCGTAACGGTTGATCGATGTGTTCAAGGTGGCCCCTATGCCGCCGGCACCCACAATGCCAATAATGGCGGATTCCCTGAAATTGATATCCATCCGGTATAGGGACAGGCCGATCAGTCGCGGCATGACCTGAGGCTGCACCGCATAATTGATCCACTGCAACCAGCTGGCCCCGGTTGCCCTGATCGCCTCCATGGGCTCATTCATGGCATCCTCGATATCCTCGGCCAGCAGCTTGGCCATGAAGCCGATGGTGGCAAACGCCAGCGTAAAGACGCCGGCCAGAGGACCAAAGCCGAACATGGTCACAAACAGGATGGCGATGATGATTTCCTGGAAGGTGCGCGACAGGGCAATCAGGGTGCGGCAGAAAAAATAGACCGGCGCCGGGGCAATATTGCGGGCAGCACCCAGGCCCACCGGCACGGCCAGCACTATGCCGATGACGGTGGCAACCAGGGTCATGGTCAGGCTTTCCTGCAGACCTGCCAGGATATCACCGCCCCGACTGATGAAATCCGGACTCATGAAGGAGGCAACAAACGCAGCGCCACGATCCAGCCCCTGATAGACTCTTTGCCAGTTGACATCCGTGCTGCCCCAGACCAGGGCGATATAAACCAGCACGGCCAGGTTAAGCCCCCAGCGCAAACGCGGGTCCGCTATCAGGGGCAGTGCCTGCCAGCGTCCCTGGGCCGCTGCATGCACACGGGACTGCGCAGCAGATGCTGCGGGTTCAATGCTGCTCATGGATGCGCACCCCGCGCAATGGTGGCCAGCGGGTCGGGCTGGCTGAGGGCAGCGCTGTCCTGCTCCGCTGCTTCATCCCGGCTTGCATCCCAGTCTTCCTCACCATAGATCAAGGTCAGGATTTCGGCGGTCAGGGCGTCCGGATGGCCATCGAACACGATTTTCCCGGCGCGCAGGCCAACCACACGATCCACAAATTGCTGCGCCAGGCTGACATCGTGGATATTGATGATGGCAGCCAGATGCTGCTCCCGACTGAGCTCACAGATAAGCCGCATGATCTGACGCGAGGTTTTGGGATCCAGGCTGGCAGTCGGCTCATCCACCAGCAACAGCTTGGGATTCTGCATCAAGGCCCGGGCTATGCCCACCCGCTGCTTTTGCCCGCCGGAAAGCTCATCGCCACGCTTGTCCAGCATGCTTTCCAGGCCAACCCGCTGCAGCAGCAAATAGGCCTGTTGTATGTCGCTGGGCGGGTATCGGCGAAAATAGCTGCGCCAGAAACCCACATAGGCCAAGCGGCCGGACAATACATTTTCCATGACCGACAAACGCTCGACCAGGGCATGGCTCTGGAAAATCATGCCGATCTGCCGCCGTGCCTGCCGCAGGCCGGCACCACGCAGACGGGTGATGTCGACATCATCCAGCACGACACTGCCGGCCGTGGGTTCAATCAGGCGATTGACGCAGCGGATCAGGGTGCTCTTGCCAGCCCCGGAGGGACCGATCAGTGCCATGACCTGCCCGGCCGGTACTTGCAGGGACACCTGATCCAGGGCCAGGTCGCCGGTACTGTAGCGCTTACTCAAACCCTCCAGGGTCAGCATCACGGATCACTCCTCAATCGCAGTTGTAGACCGTCTGATTGGCCTTGTCGATGGTACGGATCACTGCCCAGTGCTCCTGATAATTGATGGGCAGGAATTTGGCCATGCCGGCATCGGCAAACTCCTCCTGCAGGGCGCTGCCTTCCCAGTCAAAACTGAAAAAAGCCTCACGGATTTTTGCGGCCAGCTCCGGATGCAGGTCATGTGCCAGGCCATAGGCCGTGGTCGGGAAAGTGGGCGAGGTATAGATGGAGCGGTATTGTTCCGGACGCACCACTCCTCTTGCCTGCATCCGGTGCAGCACTTCATTGGCTATCGCGGCGGCGGCATAGTCGCGGTTGACCACACCCAGAATTGAGTTGTCATGACTGCCGGAAAAGGCAGTCTGGAAATCCCGCTCAGCCTGCAGGGCAAACTCGGTATCCAGCAATGTCGATGGGGCCTTGAAACCTGAGTTGGAGGTGGGTGAGGTAAACGCAAGCTGCCTGCCCTTGAGATCGGCAGGTGTCTCGATACCGCTGTCCGGGTAGGTGATGATTTCCATCTGATAACCGTAGGAATCATCGGCGGCAGCCATCAGGGTAAACGGCACAAAGCCAGCGCAGTTCACCGCCACCGGGGTGGATCCCGTATTGAACCCGGCAATATGCAGCCTGCCCGCGCGCATGGCTTCCAGCTGGGCTGCATTGGACTGGACGGGAAAGAAGCGAATCTCCTTGCCGGTCAGCGCACTGACATGACTGATGAAACCATCCCAGACCTGGGAATACAGCGCCGGGTCTTCGACCGGGGTGTAGGCAAATATCAAAATATTGGGATTGCGCCAGGCGGAGGAATCGGCAGGCAGGTCGGCCACCATATCCTGGTTGCGATCCTGATAGCGGGGGGACAGATCTGCGATGCCTGGCACGGTGGTCAAGAGACCGGCCAGCAGACACAGCAGGCGGCTTGCATGCATGGTTTTACCCTCAGCGATGGTTCCTTTTTTCTTGCTGCGGATAATACACATCCCCCGCTCGTAATAATACCCATGGCAGGTCTTAATCAACACTCAGAACTTGTTCAGGTGATTGAGTCTGCCGGCAAATTCGTTGAGAATTGGCGGACCAATAAAAGTACCTGAGTAACCAGCATGCTCGCAGACCGTCAGGATCACAAACACAAAAGCATTCTTGGCTTTATCCGTATGGTTTGCCTGGTCATCCTGGCGGGCACACTGATACGTCCGCTGTTAATAGAGTTACCTCCCCTGTTTACCTATCTGGGTGTAGCCAATGTTGCCATTGCCACCGGCGCGTATCTGCTCATACGCAGCAACCATCTGCCCCAATTGCATGCCGATCTGGTCATGGCCTTGGGCTTTGTGTGCATCCTGCCGCTTTTGTTTATTTCAGGTGGCGTCAACAGCCAGTTTGCCTACTTGCTACCCTGTTACCCGATAACTGCGGCAGTGTTTGGCGGCAACAGACTGATCTGGACGGTCAGTGCCATCCTGATCGCTGTCATTGCCGTTCTCGTTATCTACGCTCCAGGCATACCTGATTTTGTCGGTGATACCTATATCAGAGAAAAAACTGTATCCCGGGGTTTGTGGCTGGCGCTTGGCGTGATAGCAATGAGTTATTGCGGACATTATTTTCAACAGGCCAACGATCAACTGACCTTGAAGCTGAACGAGCTTGCCACCCATGATCATCTGACAGGGCTGCTGAACCGGCGCGGGCTCGACATCCGCTTCAGTGAAGAGCTGGAGCGCCAGAAACGCTCCGGAGAACCCATTTCCCTGCTCTTGCTCGATGTGGATCATTTCAAGCTTTTCAATGACAAGTTCGGTCATTCCGCGGGAGATCGCTGCCTGATAGAGGTGGGCCAGAAATTACGTGAAACCACCCGCAGCAGCGATCTGGTCGCCCGCTTTGGCGGCGAGGAGTTCCTGGTCATACTTGTTGGCGCCGATGATGCCAGTGCCGCCGCTGTAGCAGAAAAACTGCGTGAAAGTATAACCACCATAAGCCTGGAAGATATTGATACATCGATCAGTGTCACCATCGGTTATGTCAGTGCGTCTGCAGCCACGACACCGGACCGCGAAGCCTTGATCCGCCGGGCTGACCGGGCGCTTTACTACGGCAAGGAAAATGGTCGCAATCAGGTGATATCGGCCAACACAATTGCCAGCCTGGCAAACACCTGAAGGTACTTTTATTGTTTAGGCGTGCGGCGCTTGCCTTTATCCTTGTTGGTTCGGTTTTTTACCCGCGTCTTGTTGGGCTCTTTTTTAAAACCATCTTTTTTAAAGCCATCTTTTTTAAAACCTTCTTTTTTAAAGGCCTCTTTTTTAACCACCTCTTCTTTAACTGCTTCTTTATTGACAGTTATTTTTGCGCTTGGTGCTTGAGGAGTATCTGTCCCTCCGGGTTTTCCCGCTGGGCGTCTGGGTTTGTGTTCTGCCGACAGGGCTGCCCCTGGGCGCATCGACTCGATGCGCAGCGGTTTGTTCCTGACCCGGGTCTTGTAGAGAATGTGGAATACTTCTTCCGGCATGCCTTCCGGCAGATCGACAGTACAAAAATCGTCTTGAATGCGGATATGCCCAATGTATTTCCCTTCCATTTCCGCCTCATTGGCAATGGCACCCACTATCTCACCCGGTGTTACTCCATCGTTGTTGCCAACATGCACCCGGAAACGCTCCATCGGTATCTCCGGAAAATCACGCAGAGGCTTTGCCTTGCTATCCATTGGATCGCTTGCCTGGCGTTCCCGAACCCGGGGGGCACCTTCGTCCCTGAGCGGTTTTTCGCGCAAGGGTTTGCGCTCTTTTCGCTCGTCGTAATTCTCTTTTTCAGGCAAGCTGTTTTTTATCGAAGATCTGTCTTTTATTGAAGATACGTCTTTCTCTGAAGACCTGTTTTTTACCGGAGCCCTGTCTTTTTCAGAGGACCTTTCCTTGCCTTCTGGTGCCAGTGGTCTCTCTTTCTGTATCAGGTAGGCCATCGCTGCCGCCACCTGCTCCATACCGCATTCCTGTTCAGTACTGATTTCTGCTGCCAGCTTCTCGAAAAATCCCAGATTTCCCTGCCTGATGGTATCTGCAATCATTTCCTTGAAGGCAGAGCTGCGCTTGTTGATCAGTTCTCCACGGGTTGGCAGTTCCAGCGCTGCTATTTTTGTGCTGGTGGTTTTTTCTATCGATTGCAGCAGGCGTCGCTCACGTGGTGCAACAAACAGGATGGCCTTGCCACTGCGCCCGGCACGACCAGTACGGCCTATCCGATGCACGTAGGCCTCATTGTCATAAGGGATATCGTAATTCATCACATGCGAGATACGGTCCACATCCAGACCTCTTGCTGCCACATCCGTAGCCACCAGAATATCCAACTGCCCATTCTTTAACTGTTCCACTGTGCGCGTTCTTATCGCCTGATTCATGTCACCATTGAGCGGGGAGGCAGTAAAGCCCCTGGCATTCAATTTTTCAGCCAGTTCAACCGTACTGGTCTTGGTGCGCACGAAGATGATCATGCCATCAAAGTCTTCCACCTCCAGAATCCGGGTCAGCGCATCGAGTTTGTTGGTACCCTGCACCAACCAGAAAAACTGTTCTATATCCGGGTTGGTGGCCAGGGAACTTTCTATGCGGATTTCTTGCGGTGACTTCAGATATTTTTCGGCGACCAGACGAATCGGTTTGGGCATGGTGGCAGAAAAAAGGGCTACCTGGCGAGTTTCCGGAACACTTTTCAGAATCATCTCGACATCGTCGATGAAGCCCATGCGCAGCATTTCATCCGCCTCATCCAGCACCAGGGTTTTCAGGGCTGACAATTTCAGGGTTCCACGGCGGAGGTGATCCAGCAAACGTCCTGGGGTTCCTACCACCACATGCGCACCGCGCCGCAAACCGCTCAGTTGACGCTGCATATCCTGACCACCGTATACCGGCAATACATGAAAGCCTTTCAGGCCGGCCGCATAGGTCTGGAACGCCTCCGCCACCTGTATGGCAAGCTCGCGGGTGGGGCACAGGACCAGTGCCTGGGTGTTGCTGGCAGAGACATCAATCCTGGCCAGCACCGGCAAGGCGAAAGCCGCTGTTTTCCCGGTGCCGGTCTGCGCCATGCCGATCACATCCCGGCCGCTCAATAGCAGCGGAATCGTGGCCTGCTGAATTGGTGAAGGTTTTTCATAACCAACCTTGTTGAGGGTTTTGAGCAGAAAATCGGGCAATTCGAGCCCGGCAAAACCGGTCCCGGATGAGGGCTCACTGGGAGTTCTGGATGGCATGTCTGACCCTTTTACGGCAGCTTTATGGCGGCAACGGCGGAAGAAAATGACGGGCAACGAAAAAAGTGCGCGATTATACGTCAATCACCGGGATGCGGTACAGCAGTCATTTCCAACGCGCAAGGCCTGTCAGCGTTGTTTCAGATAATCGACGGCACGATCGGGAAAATCAGTGAAGACACCATCGACATTGGCATTGACAAAAAACAGCTCCAGCATATGCTCGAAACTACTGGCATATCCGGGTATCTGTCCGGCATCGAGACGGAAAGTATAGGGGTGCACTTCCATGCCATGGGCGTGGGCAGTGCGGACCAGATCACTGATGATGAGCTTGTCCGGGCTTGAATCACGCGAGATGATCAGGCCTTTCTCCGGCCCCATGCCATCGGCATAACGTGCAATTTCCGCAATCCCTGCTGCGCTTACCATCCATTCCTCATCCCCGACCAGTTGCACCAGCTTCAGGGACATGCCCAGGGCGGGCTGCAAGTCATCATGGACGCGCTTGAGTTCATCAAATTCAAAAGTCTGCAGATAGACCTTGTCCTGCTTGCTGGTATAACCGAAGCGCTTCAATTCGGCCAGAATGGCTGCACTGAGGTCCTTGCCTTCGGCTCGATGGAAGGCAGGCGACTTGATTTCCGGATAAATGCCCACATCACGCCCAGTGGACTTGTTCAGCCCCTGGATCATTTCCAGCTCCTGGGCCAGGGTATGCACCTTGAAACTGGATTGCCACAAAGGAAAACGACTGGGATAGATCGGTACCTGCTGGCCATTTTCAGTGGCATATCCCTCGGTGACAGCCAGGCTCATCATTTCTGCGAGGGTAAAATCCACCACATAGTGCCTGCCGTCCTCGCGGGCACGACCCGGAAACTTTCTGGCAACATCGGTGGTTCGATCCAGCGTGATATCGTGCATGACGATAAGCTGGTCATCCTTGCTCATCACCACGTCCTGCTCCAGAAACTGAACACCCATGGCATAGGCCATGGCTTTGGACTGAAGCGTATGCTCGGGCAGATAGCCACTGGCACCGCGGTGGGCAACAACGACTTTTTGCGGCCACAGGGAAGCAGTTTCTGCCGCCAGGCCTTGCTGTGTCCCAATCAGTGACAGTGCCATCAACAAACCCCCGACCAGCCGTTTCCGCACACTCAAGATTCTGTTCATATCGCCCCTGTTGGTCGTCAATCGCTGCCTTAACGTAAGCTTCTCCGGCAGTAATACCACCCGCCTGTTACATTATCTTGACAGTCCGGCATCCTGACAGTTACGGCGCAAGCCGGGCAAGCACTCAGGAAGTGCTTTCAACCTCGAATTGTTCGCTGTACAGGAAGAAATCCGTCAGCACCGTGCGCAGGTGGATAGAGGCATTCAGATTGTCAACAAGCTCTGAACTCATCCTGGCCTGAGCCAGCACAAACCTGAGAGCCGTGGCCGCCTTCTGGATATCACTGCTTAGCAGCTGATCAAACTCGTTCTTGCTGCCGGCCAGCTGCCCATTGATTCTTTCCAGGGCAGCCAGCATGTCGGTGATGGTTGGCCGGGCATGAGGCTTGGGCCCCTCCTCCTCAACATGCGGAGGACGGCCCTGCGCTGCATAAGCCAGCAAAAATTCATAACCTGACTCAACTACATCAATATCATTTTCAATGGAATTCACGGTTTACTCTTTTATCTGCCATTTTGCCGGATCGTGGTTCTCTTTCATTTCTGCCTCTGAAACCCAGCCCTTGATCATGGCACGGGTGTAGAACCGTTTCTCCGGGCGCAGAGCAAAATAGATATGAATGGCAGTGAATGCGATGAGCGAAAGTGTGGCCAGTCCGTGCAGCAGGAACATCAGACCCAGCCAGGCTTCATCCTCTACACTGGGGCGGTCCCACCACGGGGTGTTGATATTGAGCAGCAGGATGACCCCTGTGGCAATCACGCCCAGCACCAGCACCGTCATCGCCCAGTGCATGCCTTTTTGCTCGAAAGAATACTTGCCAGGCTTCCTGGTTTCGTCAAAGGGTTCGGCGAAATCGGCCGGGCCCAGCAGCATGGACTTGAAATCCTGCCAGAAAGTGGCCCGGATAATATGGAATATGACCACAAAGGTCAGCACCAGCCCGGCAATCCAGTGGATATCCAGCCAGGCAAAACGAATACCAATGATAGGTGCGGTACCAGTAATCATCAGGACAATGATGCTGGCAGCCATGATCCAGTGGAAAGCCCGGTCTATCGCATCATGACGATTTATCCGCTTGCCTTCCGCGGAGGGTTTGGCCTTTTTCCTGGCCAGCGCAGCCATGATGATGGCGTGTGCTGCCAGAAGTACCAGGGCCGCCACTGAAACCACCCAGAGCAGATCCCAGGAAACGCCCAGAATGACCTCGTCTCCCCATACATCGTATTTATAGCGAACTATTTCCACTATTATCCCCTTTAGCTCTACGCAAGCCTGTTGTAATTATAGTCACTACTGCCACTATTGCTGCCACTACTGCCACTATTGCTTGTGATTGCCTGTAGCCCATCAACCGGATCAGTAAAACCAGTCAGGCCAGCAAGGTTAATCCAGCCTCCTGCATTTATCAAGGGAAGCTGCGCAATAAGCGCCCCCAAGTCTGCTCTCATCCTCTGTTTTCCTGCCTTTCGCACGCTCAAGGCCAGGCCTCCCCTCAAGCCCATAACAGCCCCATAACTTGACATATTCTGTTTCAATGGTATTGTGTCCAGCCCCCACGAAAGTGCACTCAGCAGAATTCAGCAGTGCGGCCACGCAGGAAGCGGGCACAGCAACTCCAGGGGTACCGGGGAAAGTGAGTGCTGATGATAATTCGCCAACCGTCACGCCAGGTCAAACTCAAAACGTCACATTTCTCTTGTCCGGCAGCCAATTATGCCGCAAGACCCCAAACAATGTGCGACCAGCAAATCCTGGACAGACGAAACTGGACAATGACCGTATTCGAATACAAGAGACATTGAGATTTATGACTAACGAAGCCCTTTATCCCTTGAAGTTTGGTTATCCACAAAAAACCGGGCTTTATGATCCGGCCAATGAGAAGGATTCCTGTGGAGTCGGCTTTGTCGCAGATATCAAGGGACGGCCCAGTCATCAGATCATGCTGGATGCCTACCATATCAATTCGCGCATGGATCATCGCGGTGGCTGTGGCTTCGAAGCCAATACCGGCGATGGGGCCGGCATCCTCATGGCTCTGCCGCACAGTTTCTTCGCAGCTGTTGCCCGCAAGGAGTTTGATGTTGAGCTGCCCGCTGCCGGCAGCTATGCCGTAGGCAATATTTTCCTGCCTCAGGACCCGGCCGAGCGTGAGCATTGCCGTCAGACCATCAACTCTACCATCAGCGCAGAGGGGCAGCGCCTGATTGGCTGGCGTGAAGTGCCCGTTGACCCTGACGGCGCCGATGTCGGCCCTGCCGCCAGAATGGCACAACCCCGCATCGAACAACTTTTCATTGCTGCCTCCGAGGGCATGGACCGTGACACCTTTGAGCGCACCCTTTATATCATCCGCAAGCGCTTCACCCACAAGCTGCGTGGGGACAGGAATCTGCAAGAGGCCAAGATGCTGTATGCCTGCAGCCTCTCCACCAAGGTCATCGTCTATAAGGGCATGTTGACCCCGGGCCAACTGTTTCCGTTCTATCAGGATCTGACCAATACGAATTTCGAAACGCATCTGGCCATGGTGCATTCACGTTTCAGCACCAATACCTTCCCTTCCTGGGACCGGGCCCAGCCCAATCGCTTCATGAGCCATAACGGCGAGATCAACACCCTGCGTGGCAATGTCAACCAGATGGTGGCACGCGAGGGCACGGTCAAGAGCGAACTCTTTGGCCAGAAAATGGCGGAACTGTTCCCGGTGATTGACTCGGACTGCTCGGATTCCGGCTCCTTCGATGCGGTGCTCGAATTCATGCTGCTGTCCGGGCGCAGTCTGCAGGAATCGGTGATGATGATGATCCCGGAAGCCTGGCAATCCGATACCAATATGTCGCAGGACAAGCGTGATTTCTACGAGTTCCATTCTGCCCTGATGGAACCCTGGGATGGCCCGGCTTCCATCGTCTTTTCCGACGGCGATTATATCGGTGCCGTGCTGGATCGAAATGGTCTGCGCCCCAGCCGTTATTACGTCACCCACGATGACAAGGTCATCATGGCTTCCGAGGTCGGCGTGCTGGAGGTAAACCCCGCCAACGTCAAGCTCAAGGGGCGGCTGCAACCCGGCAAGATGTTTCTGCTCGACTTTGAACAGGGCCGGCTGATTCCCGACGAAGAACTGAAGCAGGCCATTTCCAGCCGTCGACCGTACGGCCAATGGCTGCAGAATCAGAAAATCACCCTGGAGCAGATCGCCACCACGGCAGCAGCACATTCGCTGGATGCCGACAATGTTCTTGCCCGCATGCAGGCCTTCGGCTATACCACCGAGACCATGCAATTCATGCTGCTGCCCCTGGTCACCGAAGCACGTGATCCGCTGGGTTCCATGGGCAACGACTCCGCCCTGGCCTGTCTGTCCGACAAGCCGCGCATGATTTATGACTATTTCAAGCAACTGTTTGCCCAGATCACCAACCCGGCCATCGACTCGATCCGGGAGGAAGTGGTCATGTCGCTGGAATGCTTCATCGGCCCGGAAGGCAATCTGCTGGATACCACCGAAACCCAGGCACATCGTCTGAGCCTGAAACATCCGATTCTGTCCAACCGGGAACTGGCTGATATCCGCGCCATGGATTTTCGCGGCATGCGCACCCAGGTCATCGATATCACTTATCAGGCCGGGACAGAGAACGGTTACCGGCAAGCCCTCGATCGCATCTGCAGCGAAGCCCTGCAGGCCATCCAGGACGGCTACTCCTTCATCATTCTGTCTGACCGCAATATTGCTGCCGACCGCATTCCCCTGAGCGCCCTGGTAGCCTGCGGCGCCGTACACCACCACCTGATCAGCAAACACCAGCGCACCCGCATCGGGTTGGTCATCGAAACCGGAGAAGCCCGGGAAGTGCATCACCATTGCCTGCTAACTGGTTATGGCGCCGATGCCATCAACCCCTACCTGGCTTTTGAAGCACTCTGGCAGGCCAGTCTGGATGGCTTGCTGGGTGATGGCTACCAAACTGAAGACGACCTGGTATATGCCTACAAGAAGGGCGTTGCCAAAGGCATGCTCAAGGTCATGGCCAAGATGGGCATTTCAACCCTGCATTCCTATAAGGGAGCCCAGATTTTCGAGGCGGTCGGTCTGGCCGATGAAATCATCAAGCGCTGCTTCGTAGGCACGGCCAGCCGTGTCCAGGGGGTCAGCTTTGCTGTGCTGATCGAGGAAACCGAACGGCGCCACCGCCTGGGTTATCCACTGGCAAACGCCAATCTTATCCCGGTGCTGAACAATCCGGGTGATTTCCACTGGCGCAGCGGTGGCGAAAACCATATGTGGGACCCCAGCAGCATTTTCAATCTGCAGGTAGCAGCCCGCAACAACAGTGTGGATGCCTACAAGACTTTTGCCCGACACACCAATGAGCAAACCACCCGGGCCTGTACTTTCCGTGGCCTGCTGAAATTCCGCAAGGACTCCGTGGCAGCCATCCCGCTGGATCAGGTTGAACCGGCCAGTGCCATCGTCAAGCGTTTCGCCACCGGCGCCATGAGCCTGGGCTCGATCTCGACCGAAACGCATGAATCGCTGGCCATTGCCATGAACCGGATGGGTGGCAAATCCAATACCGGTGAAGGCGGCGAAGATCCCAGCCGGTTCAGCCCAATGGCCAATGGAGACTCCAAGCGCTCAGCCATCAAACAGGTTGCTTCCGGTCGCTTTGGGGTCACCATCTGGTACCTGAACAATGCCGATGAGCTACAGATCAAGATTGCCCAGGGCGCCAAGCCTGGCGAGGGCGGCGAGCTGCCCGGCGGCAAGGTGGACGAGTATATTGCCAAAATCAGGCACTCGACTCCGGGCGTAGGCCTGATCAGCCCGCCTCCGCATCACGACATCTATTCCATCGAGGATATTGCCCAACTGATCCATGACCTCAAGAACGCCAACCGCGAGGCCCGCATCAGCGTCAAGCTGGTCTCCGAGATCGGGGTGGGCACCATTGCCGCCGGCGTTACCAAGGCCAAGACGGATCATCTGGTCATTGCCGGCCATGACGGGGGCACCGGCGCATCCCCACTGACCTCGATCAAGCACGCCGGTCTGCCCTGGGAACTGGGCATCGCTGAAACCCACCAGACCCTGGTCATGAACAACCTGCGTTCCCGCGTGGTGCTGCAAACCGACGGACAGCTCAAAACCGGCCGTGACGTGGCCATTGCCGCCTTGCTTGGCGCCGAGGAATTCGGTTTTGCCACTGCTCCGCTGATCACCCTGGGCTGCATCATGATGCGCAAATGCCACCTGAATACCTGCCCGGTCGGCATTGCCACCCAGGACCCGGAATTGCGCAAGAAATTCCGGGGCAAACCGGAACATGTGGTCAACTACCTGTTCATGGTGGCCGAAGAAATGCGCGAAATCATGGCCGAACTGGGCCTGCGCACAGTCAACGAGATGATTGGCCGCGTGGACCTGCTGCAAACCGACAAGGCCGTCAAACACTGGAAGGCGGATGGCCTGGACCTGCAAGCCATTCTGGCACCGGCCCAGAAAGTATTTCCCAACACCGGGGTTTACTGTACCCAGTCCCAGGATCATGGCCTGGACAAGGCCCTGGACAATCGCCTCATCAAATTGGCGGCCAAGGCCATCAGTAATGGCGAGAAAGTCAATATTGAGCTGCCCGTGCTCAACATCAACCGGGTGGTGGGCACCATGCTGTCCAGCGCGGTAGCCAAACGCTGGCAACAGGAAATGCTGCCCGAGGACACCATCAACATCAAGCTCAATGGTTCTGCCGGACAAAGCCTGGGGGCCTGGCTGGCCAAGGGTATTACCCTCACCGTTGAAGGCGATGCCAACGACTATGTCGGCAAGGGGCTTTCCGGTGGCAAGATAGTGATCTATCCACCCAAGAACAGCAGTTTCAAGGCTGAGGAAAACATCATCGCCGGCAATGTCAACCTGTATGGCGCCACCAGTGGTGAAGCCTATATCCGTGGCATTGCGGCCGAGCGTTTTGCCGTGCGCAACAGTGGCGCCACAGCAGTGGTGGAAGGGATCGGCGATCACGGTTGCGAGTACATGACCGGTGGCTGCGTCGTCATCCTCGGCAAGACCGGGCGCAACTTCGGGGCCGGCATGAGTGGCGGTATTGCCTATGTCTGGGACCGCGACCAGGATTTCAACAAACAGTGCAACATGGATACCTTTGAACTTGAAGCACTGCACGAGCAGGCGGATATCGATCAGTTGAAGGAACTGATCAGTCGTCACCTGCACTATACTGAATCGAGCGTTGCGCAACAGCTGCTCGATAACTGGAAGCAATCAATACAACAGTTCGTGAAGGTCATGCCCACGGACTACAAACGGGTACTTGCCGAACGCGCTGCCAGCGCAGAACAGGCTGTAGCCGTCTGACCCGCTGCCGGCAACACCGGCAGCAAACGATTGCAGGATAAAAAAGACTCGACAAACTGGATTACACATGGGCAAACCAACTGGCTTTAAAGAATTTGAACGGCGCGCAGAACCTTATCGCGCTCCGGCAGAACGTTTACTGGATTACAAGGAAATCTATACCGAACATGATGAAAGCCACCTGGCTACGCAAGGTGCCCGTTGCATGGACTGCGGTGTCCCTTTCTGTCAATCAGAAAATGGTTGTCCCGTTTACAATCTGATCCCGGAATGGAATGATCTGGTCTACAAGGGTTACTGGCGTGAGGCGCTGGACCGCCTGCACAAGACCAACAACTTCCCGGAGTTTACCGGCCGTGTCTGCCCGGCACCCTGCGAAGGGGCCTGTGTGCTTGGTATCAGCAATCCGCCCGTCACCATCAAGAATATTGAAAATGCCATTATCGACAAAGGTTTCGAGAATGGCTGGGTAGTGCCCCATATTCCCAGCACTCGCACCGGCAGGAAAGTGGCGGTCATTGGTTCTGGTCCCGCCGGACTGGCTGCTGCCGCACAGCTCAACCAGGCAGGCCATGAAGTGACCGTCTATGAACGTGAGGATCGCATAGGCGGGCTGCTGATGTACGGCATTCCGAATATGAAACTGGATAAGGAAGTGGTTGAGCGCAGGGTGAAGCTGCTGGCGGCTGAAGGGGTCAAATTCGTTGTCAATGCCGATGTTGGCGGTCAAGGGCCGCATGCCATTGCCATCGATAAACTGCTGGCCGGCGTCGATGCCCTGTGTCTGGCGACGGGTGCCACCACCGCACGGGACCTGAAGATTCCCAACCGCGACGGCGACGGTATCCACTTTGCCATGGAATTTCTGACGGCCAACACGCGCAGCCTGCTCGATTCAGGACTGAAGAATGCCGATTTCATCAGCGCCAGGGACAAGAATGTCATCGTCATCGGTGGTGGTGATACCGGTACCGATTGTATTGCCACCTCGCTGCGCCATGGCTGCAAGTCCCTGGTCAACTTCGAGATCATGCCACGTCCTTCAGTGGACCGCCCGGCAGATAATCCCTGGCCATTGTGGCCGAAAATCTACCGCGAAGATTACGGGCACACGGAAGCCGCGCACCGCTTTGGCAAAGACCCGCGCGAATACTCGTTGTCCGGCAAAGAATTCATCCGCGATGCCCAGGGCAAGCTGCTGGGCATCAACACGGTAGAAGTGGACAGCAAATTCCAGGAAATCCCGGGCACGGTCAAATTCTGGGAAGCCGAGCTGATCCTGCTCTCCATGGGCTTTCTTGGTCCGGAACACTACCTCAGCAATGCCCTGGGCATCGAACTGGACCAACGTTCCAACTACAAGGCAGAATACCGGTCTTTCCAGACCAGCAACCCGAAGGTCTTTGCAGCCGGAGATTGCCGCCGCGGTCAATCTCTGGTGGTCCGTGCCATCGATGAAGGCCGCCTGGTGGCTGAGGCCATCAATCACTATCTGCTGACTGAGTGAATTCCCGGACATCTCTGCCACACTGGTGTCTTCACTGCCAACCCGGTTTCCACAACCGGGTCAAAGGGCGCATCAACGGGTGCATCTGCATAAAGGGGTGCATAAGGGGGTGCATAAAGGAGCGCATCGATGACAGACTGGGTACTGAGTCTCGATAAGGTCAGCAAACGCTACGGTGAGTTCACTGCGGTTGCGGACCTCAGCCTGCGCATCCCGAAAGGCGCCATATACGGCTTGCTGGGCCCCAACGGTGCCGGCAAGACCACCACCATCCGCATGATTCTGGACATCATCAAACCCAGCAGCGGCAGCATCAACATCCTTGGGCATGACTGCGCCGCAGCAGTGCGCCATCGCCTTGGCTACCTCCCCGAGGAGAAAGGCCTGTACAAAAAGATGACCGCCTTGAACGTCATCAGTTATTTCGCTGCTCTCAAGGGGCTTGACCGCCGCACTGCCAGGCAGCGGGCCGGCGACCTGCTGGCACAATACGGGCTTGGCGAGTTTGCGCAAAACCGGGTCGAATCACTCTCCAAGGGCATGAGCCAGAAAGTTCAGGTACTGGCTGCGGTAGCCCACAGACCGGAACTGGTCATACTCGACGAACCCTTTTCCGGGCTTGATCCGGTCAATCAGGAATCCCTGGAGCAGTTGATCAAGAATATTGCCGCTGCGGGCGGCACTGTCATTTTCTCGACCCATGTCATGCAGCATGCTGAACGCCTTTGTGATCAGTTTCTGCTTGTCGCCGGAGGCAAAAAGATTTTCGATGGATCAATCACTGCCGCCTGCTCGCTTCTGCCACGCCGGATTTTACTGGAAAGCACCGAGGACCTCAGTCAACTGGGTCTGGTCGAAGGCGTTCTGCACATCACGCGCTCGGCACACAAGCAGCGGGAATGGGAGGTTCATCTGCAGGAAAATGCCAACCCACAGCTGATACTGCAAACGTGTTCGCAGCAGGGCATTTCCCTCGATCGCTTCGATTACCGGCAACCCGGTCTGCATGATGTGTTCGTCCATCTGGTCAGTCAGGAAGAAAAGGGGCAAGCAGAATGCTGAGAGTGGTTGGCTTGATAGCCCAGCGTGAGTACGCTGAAAATGTGCGAACCAAGGGCTTCTGGATTGGTGTCCTGCTGCTGCCCCTCATTTTCATCGCTATTTTCCTTTTTTCCAGTCTGTTGGCCTCAGCAACACCAACACGCCATTTCATCCTTATCGACCAAACCGGAAATTACCAGCCAGGCATAACAGCCGCCATCCAGCGCGAGCATCAACGGCGGGTACTGCAGGAGTTTGCCGCTTACGTGCAACGCCATCGTCTCGACATCAACTTCGAGGATGCCCCGGCAGACCTGAACCCGAACGAACAGATTGACCGCCTGCTGGACAACATCAGCAATGATGAACTTGCCGCGTTGGACCAGTGGCTGGCAAATGGCGGGCTGAATGTTGCGCTGGCCATGGCCTCGCCGTCCCTGGATCCCGATGCCCCGGCCTTCACCCCCCCCCGGCCACAGTTCATTGCCGCTGCGCTCCCCTCAGGTGTGGACGACAGGGCCAGTCCCGACCTCATTGTGTCTCAGTTGCGCCCCTGGCTTGATGGCCAGCAAACATTGAACGAAGGCGAGGAACAGATCAAGCTCTTTGCCCTGATCCTGATCCCTGCCAATGCCGATACCGATATTCAGTCCCCGGACGATACCACCGCAGCGACAGCGGCAATAGACAGCAGCAATGGCATCCAGTACTGGTCCAGCAATCTGACCGATACCCGACTTTCGACCATCATCCAGAACAGCATCAACAGCACCGTTCGCAGCCGTGCCTACACCGATCAAGGCATCGATGTGGAGGCTGTTCGCCAGATTCAGCGCACCCGCCTGCCGCTGACCCGGCTGGACCCGCTCAAGAGCGAGGGCAATGAGAGTGTCAGTCTGGCAGATACCTTTCGCCAATGGGCGCCAGTTGGATTTGTTTATCTGATGTTCATCACCCTGATGCAAAGTGTGCAATACCTGCTGAGCAATACCATCGAAGAGAAATCCAATCGCATCATCGAGGTGCTGCTCGCCTCGGTCACTCCGGGCGAACTGATGATGGGCAAATTGCTGGGCATCGGCATGAGCGGGATCACGACCATCGTTGCCTGGCTGGTTTCCTTCCTGCTCTTTATCCAGTTCTATCAAAGCACAGAAACAGCGGTTATTTCACAACTGCTTGATGTACTGCTCGGTTCGGAACTGATTCCCTATTTCCTGTTTTATTATATTGCCGGCTATGCACTCTATGCCGGTTTCTTTCTGGCCATCGGCAGCCTCTGCAATACCTTGAAGGAAGCCCAGAACCTGATGCTGCCCATGATGATGATTCTGCTGCTCCCGCTGCTGACGATGAGTTTCATCGCGCAGGACCCGAATGGCTCAATCGCTCGCATCATGTCCTGGATTCCGCTGTTTACCCCGTTCATCATGATGAACCGCGCGGCCGCACAGCCACCACTGTTTGACATCATCGGCACTACCCTCGTTTTGCTGCTCAGTATCGTTGCCATGCTCTGGTTATCCGGCAGGGTCTTTCGGCAAGGGGTGTTGCGCAGCGGCCAACCTCCACGGCTGCTGGAAATCTATCGCATGCTGACCGGCAAGGCGGATGCGTGAGCATAGCCCTGAGCAATCCCATACGCTAGAATACGGCGATATCGACACCTGCCCGGCAGGACAGTCGAAACCTGTTAGCTGTTAGACCTGTTAGAGGGAGGATGAACAGTGCATAAGCCCAGGATCGCCTTTATCGGTGCCGGCAATATGGCCGGCAGCCTTATTCATGGGCTGGTGAAACAAGCCTATCCAACCGATTCACTGTCGGCCTGCGATCCGGATCAGGCCCGCCTGGGCGCCCTGGCCCAGCAATGCGGCATCCATACCGGAACCGCTGCGGATATCGTCAGCACGGCAGAGGTGGTTGTTCTGGCAGTGAAGCCTCAGGTCATGCCATCTGTGTGTACGGAACTGGCCCCGCAGCTGCAGCAAGGCAGCCTGATCATCTCGATCGCGGCAGGTATTCCTCTGCTCAAACTGCAAGGCTGGCTCGGTGAAAACCAGGCCATCGTCCGCTGCATGCCCAATACGCCAGCCCTGGTACTGACAGGGGCAACCGGCCTGTTTGCCAACACCGTCACCACCCTGGCACAGAAGCTGGTAGCCGAACAGGTTCTTGCTGCGGTCGGCAAGACCTGCTGGTTACGCCATGAAGGTGAAATCGATGCCGTCACTGCGCTGTCCGGCAGTGGTCCGGCCTATTTTTTCCTGTTGATGGAAGCCATGGAGACAACCGCCAGGGAACTGGGGCTGGAGCCGCAGGTTGCCCGCGAACTGACCCTGCAGACTGCACTGGGTGCTGCCCGGCTGGCAGCCAGCAGCGAGGTCTCCGCTGCCGAACTGCGTCGGCAGGTCACCTCACCCGGCGGCACTACCGAACAGGCCATCCATACCTTCGATGCGGGCGGGTTTTCGGCGCTGGTGCAAAAAGCCATGCATGCCGCCTTTCAACGTTCCATAGACCTGGCCAAAAGCTGATGACCAGGCCGCTTTTCCAACCCTGACAAGAGAGAGTACAGAATGGGCACATTAGCAAGTGTAGGGGTGCTTCTCATCAACACCCTGGGTAGTCTGTTGTTGCTGGCGGTGTTGCTGCGGTTTCTGCTGCAACTGGCAAAAGCGGATTTCTACAACCCCATCACCCAGGCCATCGTCCAGATCACCGACCCTGGCGTGCGCCTGTTCCGCCGCCTCATTCCCGGCTTTCGGGGCATTGATTTTTCCAGCCTGATACTTGCCCTCTTGCTGCAGATGATTGCCACCAGCCTGCTGATCCTGTTCAGTGGTTTTGCTCTGCCCGGTGCGGGACTGATAATCACCTGGTCAGCAACCGGCCTGTTGTCCTTCATTCTCAATATTTATTTCTGGGCAATCATCATCTCCATTGTCGCCAGTTTCATCGCGCCGTACAGTGCGCACCCGGCCCTGAGCCTGACCCGGCAATTGACCGAACCGGTCATGGCACCCTTTCGCCGCCTGTTGCCCGCCATGGGTGGCCTGGACTTTTCACCCATACTGGTGTTTCTCAGCATCCAGATAATTCGCACGGTGATCATCGGCCAGGTTGCTCTGAACCCTGCGCTGGTGCTTGGAATTTAAGCAAAATGCCAAACCCCCTGCCGGAAAATTCAGTTGGTATCGTCAGCCCGCGTCTCGTCCATTTTGATGAGCCTTTGTTGCTGCGCAGTGGCAAGGTGCTCAACAGCTACGACCTCATGATTGAGACCTACGGCGAACTCAATGCCGACAAAAGCAATGCGATACTGATCTGCCATGCCCTCAGCGGTGATCATCATGCCGCAGGCTACCACAGCGAAACCGATGCCAAGCCAGGCTGGTGGGATCACTATATCGGTCCGGGCAAACCCATCGACACCACGCTGTTCCATGTCGTCTGTCTGAACAATCTGGGGGGTTGCGCGGGCAGCACCGGCCCCGCTTCGATCAATCCGGAAACCAACACCTGGTATGGCCCTGATTTTCCGGTGGTCACCGTACGCGACTGGGTGCAAAGCCAGGCCCGTCTGGCAGATTTCCTGGGCATCGAGAAATGGGCTGCCGTCATTGGCGGCAGCCTGGGTGGCATGCAGGTGATGCGTTGGGCGATCAGTTACCCGGCACGGCTTGGCCATGCCATCATGCTGGCTGCGGCACCCAAACTTTCCGCGCAGAACATCGCGTTCAATGAAGTCGCCCGGCAATCGATCACGGCCGACCCGGATTTTCACCATGGCCGCTATCTGGAACACGGAACCTTTCCCAAGAAGGGGTTGATGCTGGCCCGCATGGTGGGGCACATCACCTATCTTTCCGACAGCGCAATGCGCGATAAATTCGGCAAGGCCTCGGATGCGCTGAAAAGTGCTTCCTTGAATCTGGGCCGGGACCTGCGGGCAGGAAAGCTCAGTTTCGGCTTTGATGTCGATTTCCAGGTTGAAAGTTACCTGCATTATCAAGGTGAACGGTTCTCGGAAACCTTTGATGCCAACACCTATCTGCTGATGACCAAGGCGCTGGATTATTTCGACCCGACCGTTGATTATGAGGGCGACCTGAGCAAGGCTTTTGCCAACAGCCTGTGTGAATTCCTGTTGATATCTTTCAGTACCGACTGGCGATTTCCCCCCGAACGCTCCAGGGAAATTGTCACCGCCTTGTTGAAAGCCCGGCAACAGGTCACCTATCTTGAGGTGCAGGCGGACCAGGGACATGATGCCTTTCTTTTGCCAGTGCCCAGGTATGAACAGGCTCTGCGCAGCTATCTGTTGCGCATTCATCGGGAGGTGACTGGCAATGCGTCCTGACCTGGATATCATACAACGCTGGATAGAACCCGGCAGCCGTGTTCTTGACCTGGGCTGTGGTGAAGGCAACCTGCTGGATTACCTGAAACGAGAAAAACAGGTTCTGGATACCGGCCTGGAAATCAATGCGGATAATATCGAGCACTGTCTGCAAAAAGGAGTCCATGTCATCGAGCAGGACCTCGACAAGGGTCTGTCCAATTTCGAGACTGCCAGCTTCGATACCGTCCTGTTGACACAAACCTTGCAGGCAGTACAGTATCCAGACATCATTATCGAAGAAATGCTGCGCGTGGGCAGGAATGGCATTGTCACCTTCCCCAATTTTGGTCATTGGCGCAGCCGTTTTTACCTGGCCCGCAAGGGCCGGATGCCGGTTTCCGAATTCATGCCTTATGAATGGTACAACACACCCAATATCCATTTTTGTACCGTGCGTGATTTTGACAGCTTCTGCAGGGAAAGGAAGATCGACATACTGGAACGTACAGTAGTTGATATCCGCCATCGGGATAACTGGATGATCAATTTATTGCCCAATTTGCTGGGAGAAATTGCCATTTACCATATAACCAGGCGCGGAAAATGAGCCAGAAAATCGTCCTGGCCAGCAGCAACAAAGGCAAGCTCAGAGAGTTTCAACAAATGCTGGGCAGCGAGATGATCGAGTTTGTCAGCCAGGGCACACTTGGTGTCAGTGACGCCGAGGAAACCGGCTTGAGCTTTGTGGAAAATGCGATCATAAAAGCCAGGCATGCCTGCGCGGCAACCGGTCTGCCTGCCATGGCCGATGACTCTGGCCTTGAAGTAGATGCCCTGCAGGGCCAGCCTGGCATATACTCAGCCCGCTATGCTGGCCCCAAGGCCAGTGATGAGGACAATAACCAGAGGCTGCTGGCAGAGCTCGAAGCAACTGGAACCACTGATCGCAGCGCCCGGTTTCAATGTGTAATTGTCTTCATGCGCCACCCCTTCGACCCGACTCCGATCATTTGTCAAGGCTCCTGGTCTGGAGAAATACTCCTGGCACCCAGAGGCAACAGTGGCTTTGGTTACGATCCCCTGTTCCTGGTCCCGGAACAGGGTTGCAGTTCAGCAGAACTTGCTCTGGCCAGCAAGAACCAGTTAAGCCATCGTGGCCAGGCCTTGCGCCAGCTGTTGTCACTCTGGCCACAGATAATTCCACAGCTGAGCTCGAAGAGTCTGTCACAATGAACGGGCACGAGCCCTCCCGGGGTGATAAACAGCTTGAGCTGCCTCCGCTGAGCCTGTATATCCATATCCCCTGGTGTATCCGCAAATGTCCTTATTGCGATTTCAATTCCCATCAAAAAAAAGGGGAATTGCCGGAGCAGGATTATATTCGCGCCCTGCTCCAGGACTTGCACCAGGATCTGCCTTACCTGCAGGGCCGCACCATTCAAAGTGTTTTCTTTGGCGGCGGCACCCCCAGCCTGTTCAGTGCCAGTGCAATCGCTCAGTTGCTCACGCAACTGAACAATAGGGTCGCGCTGGAGGCATCTGCAGAAATTACCCTGGAGGCCAATCCAGGCACTGCGGAAAGACAGCGTTTTGCTGATTACAAGGCGGCTGGTATTACCCGGCTCTCTCTGGGCATTCAGAGTTTTGATGATGAAAGCCTGCAACAACTGGGGCGCATCCACGGCAGCAATGATGGCAGGCGGGCCATTGAGTTTGCCCATGCTGCCGGCTTTGCCCATTTGAATATCGACATCATGTATGGCCTGCAGCAGCAAACTCCCACTGCCGCAATCGCGGATCTGGAACAGGCCATTGCTGCCGGCAGCGACCACCTTTCCTGGTATCAGTTGACCATCGAACCCAATACGGAATTCTTCAAGAACCCCCCGCGCTTGCCGGAAGAATCCCTGTTGATGGATATTCAGGAAGCAGGCTTGGCCTTGCTGGCCCGCCAGGGATTCCAGCGTTACGAGATTTCTGCCTATGCCAGGCCAGGCAATGAATCCAGGCATAATCTCAATTACTGGTTATTCGGGGATTACATCGGCATCGGTGCCGGTGCTCACGGCAAGATTACCGTACCTGCCAAGGACTGGGTTCTGCGCACCCGCAAACTCAAACAACCGACTCACTACATGAGCGGCACAGATAACAGAACCGCTGCAACCACTGCGGTTCCGGTTGAGGAACTGGCTGTTGAATTCATGCTCAACTCACTGCGTCTGACCCAGGGTTTTCTGATCAATGATTTCGAACAGCGTACCGGGCTTGCTTTCGACACCATTGAAAAACAGGTAGAATCGCTGCAGGCAAAGAAACTTCTGGACAGAAGTGGCAACAGAATTCTGCCCACTGCCAAAGGGCTGGAATTCCTCAACGATGTGCTGGCAGAGTTTCTGCAAACCCGCGCCAGCGAACCCGGACACGACTGAATTCAAACACAACTGAGAAAAATCACAAGGCAGTTGATATGACCGACAAGCTCTACGAACAGCACTGCCAGCCCTGCCTGCTGGGCACTCGCGCCCTGCTGCCCGAAGACAGCAACCTGCTGCTGGCATCGGTCCCGCGCTGGAAAAAGGTACAGCTTGATGGCATGGAACAGATTCGCCGCGAATTTCATTTCCGTGACTTCAAGGAAGCACTCGCATTCACTCACAAAATCGGCCTGCTGGCCGAACGCGAGAATCACCATCCCAGTCTGCTGACCGAATGGGGCAAGGTGACCGTGCACTGGTGGACACACAAGGCCAACGGCCTGCATCAGAACGATTTCATCATGGCCGCCAAGACCGATCTGATTGCCAGCAAAATCACCGAAACATCCTGACATCACTCATCAGAGGATCAGCACATGCCTGCGCATTTCCCGGATATGCTGACACACTTTGATGCCTTGTTGCGTCTGCCCAGCATCAGCTCGGCCAACACTGCCATCGACATGAGCAACGGGGCCGTCATCGATTACCTGGCGGAGGCCTTTGCCGCACTGGGCTTCAACTGCGAAATCATTGCCAGCGACAGCACCAGCAGTCAGCGCAAATACAATCTGATTGCCACTCTGGGCAGTGGCCCGGGAGGACTGGTTCTGTCGGGTCATACCGATACCGTTCCCATGGATGAAGCATTGTGGCAAGTGCCCCCTTTGCAACTGACCCAGAAAGACAATCGGCTGTATGGTCTGGGCAGCACCGATATGAAAGGTTTCTTCGCACTGGTCATGGAGGCAGTACGCCAGCTGCAGCCCAAAAACCTGCAGCAGCCACTTATTGTGCTGGCTACGGCCGATGAAGAATCATCCATGTCCGGGGCTCGCACCCTGGCTGCTCAGGGACGCCCCAAAGCGCGTTATGCTGTCATTGGAGAACCTACCGGTCTGCGCCCCGTGCGTGCCCACAAAGGCATCATGATGGAAACCATCCGCCTGCAGGGACGCAGTGGCCACTCTTCCGACCCTGCGCTGGGCCGCAATGCGCTGGAAGCCATGCACGCTGTCATCAGCGAGATGCTGTTGATGCGCACAGAGTTACAACAGCGCTATCAGAACTCCCTGTTTACCATCCCGGTCCCAACCATGAATCTGGGCTGCATCCATGGTGGCGACAATGCCAATCGAATCTGTGGTCAATGCGAGCTTGAGTTTGATATTCGCCTGCTGCCGGGCATGCACATTGACGAGCTCAGGGCTGAACTCAACAACAGACTGATACCGATTGCCAACAGTTTCGAGGTGGGTTTTGAGCTTGTCCCTCAGTTCCCGGGAGCGATGGCCTTTCATACTCCCGCTGAGAGCGAACTGGTCCGTACCACGGAACGCCTGACCGGACATACCGCCACCAGTGTGGCATTTGGCACGGAAGGTCCGCTGCTGCAGCAGATTGGTCTGGAAACCCTCATTCTGGGACCTGGGGATATCGACCAGGCGCACCAGCCTGATGAGTTTTTGGCTCTGGACCGGGTGACCCCGTACCTCACCATATTGCAGGAGTTGATCCGAATTTACTGCCTGAAGCCCTCAGCAGCTGCACCTTGAACCGAAACAACAATGCGGAAAAAAAGATTCATTCCCCGCAGCGAATGGAATATATTGTGCGCCATGGAAAATTTACCTGAATACATAGAGTGGTTTCGCCATTCCTCCAGCTATATCAATGCACACCGCAAGAAAGTGTTTGTGGTGTTATTGAGCGGGGAAACGCTTGCGCACGAAAACTTCTATCATATCGTTCACGACATCACCCTGCTGCATAGCCTGGGCGTCAAACTTGTGCTGGTGCATGGCGCGCGTCCGCAGATCAACCAGGCCATGGTCGAGGCTGGTATCTCCCCACGTTATCATAACGGTCTGCGCATCACTGATCAGGCCAGCCTGCAAATCATCAAACAAACCGTGGGCGCACTCAGTATCGATATCGAGGCTCATTTCTCCATGGGTCTGGCCAACTCTCCCATGCACGGTGCCGATATCAAGCTCAGCCGTGGCAACTTCATCACCGCGCGTCCACTGGGCATTCTCGAAGGCGTCGACTACGCACTCACTGGCAAGGTGCGCAAGGTCAATGCCCGTGCCATTCAGCAACATCTGGACAAAAACAATATCGTGCTGTTGTCCAATCTTGGTTATTCACCAACAGGTGAAGTCTTCAACCTTTCCCAGGAAGAAGTTGCCACCGAGACAGCCATTGCCATGCAGGCAGAAAAATTGATTCTGTTTATTCCCGACAAGGGCATAACGGACGTATCCGGCCTGCTGCAAACCACCATGAGGCCTGCTCAGGCACAAAAAATTATGGACCAGTTGTCTCAGCAAAATACCCCCTTGAATGAGGGCACGGCGGCTGCGCTTGCTGCGGCGATCAAAGCCTGCCGCAAGGATGTTCATCGCAGCCACCTGATCAGTTATGGCAGCAATGGTGCCCTGATCGAAGAATTGTTTACCCGCGACGGCAGCGGCACACTGGTCTCCAAGGATATTTTTGAAGAACTGCGCCCCGCCTCGATAGACGATGTGGGAGGCATTCTCGAATTGATTACCCCTCTGGAAGAGGCCGGTATTCTGGTTCATCGTTCACGCGAATTGCTGGAGACAGAAATTGGTTTCTTTCAGGTAATCGAGCGCGAGGGCATGATCATAGCCTGTGCTGCAATCTATCCTCTGGATGGCGGCGTCGGCGAGATAGCCTGCATAGCAATTCATCCGGATTATCAGGACCATGGCCGTGGCGAGTATCTGCTCAAGGCATTGGAAAAAGTCGCCCAGGAAATTGACCTGAACCAGGTGATTGTGTTGACCACCCAGACCACACACTGGTTTATTGAACGTGGCTTCAAGGAAATCCCGATCAATGCCCTGCCGGAGAAGAAGCAGCGTTTATACAATTATCAACGCAACTCAAAAGCTTTGATCAAATCGCTTGGGAATTCCTGAAACTTCGGTTTCGATATGAAAACACTACAGGTTAAAGTCAAACCAAACTCCAGCAGCAGCGAACTGCTGCAGCTGGAGGATGGCACTTGGCTGGCATGGTTGAAATCTGCTCCCATCGATGGCAAGGCAAATGCAGAGCTTGTCCGCCTCATTGCCAAAACCCATGGCTGCCCTCAATCGGCAGTCAGCATCCACCGTGGCGCTTCAGGCCGGATGAAACTGGTCAGGATAGAGTGTTCAAGATGAGGCAACAGAAAGTATCTTTCTCCAGTCCCTTTTATTTTTCCAGCACACAGAAACTATAATCATACGGGTTCTGCGCGGATGCCCGGTGGTCTTCCCGTTTGATCTCCTGCCAGGCACTGAGGTCAAGCTCCGGGAAAAACACATCTCCCTCCACCGTGGCATGGACACGGGTCAGATAGAGTCTGTCCGCCCAGGGCAAGGCCAGCCGGTAAATTTCGGCGCCACCCATGACCACGGTTTCTGCACAATTTTCCTGCTGACAGAAAGCGGCCGCTACCCTGAACGCTTCTTCCAGCGAATGGACGACCCTGGCACCTTCAAGCTGAAATGCCGGGTCTCTGCTGATAATGATATTTTTTCTGCCAGGCAAGGGCCGGCCGATGGAATCCCAGGTTTTCCGCCCCATGATGATGGGCTTGCCCATGGTTACCTGTTTGAAGTAGCGCAAATCCCCGGGCAAATGCCAGGGCAAGCCATTCTTGTTGCCTATACAGCCATTATCGGCCATGGCCCAGATAAGCGCGACTTTCATGTGAAGTTTCTCTTTTTCGTCATTCTCGACAATCAACCGGCAATCAACCAGCTATCAAACGGCAACGGGTGCCTTGATATGAGGCTGGGCTTCATAGCCGATCACTTCAAAATCATCATAACAGTACTCGAACAGGGAATCCGGGCGCCGCTTGATGAGCAGCCTGGGCAGGGCCGTCGGGGTACGGCCAAGCTGAATCCTGGCCTGCTCCAGATGGTTGCTGTACAGATGGGTATCTCCTCCCGTCCAGATGAATTCACCCACCTGTAGATTGCACTGATGCGCAATCATATGTGTCAACAAGGCATAGGAGGCAATATTGAAGGGAACTCCCAGAAAGGTGTCTGCCGAGCGCTGGTATAACTGACAGGACAGACGCCCATTGGCCACATAGAACTGAAACAGGGAGTGACATGGGGGTAGTGCCATGTCATCCACATAGGCAGGATTGTAGGCGACCACCAGCAACCGGCGTGAATCGGGATTTTCTTCAATCTGCTGAATCAATTTGCTGATCTGGTCGATTGACTGGCCATCCTGGCCTGGCCAGGAGCGCCACTGGAAGCCATATACCGGGCCCAGGTCCCCGTTCTCATCGGCCCATTCATCCCAGATTGAGACTCCGTTCTCTTTCAGATAGCGGATATTGGTATCACCGCTGAGAAACCATAACAACTCATGGATTATCGAGCGCAGGTGCAGCTTCTTGGTGGTCAACAGCGGAAAACCTGCCTGCAGGTCAAAGCGCATCTGGTGACCAAAGACCGAGAGCGTCCCGGTGCCTGTCCTGTCATTCTTGACGACACCTTCATCAATAATTCTCTGCAGGAGATCCAGATACTGTTTCATGGCTTTATTTACGCTTCCCTTGTTTTGGTTTCCGCCCTGGCGCAGCCTGTTTGCCGGTATCTGCCGATTTACCGGGCTGGGCATATACCGGGTTGCGATAAGCCATGGCCAGCAATGCAATACCAACCAGAATCATGGGCAGGGAGAGCAATTGCCCCATCGTCATCCAATCCAGCGCAATAAAACCAAGTTGCGCATCCGGTTCCCGGAAAAACTCCACCAGCAAGCGAAAGCAGCCATAACCCACGGCAAACAAACCGGAAACCGCATAACGGGGCCGCTGCCTGGATGAAAACCACCAGACCAGAGCAAAGAGTACCACGCCTTCGAGAAAAAACTGGTAGAGCTGGGACGCATGGCGAGGCAGCTGATCCACATGCGGAAAAACCATGCCCCAGGGCACATCTGTCGGTCTGCCCCAGAGCTCGCCACCAATGAAATTACCCAGTCTGCCGGCACCCAGCCCGAACGGAACCATCGGGGAGATAAAGTCCAGCACATCAAACCAGGGCTTTTGCAGCGTTCTGGCATAAAGCCAGAAGGCAAAGATCACACCCAGAAACCCGCCATGGAAAGACATCCCGCCTTCCCATACCCGGAACAGCCAGAGCGGATCCACCAGCATTCGGTCGATATTGTAAAACAGCGCCGAACCAATTCGTCCACCGAGAACGGCGCCAAGAGCGCCATAGAAAACTAGATCTGACAACTGTTCATCGGTCCAGAATCCCGGGAATTGACGTGCCCGGATACGCGCAAGCCACCAGGCTCCAGTAAAGGCAATCACATACATGATGCCGTACCAGTGCACCGAAAGGGGTCCAATGGCAAAAGCTACCGGGTCGAACTGGGGATATGTCAGCATGCAGGGGAACCTTCGTCAGAGCAGACGTGATGCTCTATCAAAGCCGCAGAGGTGTCAAGTCTGAGCCTTGTTCAATAGGAGGTCTGGAGGACGATGGTGCGTTATCTGGTACGGGTCAGCAGCGACTCCCGGCAGCGTGCTTGCCAAGAGCTACGGCCACTGTTGAGTGTCATGGAGAACACGCAAGACTTCAATGCAATTTGCACTGATATTCTCTCGATAAATCACGATAAACGGGACACCATCAATCACCAGTTCTCGCGTGTTTTTCAATCTGCCTTGGCGACCGGCTCTGGGGTGATCCGCTAAGATCAGCTGTGTCCTATCGATGATATTCATCACAACATCGATAGCAACAATGGGGCTATTCTCTTGGGCAATATGGGCTTCGATTTTCTCTAAATCGGCATCTGCAAGGTCAGTCCATTTGAGCTGCACGCCTGGCCTCCCACTTGGTTTTAATCTCTGCATGAGCGATCAAGCGCCCTTCATCAGCAGCTTTCACGCCTTTTTCCACTTCCCGGATAAACCACTCTTCGCGGGCTACATACTGCTTGATAGCTTCTGCCATCAGCCACGCACGGGGTCTATCCATCGCTTCAGCCATTTGACCTACGCGGGTTAATGTTTCGTCATCCAATCTCACTGAGGTCGCTTTTAAAGGCATGCTGATTCTCCGAGGTTCTCTTAGAACCTGAAGTATAGATGATCCAGGGAATCTCTGCCAGGACACGGTGCGGCCGACCTCATCGGTCATAATACCAGTGGCATCGAAAAAACCGGCACCACCAAAGCGGTGGTGCCCTGTCCATAACCGGAATGGGATGATGGAAAAGAGTGGGGCCAGCGGCACAATCCATCGTGTTGCCGGCTCCCCGGTATGTCCCTATGCCGCTCCAGACCAGGAGCTATCCTTGAGTGACCATTATCCACACATGATCAAATTTAGATGTAGGAATTGCCCCTGAAATCTTGTAGGAATATTCTTAGAGGATTGCCTGAAAGCCCCATTATCTCTAGGGCCTGGGTGAATTGCTTCATTTTTTCCGTCAATTGATACGGGTAGAGCGCAACAATCTGTCAATGCCCGCATTATAAAGCGCAAGATCAACACAGCTTCTTATCATCTGTGCATCATCCATCACCATGATTTGCGCCAGCAAGGCTTTGGCGGTATCCATATCCACCGCACGAATGACAGCCTTGACCTTGAGCAGGGTAGAAGCGCTCATGGAAAGAATGTCGAAGCCCATTGCCATCAACAATACTGCCGCACCCGGATCTCCTGCCATCTCGCCACAGATACTCACGGTCTTGCCTTCGGCATGGGTATCGTTAACTATCATCTGCAATGCCCGCAATACGGCCGGATGAAACGCACTGTAAAGACTGGCCACACGCGAGTTGTTACGGTCGACAGCCAGCAGATACTGGGTCAGGTCATTGCTGCCCACGGAGACAAAATCGACCAGCTTGCACAAGGCGCGGGTTTGATAGACTGCGGCCGGCACTTCGATCATGACGCCGATGGCGGGCATTTTCAGTTTCAGTCCCTCTTCCTGCAATTCCCTGAAAGCCCGCTTGATGATTTGCAAGGACCCGGTCACCTCCTGCAGGTTTGAAATCATGGGCAGCATGATCTGCAGGTTATCCAGGCCTTCACTGGCCCGCATCATGGCACGCACCTGGGCAATGAATATCTCGGGGTGATCCAGGGTAACCCTGATGCCGCGCCAGCCCAGAAAGGGATTCGCTTCCTCGATGGGGAAGTACGACAGCGCTTTGTCGCCGCCTATATCCAACGTCCTCATGGTCACTATTTTGGGCGCAAAGGCCGCCAGCTGTTCGCGGTAAATCAGGGCCTGCTCATGCTCACTGGGAAAGCGCTCACTGAGTAGGAATGGGACTTCCGTGCGAAACAGACCAATGCCTTCCGCACCATGATCCAGTGAACGAACGACATCCGACATCAGGCCGGTATTCACCCACAGATTGACCCGATGCCCATCAGGGGTCTCGCAGGGCAGGTCGATGAGCCCCTCCAGCCCTTTGACCAGCTGCTGTTCTTCCTTGATGACTTCCCGGTAGCGATTCAACAACTGCTCGGAAGGATTGGTCACCACCTGACCATTGTAGCCATCCACTATCAAATCTCTGCCATCCAGTTGGCGATAAGGCAGGTCCACCACCCCCATGGTGGTCGGTATGCCCATGGTGCGGGCCAGGATGGCCACATGAGAGTTGCCGGAACCGCGGACCGAGACCAGACCCTTGAGTTTTTCCTTGGGCACCTCCACCAGCATCGACGGGGTCAACTCTTCGCTCACCAGAATGGTGTTGGCTGGATAATCCGTCGCCACGGAATCCCGATTCTGCAAATAGAACAGAACCCTGCTGCACAGATCCCTGATATCCGCCGCCCGCTCGCGCAGATAGGGGTCCTTCATCATCTCAAAGGTGCGCACATGATCCTTGGCAACCTCAGCCAGGGCGCCAGGCGCCCATTGGCCCTGGCGGATCAGGGCAACCACCTCGGCACCCAGGGCGTCATCGTCCAGCATGCGCACATAGACTTCAAACAGCTCTCTCTCCTCGGGCCGCAAATGGGATTCCACCGATACCGCCAATGCCTGCATATCCTGCCGAACGGAGTTGAGCGCTGCATTGAAGATATCAACTTCCGCCTCCACATCCGCGCAGGCACGGCTGGGGATCAGGTTCAGATCAGCCTTGGGAAAAATCACTACCGCCTTGCCAATGGCTATCCCCGAGGCACCGGAAACACCGGCAAAACTGGTATCCAGTTTCTTCTGCCCCGACGGGCTCAGGCCCTCAATGGCTCCAGTGGCCTCTGCCGAGGCGATAACCCCTGCCAACTGTGCCGACAGGGTGATAAGAAACGCCTCTTCCCCTTCGTCAAAGCTGCGTTGCTCGCGATGCTGAACAACCAGCACTCCCAGTACCTGGCGGTGGTGGATGATCGGGACGCCCAGAAAGGAGTTGAATTCTTCTTCTCCGGTCTCGGACAGATAGTGATAACTGGGGTGTGAGCGCGCATCATCCAGGTTCACCGGCTCGGCATGGCTGGCCACCAGCCCCACCAGACCCTCGCCCACTTGCAGGCTGACGTGTCCGATTGCCGCTTTTTTCAAGCCTTCTGAAGCCATCAGCACATGACTGTTCAGATCAGCATCCAGCAGGTAGACAGAGCATACCTGGGTATGCATGGCAGTACGAACGCGCGAGACAATGATATCCAATGCTGACTGCAGATCTTTTGCAGCATTCACTTCCTGAACTATCTCGCGCAGCCTTTCCAGCATGTTGCCTGCTCTCTTTTTTGCATTGTTTGGCGGGGTATGGTGTGTGCCTCAGACCCTGAGTCGTCTGTGCAAGGGCTTGATCAGTTCTTTCAGGGCCTGCCGGTAGACTTCACGCTTGAACTCAATGACCTGCCCCAGAGGATACCAGAAACTGACCCAGCGCCAATCATCAAATTCAGGTGTATGGTTCCTGCTGTTCAGTACAACCTTGTCGTCGCTGCACCGAAGTTTGAGCAGGTACCATTTCTGTTTCTGGCCAATACACAACGGGGAGGAATGCTGTCTGATCAGATTCCTGGGTAGCTGGTAATACAGCCAGTTGCGGGTACTGGCAATGATCTCGACATCCCTGGCCCGCAAGCCAACCTCCTCCATGAGTTCCCTGTACATGGCATCCTTCAGTCTTTCGCCCTGACGGATACCACCCTGGGGAAACTGCCAGGCATCCTGGCCAATGCGTTTTGCCCACAATAGCTGGGCATTGTCATTGCAGATGATGATCCCGACATTGGGCCTGAAACCTTCAGCATCTATCATCTTGTTTTGCACACCTTTTACGCAGCCCAGCCTGAACAGGAACACTCGCCGGCAAGCACCACGACTGGCCGGCACAGCCTTTGCATTGTTTCACAGAAGCGCAGATTCATTCAACGGCCCAGACTGTCCGCATGCGGCCTTGCACGCTATAATCCGCCACTTTGTGCAAACGAACCAGACACCAGGAACTTAGCCTCAGGAAACCACACCATGAAACTCGCTATCTTTGATCTCGACAATACACTGCTTGGCGGAGACAGCGATCATGCCTGGGGAGAATTCCTGATCAAGGCGGGTCTGGTGGAGCCGATTCAGCATCGTAACCGCAACGATGAGTTCTATCAGCAGTACCTTTATGGAGGGCTGGACATCCACGACTACGTGGCCTTCACCATCAACCCCATCAAGACACTGAACGCACAGGAACGCAACCGGCTGCACGCAGAGTTCATGCAGGAATTCGTCCAACCCATGCTGTTGCCCGCCGCCACCGCGCTGTTGCAAACGCATCGGGAGCAGGGACACCACACGCTTATCATCACCGCCACCAATGAATTCATTACCGCCCCCATCGCCAGAATTCTGGGGGCAGACACCTTACTGGCAACCGAGCTGGAGATGGCAGACGGGGTTTATACCGGACGCATTCGCGGAGTGCCCAGCTTCAGGGAAGGCAAGGTGACCCGTCTGCAACAGTGGCTGAGCTCGGTGCCCACTGCCAAGGCACTGAGCCTGGATGACAGTATTTTCTACAGTGATTCGATCAATGACCTGCCCTTGTTGCAGGCAGCAGCGGAAGCAGTGGCGGTCGATCCCGACCCGAGGCTGGCAGCCTGCGCCAGGGAAAACGGCTGGCCCATCATCAGTCTGCGCTGATCCAGTCCAGGCTGATTTCCACGATCAGATCATCGGCAATCCGCTCCAGTTCAGCCTGCAGCAGCTGCGGATCAAGCGAGGCCGGTATCTGTAGCAGGGCCTGGGCATGGAACAGGGTCTCTGCCGACATGGGTGCACTGCTGCAATGGGTGACCAGTTCCTGGACATTGACCTGCTGGCTGGCCAGTGCCCGCGAAACTTCGCGGATAATCCCCGGCCTATCGTTGCCAACCAGGTTGAGCCTGAGCGTGCGCAGCTTCTGTCCGCCCGAGGGACTTGCTGCCTTTTCAATAAGCACCCTGAGCGCCAGGGGGCCATCGGACAAGGTATGCAGTGCCGCGATCAGCTCCTCTTCATGGGCTGCCTCCACACTGACTCTGAGAATCCCGGCAAACTTGCCGGCCAGGTGAGACATATTGCTCTCCAGCCAGCTGCCCTGATGCCTGCTGATGGTCTGAGCCAGCTTTTCAACCAGGCCCGGCTGGTCATCGCCAATGACTGTCAATACCAGTGTTGTCATCATGAGCCGATGACAACCTTGCGGGCGAACTGGCCATATTCTTCCCAATAGCTGACCCGCTCCGGCAAGTCCTGCTGGGGCTGCTGGGTATTGCCATTGATATCGGTCACTCGGGAGACCACGGTGTGTTCGCCTGCAGCTGGTGCACGCCAGGTATAGCGGAACTGTTTCCAGGAATAGCGGGATGCTCCCGGCAGGATTTCAGCCGGCTGCCAGGCGCCACCGTCGATGCTGATTTCCACATTCCGCAGCGCCGTCCCATCGTTGAGGACAAAGCCGTCGATATAATGCGTTGCGCCGGTTCGGCTTACCCGGCTGATCACCGATTTCAGATTCATCCTGCTCACCGAATTTTCCACCCAACGGTCGATGCCGCCGGTGTTCTCCCGTTTCAGCGTCACGTAATCGCGCCCCATGAACCGCCCCATGAACCGGGTATCCTGAATGTGGATCTGGGTCAGCCATTTGACATTGGCGACACCATACCAGCCTGGCACGATCAGCCGTAACGGCCGGCCATGAAACAAGGGCAGCGGCGCCCCATTCATTTCAAACGCCAGCATATTCTCGGCCCGCATCGCATCATTAACCGACAGGCTGCGGGCAAAGGCACTGTCGACCTCGCGCCCGCGAATCTCTTCCTTGCCGATATCCGCCCCAAAGAAAACCACTTCCTTGCCCTCAGGCCGGATGCCTGCTTCTTCCAGCAGGCTGCGCAGGCTGATGCCACCCCAGCGGGCATTGCCCACCAGACCATGAAACATGCGGCCACCATTGCCACCACACTCGAAGCCGATGTCCTGCTGAACAGTCTGTCTCTGCCTGAGCTCGGCAAGCGAGAAACTCAGCTCTTTCTCCACCAGGCCGGTAATACGCAGGCGCCAGGCATCGACATCCAGCTCGGGCTGGCCATAATGCTGAACGATGTAAAACCCGTCGGTGTAAAAGGAATCAAACTTCCTGGTGTCCAGAATATGGTTGCTGCCCGGGCTGGGCTCCCCCGGGCTGAAACTGTCCGGCACATCGGCAAACGGCACCAATACTTCATCCTGGGCCAGGGCAGCATTCATCCACTGCGGCAAGGCCCCGGCCCCCAGGGCCAGCATCCCGGCACCCAAGGACCCTTTCAACAATTCACGGCGGGAGTCATTCTCAGGTTTCTCGTTCATCATGGCCTCAGCAATATAGAGTGGTCTTAACAAAGCGGTCTTGTGTCGATGCTTTCGTGTATTCCAAGACCAGCACTTTCGCAGGCATGTCCACATCTGTCAAGAATCAAGCCAGACCGGTAATGGTGGACATCGATCACCAAATTTGGAAAGATCGGAACCCGGAAAACATTGATCTCTTCGGGAGTTGCTGCATGCACACGATCACCAGAATCATTACCCTGAGCCTCGCGCTTGCCGGCATCGGTCTACAAACGCCCGCTCTCGGGCAGGAGCCTATCCGCATAGCCTATATCGATCCGTTGACCGGCTCCTTTTCCGCTACTGGATACAACGCCCTGCGCCAGTTTGAATTTGCCGTGGATGAACTGGTCAATTCGAAGGGCGGTCTGCTGGGCGGCCGACCCATCGAGATTGTTGCCTATGACAACCAGGCCAGTGCGCAGGAATCACAAATCCAGCTGCGCCGCGCCATCAGCGAGGGCATCCAGTTCATTGCCCAGGGTAACAGCTCGGCCGTGGCCGGGGTGCTCACGGAAGCCATCAACCGCCACAACCGGCGCAATACAGACCAGCAGGTGCTCTTCCTCAACTATGCCGCAGTGGACCCTGCTCTCACCAACGAGAACTGCAACTACTGGCATTTCCGTTTCGATGCCCATGCCGATATCAAGATGGCGGCGCTTACCAATATGATTGCTGCGCGGGAGGACATCAAGCGCGTCTACATCATTGGTCAGGATTACTCCTTCGGCAAGGCTGTGGCGGCCTCCGCAACGAGCATGCTGGCAGCCAAACGACCCGATATCACCATCGTTGGCAACGAACTGCACCCCATGGAACAGGTCAAGGATTTCACTCCCTATGTCACCAAGATAGCCTCATCCCGCGCCGATGCCATCATCACCGGCAACTGGGGTGCAGACATGGTCAGTCTGGGCAAGGCCATAGTCGCTGCCGGCATCACGGCACCCATCTACACCTACTACGCGGCCTATGATGGCATCACCTCAACCATAGGGGCCAGCGGGGAAAAGCAATTCCACATGGTGCATGAAGGCTATTTCAATCCGCCACCGACAGAAGAATATGCAGACTATGTGCGCAAGTTCAAACAACGCTTCCCCAATAACGATATAAGCTATCCACGGGTCATCAACGCAGTGCAGATGCTGGCCAGGGCGATAGAAGAGGCTGGCTCGACAGAACCCGCCGCCGTGGCAGCCCGATTGGAAGGCATGGAGATGACCTCGATGAGTGGCGACAGGGTATTCATGCGGGCAGAAGATCACCAGTTGTTCCAGCCAGTGCAGATCTCCGTACATACCAATGAAGGCATCACCTTCGATGGGGATAATTCCGGGTATGGCCTGCTCACCCAGGTCAGCATTCCGCTGGCCGACACCCTGGTTGAGCACAGTTGCCGCATGCGCAGACCCTGATCACAGCAATCCACTGTCAAAGGGCTGTTTGCACCAGGTTTTATATCAGACTCTTTTACACCAGATTCTGGGTCAAACCCCTGGCCAGATCAAGGTTGAAACGTGAACAAGGAACCGAGCACAGATCTGATTGCCGGCATCAGGATACCTGAATCCTGGTTGCTTGACTTTTCCGAGCTGTATCGCGGCATCGACAACTACCATACTGATGTTCGTATCAGCCCCAGGTTCAGCGCAGACCTGAAGAGGCTGATCAGCGAACTGCTCAACGCTGCCAGCAGCAGTGAGAAACACACCCTGGATAACACCCGCCACCTGCAAGCCGTCCAGAACAGTTATCGTGACATGATGACGGCGCTGATCCATCGGATAAAAACCGATCTCGACGTCAATGCCGTACAGGCGCTTGAGTTTGCAGTCATCAAACAGGTGCTGGAGGCGGTCAGGGCGCAACTGGACGCCATGATCGATGGCATCAAGGCAAAAGCCAGCGAGCTGAGAGCCCAGGCATCCACCGAAACCTTTACCGCAAACCAGCGGCTGTTCCAGCTGCAAAAGCACTACGATGCCATTCTGTTCCGGGTAAACCAGCAGATATTCACCCAGCTTCAGCGTGTCGAAATGCGCACCCTGCGCGCCTTCCGCAATAAATTCATGCCGGCACGCGCCTATGAGGCAACCGATGTTCTGTTCAACCCCATGCTTTTTACCAGCAACCTGAGTGCCACCTCCTTTCTGGCTGAACGCTACCGTTTCTGGGGAGGCGAAGGGGATGACGCCGGTTTCAATGCCCTGAACTCAGCCATCGAAACCATTCTTGAAGACGCTTTCCCTGAACTGGGATCCGTGGCGCTTAATAGCCAGAATCAAGCGGCCTCGCCGGAGCTCTACGACACCCTGGGCGGGCTTTTGCAGACCCAGAAATTCATGGGTATTGCAGCAGACCAGAAATGGCAGATCACGGAAGATTTCTGCTGGCTGGATGCGCCCGGGAACATCAGCCTGCTGTTCGACATCGATCGGCACGCTATTCTCCTGCAGGACGCCCGTCGTCAGAGTTTCGCTGAGTGGTGGAAGCTGCACAAACAAACCCGCAGAGTAAAAAAGGTTCTGCAGAAAATAGCGCGTAAATTGCACCGTGAAAAAAAACTGGGTTTTCTTTTCGCAGCAGCAGGCGCCAAGCAGATATGGTCACCCAGGCTGGCGGAGCAGCTGGATTTCAAATCCCTGTGTCTTTACCTGAGCAGGCAGATAAGCCTGAAAAAACTGCAGGAACGGGCACACGGGAAAACTGAATTTTCCGAGGCTCAATCGGCACAATTCGAACAGACCCTGGCCCAGGTCGATAAACAACTGCATGAACAGCGCCTGCAGGGGGTTGTGCAGATCCTGCTGGACCTCAGTCGGTATCGCGAACATCTGAAAAACTATCGTTTTGCTCATCGGGCATTCAATCGCCTGCAGCTTCTCAACAATAAGGAACAACTGGCCCTGTCTGAAAATGCCGGCACCCTGTATGCCCTGCTCAACAGCCAGGAACAACAGAACCCTGATCAGCTAATCGTGCACCATGCCATCATGAAAGCCGATATCCGCGGTTCCACCACCGTGACCGAGGAATTGCAGAAACGCAACCTCAACCCGGCCTCCTTTTTCAGTCTGCGTTTTTTCAGCCCCATCAACAGCCTGCTGCCTCTGTATGGCGCGCATAAGGTCTTCATTGAGGGCGATGCGCTTATTCTCAGTTTTCTGGAGCATGAAAAACTGCCGCAGAACTGGTTCTCCGTCGCCAGAGCCTGTGGTCTGGCCAAGGCAATTCTGCACATAGTACAGGCCAACAACCGTTACTCCAGCCAGATGGGTTTACCGCATCTGGAACTGGGCATCGGCATCAGCTACAGGAACAATGCCCCTTATTTCCTCTACGATGAAGACAAGCCCATAATGATTTCGCCAGCCATCGGCGAGGCTGATCGACTGTCTTCCTGTTCCTGGAAATTGCGTCAGACGCTCAAGCCAGACCTGTTCAATGTTGATGTTCTGCAGCTTGCCGAAGATGCTCAGGAAAAAGGCGAAAAGGGCCAGCAATACCTGCGCTACAACGTCAATGGCATCCTGTTGGACAATGCCGCTTTTACCAAACTCGAAACAGAAATTGCCCTGCAGCGAGTGACCATGACAATCAACGACGCATCTGTTGTGTTTCTGCACGGGCACTATCCCGATACGGAAGGCAAAAACCATGAGCTGCTGTTGCGCGAAGAACGGGCAGGACTTTGGCAGGGCGAAGAGATTGTTCCGGGCCACCGCGAGGGTGAGGTCTTTCATGAACTGATCATCAACCGGCAACTTTACTCCCAGCTGAAAAACCGGGCTCCTGATAAGCCCTGATCAGCCATGTTGCACACCATCAGGACCGTGCACATGACCATGGGCAATTTCTTCTGCGCTCGCCGCTCGAATACCGGCAACCTGAATCTGGTAATGCAGCGTATGTCCGGCATAAGGATGATTGGTATCCACATCAATGGTATGGCGGCCTACCTTGACCACGACCGCATTTTTCTGACCCAGTTTTGTTTTCAATGCCACAATCATGCCGGGAGCCACTTTTTGCTGCCCTTTCTTTTGTGTCACTTTTTTCATCGGCAAGCGCTGGATGGCATCCGGATTACGCATCCCGTAAGCCTGTTCCGGCTTCAAGGTGACTTCCACCAGATCGCCGGTTTTTTTCCCGGCCAGGGCGGCCTCCAGACCGGACACGACATTGCCATGCCCATGCAGGTAGAGCAGGGGATTACGACCCGAGGAATCCTCCAGCCATGACCTCACCTTGCCCTCGTCGTCGACAACACCCAGGCGATAATGAAATGCCACCACCATGTCGTCGCCGATCAACAGCTCCTGCTCCTGCGCGGATTCTTTTTCTTTCCTGCCAGCCATGCCTGTGACTCCACTTGTAGAAGGCAACCCGAGCGCGCACTTTCGCAGGCATTCCACAGGCTGTCAAGAATGTCATCATTGCAGTAATCAATTCAATGTGGCTATCAATAATTCAAATAAAATAAATTAGTATTAACTATTTTTTTACAGTATGGTCGACACTGAAAATTTACTCATTTCAGGACGGCAATCCTGAATCATTCGCACTGACTTATACAGGAGACTGATCATGTCATTGAAAGGCAGCAAGACCGAAGAAAATCTGAAGGCGGCATTCGCCGGCGAGTCCCAGGCCAACCGCCGTTATCTGTATTTCGCTCAAAAAGCCGATGTCGAAGGCTACAATGATGTCTCGGCTTTGTTCCGCTCGACTGCCGAAGGTGAAACCGGCCACGCCCACGGTCATCTCGAATACCTGGAAGAGGTTGGCGACCCGGCAACCGGCATGCCCATCGGTGGCACAGAGGCTAATCTGCGCTCTGCCGTGGCAGGTGAAACCCATGAATACACCGATATGTACCCTGGCATGGCCAAGGACGCACGGGATGAAGGGTTTGATGAAATCGCCGACTGGATGGAAACGCTGGCCAAGGCCGAACGCTCTCATGCCAACCGTTTTCAGAAGGCCCTGGATTCCCTGGACGCCTGATCGGCATGAGCGAGCAAAAGCGTGAAGGCGGCCTGGGTGCACCAACCCGGCACCCCCTGAATCAACACGACCCCAGCTTCCACGATGAGCATGCACTCAACCAGGAGCTGGCTCGTGTCTATGATATCTGCCATGGCTGCCGACGCTGCGTCAGCCTGTGCAACGCCTTTCCCACGCTGTTTGATCTGGTGGACGAAAGCGACACGATGGAAGTGGACGGCGTTGCTGTAGCCGATTACCAAAAGGTGGTCGACCAGTGCTATCTGTGTGACCTCTGCTACCTGACCAAGTGCCCGTATGTGCCTCCACATGAATGGAATGTCGACTTTCCGCATTTGATGTTGCGGGCCAAAATCGTCAATCATGAAAAAGGCAACAGCAAACTGCGTGACAATCTCATTACCAGCACCGATCTGATTGGCAAGGTGGCGACCATGCCCGTCATCAATACCCTGGTCAATTCTGCGGCAAACAACAAGCCCCTGCGCAAACTGCTGGACAAAACCCTGGCCATTCACGAAGAGGCCAGGTTGCCTGCTTATACCCGGCCAACCCTGTCCCGGCGCCTGGCAGATAATATGACCAGGCCGGACACCACACCAGCCGGCAAGGTCATTCTGTTCACGACCTGTTATTGCAACTACAACGAGCCCGATATCGGCGACAGCCTCTACCGGATTCTGCGCCATAACAATGTCGAGGTAGAACTGATGCAGCGCGAACATTGCTGCGGCATGCCCAAACTGGAACTGGGCAATCTGAAAGCCGTGGATCAGCTCATGCAGCGCAATATCGACCAGTTGCACGACAAGGTCAGCGCAGGCTGGACCCCGATCGCAGCCGTCCCCTCCTGTGTGCTGATGTTCAAACAGGAACTGCCCCTGCTGTATCCGGACGATGCCCGCGTCATCGCAGTCGGCAAGGCCTTTTGTGACCCCTTTGAATACCTGCACAAGCTGCACAAAAACGGTCAATTACGCACGGATTTCACCCGCTCACTGGGCAGCGTCAGCTATCATGTCGCCTGTCACCAGCGGGTGCAGAATATCGGTCCCAAGACCCGCCAGATTCTGGAACTGATCCCGGAGACCTCGGTCAAAAGCATAGAGCGCTGCTCGGGCCATGACGGCACCTATGGCGTGAAAAAGGAATCGCTGGCCTTTGCCAACAAGATCGTGGCCCCGGTGGTGCGACAGGTAAGACAGCAGGAGGCAGACCACTATGGCAGCGATTGCCCGGTCGCCGGCAGACACATTGAACACAATCTGGATAACGGCAAGAGTCACACCCATCCGCTGGAGCTTCTGTGCCTGGCTTACGGCATCTGAACCCTGAGCCTGCCTTTGCCCATAAACCCCAGGAGTCACTCATGAAAAAACTCAGCGTCGCCGATCTCGGCACCTTGGAAAACTACCAGCAACAACGCCCGGCAATCCGCCGCGCCATCATCGACCACAAGAAAAATCGCAGAGTTCCCCTGGGGCCCAATGCCTCACTGCATTTTGAAGATTACCTGACCATGAAATACCAGGTGCAGGAAATGATGCGGGCCGAACGCCTCTCTGATGACGCTGCCCTGGCCGAGGAAATCGAAGCCTATAACCCACTCATCCCCGATGGCAGCAATCTGAAGGCAACCTTCATGATCGAATATCCGGATGAAACCGTGCGCAAGCAGGCCCTGAAAAACCTGATCGGCATCGAGCACAAAATAGCTATCCAGATAGAGGGCTTTGATCCGGTGCGGGCCATTGCCAATGAAGACCTTGAACGCAGTGATGGCGAAAAGACCTCGGCTGTGCATTTCCTGCGCTTTGAGTTCACCCCGGCAATGATTGCAGCCGCCCGGGCAGGGGCAGCATGGCACATCCATTGCGACCACCCCGCTTATCAGCACTCTCTCAGTCCACTGCCGGAAGAGACTGCCAGCTCACTGAGCCGGGATTTTGCCGAGCAATCGCTCAGCAAATGATGTACAATTGCCGACTCTTCAGAATAAGCAGGAGTAGGTCATGGCCAACAAACCCAAGAAAGAATCTGCAGTGAGCAACAGTATCAACCTGGCTGAACACGTCGACGCCTTTCTCAAATCCGGTGGCAAGGTCAAGCATATTCCCTCTGGCATCAGCGGGCAGACTACCACCAGCGGCCCCCGGCAGATCGTGCTCAGCCACAAAAGCAATAACTAAGAACCTCTGAATAAGCTATTCAGGGCAGTGGCAGCTGCCTGACCTCGTAACCACCCGCGGACAACATGGCCAGCAGTCCATCATCACCCAATAGATGGGCCGCTCCCACCAGAACCAGTTCTCGCTCAGGCGTTTCAAGCATGGCCTCGATCAGGTGCCGCCAGTTCTCATTGCGATCGACCAGCAGGGACTGGTAAACCTCGGGTGAGCGCGATTTCAGATCATTGACGAAATAGCGCGACAGCGCCTCGTCATCACCGGCCCGCCATGCTGTCACCATTTGCTCCATCATCTCGGCTGTCTGCTCAAAATCGGCCAGGGAAACCAGGACAAACTCACTCTCGTTGCCTTCCCCCATCGCCGCCAGGTAGCTCAACTGGGTGTCCAGGCTTTCCAGCTCACCCATCGGTTTGCCGTCGGCCGCAACCCGGGACGCAAAATGCATGTCCACCCCTTCCGGCGTAAAACCCAGCTTCTGCACTTCCAGCACACTCAGTGTCGCAATCAACAGGCCGGGCTTGAACTTCTGCATCATCGCCAGGGGCAAGCCGGATTTGGCAGCGTATTGATTCAAGGCCAGGTAGGCTTCTTCGTTGAGCACACTCTGCAGTGTCCGCTCATCCTGATAGGTCAGCGTCTGCAGCATTTGGGCCTGGAAACCGAGGTCATTCATGGCATTGATGTCGGTTTCAAAATAGATCTTGTCGGCGGCTTCGTAGGCAATCTCGAACTGCTCGGGCAATGGAAAATCCGCAGCCCGGAGCAGGTGAATGGTACCACCCAGAAACAACTGGTGTTCTGCCGAGCTGACCTCCCAGACCGAAGTCAGTTGTGTGTTTTCCTGGGCCAGGGCTTTTCCCTGGGCTTTTTCCTGAGCTTGGGTCAGGGCTGGCAGCGCTGACAGCAGGCAAGCTGTCAGCGCAACAACGGCAAGCAGGCCATGCCAGAAGGACATCCCGCTTGTCGA
>JAVVEG010000010.1:0-26306 GCA_032251455.1 Pseudomonadales bacterium | reverse complement strand
CTGTCAGCGCAACAACGGCAAGCAGGCCATGCCAGAAGGACATCCCGCTTGTCGATTCATTCCTGTTCATACGCCACACACCCGCTGGTTAATTTCATGTAAGAAGATACCATGCGATAATTGCGATGCAAATCGTTGTCGGCAACTTCTCTTCCACCCTGTCAGTGACCCCTTATATGGCAAAACTGTTGTTCAGACTCAAGAATGTCCCTGAGGATGAAGCGGCCGAGGTCAGGGCTCTTCTGGTCGAGCACGACATCCCCTTCTATGAGACCGATCCCGGTAACTGGGGTATTTCCATGCCTGCCCTGTGGATCAATGAGGAATCGCGCTGGCAGGAGGCCAAGGCTCTGATCGAGGCCTACCAGACCGAACGCAGCAAGCGGGTACGTGATGAGTATCAGGACTTGAAGAGCAAGGGTCAGGTGCCGGGATTCGGCAATGCCCTGCGGCGAAATCCGGTGCAGTTCATCAGCTACAGCCTGCTGATTGTCGCCATCCTGTATATTTCCATCAGCACCTTTTTCGGTTTTTCCTGATCAGGAAGCCTCTGCCACAATATCCAGCTGCAATGGCTGCAGACCTTCCACTCTGGCTTCAATATGATCACCAGGCAGAACCGAACTGACTCCCGCCGGAGTGCCAGTGAAAATCAGATCACCCGCTTTCAGCCGGTAATACGTGGACAGTTCAGCAATCACTTCATTGATGTTCCAGATCAGATCACTGATATTCCCCAGTTGCCTGTCCACTCCGTTCACCGCCAGGCTGATCTGCGCCGTGTTGATATTTCCTGCCGCAGCCACCGCAGCTACTGGAGTGATAGCCGATACCGGGGCTGAATGATCGAAGCCCTTGGCCGTATCCCACGGCCGCCCCTGCTGCTTGGCCTCGGCCTGCAAATCCCGTCGGGTAAAATCGATGCCCACGGCAAAACCAAAAACTGCCTCTTCAGCCTGCTGCAGAGTGAGATTCCTGCCCCCTTTGCCAAGGGCAACCACCAGTTCCACCTCATGATGCAAATCCGCCGTGCGTGAGGGATAGGGCAGCCTGTTGTTCTCGATCAGCACGGCATCGGCCGGTTTGCTGAAGAAAAAGGGCGCCTCTCGGTCCGGATTGGCACCCATCTCCCGGGCATGTGCCGCATAATTACGGCCCACACAATAGACCCGGCGCACCGGAAACAAGGCATCCATCCCCAAAACCGGAACCACTGCCTGTTCACGCTCAAATATCAATTTCATGCACTCTCTCCAAAGGTATATTCAATCTCAACGATGCAGATACCGCCACACCTGTGGTGCCATTTCATGGCCTTGCAAAAGTTTCTGCAGGGCCCATTGGTATTCATCCGGCACATCCCGGAGAAAGCGGACATTACCGCTATCGAGCACGGCCAGTGGAATACCGTTCCTGTACAGGACTCGATTGCGGCGCAGTCGGCTCAATCCGGCTTGCGGCAGGAATATCGACAGCAGATTGATCGGATCCACGGCAGCAAGACTGTGGTAACGACCCTGCTCATAGCACTCTTCCTGCGCAGGCAGATCCCTGTTGAGTGCACGCAGCCGCTGCACAGTTGCTTCCAGAGCAAACTGCTCTCCCCCGATACCTGCAATAAAACGCCCGCCTCGCACCTTGCCCTGCAATTCCATTTGCTTCAGCACCCGCAACAATGTCCACCAGGGCGGCGCTGCCGTCTCCCGCTCCAAAACCTGCCGAAATACCACCCCCCATCTGTGCAGATAAATCATCAATACCGATTCCAGCTGGGTGTCTGTCAGGCCATTTTCCTCATTGCCTGCCAGGGCTTGTGCTGAGAGCTGAGGCAATACAAACCAGCGCCCAGCCTCGTTCAATGCAAACCCGGCTCCGTGCTGGCGCCTGCCCCGCCCCGACCTCGGTTTGCGTGCTTCCGGAGTCAGCAATGCACGCAGACCGGAAAAACCATCGCTGCTGATCATGCCGGCATTGACCAGCTCCCCCAGACCCTTTTCCAGTTGTGTGCCCAGCAGACCGGTCCGCCCGGCAATATCGCTGAAGAAACTGGCCCCATACTGTTCCAGATCAGACAGAATCTTTTCGGCCGTGCTACTGGCCATGGTCCTGGAAAAAGACAACTCCTGCGTTCCGCGTTCTGCCTGGGCAAGCGTCAGCCAGAGCGGATTGTTTTGCCGCCGGGCCAGGGTGATCGGCGTATTGCTGACCGGACCAGCGCCTTGTTTCCGTTGCAGGCGTGCTGCCCCAGTGACAACCTGTGGTTTATAGCGCCCCCAGACCAGCTGACCGCTATTGCATTGTCTGTCCAGCCAGGCCGGATCATAGAATGTCATGCGAGCCGGAAAAATATCCCCTTCCCATGCCGCAGCAGGGACAGCCAGACCATCCATTCTGTCCAGCACTCTCTGCAGCAGGGCGTCCCCCTCCAGCTGCGAAGGCAGTGCCTGTGGGCGTGGCTGCAGGCCCAGCGTTCTGAGCTCATGCAACTCAAACAGGAACAGGGCATATGTCTGCAGGGAAACCGGCTGGATCAACTGGCGGTGAGCCTCGATGCTGTAGCGGTGAATACGCTGCAACAAGCGACGCTCACACCATTGCTTTTGATCCGGTGCAGAGAAACAACCCTGAAAGGCAAAGCCTTCTGCCTCCAGCTGCAACATGACCTGCTCTATTTCCTCCTGCGTTTTCCCGGTTTGCTGCGCCAGCTCCGCACAGCCAAGCGGACCCGAACACTCCAGGCGGCCACGTATCATTGCACACAGCGCCTGGCCCTGTTCCCAGCTTTCCTGCCGCAGGGATTCAGGCAGTTTCAATGGGGGGTCAGCTGACACGCTGTCAAATGCCTGCTCGGCGCAGGGCAGTTTTTCCGCGGCCACCCAGAGTCTCAAGGGGGTTTCTCCGGCCCCGGTGCTGGGCAGCTGCAGACACGTCGCCCGCCCCTTGGCGCTCAGCATCTGCAGCATTGTCATCACTTCGGCCGGATTTGTGTCCGGGGCGGTTCTGGCGAAGTCCCCGTCACACAGATAGCCAAGCGTGTACAGGGCATCGTGCAATTCTTCCTGGTTTCTCATCAACGGCCAGGCCTCATTGACCACGGCAGTGATCGCCCCCTGATCCAGCACACTGAAATCGGCTGTCTCAGCCGGGTCAAGCCAGCTGCGGTTGCGAATGGCATTGGTTCTGCGCTCTTCAAACGGCGCATCATCCAGAAAGGCATAGGGCCGGGCATTGATGATTTCCTGGGCAAAAGGCGAGGGCTGTTTCAGATCAAGGGCGTGCAGCCTGAGTTGCCCTGCTTCCAGCTGTTGCAGCAAAGCTTTCAGGCCATCACTGTCCATGGCTTCACTCAGACAATCATGAAGGGTCTGCCTGACCAGAGGGTGATCCGGAATCCTGCGCTCGCCCTGTATATTCTCCAGACAGGCTATCTGGTCCGGGAATATCTGTGCAACCAGGTCTTCGGCATCCATGCGCTGGAACTGCGGCGGGACGCGGCGACCATTGCGGTTGCGCTGGATTGCCAGCGACCGGGTAGCATTCCAGCGCCAGCGTATCGCAAACAGAGGTGCATCCAGCAGGGCCTGGATCAGAACGTCTTCGACACTGGCCGAATGCAGATAATGGAACACCTCCTCCAGAGGGAAACTGTGTGCAGAGCCCAACGATATGACGATGCTGTCCTCGTTGGCCGCAGCCTGCAGCTCGACATTGAAGCTGCGGCAGAAACGTTTCCTCAGGGCCAGTCCCCAGGCCCGGTTGAGGCGACTGCCAAATGGCGCATGGATGACCAGATGCATGTCGCCGACTTCATCGAAGAACCGCTCCATGACCAGATTCTGCCTGCTCGGCATCAGCTGCAAGGCATTGCGTCCTGCCTGCAGGTATTCCAGCAGCTGTACTGCCGCAATCCGGGGCAGACGCAAGTCATTCTGCAAATGCTGCAGACAGTCAGCCAATTGACCGGCCATGATTGCCGCATCGATTTCGGTTCGCAACCTGGAAACAGCCTGCGACAGTTCATCTGTTCGGCCCGGACCTTCGCCAAACCAGAAAGGGATACTTGGCTTCATGCCCCTGGCATCACGCACCCGTACCTTGAGACCATCGATACGCAGCAACTGCCAGCTGTGACTGCCGAGGGTAAAGATATCTCCTGGCAGGGTTTCCAGGGCAAAATCCTCATTCAGACTGCCCACCACCGTCTCTTCCGGGTCCAGCACCACCTGATAATCAAACATGTCCGGGATGGCTCCCCCGTTGGTCAATGCTGTCAACCGGGCATTCCGTCTGGCGCTGACCCGCTGATTGATCCGGTCCAGATGCAGGTATGCTCCACGCCGGCCCAACCGGGTACTGTAGCCATCGGCCAGCATTCTGATCAATTCATCAAACTGTGCTCGTTCGAGATTCCTGTACGGGTAGGCCCGCACACACAACTGGTACAATGCGGCCAGATCGAACCCCGCTTGATCCTGCCCGTCCTGCTGTTCCAGCAACTGCTGGCGAGCCGCGACCTCGGCCACCACCTGCTGCGCCAGAATGTCCAGTGGCTGTTCCGGCATCCGAATCCGATCCAGCTCACCCCGGTGGACACAATCCAGCAGGGCTGTGCATTCCAGCAGGTCATCCCTGGTCAGCGGAAACAAAATCCCCTTGGGCACACCCTTGACGGCATGACCACTGCGACCCACCCGTTGCAGGAAAGTGGCGATGCTTTTGGGTGAAGAAAACTGCACGACCAGGTCCACTGCACCGACATCGATACCCAGTTCCATCGAGGCCGTTGCTATCAGCACCTTGAGCTGGCCAGCTTTCAAGCGTTGTTCGGCCGCCTGTCGATGCGCTTTGCTCATACTGCCATGGTGCGAGCTGACCATGCCCTCACCCAGTTTTTCCCCCAGGGCCATCGCCAGACGCTCGGAAAGCCTGCGTGTATTCACGAACACCAGGGTGGTGTGATGGGAATCGATCAGTGCCAGCAGGCGCTGATACAACTCCTCCCACACCTCATTGCTCATCAAGGCCGATAAGGGGGAACCTGGCACTTCCAGTGTGACATCAAGCTGACGGCGATGGCCTGCATCAATGATTCGACATCCTCCCCTGTCTGCCGGCTGTGCCTTCTCTGCATTCTCTGCCTTCTCTGTACATCCGGTCAGGTAATCTGCCACCAGGCTGATCGGTTTCTGGGTGGCTGACAGGCCAATCCGCTGCAGGGTTCCCGCTTGTTCGTCCACCAGGTGCTGCAGACGCTCCAGGGACAAGGCCAGGTGCGAACCACGCTTGTCGCCCAGCAAGGCATGAATTTCATCGATAATGACCGTACGCACCGACGCCAGCATGCGGCGGCCACTGACACTGGTCAGCAGCAGGTAGACTGACTCGGGTGTGGTGACCAGGATATGCGGCGGAGTTTTTGCCATCTTCTGCCTTTCTGCCGCGCTGGTGTCTCCGGTCCTGACTGCCACGCGGATGTCCGCAGCAACTTCACCCTGCCGTATCAACTCCTCATCGATACCTGCCAGCGGCACTTCCAGATTGCGGTGGATGTCATTGCTCAGGGCTTTCAATGGAGAAATATAGAGAACCCGGGTTTCTGCCGGCAGCACATGACTGCGGGACTGTTGCACCAGATTATCGATTGCGGCAAAAAAAGCGGCCAGCGTCTTGCCACTGCCAGTGGGTGCAGCAATCAGGGTATGTTCTCCCTCGCGGATGACGGGCCAGGCTTCAGTCTGAGCTGGCGTGGCTTGCTCGAACATCCGTCCGAACCAGGCCCTGCTGGCAGCATGAAACCCTTGCAAGGCGGCTGGGGTTTCAGGGCTCTGTCCATTGGCTTCAGGCATGGTACTCACGCTGGGTTGATTGACTTTCCCGCTCAATTTACGCTATGGTCGATCGCCTGTCGCCCTGATTCTGACAGCACTGACAGCGGCGCAATAATGGCAGCGGAGCAGCGATGACCACGGAGCAGCAATGAAAAGATACCTCACCGGCTTCTGGCGGGACAACAGCAGATTTCTATTCATTCTGCTCAGCATCGTGTTTTTCAAAAGCGCCATTGCTGATCTGAATTCCATTTCCGGACGCTCCATGCAACCCACCCTGCTCGATGGCGACAAGGTGTGGGTCAACAAGCTGGCCTATGATATCCGCATTCCCTTTACCGATGTCAGTCTGGCCGCAATCAATGACCCCAAGCGGGGAGACATCGTCATCATCGACTCCGAGGTGGCCGGCAAACGCTTGATCAAGCGCATCATCGGCCTGCCTGGTGACACCATCTACATGCGCAACAATACCGTCATTATCAATGGGGAAATAGCCGATTACGAGATTGTGGGCTCAAATCAAACCCACCTCATCGTGAATGAGGAACTGCCTGACTACTCGCATCTGGCCATGATCTCAGATTCGTTTGGCTATCGCCGCAGCCGTAATTTCGGGCCGGCCCTGGTGCCGGAAAAACAGTTTTTCGTGCTCGGCGACAACCGCGACAACAGTGCCGACAGCCGGGTCTACAGCTTCATCCCCAGAGAGCAGATCGTTGGTCGCTCCAGTTCGGTCGTTTTCTCACTGGACAGTGAGCGCAATTACCTGCCCCGCAGCGACCGCTTTCTGGCCGAGCTGCAATAAGCGTTTCCCGGTAGCCCCATTGCAGGTGTCCTGCTAGAATACCGTCCTGTCCATTTACCTTTCAGAAGCGACTTCGTGGGCCAAAAAACACCCCTTTATCAGCAACATCTCGATGCCGGCGCCAGAATGGTGGAATTCAGCGGCTGGGACATGCCCATCCAGTACCAGTCCGTCATCGAGGAACATCAGGCAGTACGTCAGCATGCGGGTGTGTTTGATGTGTCGCACATGACCGTCATCGATGTGCAGGGTCCGGCCAGCACCGAATTCCTGCGCTACCTGCTGGCCAATGATGTCGCCCGGCTCGACGAGACCGGCAGAGCACTCTACAGCGCGATGCTGAACACTGACGGGGGCGTCATCGATGACCTGATTGTCTACCGCATGAGCACCGGCTACCGTCTGGTCGTCAATTGCGCCACCCGGGAAAAAGACCTGGCCTGGATCAGGCAGCAGGCAGGCGATTTTGACCCCAAGGACACCACGATCAACGAACGCCCGGAACTTGCCATTCTTGCCATTCATGGGCCGGATGCCATCCAGCTGGTCTGCTCCTGCCTGCCCTCCGATGTGGCCGCGGCAGTGGCGAAACTGGGGAACTTCCGCGGCCTGGAAAGCGGCACACGTTTCATTGCCCGCACCGGATACACCGGGGAAAAGGGGCTTGAAATCATTCTGCCGGGGGACGAGGCACCTGCGCTCTGGCAGCAACTGCTGGCACTGGGCATCAAACCGGTTGGCCTGGGCGCTCGCGATACCCTGCGTTTGGAAGCTGGCATGAATCTGTACGGCCATGAAATGGATGAATCCATTTCCCCGCTGGCTGCGAATATGGAACAGACCATTGCCTGGGAGCCACAAAGCCGTGACTTTATCGGGCGGCAGGCGATAAGCCGGCACCGACAGGAACAACTCGCAGGCAAGATGCCCATACTGACCGGCCTGGTGCTGGAAACACGCGGGGTCTTGCGGGAAGGCATGACGATCCACTGTCACACTGCGCAAGGTCCGACCCAGGGGATAATTACCAGCGGCACGTTCTCGCCCACATTGAAGCATTCGATAGCTTTGGCTAGAATTCCGGCCGATGCACAGGACTGTCAGGTAGATCTGCGTGGCAAGCTCACACCCGTGCGCAGGGTGACACCGAATTTTGTGCGCTTCGGCAAAAAGGTATTTGAATAGAACCGCAATTCAACAGTATGAGGACTGGCCCGTGAGTAATTTCCCTGAAGACCTGAAATACACGGCAACCCATGAATGGGTCCGCCTGGAAGACGATGGTACGGTTACCATCGGGATTACCGATCATGCCCAGGAGTTGCTGGGCGATATCGTTTTCATTGAATTGCCGGAAGAAGGTAAGGTGGTCGCTGCCCGGGATGAAATCAGCGTGGTGGAGTCCGTCAAGGCCGCCTCTGATATCTATGCCCCTGTTTCGGGAGAAGTCATCGCCGTCAACGAAGACCTGGTCGATGCCCCGGAAACCGTCAACTCCTCGCCGTACGAGGATGGCTGGTTCTGCCGGGTTCTGCCTGCCGATGAGGCCGAACTGCTTGAACTGCTCGACGCAGAGGCCTATGCCAACCTCTGTGAGTAAGGCGTTCTGACAGACGCCTTGCCAATGGCTCCACCCGTTCTCATCCCGCACGTTCCAGGACTGTCAGCTGTCAGGGTTAATCCCCGCTGGCTGACACTCTGTTTTGAGGTCAGCAATGGATATCCCAGCCCAACCCCCAATAACCGCAACAGCACCAGCCTCTGCAGCATCAACAACAACCAGCCCCGCACAGCTTACGCTCGATGAGCTGCAATACCGCGACGAATTCATTGCCCGGCATGTCGGCCCGAACCAGACCCAGATTCGCAAAATGCTCGATGCCCTGGGGGTGGCGAGCCTGGCGGAACTGATCCGCCAGACCGTGCCCAGCTCCATTGCCCTGCAACGGCCGCTTGCCCTGGGCAAACCCTGCACCGAGCACACCGCCCTGGCCACACTCAAGACCATGGCGCAGCAGAATCTTGCCACCCGCTCATTCATCGGCCTTGGCTACCATGACACCATTACCCCCAATGTCATTCTGCGCAATGTCCTGGAAAACCCGGGCTGGTACACAGCCTATACGCCGTATCAGCCTGAAATATCACAAGGCCGGCTGGAAACCCTGCTGACCTTCCAGCAGATGATACTCGACCTGACCGGCATGGACCTGGCCAATGCCTCCCTGCTGGACGAAGCCACGGCGGCGGCGGAAGCCATGGCGCTGGCCAAGCGGGTCAGCAAGAGCAAAAGCAATCTCTTCTTTGTCGATCAGCATTGCCTGCCTCAGACTATCGATGTGCTCAAAACCCGCGCGGCCAGCTTTGGTTTTGAACTCCTCATCGGCGATGTCGCCACTGTCGGCCAGCAGCAGGTTTTCGGAGCCATCTTCCAATACCCCAATTGCCAGGGCGAGCTGACCGATCTGAGCCCGCTCGTTGCCAGCTTGCATGAGCAGGACGCCATCGCCATTGTTGCCGCTGACCTGATGAGCCTGATCCTGCTCAAATCCCCCGGCGAAATGGGGGCTGATGTGGTCCTGGGAACCAGTCAACGCTTCGGTGTACCCATGGGGTACGGTGGCCCGCATGCCGCTTATTTTGCCACCAGGGAAGCCTACAAACGCGCTGTTCCCGGACGCATCATCGGCGTCTCTGTCGATGCCCGGGGCAAACAGGCCTACCGCATGTCCCTGCAGACGCGGGAACAACATATCCGCCGCGAAAAAGCCAACAGCAACATCTGCACCGCCCAGGTGCTGCTGGCCAATATCTCCGCCCTGTATGCCATGTACCATGGCCCGGACGGACTGACCCGAATCGCCAGGCGCATTCATCGGCTGACCTGCCTTCTCGCCCATGGCCTGAGGCAGGCCGGCATGCAGCCCAACAGCCAGTTCTTCGATACGCTGAGCATTGCCCTGGATGCCGATCAGCGAGCCCAGATCATCGACCGGGCCTTGTCCAGTGGTGTCAATCTGCGCACGGATGACCCCACCCTGCTCGGGCTTAGCCTGGATGAGTGCAGCACGCCCGAAGATGTCAGCCTGCTCTGGCATATCCTGCTGGGCGCAAAGGCCGAAGCACTCGATGTTCACGCCCTGGACCAGCAGCTTGTTGTCGATCCGGCATCGTTTGCTGCCATCCCGGCCCAGCTGCAGCGCAACACCCCTTACCTGCAGCATCCGGTCTTCACTAGCTGGCACAGCGAAACCGACATGCTGCGCTACCTGAAGCGGCTCGAAAACCGGGATCTGTCCCTGACCCACGCCATGATTCCTCTGGGCTCCTGCACCATGAAGCTCAATGCCACAGCCGAGATGATCCCCATCAGCTGGCCGGAGTTCAGCAAGCCCCACCCCTTTGCACCCCGCAACCAGACCCTGGGTTATGCCGCGATGATCTCAGAACTGGAAGCCATGCTGGCCGAAATTACCGGTTTCGATGCCATCAGCATGCAGCCCAACTCAGGCGCTCAGGGTGAATACGCCGGGCTGCTGGCAATACGCAACTATCTGGACAGCAAGGGTGAAACCGCGCGCAATGTCTGCCTGATTCCCAGCTCGGCACATGGCACCAACCCTGCCAGCGCCCAGATGGCCAGCATGAAGGTGGTCGTGGTGGCCTGCGATGAGGACGGCAACATCGATGTTGACGACCTGCGCCTGAAAGCAAGCCAGCACAGCAGCACGCTGGCGGCGCTGATGATTACCTACCCCTCCACGCACGGTGTCTACGAAGAAGGGGTCAAGGAAGTGTGTGCGCTGATACATGAGCATGGGGGGCAGGTCTACATGGATGGCGCCAACCTCAACGCACAGGTCGGTCTGACCCGGCCTGGTGATATCGGTGCCGATGTTTCCCATGTCAATCTGCACAAGACCTTCTGCATTCCCCATGGCGGCGGCGGCCCTGGCATGGGCCCGATCGGAGTTAAGAAGCACCTGGCGCCTTTCCTGGCCAACCACAAACTGGTCCCCCTGGATGGACCACTCGCCGGCAATACCGCAGTTTCTGCAGCCCCCTGGGGCAGTGCCGGCATTCTGCCCATCTCCTGGGCCTATATCAAGATGATGGGGGCCTCCGGGCTGCGTTACGCCACCGAGCTTGCCATTCTCAATGCCAACTATATTGCGGCCCGGCTCAGCGCACATTATCCGGTGCTGTATACCGGCAGAAATGGCCGGGTCGCCCACGAATGCATCATCGATCTGCGTCCGTTGAAGGCCAGCTCGGGCATCAGCGAAGAGGATGTGGCAAAGCGCCTGATGGATTATGGTTTCCACGCGCCCACCATGTCATTCCCGGTGGCAGGCACCTTGATGATAGAGCCCACCGAGAGCGAATCCCTGCCCGAACTGGACCGCTTCATCGAGGCCATGATCGCCATTCGCCAGGAAATTGCCCGGGTCGAATCCGGCGCACTGGATGCCGAAGACAATCCCTTGAAGCAGGCGCCCCATACCCTGGCCGACATCATGGATGAGCACTGGAACCGGGGCTATGGCAAACAGGAAGCAGCCTTCCCCGTGCCAGGGCTGCGCGACAACAAGTTCTGGCCCAGCGTCAACCGCATCGACAATGTATACGGCGACCGCAACCTGTTCTGTGCCTGTCCGGCAATGGAGAATTACCAGTAAGCCCCAGCAAAGCTGTTCATTTTGCAGCAAAACCGGTGCGCCAGGATTGAAATTGGTGCACCGTTCCCCGTGATTTTCCTTCAAAAAATAGGCTTTTATTTTTTATCTCATTGATATAAATAGAAAATAATAAGTTGGCATTGGCTTTGCATTAAACACAGTGAAGCAGGCGAGCGAGTAGGGTAAGTGCTCCTCTCCTGAACAAGCACTGATTTTTAAGACTGTTTTTTTAAACACCAAGCGAGGTCATACCATGAAAACTTTTACTCCAGCAAAAATCTCCACCCTGTTGCTCATTGGCAGCACCCTGGCCACCAGCCTGGCCAGTGCCGACACTCTCACCGGTGGCCTGTACAGCAGCAAGAACCTGAAAGTCGTCGAACAGGCTCTGCCTGAATACCCGCTGCTCAAGGACCGCGCCGGCAAGGAAGGGTTCGTGATTGTCGAGTTCACCGTTGCCCCCGATGGCTCGGTGCTTGAGCCTGCCGTCAAGGACACCACTGCGCCAGCATTCAGCCGGGCAGCCTTGACCGCAATCAATCAATGGCAGTTTGAACCGGTCGTCGATGCAGGCACACCAGTCCCGGTGCGTACCAACATGAAGTTCAGCTTTGTACCACGCACTGAATAAACCATGCAGTTGCAAGCAACTCTTCAGACTGGGACACTTCACCAGGCAGTGTCCCAGCCTTTTTCCCCGATTGTCCTCGACAGTTTGAAGCCCTGCCTGCAGCTGTAATTCACAGATTTGCAAACCCGCCTTCATGGTGTATCTTTCCAGCAGCAACTCATTGACTGGTATTGATCATGAAAAGACACCTGGCTGGCATTCTGATGACCCTACTTTCTCTGCAGTCCCTGCATGCCCTTGCGCAAACCAATCGCATCGACATCATTCGCCCCGATGCCCCCGAGCTTGCCGCCTACGGGTCCTACGCGGTGGGTGTACGCACCCTGGAATTACTCGACCCTGGCCGTATCGATGTGCTCGGCACAGAGCGCGGTGCAGCCAACGCAAGCTATGACCGGCCCTTGACCGTGGAGGTATGGTATCCAGCCCAGCTTGCCGCCAACCAGCAAACCGGTACCGAATACCTGGCCATCACCAGAGACCCCAGCATTACTGCCAGGCTACATGGCAGGGCAGTACGGGATGCCGAGCCTTTGCGGGACAACCGCTACCCCTTGATCATCATCTCGCACGGCTACCCCGGCAACCGCTTCCTGCTCAGCCATCTGGGCGAGAACCTGGCCAGCAAGGGCTATGTGACCGTTTCCATCGACCACACCGACAGCACCTATGACGACCAACAGGCTTTTGCCAGCACGCTGTACAACCGCCCGCTGGATCAGCTTTTTGTGCTCGACACGATGGCGAAACTGGCTGCGACCGGCTCCGGCAGTTTCCTCAGCCAGTTGGTGGATATCGAGCAAACCGGGCTGATTGGTTTTTCCATGGGCGGCTACGGTGCGCTGAACAATCTGGGCGCCGGTTTCAGCGAGGCCGCTGTCAACAATATTGCCGGACCACCCAACCGCCTGTTGCAGGCCAGGGCCGCCACCAACCCGGATTATCGGCAAGGATTGGATGCGCGCATCAAGGCGGGCCTGCTGATTGCCCCCTGGGGAATGAACACTGGTTTCTGGGACGAGCAAGGTCTGCTCGGGGTCAGCAAACCGATTTTCTTTGTGGCCGGGGATGCCGATGTTACTGCCGGTTATGAGAACGGAACACGTGCCATTTTTACAGGAACGCAGAACAGTGACCGCTACCTGCTGACTTTTGCCAATGCCGGCCACAGTGTGGCCGCCCCAATTCCCATGCCCATCGAAATACTGAGCAGTGACACTCCGGCAGTGGCCGGACACTACCTGGATTCAGTCTGGGATTCGGTGCGCACCAACAATATCCTCAACCATTTCGCCACCGCTTTCTTTGCCCTGCATCTGAAACAGGAGTCAGAATCTGACCGCTATCTGCAGGATATCGAACAGGGTTTCACCCGTGGCGGCACTCTCGGCCTGCGTCTGGAACATGGACCGAGTGCACGTTAACAGCTACTGATAACCCTGGGCCTGCAGGTGGAAAAGACGGGCATACTGCCCCTTGCAGGCCAATAGCTGCGCGTGAGTCCCTTCCTCTGCAATCCTGCCCTGCTCCAGCACAATGATATGGTCCGCGATGCGCACCGTGGAAAAGCGGTGGGAGATGATGATGGAGATCCGCTTCGCGGTCAGCTCCCGGAAATGCGCGAAGAGCTCGGCTTCGGCGCGGGCATCGATGGCAGCCGTGGGCTCATCCAGAATCAGGATATCGGCCTGGGTCCGCATGAACGCACGCGACAGGGCAATCTTCTGCCATTGCCCTCCCGATAGCTCCTTGCCATCCTTGAACCAGGTTCCCAGCTGGGTGTCATAGGTCTGCGGCAGGGCTTCGATGAAACCCCTGGAAAGGCCTTGTTCTGCAGCCAGTTCAACCTGACTGCGGACAGCCAGATTGGCCACATCCCCCACCCCGATATTTTCTCCCACCTTGAGCTGGTAACGGGCAAAATCCTGGAAAATGACCCCTATCCTGTGGCGCAAGGTGGCAATATCCCATTCCTGCAGGTCCAGGCCTTCCAGCAGGATGCGGCCGCTGCTGGGCGTGTACAGACGCGCCAGCAGCTTGATCAGGGTGGTTTTGCCGGAGCCATTCTCACCGACGATGGCCAGACTTTCCCCGGCCCGGATATGCAGGTTCAGATCCTGCAGGGCCGGGGTGTCACTGCCGGGATAAGAAAAACTGACCTGCTCGAACCGTATGCCGTCTCCGGGCGCCGGCCCTGCAGTCTTGTCGCCACTGGCTTCCGGTACCCGATGCTCCAGGTATTCGGTCAGATTGGACAGATACAGGCTGTCCTCGTACATCCCGTTGATGGCTGTCAAGGAGTTGGTAACCGCGGACTGGCCTTGCCGAAACACCGCAATATACATGGTCATCTGGCCGATGGTAATGGTGGTCGCAACCGCAGCAAACGCCACCCAGCCATAGGAAAAATAAAAGGCCGCACTGGCCAGCAGGCCCAGGACATAACCCCAGAACCCTCGACGCAGCACCAGGTTTCTGTCTTCGGCGTAGATATTGCGGAAAATATCGATATAGCGCTGCAAAAACAATCTGCCCAATTGCAGCAATTTGACTTCCTTCACGCCATCTTCGCGGGTCAGCACCATTTCCAGATAAATCTGCATGCGCCGTTCCGCCGAGCGCCGCCGTTGATTACGGAACGCCTCGCCCGAGAATCGGGCCTCGGCCAGGAAACCCGGCACCCCGGCCAGCCCCAGCAGCAACACGGCAAACGGTGAAAACTGGAACAGCAGGAAAGCGTAACTGACCAGGGAAACCATGTCCCGGCTCAAATCAAAGGTGCGGGTCACCAGGCTCAGCGGCCGGCTGGACGCCTCTCTGCGTGCGCGGACCAGCTTGTCGTAATACTCGGAATCCTCAAAATCCGCCAATTCCAGGCTCAGGGCCTTCTCCAGTATGGTGACATTGATCTCATTGCCCAGCAGCACCCTGAGTATCGACTGGCACACCGTATTGATTTTCTGGAAGCCGGTGAAGAGTACGACCAGCCCGGCCTCGTAAAGCACATACCGCAGCACCAGATTGCGGGCCTCAAGCTGTGCCGGCCCTTCGGCCTGAATGGCGGCAATGACGGCGTCAACAATCAGTTGGCCAACCCAGGCTATGGCGGCCGGAAGCAGGCCCGCCACCAGCGTGGCAAAGGCCATGGCCAGGGTCAGGCCCGGGCTGGTAGACCAGACAATCTGCACGGCCAGTCGGCTGTAGTAAAACACCGAGCGCAGACGGGCAAGACGCGGGGTGGAGTCCGTTGATTCAATCGCGTTCAAGAGTGTTATCCATTAACGGAAGGGGCTTTGCACAAAGGGCTACGCACAAGCTGAGCCACGCACAAACAGCCGGACTGATGACTTTTCCAGCGCACAGCTTAAACCAGCAGCGCCAGGCAGTACAGCCGTTAATCATGCCGTTAATTGATGTTGCAGGTGCCTGCTGTTGTGCCTGCTTCAATGCAGGCGGTGGGTTTCCATCAACTCTTTTTCAAACAGGTTTTTTACCCGCAGCAATTCCGACAGGGCAACTTCCGATTCCAGCAAAGGCAAATGATTTTCGATATCCAGCAACAGATTGGTGATGCTGCCTGTATCCAGGTCACTCAAATCCAGATCAAAAGGCCAGCCCGACTCATTATTCATAATCCATACCCATACCCGTTCCCATGGCAGTCATTCACTGCTTATCGGCATCGAGGCAGGAGTCTTGAGCAAGACAGGTGCTTATCGTCCTTCAACAGCAGTGCCGGTCAGCCGCGCAGGCCCATGGCCTGTTGCATCAGGTAGCGCTTCAGCACGGGCATCCTGTCCACAGCGCTCATTCCGGTATTGCGCAGCCAGCGCACCGGCAAGGGTTGTTCCGCAAACAGATGCCGAAAACCTTCCATCAGATACATCATGCTCAAATTATCGCCCTTGCGACTGCGCTGATAGGCCTGCAGTACCCGTTGCCCACCAGGATCGCGTCCTTCCCGATGCGCTTTGAGCAAGACCTCACTCAGGGCCAGCGCATCCTGCAGACCCAGATTGACGCCCTGTCCGGCCAGCGGGTGAATGGTATGGGCCGCATCGCCCACCAGCACCACCTGTTGCCGCACATAGTCGCGGGCATGGCGTTGCCGCAAAGGAAAAGCGCTGCGCTGGCCCAGCCATTCGACAGCGCCCAGGCGGTTCTCAATGGCCACCGCCAGCGCCTGCCCGAAGCCTGCGTCGTCCAGAGCCATCAGCGCAGAGGCGCGCTCTGGCACCACGGACCAGACGATGGAGCAATACCTTTGATTATCTCCGGGGGCAGTCAGAGGCAAAAACGCCAGCACCCCATCGTCCATGAAACGCTGGATGGCTTTGTGCTGATGTGGCTGGCTGGTCCGCACCGTCGCGACAATGGCATGGTGGGCGTAATCCCATTCCCGCGTGGCGAAACCCGCCATTTGCCGGATCATGGAATTGGCGCCATCGGCTGCCACCAGCAGTCGGGTTCCGAGTTGGCGGCCATCGCTCAGGCTGACTTGCAACAGGGCCTGTCCAGACTCCCCCGCACCGTACACCTGATGAAATGCGCTGATGCTCAGCGGCGACAGCAGGGCAAGCTGCGGATGCTGTCGCAGCTGTTGATGCAGACACGCCGTAAGCAGGCGGTTTTCAATGATATACCCCAATTCATTGCACTGGATCTCGGCCGCATCGAAACTGATGGCGCCGGTGCCATCGGCTTCCCATACCTGCATCTGTCGATAGGGGCTGATGCGGCATTGTGCTATCTGCGCCCACACCCCCGCCTGCTCGAAAATCTGCCGGGAGGCAGGCGTTATGGCGCTGACCCTGGCATCAAAATCCATCTGCTCAGGAGACTTGTCCACTGCGTCGGTTTCGTCACGGTAACGCGCCAGCGCCTGGTCGGCCAGCAAGGGCTGCGCCTCGGCAATGGCAATACGCAGGCCACTGTCGGCCAGCAGGCAGGCCAGTGTCGCCCCCACCATGCCGGCACCGACAATCAGCACATCCACATCGGGAAGCTTGTTTGAAGAGCTGTTTGACGAACTGTCTGAAGTACTATCAAAAGTGCTATCAGAAGTGCTGACCGCCGACATGATACTGGCCTGGGAAAATGATCGAATGGGCATTATAGTCTGGCGGGCGCACAGAAAACAGCGCACAGACCGATTGAAGCGCCAGGCTTTTTGCCCGATACTGGCCCGTCTGTACCATAACCCAGATACAACGGAGAAACCCATGCCCAAACCGGTAACACTTGACGCAGCACAGCAATTCATCGGACAGGAGGTTGGCTGCTCCGAATGGCTCGAAATAACCCAGCAGCGCGTCAACCAGTTTGCCGAAGCCACCGGGGATTTCCAGTTCATTCATATCGACCAGGAACGAGCCCGCCAGGAAACCCCATTTGGCGGCACCATCGCTCACGGCTTCCTCACCCTGTCCCTGTTGAGCATGCTGGGCGCCGAGGCCGGTACCATCAAGATTGAAGGCATCTCCATCTCCATCAATTATGGTCTGGACAAGGTCCGTTTTCTGAACCCGGTCAGGGTGGGCAAACGCATTCGCGCCCGTTTCGAGCTGCTCAGCGCCATCGAGAAAAACCCCGGACAGTACCTGCTCAAGCATCGCGCAACCGTGGACATCGAGGGCGAGGACAAACCGGCCTTGATAGCCGAGTGGCTGGGCATGGGGGTGGTCTGATGTCGGGAGCAAACACGAAAAACTGCCTCAAGGGAGCACTGTTGATCATGTCTTTGGCAACACTGCTCGGTTGTGCCGGCCAACGCCCCGATAATCTTGGCCCCAGGGACGGCCGCCTGGCCGCCTGCCCTGATTCACCCAACTGCGTGTCCAGCAGTGACAGCCGCGAAAGCCACGGTATCGCCCCCATCCAGGCCCCGCTCACCCGCATCCGGGCGCATCTGGCAAGCCTGGATAATGCCCAGATAATCACTGATCAGCCCGAGTATCTGTACGTGGAATTCACCAGCAGCCTGATGGGGTTTGTCGATGATGTCGAGTTTCTGGAATCGACCGCCGGCAGCGGGGTTCAGGTAAGGTCTGCTTCGCGCGTCGGGTACGGTGACATGGGGGTCAACCGCAAACGCATCGAATCCATCCGGGCTGCTGTCAGCCCATAGTCTCAACCTTTGGCGCCAGAGGCTGCCAAACCCATTGCATGACGGGTGAATTCAGCCTTCAGTGGTGGCAGCAGATCGATGGCAAGCAAACCGGCTTTGCGCAGCAGACTCTTGCCGATACTGCCGTTGCTGAACAGGGCAATCAGTTGGTCGCTCAGCAGTATCGTGTTGCGCTGGTCCTGCGCCCGGGCGTGTTGATAATCCTGCAATAAGGACATGGCACCCGGTGAGACTCCCTCTTGCCTGGCTGCCAGGATTTTATCCGCCAGCACCACGGCATCGCGCAGGGCCAGGTTCAAGCCCTGGCCGGCGACAGGATGCAGGGTGTGTGCTGAATTACCCAGCAAGACCAGGCCGGGGCGCACCTGTTCGCCAGTGACCTGCAGCTTCAACGGGAAGGCTATGCGCTGCCCAACCTGGGTAAAGCGACCCAGGCGCTGACCAAAGCGTTGTTGCAGCTGCGCCAGAAATTCGTCCTCGGCCATGGCGGCTGTCGCTGCGGCTGCGTCTGCCTGCAGGGTCCAGACCAGTGCGACACGGGGCTGTTCGGCGTAATCGGCAAGCGGCAGCAGCGCCAGCGGACCGGTATCGGTGAAGCGCTCATAGGCAACCCCCTGATGCGGTCTGGCCAGTGCCACATTGGCGATAAGCGCACTCTGCTGATAATCCTTGCTGCTGACCTGAATGCCCAGGCTGGCGGCAAGACCCGACTTGCCACCATCGGCCATCACCACCAGGGCGGCGCTGACAGGCTGCTGGGCCTGCCCGGCAACCACCAACTCCATCCTCATGCCCTGCTGAAGCGGTTGCAGCGCCTGTACCTGGGCGGACGACAACAGGTCGATACCCGGTTCGGCAAGAACGGCCTGGTTCAGCACACTGCCCAGCTTATGATTTTCGAGCACATAACCCAGGGCTTCCACCCCCATGTCGCTGGCGGCCAGACGGCTGGCGCCAAAGTGTCCGCGATCAGAAACATGGATGCGCTCGATGCGTCCGGCGTGTCCGGCCAGGGCCGGCCAGAGCCCAAGGTCGGCAAAAACCCGCTTGCTGCCATACGCCAGGGCGGTGCTGCGCGCATCAAAATCCGCTGTCTCGCCACTGCCTGAATCGATGGCCCTGCTCTCGATCAGCAGTATCTTCAGGGGTTTCTTCTGCCCATGGGCGCCGGCAGTCTGCTGCGCCTGCGCCTGACGGCGAATCAAGCTCAGGGCAAAGCTTGCCCCGACCATGCCTGCACCAATGATGGCGATGTCATAAGCAGGTTGGGCTGCGGTGATTTCCATAGTACGCCTTCAGTGTGAGCGTGCTTTCAGCATGAGCGTGCTCTCAGCGGCCCACGGCCATGCCAAGCGGAGCAGCAGATGTTTCAGCCGCCATGAATGCTTCAATCTCGGCCACGGTTTTGGGTGCCCCGGCCGTCAACACACGGCATCCGGTTCTGGTCACCAGCACATCATCTTCGATACGAATACCAATCCCCCGCCATTGGGCAGGAACATCCAGGTTATCCGGCGCCACATAGATTCCCGGCTCAACGGTGGTGACCATTCCCGGCTCCAGAAGACGCCACTTGTCATCAATCTTGTAATCGCCGACATCATGCACATCAATGCCCAGCCAGTGTCCCGCCCGATGCATGTAAAAAGGTTTGTAGGCCTCAGTCTCTATCAGCGTCTCCACCGCGCCGCTGAGCAGGCCCAGTTCCAGCAGCCCCTCGGTAATGACCCGCACCGTCGTATTGTGCGGAACATCCCAGGGTATACCTGGGCGAATGCACGCGATGGCTTGCAACTGTGCCTGCAGGACTATCTCATACAGGGCTTTTTGTTCCGGGCTGAAGCGTCCGCTGACAGGGAATGTGCGGGTGATGTCGGCCGCATAGTACTGGAATTCGCAACCCGCATCGATGAGAACCAGATCCCCGTCGTTCAGTGCCGCCGTGTTTTCGACATAGTGCAGGATGCAGGCGTTGCGGCCGGCCGCCACGATGCTGTTGTAGGCCACGGCACGGCTGCCATTGCGCACGAATTCATGCAGCAGTTCTGCCTCCAGATCATATTCATGCAGGCCGGGGGCACAGAGGCGCATGGCACGCTTGTGCGCCTCGACCGAAATGGCTGCCGCTTTTTCCATCAGTTTGATTTCTGCCGGACTCTTGATCAAGCGCATTTCATTGATCAGCTGGTCCAGCATCAGAAACTCGCCAGGTGAATGCGCCCCCATTCTGACCTTGGCGCGAATGGTTTTCACCCACTCCATGACCTGGCTGTCAAAGGCCGGATCCTTGCCCATGGCGTAATACACTCGCTCCCTGCCTTCGATCAAGCCGGGCAGGATGTCATCGATGTCGCCAATGGGGAAGGCATCATCCACCTGCAGGTGGGTCCGCGCCTGCTCCGGCCCCAGCAGAATACCTGTCCATAACTCACGGGTCTTGTCCTTTTCCTGGCAGAAAAGCACGACTTCCCCCTGTTGACGACCCGGAATCAAGGCCAGCACGGCCTGTTCTTCGACAAAGCCGCTGAGATAAAAGAAATCACTGTTTTGCCGGTAGGGATATTCGGTATCGTTGCTGCGCACCCGTGTCGGCGCGGAAGCCAGCAGAGCAATGCTGTTGGGCTCCATTTGTGCCATGAGTTCGCGCCGGCGTCTGACGGCTTCCGTGATGTGAACCTGTTGCTGCGTGTCTGTCATATTCTGTCCTGATACTGATACCGCTGGATTTCCACAAGCCCTTGTTGACCACCCCTGAGCACATCTCTATAGTAGCGTTGATCGGGATTCTGCCAACCCTGGACATTCTTGTGGCACTCTTGTTGTGGCACTGACTGTTGTGGCACTGACGCATGAAGCACTGTTTATCATGAATGACGAACGATTCAACGCCCTGGATGAGAAAATAGACGCGCTGGTCTCGCTTTGTGCTGCCATGAAGCAGGAGAATCAAATGCTTCGAACCCGAGAGCATAACTGGCAAACAGAACGCCAGCAACTGCTCGATAACAACAAACTCGCCAAATCCCGTCTCGAGTCGGTACTCAACAAACTCAAGGCTCTGGAGCAATCGTAAATGGATCACGAAACTCCCAGCACGGTTGCGGTCAAAATACTGGACAAGGAATACCAGATCAGTTGCCCTCCGTCCGAGCAGGAAGCCCTGCTGAAGTCTGCCCGCCACCTGGACGAGAACATGCGCAAGATAAAGTCGCGTGGCAATATTCATGGCCTGGAAAAAATTTCCGTCATGGCCGCCCTGAACATCACCCATGAAATGCTGAGCAAGAACAGGCTGCTCAATGAAACCCGCCATAACACCGTGCAACAACTGAAATTTCTGGAAGACAAAATCGATCACGCTCTGCTGAGCAATCGCCAGATCGATATTTGAGACAGATCATGTTTGCTGCATTGTTACAAAAAAGTTGGCCGATTCACTCGATAGGCAATTTCAACTGCTATATACTCGGACCATAGTCGCCTGGGGTATTAGCCAATCAAACGTGTTCTTGAGCCGATATCTGTTACTTCGGAGGCTTCCTGAAAGATACTGTTGTGCAGGTCCGCAAGACGGAAAGCCTTATGTATCCCAGAAGCCACCACCTGGACCCTTGGGTTCAGGACTATTTTGGTAGCGGTGCCCTGGGTGGCTTTCATTTCCAACAGATTCAATGCGATGACAGACAATCCGTCGGCATCTAACCCCGCTGAGCCTCCCCTTGCTGAACCCAACTCTCTGCGCAAAAGCCTGCGCCAGGCTCGCCGTGCACTCAGCCCCCGCCAGCAGCAACTGGCCAGCCGGCAATTATTCCACAGCCTCAGTAAACTGCTGCCATTTCGCAGGGCCCGGCGCATTGCCTTTTACCTGCCCATTGATGGCGAGGTCGACCCCAGGCCTCTGCTGACGCAGGCTCTCCAGAGCGGAAAAAAATGCTATCTGCCCGTCATTGATCCGGTCAATGCCAGGCGCCTGCGTTTCGTGCACATCTGTGCCAATACCCGCCTGTATCTCAAACAATGGGGTATTGCTGAACCCAGGCCCACAGCGCATCGCCTGTGCCCGGCCTGGGCGCTGGACCTGGTGCTGGTGCCGTTGACGGGTTTCGATGCCCAGGGCAACCGCCTGGGCATGGGGAAGGGGTTTTATGACCGCAGTTTTCAATTCCGCCAGGCCGGCACGGACCGCGCAAACGGCCGCCGCAAACGGCCTTTATTGATAGGGGTGGCACACGAATGCCAACGCGTAGCCCGGCTGCACCCGTCACCCTGGGATATTGGCATGGACCTGATAGTCAGTGATGCGCGGGTGTATTATCCAAGAGACACCTGAAGGCAGGGCGCTTGAAGGCGAGGTTCCTGAAGGCGGTTCTTGAAGGTGAGAGACACCAGAGTAAAACGGATTCAGAGCAGACTGCTCTGAACAACACCGCTGATGAGAACTCCCAGGGCAAACAGGACGACTACCACCATCATCATATCGGGTTTACGTTTCATTAATTATTCTGTATTCCAGTCAATTGGATTTATTATTTGATAAGCCTAGCTAGCTAACCACCCTAAGGTGTTGAAGATTAATACAATGATCGCGATCTGGCAATCACTAATCGATAATTATTTCAACAGCGCTTCCAGCATGGCCAAGGTTCGTTGCAGCGCCCCCCGGTTGGCCCTGATAACCGCCATGCCAGCCTGACCCATCCGCTGGCGCAGGGTTTCCTCATTGAGCAGGGCAAGTATTGCGGCGGCCAATGCCTTCTCATCCGCCACTGTCTGCAGGGCGCCCGCTGCCTCCAGCTGTTCACAGATATGCTGGAAATTGAACTGGGAAGGCCCCACCAGTACAGGCAGGCCCAGCGCTGCCGGCTCCAGTACATTCTGACAACCGGTATCCACCAGACTGCCACCAACAAAGGCAATATCTGCCAAACCCAGATACACCGACATCTCACCCATACTGTCACCCAGCAGGACCTTGACCAGCGGGCCAACCGGGTCCGCGCTGCTGCGCCGGACCACAGGCAGGGATCGGGACTCACACAGCCTGGCCACGGCATTGAATCTCTCAGGATGCCGGGGCACCAGAACCAGCAGCAACTCCGGCACCTCCTGCAAACAGTGACGGAATGCGTTGAGCACTTTCTCTTCCTCACCCTCGCGGGTACTGGCGGCAACAATGATCGGCCGCTGACCTTGCAGCCGCCCGGCCAGTGCGCTTACCCGCACATCCAGATCTGCCGGCAGAGTGATATCGAATTTGATGCTGCCGGTAAGCTGCACCCGCTCAGCTGCCACGCCCAGACGCCGAAAGCGCTCGGCATCACTTGCCGACTGCGCCGCAATCAGGTCCAGCTGCGCCAGCATGGGCTTGCCAAGCCGGGCAAATTTCTCATATCCCCGGAAAGATTTTTCGGACAGCCGGGCATTGGCAAGCAACATCCGCAGCCCCGCCTGGTGGCTGAAATGAATCATATTGGGCCAGAGTTCAGTTTCCATCAGCACCAGCAATTCGGGTTTGAATACACGCAGAAACCGTTTCACGGCTCCGGGGTAATCATAGGGCGCATACACATGGCAGACGCTGTCCCCAAACAATTCCCTGAGCCGGTCTGAACCGGTTGGCGTCATCACCGTGACCACGAGTTCAATATTCTTTTTACCCAGAAGTTCGCGGATTATCGGGGCGGCTGCATTGACCTCACCCACAGAGACGGCATGCACCCAAAGCCAGCGGGCATCCGCAGCGGCCTGATATGACTGCCTGGCCTGCCGCACCAGACCAAAACGCTCCCCCCAGCGCTGTGCATAGGCCGGAGCACGCACAGAACGCCATAACAGCCGCAGCACGATAAGTGGCAAAGCCAGGTAAAACATGATGCTGTAGACGGTTCTGTTCACTGTCCGGGCCTTGGGTTTTGCAGCTCAGTCTTAACTCAGTCGCAACGCAGTATCGCAACACATGGTGGGGTGCTGACATGCTATTATCCGGCCTGGAGCGCGGGCCGGATAAGCCCGCGATGATTGCAGGAATAGGGAGTTTTATCAATTATTGTGGTAACACCAAATAATACACAGCATGCCCAATTGATCATCCTGGGGGGTGGCATCGCCGGCCTGTGGCTGTTGAACCGACTATGCAATGCCGGTTATGACACTGTCCTGATCGAGAAAAGCCAGCTGGGCAGCGGGCAAACCCTGGCCTCTCAGGGCATCATTCACGGTGGGCTCAAATATGCACTGAATGGGGTGCTGAGCCCGGCCAGCAGCGCCATCGCCACGATGCCCGCCCGTTGGCGTGACTGTCTGGCCGGCACCGGCGAGATCGATCTGCGCGATTGCCGGATACTCTCCCCACACTACTACCTGTGGTCAAGTTCCGGTTACCGCTCACGCCTGAAAACCTTTCTGGGCAGCAAGGCCTTGAGGGGACGCATCACGCAATTGACGAAAAACGAGTACCCGGAGTTTTTCCGGGATGCAGAGAACGGTGCCGCCCGGGGCAACCTGTACCAGTTGACCGATTTTGTCGTCGATACCCCCTCGCTGCTGAAAGTTCTCTCCCAGCGCTGGCAACACCGTATTTTCCAGGCCAGAGAGGTGCAGGTACAAGCCGAAAGCAGCAGCAAGAACACTGCTGGCACCGCCATCGCAAGCCTGCGTGTGGTCGGTCAGGGAATAAATGAAAAAGGCATAAATGAAACCGAACTGACTCTCCGCGCCGAACGTTATCTGCTCTGTGCCGGCGAAGGCAACGAAACCCTGTTGCAAGCATTGCGGGCAGCGCAGCCGCAAATGCAGCGGCGCCCTCTGCATATGGTCTGGCTCAAACTGAAACACCCGCAGCCGGCTTTCGTGCATTGTATTGGCGACAGTTTCGGCATGACGCCCAAACTGACCGTGACCTCTCACCCGGAACCCCCGGATTCCGCTCACGCCTGGACCTGGTATCTGGGCGGGGAGTTGGCGGAAACCGGCATCAAGCGCAGTTCACAAACCCAGATCGATACTGCCCGCACTCTGTTGACGACATTGTTCCCCTGGGTGGATACCCGCACCGCGAAATGGGGCAGCTTCATGATCAATCGTGCCGAGCCCAGGGTGGCAACGCTGCAAAGACCGGACACAGCCTGGCTCAGTGCCTGCCACAACTATCTGATGGCCTGGCCGACCAAACTCACCCTGAGCCCCAACCTGGGTGATGCGGCACTTGCCGCGCTGCAAGAGCAACAGATACTGCCCGCTCATCCTGCACCGGCCAGCCTGCCCAAGACCAATCCCGTCCTGACAAGCACTTTGCTGCCGGCAAGCATCGGCACTGCCCGCTGGGAGCCATAACACATGACTGCATCCATCCTGCCCAGAAAGCCTCTAGGCAATACCGGTATCGAAGTGTCCTGCCTGGGGCTGGGCTGTGTAAAACTGGGCAGAAACGAAGGCGTCAAGTATCCCTCTGGATTCACACTACCCGATGACAAGGAGGCAAGGCAGATTCTTGCGGTTGCCAGAGACCAGGGCATCAACCTCATCGATACGGCACCCGCCTATGGCAGCAGCGAGGAGCGCCTGGGCAAACTGCTCGAATCACGCCAGCAATGGGTTTTGAGCAGCAAGGTTGGTGAGGAATTTGAGCAGGGGCAATCCCGTTTCGATTTCAGTGCGCGGCATGTCCGCTTCAGTGTGGAACGCAGCCTGAAGCGGCTGCGTACCGATTATCTGGACCTGGTGCTTATCCACTCCGATGGCAACGATCGTGACATCATTGAAAATTCAGCCTGTATCGAGACTCTCGTCCGCTGTCGCGAGCAGGGGCTTATTCGCGCCTTCGGCATGTCCACCAAAACAGTTGCCGGCGGCCTGCTCGCCGTGTCGGCCTGCGATGTTGTCATGCTGACCTATAATCCAGATGCCACGGAGGATGGCACTGTAATCGCAGCCGCAGCTGAGGCTGGCAAGGGTGTGTTGATCAAGAAAGCCCTGGGCAGTGGTCATCTGCTGATGGCTGATCAGCGCAACGAGTCTTCATCAGCGCCTGAGCAAGCTGACCCGGTGGCGCGCAGCATGGCCTTCGTTTTCGCCAGAGAAGGCGTCAGCTCGATCATTATCGGCACAATCAATCCGGTTCATATCCGGCACAACTGCGAGACTGCGCTGCGGGTGCTCAAGAAGCCCTGAATCTTTTAGGGAACCTCTGAATAAGTCTATGATCACTCTGGTCTTCAGCCGATTTCGCTATCGA
>JAVVEG010000009.1:98615-122396 GCA_032251455.1 Pseudomonadales bacterium | reverse complement strand
ACGCATGCCTGCGAAAGTGCGCCTCGATAGCGGAATCGGCTGAAGACCAGAGTGACCATAGACTTATTCAGATGCTCCCTAGAATAAGCAGAAAAACTTTATGTGCCTGCCGGTTTATGGTATAAAGCTGCCCGCTGTGGGCTCCATGTGTGCATGGAAGCTGGCAGTAAATAATCCGTTCTCGATAACGGACAATGTCGCACACACACCGACACATGTGTTTAGGGTGCCTCAAGGCTGGAAAGCCACGAGGTTAAGCCATGGGGTGTGTGGAGGCCTAACCCTGATCAAATAGGTACTTACAATGACTACTGTCTCAATGAAAGACATGCTCAAGGCGGGTGTTCACTTCGGACACCAATCCCGCTATTGGAACCCAAAAATGAAGAAGTTCATTTTTGGTGCCCGCAACAAGATCCATATCATCAATCTCGAACACACTGTGCCGGCTTTCAATGCGGCTCTGGATGAAGTGCGCAAGCTGGCTGAAAAAAAGAAAAAAGTCTTGTTTGTTGGAACCAAGCGAGCAGCCACCAGGATTGTTCAGCAGGAAGCCGAGCGTGCAGGTATGCCCTATGTCAACCACCGCTGGCTGGGTGGCATGCTGACCAACTATAAAACCATTCGTGGTTCGATCAAACGTCTCCGTGATCTGGAAGCTCAGGAACAGGACGGCACCTTTGATCGGCTGACCAAGAAAGAAGCCTTGATGTTGCGCCGCAGCAAAGAAAAACTTGAACGCAGCATTGGTGGTATCAAGGATATGGCCGGTCTGCCTGATGCCTTGTTTGTGATCGACGTGGATCATGAGCGCATTGCCGTAACTGAAGCCAACAACCTGGGGATTCCAGTCATTGGCGTGGTCGATACCAATAGCAATCCCGATGGCGTGGACTTTCCCATTCCGGGCAATGACGATGCTATCCGTGCCATTCAACTCTACGTCAGCGCGGTCGCTGATGCCTGTATTGCAGGCCGTGGAGAAGGCAACCTGGTCAGTGACAGCGAATTTGTTGAGATCAGTGAAGATACTCCCGAGCTTGACGCAAAGGCGTCAGTTGACAGCAATGACGCAACGCAGGCCGAAGCTCCTGCGCCCGAGGCAGAAGGCCCGGTCGCCTGATCGCGCCAATAATGGACATCAACTGATGATGCTTTAAAAAGAGGGGCGATGCCCCTTTTTTTTAAAGCTTTTTTTAATCAATTTTGATATTACTTGAGAATCTGGAAGAGGCAAGAAAATGGCAGATATTACAGCAGCTATGGTTAAGGAACTGCGGGAGCGCACTGGTCTGGGCATGATGGATTGCAAAAAGGCCCTGGTAGAAGCCAATGGTGAGATGGAAAAGGCAATTGAAGATTTGCGCAAGGCCAGCGGCATCAAGGCTGCCAAGAAAGCAGGTCGGATTGCGGCTGAAGGTGTGGTCAGAGCTCGTCTTTCGGAAGATGGCAATTATGGCGTCATCATGGAAGTGAACAGCGAAACCGATTTTGTGGCCCGCGATGATAATTTCCTTGAATTTGTTGATAAAGTGCTCGAACAGGCCTTTAAAAGCCGCGAAAAAGATGTCAGCAAGCTAATGACCCCAGAGCTGGAGAGTGCCCGTGAAGCCCTGGTTCAGAAAATAGGTGAAAATATCAATGTGCGCCGGGTTGATGTGCTGGAATTCACCGACAGCAACAAGGGTATCGTTGATTCCTATGTGCACAGCAATAACCGCATAGCCGTACTGGTGGCCCTGCAGGGAGGCGACAGTTCTCTGGCGCGTGATATTGCCATGCATGTGGCAGCAGCCAGTCCGGTTGTTGTACGGGCTGAAGATGTGTCAAAGGAACTTCTGGCCAAGGAATCTGAAATCTATTCGGCTCAGGCGCGTGAGAGCGGCAAGCCTGAAGAAATCATTGAAAAAATGATTCAGGGACGCTTGCGCAAATTTGTGGCAGAAATTACCTTGCTCGAACAGCCTTTCGTCAAGGACCCTGAGGTGACCGTAGCCACCTTGCTGAAAAAGGCAGGTGCCGATGTGGTGAGTTTTGTACGTTATGAGGTGGGTGAAGGTATTGAGAAAGAAGTTGTTGATTTTGCTGAAGAAGTTGCCGCACAAGCTGGTTTGAACAAGTAATGCTTTGTGTGCCGCAGGAGTTTTCCTGCTGGATGAATGCCCGTATTGACCGCAGCCAGATGACTGTTTCGAGGGTAAGAGAGTGAAACCAGACAAGAAATACAAACGGATACTCCTCAAGCTTAGTGGTGAAGCCTTGATGGGGGAAGCTGATTTCGGTATCGATCCCAAGGTGCTGGACAGAATGGCTGTTGAAATAGGCCAGTTGGTGGGGCTTGGCGTACAGGTTGGCATCGTCATCGGTGGAGGTAATCTGTTCCGTGGCGCCGCGTTGAATGCCGCCGGCATGGAGCGGGTTACAGGCGATCACATGGGCATGCTGGCAACTGTCATGAATGCCCTGGCCATGCGTGATGCCCTGGAGCGCGCGAGTATAGCAACCCGGGTCATGTCTGCTATCCCGATGAGTGGCGTCGTCGAGCACTATGATCGTCGCACAGCTATCAGACATCTCAAATCTGGCGATGTGGTCATCTTTGCAGCAGGCACCGGCAACCCGTTTTTCACTACTGATTCCGCTGCCTGTCTGCGGGGTATCGAAATTGATGCGGAACTGGTTCTGAAAGCCACCAAGGTTGATGGTGTGTATTCGGCTGATCCAAATCTGGTGCCTGATGCGGTGAAGTACATTCAGCTTACTTACGATGAGGTCCTGGAAAAGAAGCTGGGTGTCATGGATCTGACTGCCATCTGTCTGGTACGTGATCACGATATTCCGGTCAGGGTATTCAATATGAACAAACCAGGCGCTCTGTTGAATAATGTCATGGGTGTTCCTGATGGAACAACCATCCAAAATCCTGTACAGGATTCTGCAACTCGGGGGTAGTCTGTCAATGGGGGAAATCAAGTGATTGAAGAGATCATAAAAGATGCTGCTCAACGCATGGAAAAGAGTGTTGCTGCACTTGAGACAGCTTTCAACAAAATCAGAACCGGGCGGGCACATCCAGGCATACTCGATACCGTCATGGTTCCTTATTACGGTAGTGACACCCCTCTAAATCAACTGGCTAATATTACTGTCGAGGATGGTCGTTCACTGATTATTTCTCCCTGGGAGCGCCCCCTGATAGGTGAGATTGAACGTGCCATTCTGAAATCCGACCTGGGTCTGAACCCTTCCAATAATGGCGAATCCATCCGGGTGCCCATGCCGGCGTTGACCGAAGAGACGCGCAAGGAATATACCAGACAGGCCAAGGCAGAGGCTGAAAATGCACGGGTAGCCATTCGCAATATCAGGCGGGATGCCAATGCCCATATCAAAGAGTTGCTGAAGGACAAGGCTATCAGTGAAGATGAGCAGCGTCGAGGTGAGGAAAGGATTCAGAAGTTAACGGATAAGTTTATTGCCGGGGTGGAAAGCAGTTTTACCAGTAAAGAAGCCGACTTGTTGTCGATCTGATCATAAGATGAGCTGTCCTGATGGCGGGCTCCAATTGCTAAAAGAGACATAGATGTCGATCTCAGCCAGTCAAGAGATATCAGCCACAGATAAATATCCCAACCATGTTGCGATGATCATGGATGGGAATAATCGCTGGGCCAGGTGCAGAGGGCTATCCGGGTCTGAAGGGCATCGTGCCGGTGCGGAGGCTGCTCGCAGAGCGGTCTACTACTGCGTACACCACGAGATCAAATTCTTGACGCTGTTTGCCTTCAGCAGTGAAAACTGGTTGCGTCCGCACAAGGAAGTAAAAGGGCTGATGGCCCTTTTCCTGGCAGTCCTGCAGCGCAAGGAAATCCTGCAGATGCATAACAGCAATGTGCGGCTGCAGTTTATCGGCAAACGTGATTCATTCCCCGCCAAATTGCAGGAACACATGCTGGCAGTCGAGAACCTGACTCGTCAAAACACAGGAACCGTAGTCACGGTCGCCGCCGACTATGGTGGGCGTTGGGATATTGTTCAGGCTGCCCGCAAACTGGCTGAAGCGGTCGAGGCTGGCAGCTTGCGGGCTGCTGCCATTGACACCGACGCGTTACAAAAGCATATCTGTCTGGCCGATATGCCTATGCCGGATCTTTGTATCCGCACGGGTGGTGAAAGTAGAATCAGTAATTTTCTCCTGTGGCAGATGGCTTATACCGAGCTGTATTTCACAGACTGCTACTGGCCTGATTTTGATGACCTCCAGTTTCAACTGGCTGTCGATGATTTTACGCGTCGGCAACGTCGATATGGTTATCTGGAGGCCGGCAGGGAAGGCAAGATGGACAGTGATGAACAGACAGTGATGCGGACTATGAAAAAGGGGCCTTCTGGTGCTTAAGGCTCGCGTACTGACTGCCATTGTCTTGTTACTGGTGCTTTATGCGGCGACTGCCTTGTTATCCACCTTTGCCTTTGGTCTGGCTTTGGCTCTGGCTTTGTTGCCAGCGTTGCTGGAATGGACGAGCCTGATGGGTTTGTCTTCCTGGAAAGAAAAACTGGTTTATCTCACTCTGTTCTATATGACATTGCTGGCGCTGGCCCTGGTTGCCGGGTTCAGCCTTGAGGCGAAATTTCTGCATTCCATGGTAATAACCTCGATGATGCTTATGGGGATTGCTTTCTGGCTATTGGTGTTCTACCTCATTCTGGCCTTTCCTGCTGCACAGCAACTGTGGAATTCGCGCTTGCGTATCGGCATTATGGGAGGTGTCTGCATGTTGCCGACCTGGTTTGCCCTGGTACAGCTGAAGTACCTGTTCCCTTCCGGTTATCTGGTGTTGGCACTGATAGCTCTGGTCAGCATCATTGATATAGGTGCTTTTTTCGCTGGTCGTGCCTGGGGACAACGCAAACTGGCTCCGGCAGTGAGTCCCCAAAAATCCTGGGCTGGATTCTGGGGCGGGATGGTGAGCTGCCTGTTGCTGTCTGCCGGCTTGTTGCTGATTCTTCACCAATTTGTGCTGAATCTGGAGCCAGGTATTTTTATCCTTTTGCTATTGATCACAGTCCTGATAGTAGTGCTCAGCGTGATTGGAGATCTGTTTGAAAGCATGCTCAAGCGCCATCAGGGACTCAAGGACAGCGGCAACAGTTTGCCTGGGCATGGAGGAATTCTTGATCGTATCGATAGTCTGATGGCAGCAGCCCCAGTGTTTATGCTGACCATGTCAGTTTTGTTTACAGGCAGCTTATCACCATGAAAGCAATAACCATTCTGGGATCTACCGGTTCCATAGGCATGAACACTCTTGATGTGATTACCCGCAGTCATGATTACCGGGTGTTCGCATTGACTGCCAATACAGGTGTCAAGACCATGTTGGAGCAATGTCTTCAATTTGCACCTGATTATGCGGTCATGGCTGATCCCGGGTCTGCAGCGCAGTTGCAGACGGCGCTGACTGAGCAGGCAAGTGCAACCCAGGTGCTTGCCGGTGAGGACTCCCTGGCCTTTGTTGCCGGGCATGATCAGGTTGATACGGTGATGGCCGCTATCGTGGGTGCTGCGGGGCTGGTGCCCACCTTGACCGCAGTCAGGGCCAGCAAGAAAGTATTGCTGGCCAACAAGGAAGCCTTGATTATGGCGGGGGAGTTGTTCATTGCCGAATTGGCAGCCAACCAGGCAGTAATGCTGCCCATAGACAGTGAGCATAATGCTATTTTTCAATGTCTGCCCCCAGAATCCCGGCTTATCGGCAGCGATGTGCTGGCCTCCGGGGTGCGCAGGATATTGCTGACAGCCTCAGGCGGACCTTTTCGTGAAACTCCGTTGGCCGCCTTGCCAGCAGTCACGCCAGCCCAGGCCTGCCTGCACCCCAACTGGTCCATGGGACGAAAAATTTCAGTGGATTCCGCCACCATGATGAACAAGGGACTGGAACTGATAGAGGCCTGTTTTTTGTTTGGTGTCAGTCCGCAACAGATAGAAGTGTTGATTCATCCGCAAAGCATCGTCCATTCCATGGTTGAGTACCGTGATGGCTCCCTATTGGCGCAGATGGGGACGCCGGATATGCGCATCCCCATAGCCTATGGTCTGGCCTGGCCGCAGCGCATGGAGTCCGGCGCTGAACAGCTGGATCTGACCAAAATGCAGAATCTGCAGTTCCAACATCCGGATCTGGAACGTTTTCCGTGCCTGGCACTGGGAATGCAGGCTGCAGCAACAGGAGGAACCATGCCGGCAATTCTCAATGCCGCCAATGAAATGGCTGTGGCCGCATTTTTGGAAGAGCAAATCAGTTTTACTGATATTCCTGTTATCATTGCAGCCACAATGTCGCAAATGACTTGTGGTCGGGCAGAGAGTCTCGCTATTATTCGGGACGCTGACAGTCAGGCCAGAACACTGGCTGCTGCTTATATTGCTGAAACAATGAGTCAGGGAAGCGCTGGCTGAGGTAGTACTGACTGTTATGACACAACAACTGATCATCAATATTCTGGCTTTGCTGGTCACCCTTGGTATCCTGGTGACCGTGCATGAATTCGGTCATTTCTGGGTGGCCCGGCGGTGCGGTGTAAAGGTTCTGCGTTTTTCCATCGGCTTTGGCAAGGCTGTCAAGAGCTGGACTGGCAAGGATGGAACCGAGTATGTCATCGCTCCCATCCCGCTTGGTGGCTACGTCAAAATGCTGGGTCAGGATGACACCAGCATAGCAGGACAGAACGCCATTCCCGAATCCGAGAGGCATCTTTCATTTTCCTCGAAACCCCTGGCTCAACGTATGGCCATTGTGGCAGCCGGACCTCTTGCAAACTTTCTGCTCGCCATTTTTGTCTTCTGGGTCATCAATATCAGCTATGGGGTTCGTGGAACTGCGCCGGTTATTGCCGATGTACTCGTTGACTCGCCTGCCTGGACTGCCGGTTTGCGGACGGGAGATGAAATCATTGCTGTGGATGGCAGCGATACGCAGATGTGGCAACAGGTCACCATGCAATTGCTCGAACGCCTGGGAGAGAGTGGACAGTTGGATATCACTGCCATTCCGGCAGGCAATTCGGTTGCCCAGACATTTCAGATTCCCCTGCAGGACTGGCAATCCCGTACGGCCGAACCAGACCCGCTCGGGTCTTTGGGTCTGATCCAATATGATATTCCAGCAGTCATCGCAGCGGTTGTCGAAGGGGGGCGTGCCGAGCAGGCAGGCTTGAGACCGGGTGATCGTATACTCAGTGTATCCGGAGTTGAGATTACCGGCTGGGGACAGTGGGTAAGACTTATTCGTAACAGCCCGGAACTCCTGTTGCCGGTTGTTGTCCAACGTGACGGTGTATCACACCAGCTTGAGCTGCTTCCAGAGAGAAGTATTGCGGCGGATGGGCAAGTGATCGGTTTGATAGGGGCGGCGGTACAGCCGTATGACCTCTATGCCAATCTGCCGGCAGAACGGCGAAGGGAGATAGAATATAACCCGATAACCGCCTTGCTGCCGGCAGTGTATGAAACCTGGGATAAATCGGTCTTTGTCCTTGATTCGATCAAAAAGATGCTTGTCGGTCTGATTTCAGTCAAGAACATCAATGGGCCGATTACGATAGCTCAGGTTGCCGGGGAAACTGCAGGTTACGGTCTTGAGGTCTATCTGGGATTTCTGGCGGTGTTGAGTATCAGCCTGGGTGTGCTGAACCTGCTGCCAATTCCTGTTCTGGATGGGGGGCATCTGTTGTATTTTGGTATAGAGGCGATTACTCGCAAGCCGGTACCGGAACGGATACAGGCCATGGGCCTGCAGTTGGGTTTACTGCTGATTTCAGGGATTATGATGTTGGCAATTTATAATGATGTGAGTCGCTTGCTTTAGTTTCCGGCAAGTCTGCTTTTAATTCACCATGGGTAATACCAGCGATAAGCCTTGGCTTGAATGATTTTCATGATTCGATTTTTATATATCATCCTGTTCTCGTTCGGAATTGCGCTTTCTGCCCAGGCGCAGACTTTCACCATTGCTGATATTCGTATCGACGGCTTGCAGCGTATTTCGCCGGGAGTTGTGTTTGGCTTGTTACCGGTTGGTATTGGTGATCAGGTCAATTCAGCGACGGCGGCCGAGATCATCCGCGCAGTGACAGCTTCAGGGTTCTTTGAAGAAGTGGAAGTGGCTCGTGAAGGTGATGTGCTGCTGGTCAATTTGCTGGAGCGTCCTTCCGTCAGTGAAATCAATATCACTGGCAACAAAGTGCTGCAGACCGAGGATATCCTCAATAACATGGCCACGGCTGAAATAAGCGAAGGGGGTATTTTTACCCGCTCGACCCTGGAAGCTATTCGCCAGGGCATACAGGAAGTGTATTCCTCGCGTGGCCGGTATGGCGCGACAGTGGAACTGGAGGTCACCGAGTTGCCCCGCAACAGGGTCTCCATTGACATGACCATTTTTGAAGGCGAAGAGAGCAGAATTCGCGATATCAATATTGTCGGCAATTCCGTCTTTGAAGATGAAGAGTTGCTGGACATGTTCGAGCTGGGTCTCAAGCCCTGGTACTGGCCTTTCAGCAGTCGCGATCGCTATTCTCGCGAGCAGCTGACCGGTGATATTGAAACCATGACTTCCTATTATATGAACAATGGCTATATTCAGTTCAATGTGGATTCGACACCGATAACCCTGACGCCAGATAATGAAAACATTTATATTACAATCAATGTCACTGAAGGTGAGAAATACACTGTCAACAAGGTCGATCTGGCAGGCGACCTGGTTGATATCGAGCCGGTGTTGCGGGCCTATACGCTGGTTGGTAGTGGTCAGACCTTCTCTCAGGAGCTGATCACGGCTACCGAGGAATTCATGACCCAGGTGCTGGGTAATTTTGGCTATGCCTTTGCTACGGTGACAGGAGTGCCAGAAATTAATGAAGAAGCCAGAACGGTTGATGTCACTTTCCTGGTCGAGCCAGGGAACAGGACTTATGTCAATCGCATCTCATTTGCCGGTAATGAGGCAACCTCTGATGAGGTTTTGCGTCGGGAGATGCGACAACTGGAAGGGGCGCCCGCATCGAGTCAACAGATAGAGTTGTCCAAGGTTCGATTGGAACGTTTGGGATATTTCTCCGAAGTGGAGGTCGAAACTCCTGAAGTGCCAGGTACCACGGACCAGATAAATGTCGATTTCAGTGTGACCGAACAGAATTTTGGTAATGTATCCTTCAGCGTAGGGTCTGGTGGTGGTGGTGAATTTTTTGTATCTGCTGACCTGCAAGCCCAGAATTTTCTGGGGACTGGCCAGACGGTCGGCATTGGCGTCAATAAAAGTACTTTCCAGAAAAGTCTAAGTTTCTCCTATCTGGACCCTTTTTATACCATGGATGGTGTCAGTCGCGGTTTCAATGTGTTTGTGACTGATCAGGATTCGCCCTTCAATATTGCCAGCTTTTCAACAACCTCTTTCGGTGGTGGCTTCAATTTTGCCTACCCGATCAGTGAGGTGGAACAGATAGGGTTCAATATTGGTTTCGCCCATACCGAACTGAGTTCGGGCGGACTTACCGTGCAGGAAATCGAATCCAGTCCAAGACGGTTGAATGGAGTCAATGGATTTATTATAGAGCCTGCCAATATCAATCCCTTCGATGGCCCTGTCCAGGAAGCCGTGCTTGGATCAGTTGATGATCTGCCGGTGGAATTCAGGGGGTTCAATCCCGATCCAGGATTTATTGATCGTTACGGTACTACTTTCAATAATTTGACCTTTACCACCAACTGGATACGCAGCACGCTTAATCGTGGGCAATTTGCCGATCGTGGTGCGTTTCACCAGTTATCCCTGAAAGTGACGGTTCCTGGCAGTGACCTGGAGTATTACCAGTTGACCTATAACGGTGAGGCCTTCCTGCCGATCACCAATAACTGGGTGCTTCGTTTCAAAACCAATCTGGGTATTGGTGATGGTTACGCAGGAACCAGATCATTACCATTCTTCGAGAACTTTTTTGCAGGTGGCTTGTCATCTGCAGGAACTGTCCGAGGGTTTGAGGAAAACAGTCTGGGTCCGCGCAGCACCAATCCAAGACGTTTGCTGACTCAGCCAAGCGGGTTGATCAAGGATGAAAATGGTAATATCAAGGTGGTGGAATCCGGGGCAGCAGAAGGTTTTGATGGATCGCAGGCCTACCAGACTGTGCCGGTGCTGGACAGCAATGGCAATCAATTACTGGACATGAATGGTAATCCCCAGGTGCGCCTGGCAGTCGAAGACATTGATTTAGGTCGTCGGCTGGATGCCTTTGGGGGTAATATATTGACCACAGGTAGTGTAGAATTGCTGTTTCCAATGCCCTTTATGCCAGACAGAAGCCGGATACGTTCTGCATTTTTCATTGATGCCGGAAATGTATTCTCCTCTGATTGTACGCGGGCACAAAGCCTGATGAACAATTGTAGTGATTTTGATCTGGGTGAATTCAGGTATTCAGCTGGAATCAGTGTGACTTATCTGTCACCATTCGGCCCGCTGACATTCTATTTGGCAAAGCCATTCAGTCAGGATGAAACCGATGATGAGAAAAGCTTCGATTTCACTATTGGAGCTGGTTTTTAACTCGTTGTTTTTATAGTATTAAATTGATTACAATGCCATTGGCTAAAGGTCCAGCAAGAGATTTGGGGAGATAAACGTGAAAGCAGTTAATTTTTTGGTATTACTGACAACCCTGATTTTTACATCAGCTGCGTTGGCACAGAATCAGCCGGTTATAGGTATTGTCAATCTTGAACAGGCACTGTTCAACTCTGAGGTGGCCAGAGAAATGCAGGCACAGATCGAGACCGAATTCCGCTCGGATCAACAGCGTGCAGACCGTCTCAACACTGAATTGCGTGAATTGGTGGAGAAAGCCCAACGTGATGAATCCATCATGAGTGATGCTGAAAAGCGTGAGCTGAATTCAACGGCACAAGAGAAGCAGGTTCAACTGCAACTGATATCGGAGCGCGTACAGACTGCCCTGCAGGAGCGCCAACAGAGATTTGTTGACAGTCAGCGCCAGAATCTTGGTCGAGCTATAGAGGCTGTAGTTCAGGAAGGGGGTTATGATTTGGTGCTGAATGCAGAGAGTGTGGCTTTTTTCAATAACAGCTATAGTATTACTGCTTTGGTTACGGCAAAACTCAATGAGCTGAATAGCGCTTCCCAGTAAACTCAGCAGAATCCAGGTGCCCGCCAGGTGAAACAAAGGCGTGTTTATACAGCGGGTGAATTGGCCCGGAAGCTTGGTCTGGAGTTGCAGGGTGACGCAGATGTGCAGGTTAATGGCCTGGCCACTTTGCGCACTGCCGGGCCGGGCAAACTCAGTTTTCTCAGCAGTCCATCCTATGTCAGTCATTTATCGGCATGCCAGGCTTCCATTGTCATCATTCACCCTGATCAGGCTCACCTGAGTCCCTGCACCAGTCTGCTTTCGTCTGCACCGTATGTCAGTTATGCGCATGCGTCCCAGCTTTTTCAAATTGACAATCAGACTGCTACTGACGGCGTTCATGCTTCTGCGGTTATCAGTCCTGATGCTGACATTGCACCCGGGGTCAGTATCGGAGCCAATGCAGTCATAGAAGAGGGTGTCCGGATAGGTTCAGATAGCTATATTGGGCCAGGAGTTTATATTGGCAGTGATTGCATAATAGGCAATAATTGTCGGATTTATGCGAATGCCAGTATTTATCACAGCGTGGTATTGGGTGCCCGGGTCATCATTCATTCCGGTGCAGTCATCGGGGCTGATGGTTTTGGTTTTGCCTTTGATGGGAAACAGTTTGTCAAGATATCCCAACTGGGGGGTGTCAACATAGGTAATGATGTTGAAATTGGTGCCGGCTCGACCATCGATAGAGGTTCTCTGGATGACACGCTCATTGCCGAGGGAGTAAAGATTGATAATCAGGTACAGATTGCGCATAACTGCAGGATTGGCAAACACACCATTATCTGTGGTTGCGTAGGTATTGCCGGGAGCACGCATATCGGTGCTTATTGCACATTGGGGGGCGGCGTAGGTATTGTTGGCCACATCAAGCTTTGTGACAGGGTCGTGGTCAGTGGTATGTCTCTGGTCAGTAAATCTATCAACAAGCCTGGAATGTATTCCTCGGGAACCCGGTTGATGGCGTCCGCGGAATGGAAAAAAAATATTGTCAGATTAGGGCAGTTGAATCAGATGTCAAAGCGCTTGCAAGAACTGGAACGCCTGACCAATAAATAGTACCGGGAACAAATTATTATGATGATGAAAATGGAAGATATTAAGGAATACCTGCCCCAGCGTTATCCGTTCCTATTGGTGGACAGGGTGGTGGAGATAGAGCTGGGCAAGTCCATTTCAGCGTATAAAAACGTCACCATTAACGAGCCCTTTTTCAATGGTCATTTTCCGGATAATCCCATCATGCCGGGTGTGCTTATCATCGAGGCCTTGGCCCAGGCTGCTGGGGTGCTCGGTTTCAAGAGTCAGGAAAAAAAGCCCAAGGATGGCTATTTGTACTATTTTGTGGGTGCGGATGAAGTGCGTCTGAAGCGGCCCGTCGTGCCAGGCGATCAGTTAAAGCTTGAGGCCTGGGTGATTACCAACAAACGTGGCATCTACAAGTTTGGCTGTCGTGCTTCGGTGGGAGATGAATTGGTCGGAACCGCCATCATCATGTGTGCAGAAAGGAAAGTACGTTGAAAGAAAGTGCATTGATTGATTCCCGAGCCATTATCGATCCCTCAGCAAGACTGGCCGATAATGTCCGTGTTGGCCCGTGGAGCATTATCGGGCCGGAAGTGGAAATAGGGGAAGGAACTGTTGTTGGCTCTCATGTCATTATTCGTGAACACACAAAGCTGGGACGGAATAACCGTATTTATCAGTTTGCGTCAGTAGGCGAAGATCCCGCAGACAAGAAGTTTTCCGGGGAAGTCGCCTGGCTTCACATCGGGGATGACAATATCATCAGAGAAGGCTGTACCCTGCATCGTGGCACAGCAGCAGGTGGTGGTTATACCCGTATCGGCGATGACAATCTGTTCATGCCGTATGTGCATGTTGCCCATGATTGCCAGGTTGGCAATCATACGGTCTTTGCCAATAATGTGGGTATTTCCGGTCATGTCGAAGTGGCAGATTGGGTGGTTCTGGGCGGATATGCCGGCGTCAATCAGTTCCTCAAGATAGGAGCTCATGCCATGGTGGGAGGAATGACCCACGTCAGCCATGATGTACCTGCCTATATCATTGCCAGTGGCACGCCACCATCTGCCCGCAGCATCAATACCATTGGTCTGGAGCGACGGGGTTTCAGCGAGAACTCGATTCGTGAAATCCGCCGTGCCTTCAAAATAGTCTATAAAAAAGGACTTAATCTGCAGGAAGCTATTGTTCAATTGCAATCATTGGCCGAACAATGCCCGGAAGTAGATGTGTTCCTGCACTCCATTCAGCAATCCACCAGGGGAATATTGCGCTGAAGCCACTGCGAATCGGAATAATTGCCGGAGAGGTGTCCGGTGATACGCTGGGGGCAGGCCTGATGCGGGCGATACAACACCGGCATCCCGACGTGGTATTCGAAGGGATTGGTGGCCCGAAGATGATTGCCTGTGGGTTTAACAGCCTCTTTTCAATGGAAAGACTTTCCGTGATGGGGTTTGTAGAACCTCTGGCAAGACTTCCCGAATTGCTGCGTATCAAAAAGCAGCTTGAAACCCGTTTTTTCCATGATCCACCGGATGTGTTTATTGGTATTGATTCCCCGGGGTTCAATCTGCGCATCGAGCAGAGTCTGCATGATCGTGGTATTGCCACCGTGCATTATGTCAGCCCCAGCGTCTGGGCATGGGGTGAAAAACGCATTCATAAAATAGCGCGCGCCGTCGATCTGATGCTGGTTTTATTTCCCTTCGAAACAGCCATCTATGAGCAGCATGACATTGCTGTGTGTTTTGTGGGCCATCCTCTGGGTGACCTACAGGATCCAGCAGCCGATATCAGCCAACAACAAGCGGATGCCAGGCAAGCCCTGGGTATCACCGGGCAGGGCAGAGTGCTTGCCTTGATGCCGGGCAGTCGCCGTGATGAAGTCAACAGGCTTGGCAGCATCTTTATTGCAACAGCCAAAGCATGCAGGCAAGAGATGCCAGATCTTCAGTTTGTATTGCCTTGTGCGAATACCGAACGCCTGCAGCAGGTCAGACAATTATTGTCTGAAAACCAACTGGAGGATGGTATCCATGTGTTTGCCGGCAATTCCCAGCTGGCCATGCAAGCCGCCGATCTGGTTCTGTTGGCATCGGGAACGGCAACTCTGGAAGCCATGCTATTGAAAAAACCCATGGTTGTTTGTTATCGCCTGGCGCCACTTACCTGGATGCTGGCTTCACGCATGGTCAAAGTGCCTTATGTCTCTCTACCCAATCTATTGGCCGGAGAAAGGTTGGTCCCGGAATTCTTGCAACATCAGGTTCAGGTACCACTACTCAAGTCGCAAATCTGTACGCTGCTGGATGCCAGGGCAGAGCGTGATCGGTTGGCCATCAAATTTACCCGTATTCATGAAAAAATTCGCTGCAATGCCGAAGAAAAGGCAGCCACAGCTGTGCTTGGTCTCATAGCCGATCGAAACCCATCAAGCTCAGGAGCCAGAAAACCCGGAAGCTGAAAGGGACGGGTGGGGGAAGAACTAGAGGATACGATTTATGAGGCAGAAAGTATTCCGATCAGCGCCTACCCTGGCGCAATTTCATGTTTCTGAACATAATCAGTTGTTGATAGCCGGAGTCGATGAGGCTGGCCGTGGGCCTCTGGCCGGTGCAGTGTTTGCAGCGGCGGTCATGCTTGATCGTGAGCAACCCCTGTCAGGACTTGATGATTCCAAGAAATTGAGCTGGCAGCAACGGGAAGAGTTGTATGATCAGATTATCAGCCGTTCCCTGTGTTATGCTGTAGCCAGTGTCGATGCCAGAGAAATAGACAGGCTCAACATCCTTCAAGCCAGTTTGCTTGCCATGAAACGGGCAGTCGACAAGCTTGTCCATGTGCCACAAATGGTTTACGTGGATGGTCAACATCTCCCTGTCTGGGATTATCCAGCACAAGCTGTAATCAAGGGTGACAGCCTGCTGCAAGCCATTGCTGCAGCGTCGATTCTGGCCAAGGTCAGCAGGGACCGTGACATGCTTGAACAGGACCGTCTATATCCCTGTTATGGTTTTGCCAAACACAAGGGTTACCCGACAAGCGCCCATCTTCAGGCTTTGCGTGCGTATGGTCCCTGCGCAATTCACCGGCAATCCTTTCGTCCTGTTGCCGAGTGCACAAGGCAAAGCAGACTGAAATAATGAAAAGTGATAGTGTCCAATGAGTGCAGAAAATTTTGTTCATTTGAAATTACATACCGAATATTCCATTCTTGATGGCTTGGTGCGTATCCCGGAACTTATCCAAGGCGTCGCCGCAGCGAATATGCCAGCCGTTGCAGTTACCGATCAATGCAATCTTTTTGGCTTCATCAAATTTTATACCGAAGCAATGAAAGGGGGTGTCAAACCGCTTTGTGGCAGCGATATTTTACTGAGCAATTCCGAAAATCCGGAAAGACCATTTCTGATGACTTTGCTGGTAAAAAATCAACTTGGATATCGTAGCCTGACCAGGTTGATATCGCGTGCCTATACCGAAAAAACCACACATGGACTGGTAACAGTCAGGCCGGAATGGGTACATGAAAATGCAGAGGGTCTGATTGCCCTTTCAGGTGGCCGGCAAGGGCAGATAGGTCGCTGTTTGCTTGAAGGAGAACGCGATCAGGCCAAGGCACTGCTCGCGCAATGGATGCGCAGTTTTCCTGACAGTTTCTATCTCGAGCTTCAACGCACAGGTCGTGAATCAGAAGAACTTTATATCGAACTGGCGGTTGCTCTGGCAAACAACATGGCCTGCCCTGTGGTGGCAACCAACGATGTGCGATTTCTGCGCTCCGCTGATTTTGAGGCACATGAGGTGCGGGTCTGCATTCATGAGCGGCGCACCCTGGATGACCCGCGTCGTACGCGCAATTACAGTGAACAACAATACCTGCGCAGCCCACAGGAAATGCGTGAACTTTTCAATGACCTGCCCGAAGCCCTGGAAAATACGGTGGAGATCGCTCGCCGCTGTAATCTTGCCCTTGAACTTGGTATTCCCTACTTGCCTAATTACCCGGTCCCAGAAGGCTCTACGCTGGAGGACTATTTTTATCAGTTGAGCAAGCAGGGGCTTGACCGGCGCCTGCTGCGCAGCTGGGAATTGATGAAAATAAATGGGGGAAGCACAGAGCCCGATTTTGAGAGTTTCAGCAAACCTTATTTTGAGCGTCTGGACTTTGAACTTAAAGTCATCAATCAGATGGGCTTTCCCGGTTACTTTCTGATTGTGATGGAGTTCATTCAATGGGCCAAGCACAACGATATTCCGGTAGGGCCTGGCCGTGGTTCCGGTGCAGGCTCCATTGTTGCCTGGGCGCTGGATATTACCGATCTGGATCCACTGAAGTATGATCTGCTGTTCGAGCGTTTTCTCAATCCGGAACGGGTATCAATGCCGGATTTCGATATTGATTTCTGCATGGATGGACGAGACCGGGTTATCCAGCATGTGGCCGAAAGGTATGGCAAGGAAGCGGTATCCCAGATCATTACCTTTGGCACCATGGCGGCCAAGGCGGTAGTACGCGATGTGGCCAGGGTTCAAGGCAAATCCTATGCGCTGGCGGATAAACTGTCCAAGCTCATTCCCTTTGAACCGGGGATGACCCTGAGCAAAGCCATGGAAATGGAACCTCAACTGGTCGACTTCATCGCCAGTGATGAGGATGCCCAGGAAATCATGGAAATGGCCTATAAGCTGGAAGGGATAGCCCGCAATGTGGGCAAGCATGCCGGTGGAGTGGTTATCGCTCCGACCCGGCTTACAGACTTCACGCCTTTGTATTGCGATGAAAATGGAGAGGGCCTGGTCACCCAGTTTGATAAAAATGACGTGGAAACAGCCGGGCTGGTAAAGTTTGACTTTCTTGGCCTGCGTACGCTGACCATCATCGATTGGGCAGTGAAAATGATCAATGCCCAGGAGATGAAAGCGGAAGACAAGAAGCTGGATATCACCGCAATTCCTCTGGATGACGTGCGGGTTTATGAGATGTTGCAGCGTGCTGAAACCACTGCAGTCTTTCAACTTGAATCCCGCGGCATGAAAGATCTGATCAAGCGCCTGTTGCCCAGCTGTTTCGAGGATATCGTAGCTTTGGTCGCCTTGTTTCGTCCTGGGCCATTGCAGTCCGGTATGGTGGATGATTTCATCAACCGCAAACATGGTAGGGCCGAAGTCAATTATCCACACCCAGAACTGAGACCGGTACTGGCCAATACCTATGGGGTAATTCTCTACCAGGAACAGGTGATGCAGATTGCCCAGGTACTGGCCAATTACAGCCTTGGTGAAGCTGATATGTTGCGCCGGGCCATGGGCAAGAAGAACGCAGACGATATGGCCAGACAGCGCGAGGCATTCATGGCAGGAGCCAGCGTCCGACAGATTGACAAGGCACTGGCTGGCTCTATTTTTGATTTGATGGAAAAATTTGCCGGATATGGATTCAATAAATCCCATTCCGCGGCATATGCCCTGGTTTCCTATCAGACTGCCTGGCTGAAACAACATTACCCGGCTTATTTCATGGCCGCAGTTCTGTCTGCCGACATGCAGAATACGGACAAGGTGGTGACCCTGATCGAGGAATGTCGGAGTATGGGTTTGCCTTTGCTGGTTCCGAGTGTCAATAGCGGGGCTTTTCAATTCACGGTCAATGCGCAACACGAGATAGTCTATGGGCTCGGCGCCATCAAGGGGCTTGGCGAAGGTCCGGTCAAGCAGATCATAGCGGCCAGAAACAAGGGTGGACTGTTTACCTCTCTGCTCGATTTCTGCAGTCGTGTTGATAGCCGCAGCATCAACAAACGCACCCTGGAAGCGTTGATTCGTTCAGGCGCCCTGGATTGTCTGCAAGCAGGAGCGCCCGATACGGTGCGGGCTTTGCTGATGGGATCGATGGCTGATTGCCTGCAGGCAGCGGAACAGAGTCAGCGCAACCAGGCCGCAGGTGTGCTGGATATGTTTGGTGATATTGACCCGGCCCCAGCGCTTTCGGATAGACAGAGACGGCAACAGTCACGGCCCTGGACACAGCAACAGCGGCTGAGCGCTGAAAAGGAAACCCTTGGCCTGTACTTAAGTGGTCATCCGATCGATGAATACCTGGAGGAGCTGCAGCATCTGAGCCGTAATCGTCTGGCACAGCTCAAACCGGAACGGGAAAGTCAGCTTGTTGCCGGCCTGCTGGTTGGAATGCGAACCATGCGCAGCAAGGCGGGCGACAGCATCGCCTTCATTACTCTGGACGATCGCAGTGCAAGGCTGGAAATTTCCCTGTTTGCCAAAGAGTATGAGCAGTACCGGGAGCTGCTGCAAAAAGACACAATCCTGGTGGTGGATTGCCAGGTCAGCGTGGACGATTACAGTGGTGATATGCGTGGCCGAGCCAGACAGGTAATGACCTTGCGGGAGGCCCGTCAACGCTTTGCCCGGCATATGACCTTGCGCCTGGACCGGGCGCGACTGGCCACCGGTTTTGCCGAACAACTGGCCAGCATTCTGCAGCCTTACCGGGTGCCAGTGTCAGAACATGAAGAGGAGGTTCCCGGCTGTCCGGTGCAAATATACTACCAGCGGCCTGGTATATCCGGTTGCATAAAACTGTCCACAGATTGGTCTGTGCGGCCGGAACAGGATCTTCTGGTGCGATTGCATGAAGAGCTGGGCCGACAGAATGTCGTGCTCGATTATTGATGCCTGCCATGCCCTGGTGAGATTCTTTTGCTATCATACATGGGCACACAGGGCTGCAAGTCAAAGTGAGGTTGCTGTGCAGGTTTTTGCGGGTTTTCGCAGACTTGCCCAGACTTTCACAGAGTAATCAGGCACCTATGCCAAAGTTACAGCAGTTTTTGATGGATTTATCAGGATAAATAATACGTTATGAACCCAAATTACCTTGAATTTGAACAGCCCATTGCCGATCTTGAGGTCAAGATCAACGAGCTCCGCCTGGTTGGAAATGACAATGAGCTGAATATCAATGAGGAAATCCAGAAGCTGCAGGAAAAAAGCAACAAGTTGACTGCCAAGATCTATGGCAATTTGACTCCCTGGCAGATATCGCAGGTTGCCCGTCACCCCCTGCGTCCCTATACCGCAGATTATATTTCGCATATTTTTGAAGATTTCGACGAGTTGCATGGTGATCGCCTGTTTGCTGACGACCTGGCGTTGATCGGTGGCATTGCACGTCTGGACGGTAAACCCGTCATGGTCCTGGGCCATCAGAAAGGCCGGGGCACCAAGGAAAAGGTACGACACAATTTCGGCATGCCCCGCCCGGAGGGGTATCGCAAGGCACGACGCCTTATTGGCATGGCGGAACAGTTCAAGTTGCCGGTGCTCAGTTTTATTGATACCCCGGGAGCCTATCCAGGCATCGATGCCGAAGAACGTGGCATCAATGAAGCCATTGCCGAGAATATGGCCATGATGTCGCGGGTGCGTACTCCCCTGATAGCCACGGTGACCGGAGAGGCCAATTCAGGTGGCGCCATTGCCATTGGCATCGCAGATCAACTCAATATGTTGCAATACTCCACCTACACTGTAATAACCCCCGAGGGCTGTGCCACCATCCTCTGGAAATCATCCGAATATGCTGCCGCTGCAGCCGAAGCCATGGGGGTGACCTCCACCCGGCTGGAAGAGCTGGGTATCGTCGATGCGACCATCCCGGAACCGCTTGGTGGTGCCCATCGGGATGTCAAGGCCGTTGCGGCATCCATCAAGGCGGCACTGATTGATCAGCTTGAGCATTTGCAAAACATGGAGACCGATGAGTTGCTGGAGCGCCGCTATCGTCGCCTGATGAGCTATGGCATCAACAGCCAGGATTAAACAGACAGCTGAACAGAAGCTTGAACAGTCTCTGCTGGCTGAGTTGACTGCGCTCAGACTGCAGCAACCCGCTTGCCGGACCTTGCAAATTGCCTACAGTGGTGGCCTTGATTCCACCGTGTTGCTTGTTGCCGTGCAACGGCTTTTGGCTGCAGATAAGGCTTTGCACGCTGCCTTCCACCTGCAAGCCATTCATGTCAACCATGGCCTGAGCCCTCAGGCCAGCCGCTGGGAGCAACATTGCCGCTCAGTTTGCGCACAGCTGGGCATTGCCCTCAGCAGTCACCAGGTCGAGCTGGCAATAGATTCGGGAGACAGTGTGGAAGAAAAAGCCCGGCTGGCTCGGTACCGGGTGTTCAGTGAACATCTGCACGAAGATGAATGCCTGCTCATGGCCCACCACCGGGATGATCAACTGGAAACCTTTTTTTTGCGTCTGCAACGTGGCGCGGGAGTGGATGGACTGGCGGGCATGCCCCATACCCGAAAACTGGGTAAATCCCAGCTCTGGCGCCCTCTGTTGAACCTGCGTCGGCAAGAACTGCAGGCCTACGCACAAGCTCTGTCCTTGCAATGGATAGAAGATGAAAGCAATGCGGATCTGCGCTTTGACCGTAACTATCTGCGCCAGCAACTGCTGCCCAGGGTAAAAGACCGCTGGCCTGGCTATGGGGAAAGCTGGCAGCGCAGCATGAATCTGCTGGCAGAAGCTTCCGAACTGCTGGCGGAACTGGCCGCTGAGGATATCGGCAGAGTTGAACAGGAAAAAGCGGTATCACTGCGGGTGCAAGCCCTGCGTACATTATCCGAAAGCCGGCAACGCAATCTGCTGCGCCACTGGCTGCTGGCAAACGCTTATCCCGATCCGGGTTGGCAGGTGCTATGCCGGGTAGTCAAGGAATTGATTCCCGCAGCAGAGACGGCTCGGACCCGGATAAACTGGCAAGGTTGGATCTTGCAACGGTATCGCGAACTTCTGATCATCCGCCGGGAGCTGCCTTTGCAATCCACCCGACAGGCATTGCCGGTCATAGATTTTACCCTGGCGGGACAAAACGAATTTGCACTCCTGCCGGAAGGTGGCCTGTGGCAGGAAATTAAGCTGCCGGACAACGGGGCGGTGCGACTGTACAAACGCCTTGGGCAAGGCTTGCAGATGCCCCGACACTCGCCCCTGCAACTGGGCTACCGACAAGGAGGTGAACGCTGTCGGCTGGTTGGCAGACGGACTCGCACATTGAAGAAAATTCTGCAGGATGCCGCTATACCTCCCTGGTTGCGGGAGCGCCAACCCTTGCTGCTCCATGACGGCGAGATAGTTGCCATCCCGGGCATTGGTGTTGTTGATGGGCAACAGGCCGGGGCGGGAGAAGAGGGGCTTGAGTGCAGTTGGTCGAGCAGAAATGGTTTGTGGACTGGAGGGGGTTCTGCTACCCTGTAGTCCCATCTAAGCGCGCACCTGCAGCGCATAAAATACGAACGATAACCTGGATGGGGCGTTAATGACGCGATTTATTTTTATCACCGGTGGAGTGGTCTCTTCACTGGGTAAAGGCATTACCTCAGCTTCTCTCGCGGCAATTCTCGAAGCCCGCGGCATCAAAGTCACCATGTTGAAACTCGACCCCTATATCAACGTGGATCCGGGTACCATGAGTCCATTCCAGCATGGGGAAGTCTTTGTCACCGAGGATGGTGCGGAGACCGATCTGGATCTGGGGCATTATGAACGCTTTATCCGCACCACCATGAAGGCGAAAAACAATTTCACCACGGGGCGTGTCTACGAAGAGGTGATCAAGCGTGAACGCCGGGGAGATTACCTCGGCGCCACCATTCAGGTCATTCCGCATATCACCGATGAAATCAAGCGTCGCATCATCGATGGGGCTGGCGACGTCGATGTTGCTCTGGTGGAAATTGGGGGTACAGTGGGGGATATCGAATCCCAGCCCTTTCTGGAAGCCGTACGTCAGATGCGGGTGGAGCTGGGTTCAGGCCAGGCTTTGTTCATGCACCTGACCCTGGTGCCCTATATCGAAACGGCGGGTGAAACCAAAACCAAACCCACCCAGCACTCGGTCAAGGAATTACGTTCGATCGGTATTCAGCCCGATATTCTGATCTGCCGTTCCGACCATGAAATTCCGGAATCCTCCCGCCGCAAGATCGCCCTGTTTACCAATGTGGATCTGCCTGCTGTCGTCTCGCTGCCCGATACCGACACGATCTATCGGGTCCCGGCTGTGCTCAGGGCCAGTGGGCTGGATGAGATCATTATCAAGAAATTCAATATGGTCTGCCCCCCTGCCGATTTCACTGAATGGGATCGGGTGGTGGATGCCAAATTGCATCCGGACCAGGAAGTCACCATTGCCATTGTTGGTAAGTACATGGAATTGCTGGAAGCCTATAAATCCTTGATCGAAGCGGTCACGCATGCGGGCATCCAGACGCGGACGCGGATCAATATCCGTTACATTGACTCCTCTGATGTGAAGGCACAAGGTACCGGGCTGCTGGCCGGAGTACATGCAATTCTGGTCCCCGGTGGGTTTGGTGTGCGTGGGGTCGAAGGTAAGATACTGACAGTCCAGTATGCCCGTGAACACAAAATCCCCTATCTGGGGATTTGCCTGGGCATGCAGGTGGCAGTAATCGAATACGCACGCAATGTGGCCGGCCTGGAGGATGCCAACAGTACCGAATTCAAGGCCGACTGCAAATCGCCCGTGGTAGCACTGATCAGCGAATGGCTTACTGCTGAAGGTAACCGGGAGGTTCGTGACAGCGATTCAGATCTTGGCGGCACCATGCGCCTGGGCGGGCAGAAATGTCGCCTGGAAAAGGCAACGACAACCCATGCCTGTTATGGCAAAGATGTGATTATGGAAAGACATCGCCATCGGTATGAAGTCAATAATACTTATGTCGAGGCCTTGCAACAGGCCGGGTTGGTCATTGCCGGACGCTCCATGGACGGTATGCTGGTGGAGGTTGTGGAAGCACCGGATCACCCCTGGTTTGTGGCCTGCCAGTTTCATCCGGAATTCACCTCGACCCCGCGTGATGGACACCCACTGTTTACCGGTTTCATCAAGGCTGCCCTGGCGCATCAGGACAAGTCCGGGGGCGCAGTAGCGATCAACCAGCAGGCAGAGACCGGCGCGTGAAGCACAAAATTGTACAGATAGCAGATATTACCCTGGCCAATGACCAGCCCTTTGTTCTGCTGGCCGGCATCAATGTGCTGGAATCTGAAGACCTGGCCATGGAAGTTGCGGCAGAATTTGTACGGGTCAGCAAAAAACTGGGAATCCCCTATATATTCAAGGCCTCTTTTGACAAGGCCAATCGCTCCTCTATTCATTCTTTTCGAGGGCCCGGCCTGGAACGGGGAGTGCAGATACTGGACGCGGTCAAACAAAAGTTCAAGGTACCGGTCATCACGGATATTCATGAGCCCTGGCAGGCGGCGCCGGTTGCCGCTGTGGCCGATGTGCTGCAATTGCCAGCCTTTCTGTCCAGACAAACAGACCTGGTGCAGGCCATGGCGGCGACAGGGGCAGCCATCAATATCAAGAAGGCACAATTCCTGGCTCCACAGGAAATGCGTCATATCCTGAACAAGTTTGAGGAATCCGGTAATCAGCGCCTGATGTTGTGCGAACGCGGTTCCAGTTTTGGTTACAACAATCTGGTAGTCGA
>JAVVEG010000009.1:0-98515 GCA_032251455.1 Pseudomonadales bacterium | reverse complement strand
GTGGATGAGTTGATCAAATCATTTCCCGCAATTGATACCCGCTAGCTACTCCTGGCTAGTCAGAGTGTCTATACAGCAAAACCAACGAAAACTGAACAAGGGTGCAAGATGGCAGAAATAAAGACAATACGGGCCAGAGAAATTCTGGATTCACGAGGCAATCCGACGGTCGAGGCAGATGTCATTCTGGCTTCGGGGGTCATGGGCAGTGCCTGTGCACCTTCAGGGGCATCTACTGGGTCAAGAGAGGCCCTGGAGTTGCGCGACAAGAATCCACAACGCTATCTGGGTAAAGGCGTATTAACAGCAGTCGCCAACGTCAATACCCGTATCAGCAAAGAGCTGTGTGGGCGCGATGTCAATGATCAGGCAGGGCTGGATCAGGCCATGATTGCACTGGATGGTACCCCCAATAAAGCAGGGCTGGGTGCCAATGCCATTCTGGCGGTCTCTCTGGCCGCCGCCAGGGCCGCCGCACTGGAAAACAGACTGCCGCTCTATGCCTATATCGCCAGGCTCAATGGTGGCGGCTCATTCAGCCTGCCGGTACCGATGATGAATATCATCAACGGGGGTGAACATGCCGATAATAATGTCGATATCCAGGAATTCATGATCCAGCCGGTCGGTGCGCCGACCTTTGCCGAAGCCCTGCGCTATGGCGCCGAGATTTTCCATAGTCTGAAAGCGGTTCTGCACAAACAGGGCCTGAGCACCGCAGTGGGCGATGAAGGTGGATTTGCGCCCAATCTGCCTTCCAATGCAGCGGCCCTGGATGCCATCCTGACTGCTGTGGCTGCAACCGGTCTGCAGATGGGCAAGGATATTCGCCTGGCACTTGACTGTGCTGCCTCCGAGTTTTACCGGGATGGTCAATACCTGCTGAAAGGAGAAAATTCCGCCTACGATTCAGCCGGTTTTGTTGATTATCTGGCCAAACTCTCCACCGACTATGAGATTCTATCGATCGAGGATGGCATGGATGAAAGCGACTGGGATGGATGGGCGCGATTGACTCGTAAACTGGGAGACAAGGTGCAACTGGTTGGGGATGACCTGTTTGTCACCAATACCGAAATTCTGCAACGAGGCATTGATCAGCAGATTGCCAACTCGATTCTGATCAAATTCAACCAGATTGGCACATTGACTGAAACCCTGGCGGCTATCAGAATGGCTCGACAGGCGGGCTATACGGCGGTCATTTCACATCGTTCCGGGGAGACCGAAGATACCACGATTGCCGATCTGGCCGTGGCTACCGGTGCCGGGCAGATCAAGACCGGGTCCCTGTGCCGCTCGGACCGGGTAGCCAAATACAACCGACTGCTGCGTATCGAACAAGAGCTGGGTGATCGTGCGGTATACCGTGGGCTTCAGGAGTTCCAGCATATTATCGGTTGAGCATGCAAGGCATTGAAAGGCATTGAAAGGCATTGAAAGGCATGAGAAGGAGTGCTATGCGAGCGCTGATTCTGGCTTTGGTGGTGATCCTGCTTGTTTTCCAGTACCGGCTTTGGGTCGGGGAAGGCAGCATGGCACAATTGCGCCAACTGGAACAGCAGGTACAGGCCGAGCAAATGGCCAATGCCGATCTGCGGCAACGCAATCAGCGTCTGGAGCAGGAAGTCCTGGACCTGAAAAACGGTATGGAAGCTATCGAGGAGCGTGCACGCAGCGAGTTGGGCATGATCAAGGAAGACGAAACCTTCTATCTGATCGTTGATTAAGCAGGGGACAGGCAGTCAATGGCAATATGGGCAGTGGTACCGGCAGCAGGCCGTGGCAGCCGGATGCACAGCGAAATTCCCAAGCAATACATGCGGCTGCAGGGTCAGTCTGTACTCAACCTGACCTTGTCGCGACTGCATGCCATGGCACAGATACAGGGTATTGTTGTTGCATTGGATACGGCAGACCTGCAACAGGCAGGCAGCCTCTGGTCCCAGCAACCGCTGGCCAATGAGGCTCGAATCCTGACTTGTATCGGCGGCAAGGATCGTTACCTGTCCGTGCTCAACGCGCTGGACCGGCTATCCACTCTGGTTGCTGCGGACGATTGGGTACTGGTACATGATGCGGCACGTCCATGTGTCCGGACAGCCGATATAGTTCGGCTGATGGAAACCCTGGAACCTGATCCCTGTGGAGGCTTGTTGGCGGCTCCGGTGCGTGACACCCTGAAACTTGCCGATGCCGAAGGGCGGGTCAGTTCTACGCTTGATCGTCGTCAGGTGTGGATGGCCCTGACCCCGCAGATGTTTCGTTACGGCTTGCTCCGGCAGGCCCTGCAACTGGCTGCAGAAAAGGACATTGCCGTCACTGATGAAGCCTCAGCCATGGAGTCTCTTGGTTATTCCCCGCTGTTGGTTCCAGGGGCCGCAGATAATCTGAAAATCACTCACCCTGAAGACCTGCAACTGGCCGCCATGATTCTTGAGGCCCAGGATAGAGAGCACACATGATGAGAATAGGTCACGGCTATGATGCCCACCGTTTTGCTGATCCCGCTGCTGGCCGGCAACTGATTCTTGGCGGTATCCAGATACCCCATAAACAAGGACTGTTGGCCCATTCCGATGGGGATGCCGTGATTCATGCACTTTGCGATGCCTTGCTTGGTGCTCTGGCCAAGGGAGATATCGGCCGTCATTTCCCGGATACCGATCCGGCCCTGGCCGGCGTAGACAGTGCCCTGTTGCTGGAGAAAGTGGTAAGCATGATGCGGGACGAAGCTTGGCAGTTGCTCAATGCAGATATCACCATTCTTGCCCAGGCACCGAAAATGTCTCCGCATGTGGCTGCCATGCAGGAACGCCTGGCCCATCTGCTTTGCGTCCAGCCCGGCCAAGTCAATATCAAGGCGTCGACCACAGAGGGGATGGGTTTTGTAGGTCGTGGTGAAGGTATCGAAACCTATGCGGTAGTATTGTTGTCTGCTGCTGGGCAATCATGATGTCGTTATCCACGCCAATGCCTGTGCAGGACGGTACACTGGCCTATGCCTATGGCCGACCCCGGATTATTGCAGGTTTCAAGCAGGTACCGGAAGATTTTCAAGTGGAGGAAGAACTTGGCTTTGGACCCAGTGGCAAGGGTGAGCATCTGTTTGTGCAGGTGCGCAAGACAGCACTGACCAGCAAGGATGTGCTGGAGCGTCTGTCACAGTATTTTCAGGTCAGCCAGACAAATATCGGTTATGCCGGCATGAAAGACAAACAGGGCGTGTGCAGCCAGTGGTTCAGCATTTGTCTGCCGGGCAGGCTGACGCCTGATTTGCTGGGCCTTAATGCAGCTGGGCTGGAAGTCCTGGCTCATGGTCTCAACCACCGTAAATTGAGACAGGGTACACACAAGGCCAACCACTTTAGTATCCGCCTGCGCGGAGTGCATGATCCGGACCATGAGTTGGAACAGCGCCTGCATTGGATAAGCCAGAAGGGAGTACCAAACTATTACGGAGAACAGCGGTTTGGGCGCTCGGGAGAAAATCTGTCACGGGCACGCGCCCTGTTCGAGGGCCGTTTGAAATGCAGTCGTTATCAACGTGGCATTTTGCTCTCGGCTGCACGGGCGGCGATATTCAACCGGATTCTCGACGCCCGTGTGGCTGCAGCCAACTGGCAAACCTGGTTGCCTGGTGATGTGCTGAATTTACAGGGTAGCCGCAGTGTCTTTGCAAGCGGAGAGCAGGACGACGGGTTCACCTTGCGGCTGGAACAGGGCGACATCCACGTGACCGGCGCTCTGTGGGGGCGGGGAGAGCCAGCGAGCTCCTTCCAGGCAGGGGAACTGGAAAGAGCTGTTGCCAGCGAACTGCTTGATCTGTGTCGAGGTCTTGAGGCCTTTGGTTTGCAGCAGGATCGACGCAGCCTGTGTCTGCCAGTGCAGGGACTGGAGTGCAGTACAGAATCCAATGCAGATTTGATACTACGTTTCAGTTTGCCACCGGGCGGCTATGCCACTGCGGTACTGCGTGAACTTTTTCAATACCGGCAAGATACAGAACAGGAAGCGACAATGTGAATACCCCGAATCTGGCCGGTATAGGCATGACTTCTCAGCGTACCCGCGAACGCATGGTGGGCCGTTTGCTGGAGCAGGGCATCAAGGATTGGGCGGTGCTGGATATCATGCGCAATACCCCCCGCCATCTGTTTCTGGATGAGGCTTTGTCGCACCGGGCCTATGAAGACGTGGCCCTGCCCATAGGGTACAGTCAGACGATCTCCCAGCCTTATGTGGTTGCGCGCATGACCGAAGCTGTTTTGGCAGGGGGACATAAACCCGAGAAGGTGCTGGAGATTGGTACCGGCTGCGGCTATCAGACAGCAGTGATTGCCCAGCTGGTCGGGCAGGTATACAGCGTGGAACGTATCCGGCCCTTGCTGGAGAAAGCACGTCGTAATCTGGGCGTGCTCAAATTACGCAATATCGAGTTCAAACATGCCGATGGAAGTCTGGGCTGGGCCGACAAGGGGCCTTTTGACGCAATCATTGCCGCTGCTGCCCCGCAGCAAGTGCCAGCGGAGTTGCTTGAACAACTGGCACCAGACGGTCGCTTGATCATTCCGGTTGGAGGCAGCCAGGGGCAGGAGTTGTTGCTGATCACCCGCCGGGCTGATGAATATCATCGTCAAGTGATAGCACAGGTCAAATTCGTCCCTTTGCTGTCAGGTCAACTGGTAAGCTGAATCATGAATGATGAGCAAGCTACTCCGACGCACTCCTCGGTTCAGGTATCGGCACCTGTCTCGCGCCAGGCAAGGTTGCTGCTATTGCTCAAGGGCATGGCCATGGGCCTGGCAGATACGGTACCGGGAGTCTCCGGTGGCACCATTGCCGTGATCAGCGGCATATATGAAGAACTCATCCATTCCCTGCGCCGCTTGAACCCGCTCAGTTTGCCTCTGCTATGGCAACAGAGTCCAGCTATCTGGTGGCGTCATGTCAATGGAGGGTTTCTGCTGACCTTGTTGCTGGGAATTGCCAGCAGCCTGTTGTTGGCGGCCAATGCAATTTTGTATCTGCTGGCCAATCATCATGCTCTGATCATGGGTTTTTTTATAGGCTTGATTCTGGCATCCAGCTGGTTCCTGCAAAAGCAGATCGGCCTGTGGACCTGGCCAAAGAGTGTGTTGTTACTTGCTGGTATGGCCATCACCCTGGTGCTGGCACTGCTTAACCCTCTGGCCGGCAGCAGCAGCCTGGTTTATATTTTTTTCAGCGGTCTGGTGGCTATCTGTGCAATGATACTGCCAGGAATATCCGGTGCGTTCATTCTATTGCTGCTGGGGGTCTATGAACAGATATTGGCAGCGTTGCGTACCCTGCAAATGGATGTGTTGCTGGTTTTTGTCGCCGGATGCGTTCTTGGTTTGTTGAGTTTTTCGCACCTGCTGGCCTTGCTCTTTCGTTATTACCGCCAGCAGACTTATGCTTTTCTCAATGGTATGTTACTGGCTTCGGTTTATGTATTGTGGCCGCAAGAGTTGCTGTCGGGGGCCGGTCCTGATCTGCAATTGATTTGGGTTCTGTTGCTGGCTCTGGCCGGTTTTACATTGATAATATTTTTTGAAAAACTGATTAATCCACGTCTGGACTCCGGGATAAATGGACAGCATGAGTAAGGCAAAACGAAAATTCAACACAGACTTGTCAGTTTCGGGAAAAACCCTGACCGTCGGCCTCCTTGTGTTGTTGATGACCTCCTGTTCCAGTTATCAGGCTCCCGTCACCGACGATGGTGACAGACTGCCACAAACGAGCGCACAGATTATTTCTTCAGGAGGAGCCAGCAGCAGTTCCGGAATTATTGATAACAGCGCAGCTTTGGGTAGTACAGGACCTGTCAGCAGAACCGGCCGGGCCGCAAATGCCGGTGACACGCGCGCAACAGGTGCTCCTGCTACAAACACAAATGCGGTAAGTATCATCGCCCCTGCCGCGCCAAGAGGTATCAGCCGTGCTGGCATAGAGCGCAATACCATTGCGGATGCTGCCGGGCAGGCTGGGCCTGACAACGCTGCTGGTCCAACGGTACACCGGGTCAGCCGTGGCGAAACCCTGTACTCCATCGCCTGGCAGTATGGTGTGGATTATCGTCGCCTGGCCCTGGCCAATAATCTACAGCCGCCCTATACCATTTATCCAGATCAGCGTCTCAACCTGGATCAGCTGGGATTTTCTGACAATGCCATCAGTGCCGTGCCGACCATTCCGGCTTCGCCGGCAGGCGAGACGAATACAGCGGCGGGGCAACGTGCACAGGCCGCTTTTGAGAACCGTCGCCGTACCAGCGTGCCCAATCGTGAGGTCGCTGGAGTTTCCTGGGAATGGCCCGGTTCAGGGCGCGTACTTACTGCTTTTGGCAGCACAGGCGGTCGCGGCCGGGGCGTTGATATCCAGGCGCGTGAAGGTGACCCGGTCTATGCCGCCGCGGCGGGAGAGGTGGTATTTGCCGGACGCAGTATTCAAGGGGCAGGGGAACTGGTCATCATCCGTCACAGTGCGAGCCTGCTCAGCGCCTATATGCACAACAGCAGTCTGTTGGTTTCCGAAGGGATGCGGGTACAGGCAGGAGACATGATTGCTTCGTCAGGGCGCAATGACAATGGTGAGCCGGTGTTACATTTTGAGGTGCGTCGCGATGGTGTGCCTGTGAACCCGCTCAGTTATTTGCCGGCACGATAAATGTTCGATTTTTGACTTACAGTATATTGCAATGCGCGTAATGGAATGCTAATTTCATTTCACGTTTGTTGTTAATGCCAGGGAGGGCATAATGAAAAATGTTGTTCCACATCTATCATCTTTCGCATCTCGTCAACGTGTTTCCTGTCAACAAGAATCTGCTTCAGAGTCCAGTTTGGATGATTGTTTTCCGGCAGAAAAAATTAATATTGATATTACCAATCTCTATCTGAATGATATTCGTCAACTGAAATTGTTGACGGCAGCCGAGGAGAGGCAGGTTGCTGCCCGGATTCTGCAGGGGTGCCAGCAGGGAAGACAGCTGTTGATTGAGCGTAACTTACGCCTGGTAGTCAAGATTGCCCATCATTACGGCAATCGTAATCTGCCTTTGCTGGATCTGGTTGAAGAAGGCAATATCGGTCTGATTCGTGCCGTTGAAAAATTTGATCTGGGAAAGGGGTTTCGTTTTTCAACCTACGCAACCTGGTGGGTAAAACAGGCAATAGAAAGAGCGATAATGAATCAGTCGCGTACGATCCGTTTGCCGGTTCATGTCATCAAGGAGTTGAATGCCTGTTTGCGGGCTGGTAATGAAATCAAGAAAAAGAAGGGCAGGGAGGCGCGGGTTGCCGAAATTGAGACCTTGCTGGGCAAGCCTGGGAAAAGAGTCCGCCGCTTGTTTATGTACCATGAGCAGACCTTGGCTCAGGATGCAGCCAGTGTAGCTCTGGAGGGTATGGAGCAAAGCAGCAATTCGATGGATGCCATGGTTGACGAAACAAGCTGCGGACCCGCTCAGCAACTGCAGAAGGAGATCAGGGATGGTCTGCTGAAACAGTGGCTGCAGAGCTTGTCCAGACGTCAGTACGAGATTGTTTGCCGTCGCTTTGGCTTGCATGGACACGATGCCGGCACTCTGGATGAAGTGGGTGAAGCCGTGGGTCTGACCCGGGAGCGGGTACGTCAGATTCAGTTGGAAGCGCTGCAGCAGCTGCGGACACAAGCGCAGAGCCTGGGTATCTCGGCGGAAGATCTTTATTGAGTGCGGGTTTGGCTGCCCGGAGTATAAAGACAGTGTAATTTACTCCGGGCAGAAACAGCTATTTCCAGTCCTTTTCCAGATATTGCAGCTTGCCGGGCTTGCCTGCCCACTCTTCGGCATCCTCCAGGGCTGGTTTCATTTCGGTAATATTGGGCCATTTCTCTGCCAGTTCGGCATTCAATGCCAGAAACTGTTGCTGGTCATCCGGTAGCTCATCTTCTGCATAGATAGCATCGACCGGGCATTCCGGTTCGCAGAGGGCGCAATCGATACATTCATCGGGATGGATCACCAGGAAATTGGGCCCTTCATAAAAACAGTCTACCGGGCAGACTTCCACGCAATCCGTGTGTTTGCACTTGATGCAATTTTCGCCAACTACAAATGTCATGATCTCTCCAAGCAGTTCGTTCCATTGGCAGGCGGGAAAACCCGGCGCGGGTAACGATACTGTGTAAGGTACTGTTGTTCTAGATAAGCTGCTGCTTAAAGAGGCGAATTATAGAGAGTTTTATGCTCGGTGTGAAAACTCAATTTACCGATTTCGTTTATTTTTCCAGTTTCTGCCGTATTTGATAAACCAGCTCCAGGGCCTGACGTGCGCTCAATTCGTCCGGATTCAGTGTGCGCAGCTGGGTGAGCACCGGGTGTTCAGGCTGATCCTGAAACAGATCGCTTTGCCAGGGCTGCCCGTTATTCTGGGTTTGGGGTGTGATTTTTGCCGCCGCATTGGCGCCCGTTTCCAATTGCTGCAACTTGTCGCGGGCTCTGGCTATCACTGGGCCTGGAATACCCGCCAGTTGCGCAACCTGCAAGCCATAACTCTGATTGGCAGGTCCTGGCTTGACGGCATGCAGAAAAACTATGCCGTCCTGATGTTCTACGGCATCCAGATGCACATTGCTCACGCTGTCCAGGCTTTCCGGGAGCGCCGTCAATTCAAAATAATGTGTGGCGAACAGGGTGAATGCCTGGAGTTTTTCGGCAATGTACACTGCGCTGGCCCAGGCCAGGGACAGACCGTCAAAGGTGCTGGTGCCCCTGCCCACCTCGTCCATCAGGACCAGGCTGCTGGCGCTGGCATTATGCAGGATATTGGCTGTTTCAGTCATTTCCACCATGAAGGTGGAGCGACCACCGGCCAGGTCGTCAGATGAACCAATACGGGTAAAAATGCGGTCGATGGGCCCAATGCGGGCACTGCTGACCGGAACAAAGCTGCCGGTAAATGCCATCAGGACAATCAGGGCGGTCTGGCGCATATAGGTGGATTTTCCGCCCATATTCGGGCCGGTAATGATCAACATGCGCGTCTCTGTATCCAACTCGACATCATTGGCCACAAAACTGCTTTCCAGTGCCTGCTCCACCACTGGATGACGTCCCTCCCTGATCTCTATACCGGGCTGCGGCAACAACTCGGGCTGGTTCCATTGCAGGCTGTTGGCACGTTCGGCAAAATTGGCCAGTACATCCAGCTCGGCAATTGCCGCGGCACTGGCCTGCAAGGCCTGCAAGTGTGCGGCCAGGGTTTCCAGCAGTTCTTCATAAAGGGCTTTTTCCCGGGCCAGGGACTTGCTGTTGGCACTGAGTACCTTGTCTTCGAAATTCTTCAGCTCAGGGGTGATGAAGCGTTCTGCATTCTTCAGGGTCTGGCGGCGAATATAATCTGCCGGTGCGGAGGCCGATTGTCCTGCGCTGAGTTCGATGTAATAACCATGTACCCGGTTATAGCCCACTTTCAATGAACTCAATCCGGTGCGCCGTTTTTCCTGCAGCTCCAGATCAACCAGGTATTGCCCGGCATTGGCACTCAGACCACGCAATTCATCCAGCTCCGCATCATAACCGCTGGCAATGACCCCCCCTTCGCGAATGACCACAGGAGGGTTGGTGATGATGGCAGTTGACAGCAGACTGGCCAGGTCCGGGTAATCGGCAATCTCTTTGCTCAGACTGATCAGGTGCGGCGTCTCTGTGGTTTGCTGGATGCTGTGCAACTGGGTCTGCAGAGCCGGCAGTACCTGCAGTGAGTCACGCAAGCGGGCCAGGTCTCGCGGGCGGGCTGAACGCAGGGCCACCCGGCCAAGAATCCGTTCCATGTCACCAATGTTGTGGAGGAGAGCCTGCAGGGGTTCAAAGCCGTAAGCCGTCAACAGACTGGAGACGGTCTGCTGACGTAATTGCAGGGTGTGCCGGTCGCGCAAGGGGCGATGCAACCAGCGCCGCAACAGACGGCTGCCCATGGCAGTGCTGGTGTTATCGACGACAGACATCAAGGTATTGTCGCTACCCCCAGCCAGATTGCGGTCGAGTTCCAGATTGCGGCGGCTGGCAGCGTCCAGAATCAGGCTGTCACTCTGTTGCTCCACGCCCAGGCTGTTGATATGGGGTAACTGCGAGCGCTGGGTATCCTGGGCATAAGCCAGCAGACAACCTGCAGCCTGTATGGCCAGCGGCAGATGAGTACAGCCAAAGCCTTCGAGATCACGCGTCTTGAAGTGCTTGTTCAACAGGCGTTCACAGCTATCCCGGTCAAATTCCCAGGAAGGACGGCGCCGGGTACCGTGACGCTTTTCCAGCTCAGGCAAAGACAGCTCGTCATTGAGCAGGATTTCGGCAGGGTGCAGCCGTTCGATCTCGGCCAGCAGCTCAGCAGTGGACCCGGTTTCCGTCAGCAGAAAGCGACCACTGCTGATATCCAGCCAGGCCAGCCCGTAGTGCGCTGCTGGGCTGCCGGTAACGGCCAAAAGAAGACTGTCGCTGCGCTCGGGCAGCAGGGCTTCATCGCTGATGGTGCCGGGAGTGATGATCCGCACCACCTGACGTTCAACCGGGCCCTTGCTGGTTGCCGGATCACCAATTTGTTCACAGATGGCAATCGAGCGCCCGCACTCAACCAATCTGGCCAGATAGCGATCGGCAGCATGATAGGGGATGCCACACATGGGAATCGGCTTGCCGGCCGACTGCCCGCGGCTGGTCAGCGTGATATCCAGAATGTCAGCGGCAATCTCGGCGTCGCTGAAAAATAATTCATAGAAATCCCCCATCCGGTAGAACAACAACTCATCAGGGTGCTGGGCCTTGATGCGCAGGAATTGCTGCATCATGGGGGTGTGTTGTGCTGTGGGTTGGTGAGATGGCATTGAGAGTTATGTAAAAGCTTGGTATTTAAAGGGTTGGAGCGAAACAATGTCGCTCGGTTCAGTTTGTCTTGCGTTGAGTCTGGTTGGACTCAGCCAGCTTCAGGCAGGCGAGATTAACATAAAACCGGCATTTTGAAAGAATCACTGCAGAATCCGTGACTTTTGCCGTTATACCCTTTGATGAGCACGTCAGCAGACTTATTTATCTTTGGTAGTTGCGGTATAGATGATGAATATTACCAATTATTTTGAAGCACTGGTTCTGGATGTACTTACCCGCGAACTTGCCGGCACCCCCAAGGCCCGCGATCTCGATTATCTGGAAGATGTCGCCTGCGTTGCCCTCAATAAGCTGCCAGCCCGGTATGTGCGCCATATCGTTGATGCCCGCTTTTATGAGTCTTCCGAAGAGCTGGGCCGGATCTATCATGTTGTTGAACAACGGGTTGCAGAGGCCATTCAATATATCGATGCCCGTCAGGGCTTGAGCCCTGACGGTTCTGCGCATAAAAAAATCAAGCACTTAGCAAACTGAAAACACGGCAATAAAAACCACAGGAATTTTTGAATTCCCAGGCCGTTCGCCTTTATACTGCAGCAATGTCCACTGAACCCTTTCATACGCTTGCCGCCCAGCTGGGTGCAGCCCTGAGTGCACGCGGATGGCAGGTTGCCACGGCGGAATCCTGTACCGGAGGCGGTATTGCCAGCGCCATTACTGCCATTCCAGGCAGTTCAGCCTGGTTTGAATGTGGCATCGTCAGCTACTCCAATGAGATCAAGCAACAGTTACTGTCAGTCCCGGTTTCGTATTTTGCCGAAGAAGGGGGCGTTGGTGCCGTCAGCGAAGAGACCGTGCTGGCCATGGCCCAGGGTGTGTTGAGTCTGGCTGGGGCCAATTGCAGTGTGGCAGTCAGTGGAATTGCCGGGCCAGACGGGGGCAGTCCGGCCAAACCGGTTGGTACGGTCTGGATTGGCTGGGCCTGGGAGCGAGAGCACCAGGGACAGTTGATTGCCAGTAAAGCCAGAAAATTCCATTTTGAAGGAACACGACAGCAAGTGCGCGCACAAAGCACAGAGGCTGCATTGGCGGGATTGGTGGAACTGGTCAATACTGAGCAGTAAGGAATTGCAGGTTTCATAAAATACTGGTTGTATGTACAGTAATTTTCTGTTTCAATCTACACCGAGTCACCCCCTGACAGAGTAGTCTGCGAATTATAACGGGCTCGTGCTACCCATTTTGGCTCGTAACAAAGTGGTGGACTCGTAATAAAGTGGACATGAAGTAATGAATCCGTTTCAACACAAGACAGGACATCGATGATGGCGCATCCAGACATGATGAAAGATGGTAATAAGGAAAAGGCGCTTTCGGCAGCGCTCTCACAAATCGAACGCCAGTTTGGCAAAGGGTCGATGATGCGCCTGGGCGACAAGGGCCGGGAGGCCATTCCCTCGATCTCCACGGGTTCATTGGGACTGGATGTCGCCTTGGGCATAGGGGGGCTGCCTCGGGGCCGTATTGTCGAAATCTACGGCCCGGAGTCCTCCGGCAAGACAACCCTGACCCTGCAGGTCATAGCGGAATGTCAGAAGCAGGGTGGCACCTGTGCCTTTATTGATGCCGAGCATGCGCTTGACCCTATCTATGCCGGCAATCTGGGTGTGGATGTCGAGAACCTGCTGGTCAGCCAGCCCGATACGGGTGAACAGGCCCTGGAGATCTGCGATATGATTGTCCGCTCCGGTGCAGTCGATGTGGTGGTGATCGACTCGGTGGCTGCATTGACGCCCAAGGCCGAGATTGAAGGGGATATGGGCGACAGCCACATGGGTTTGCAGGCGCGCCTGATGTCGCAAGCCTTGCGCAAGATGACCGGGAACATCAAGAATTCAAATACGCTGGTCATTTTCATCAACCAGATCCGCATGAAAATCGGGGTCATGTTCGGTTCACCGGAAACCACTACCGGTGGCAATGCACTCAAATTCTATTCCTCGGTGCGGCTGGATATCCGTCGTATCGGCTCAATCAAGGACGGAGACGAGGTTGTTGGCAACGAAACCCGGGTCAAGGTCGTCAAGAACAAGGTCGCACCGCCATTCCGGCAGACCGAGTTCCAGATCATGTATGGCACCGGTATTTACCGCATGGGCGAGATCATCGACCTGGGTGTAAAGCTCGACCTGCTGGAGAAATCTGGCGCCTGGTATGCCTATAACGGTGAAAAGATAGGTCAGGGCAAGAAGAATGTGGGTGTATTCCTGGAGGAGAACCCAGAGATAGCCAAAGAGCTTGAAGACAGGATACGTGCGCAATTGCTGGGCGGTAATAACACATTACTGCAAGCAGATGAGCTCAGTGTTGAAGAAATCGCCGATGAGACCGAGTAGGCTTATTCAGGTTCCCTAGCCACAGGTCCACTTGACTGCCTGAAAACATGATATGTCCGAGGAATCTACCCAGGCTCTTGCCAATATGCTCCGCCGTCACGCCATGGATAGTTTGGCACGGCGTGAGCACAGCCGATATGAGTTGAGCAGCAAACTGCGCAAGCGCTTCCCCGAAGCGGACGGGAATCTCCTCGATAAAACCCTTGATCAACTTGAAATCGACGGCTTGCTGAGTGACGAGCGTTTCACCGAGGCTTATGTCCGCTATCGTCGAAATCGCGGTTTTGGTCCTGTTGCCATTCGGCATCATTTGCGCACTTGTCAGGTATCAGACGCTCATATTGCCAGCTACCTGAAAGAATCTGACCCTGATTGGCTTGAACTGCTGGAAGCACTGTATATTCGCAAATCAGGCAGGAATTCAGCTGAGAATGCCCTGAATGCTGAAGGGCGTGACCAAATGCTCCCTGAAGCCAAACACCGGCAAAAGCTCGAACGTTTTTTCCTCTCCCGCGGCTTTACCCCCGAGCAGATCAGGCAGCTCTGGAGAAAGGGTAATCATTAGCTCATAATACCTAGCCTGCCTGCAGCAGAAATGCCTGACGCTCTCCCGGTATGTACAGGGAAAGCGATTCTGATTGGAGTCTTTGCTTGTTTATTTTAAATAATATGTTTTTATTCATATGGTTAAACACAAAAGTTAAGGTGAATTAATGAGATTGATCAAACCATTCAATGCCCTGCGTCCACGCCAGGATCTGGCCCGGCAGGTCGCAGCTCCGCCCTATGATGTGCTCAGCAGAGAAGAAGCTCTGGAGATGGCGACTGGCAATGAATACAGCTTTCTGCGCATCAACAAGCCCGAAATTGACCTTGATCCAGCTATTGATGCCTACGATCCCAGGGTTTACCAGAAGGGAGCCGAGAACCTGCAGGCTTTTATCGATAAAGGCATTATGCGGCGGGATCCGGAACCGACTTTTTATGTCTACAGACAAGTGATGGGAAGTCATCAACAGACCGGATTGGTGGCAGCGGCATCCGTGGAAGCCTATGACCGGAATCTGATCAAGAAACACGAGTTTACCCGACCCGACAAGGAAGATGACCGCGTCAATCACATCAACACCCTGAGCGCCCAGGTCGGCCCGGTATTTCTGACGTATCGGGCGCAGCCAGCCATAGATACCCTGATTGAAGACATAACCCAGGCTACTCCAGACTACGATTTCAAAGCTGATGACGGTAATCAGCATATTTTGTGGGTGGTGTCCGGGCAAAGCCAGGTCGCCAGACTGCAGGCTGAATTCGACAAACTGGATTGTCTGTATGTGGCTGACGGCCACCATCGGTCTGCGGCTGCCCAACGTGTGCGCAATCTGCGCCGTGATGCCAACCCCGCCCATACCGGCGAGGAGTCCTATAATTTCTTTTCGGTGGTTGTTTTTCCGGATAAGCAAATGCAGATACTGGACTATAATCGCGCGGTCAAGGATCTGAATGGTCTGCAAACCGATGAGTTTCTGCGCAAGATACAGGCATTTTTCAATGTCAAAGAGGTGGCAGATGCCGCCAGTGCGAAACCCGGACATGCCCAGCAGTTCGGCATGTATCTCGATGGCCAATGGTATTGTCTGGAGCCCATTGCAGGGACCTGGCCAGAAGCGGACCCGGTCAGGAGTCTGGATGTGAGTATCTTGCAGGACAATCTGTTGTCACGTTTTCTGGGCATAGGGGATCCGCGTCGTGACCGGCGCATAGATTTCATAGGTGGTATCCGCGGTTTACAGGCCTTGAAAAGCAGGGTGGATTCTGGTGACAGCGCAGTGGCCTTTGCCTTGTACCCAACCTCAATTCAAAGCCTGATGAGCATCGCCGATGCGGGAGAAGTCATGCCGCCCAAATCCACCTGGTTCGAACCCAAGCTCAAAAGTGGCCTGTTTGTGCATATGCTCGACTGATTCGCCCCTCTCTCAGGTCAGGGCCAGGGTAAACCATTGTTAATGGCTTACCCTGGCCTGAACCAGCCAAGGGTTCTTGCAATCTGGATCAGCGCGTTCAGATGACCAATAAATCCATGAACTCATTCACAGGCATCGCCTCCAGGGTTTTCTGGTCCTTGCAGATATTAAAAATCTGCTCAGATCTGGCTGCCGGAAAACGGGTATTGAGATTGCTTCTGAATTTCTGCTCCAGCAGGGGAATACCTTCAGCACGACGTCGGCGATGCCCGACTGGGTACTCTACTTCCAGCTTTTCGGTGGACGAACCATCCTTGAAGAATATCTGCAGGGCATTGGCTATGGAACGCTTGTCTGCTTCCAGATATTCCCGGGTATAACGCGGGTCCTCAATAATCTCCATTTTCCCACGCAACTCATCGATGATGGGATGCGTAGCATGGAATTCATTTTCATAATTTTCGGCAAGCAGATTGCCGAATGCCAACGGTACTGCTGTCATGTATTGCAGGCAATGGTCGCGATCGGCAGGGTTATTGAGTGGGCCGGATTTGCTGATGATCCGGATGGCTGATTCATGGGTGTGAATGACGATTTTTTCGATATCTGCCAGGCGGTCCTTGACTTCCGGGTGCAGGCGCACGGCAGCTTCGGCTGCTGTCTGTGAATGAAACTCTGCCGGGAAGGAAATTTTGAACAGAATTTGCTCCATGACATAACTGCCGTAATCGCGTTGGAAACTGAATTTCTTGCCTTTAAAGGAGACATCATAAAAACCCCAGGTAGGCGCACTCAGTACGCTGGGGTAACCGATTTCGCCACGCAGAGTGATATCGGCAAGCCGCACGGCACGGGAGGTGGCATCGCCGGCAGCCCAGGATTTGCGCGGGCCGGCATTGGGAGAGTGTCGATAGGTGCGCAGGCTGGAACCATCCACCCAGGCTTGTGACAAGGCATCGATGACCTGTTCCTGGCTCCCACCCATCATCCGGGTGACGACAGCGGTAGAAGCGACACGAACCAGCAGGACATGACACAGGCCGACGCGGTTGAAGCTGTTCTCCAGGGCCAGCACGCCCTGAATCTCATGGGCCTTGATCATGGCAGTGAGCACATCGCGCATGAGCAGAGGCGCTTTGCCGGCAGCAATATTGCGCTGCGACAGGTAATCGGCAACGGCCAGAATGGCGCCAAGGTTATCAGAAGGATGGCCCCATTCAGCCGCAAGCCAGGTGTCATTATAATCCAGCCAGCGGATGGTACAGCCAATATCCCAGGCCGCCTTGACCGGGTCCAGACGGAATTGAGTGCCCGGAACGCGGGCCCCATGGGGGACTATCGTGCCCTCGACCAAAGGTCCAAGCAGCTTGGTACATTCAGGGAAACGCAAGGCCAGCAGGCCACAGCCCAGGGTGTCCATGAGACAGTTGCGGGCGGTGTCATAGGCTTCATTCGAGGTGATCTCATATTCGCTGACATATCGAGCGATATCGACCAGCTCCTGATCGGGAGCGGGTCTTTCATTTATTTCCACATTGGCTGACATAAGAGTTTCCGGAGTTTGGGTTAGACACGATAGTTAGAAAATTCAAGGCGGCTATGGTAGCTGAAATTGGTAAAAATTGACAAAGTGGTCTATTACTTGGAGTGGAACGCAAGGAAGTGTTTGTCAGTCTGCACGGATTGCAGGCGACCGGGATGCTGAGATGTGCTTCCCAGGCAACCCGGTTGGCGGGAGCAGGGTAACAATCCTGCTCCCGCCTCTTTTTATGGGCGCAGGCAGAGCGCTAACGACGTGCTTCAATGTCCACCCAGTCGGCAGTGGCAGGTCCGATATAATCTGCACTGGGCCGGATGATGCGGTTATTGGCCCGCTGTTCCTTGATATGAGCCGCCCAGCCGGTAAGGCGTGACATGACAAAGATAGGTGTGAACAGTTTGGTTGGAATTCCCATGAAGTGATAGGCGGAGGCGTGAAAAAAATCGGCATTGCAGAACAGCTTTTTCTCACGCCACATGACTTCCTCACAGCGCACCGAGACCGGATAAAGCACCTCATCACCCACTTCGCGTGCCAGTTTCTCCGACCATTTCTTGATAATGACATTGCGGGGGTCTGATTCACTGTAAATTGCATGCCCGAAGCCCATGATCTTATCCTTGCGCTCGAGCATTTGCATGATTTCGCGTTCAGCCTCTTCCGGGCTCTGCCACTGCTCTATCATCGCCATCGCTGCCTCGTTTGCTCCTCCGTGCAAGGGGCCGCGCAGCGAGCCAATGGCAGCAGTGACGCAGGAGTGCATGTCGGAGAGTGTGGAGGCACAAACCCGTGCCGTAAAGGTAGAGGCATTGAATTCATGTTCGGCATACAGAATCAGAGAGACATTCATTACCTGGCTGAACAGTTCCCTGGGTTTTTGGCCAGAGAGCATGTGCAGGAAATGGGCACCGGTGGAATCATCGTCCAGGTCGGTCTCAATGCGTAAACCATCGTGGGAGAAGCGGTACCAATAACAGATAATCGCAGGCAATAGAGCCAGCAGACGGTCAATGGCATCATCCTGTTCGGCAAAGCTGTGCTCTGTTTCCAGATTGCCCAGCATGGAGCAGCCAGTGCGCATGACATCCATGGGGTGAGCGCTGGCAGGAATGCGCTCCAGCACTTCTTTCAATGCTTTGGGTAATGAGCGCAGTGATTTGATTTTACTGACATACTTCTTAAGTTCCTGTTGAGTGGGCAGGTGTCCCTTGAGCAACAGAAACGCCACTTCTTCAAAACGGGCTTTCTCGGCCAGGACATTGATGTCATAACCGCGATAGGTGAGTCCAGATCCTGTTTTTCCTACCGTGCAAAGTGCAGTCTCGCCTGCTACCTGGCCGCGCAACCCGGCCCCTGTCAGTTTCTTGCCTGTACTCATGGTTTACTCCTGATTCCGATTGAATAATTCGTCCAGTTTTTGTTCGTAGGCGTGGTAGCCGAGCACCTCATACAACTCCTTGCGCGTCTGCATGGTCTCCAATACTGCCTTTTGGTCGCCATTTTCAGCAAGGCTCCGATACACATTCAAGGCGGCCTTGCTCATGGCCCGGAATGCACTCAATGGGTAGAGGACCATGGCAATGCCTACTGAATTCAGTTCTGCCTGATTGAATAAGGGGGTGCTGCCAAATTCGGTGATGTTGGCCAGGACCGGAACCTGCACCGCGGCAGTAAATTGCTGGTAATCCGCCAGGCTCAGCATGGCTTCCGGGAAAATGGCATCGGCACCCGCCTCAACGCAGGCAATTGCCCGTTCGATGGCTGAGTCCATGCCTTCCACGGCCAGGGCGTCAGTGCGAGCCATGATGACAAAATCCTCATCAACGCGGGCATCAACAGCAGCCTTGACCCGATCTGCCATCTCTTCCCGGCTGACTATTGCCTTGTTGGGACGGTGGCCGCAACGTTTTTGCGAAACCTGGTCCTCAATATGAACTGCTGCCGCGCCGGCTCTTTCCATCAACTGGATGGTGCGGGCGATATTGAAAGCGCCGCCCCAGCCAGTATCAATATCCACCAGCAGCGGCAGCTCACTTGCATGGGTGATGCGTTCGACGTCGATGATCACATCATTCAGGCTGGTAATGCCGAGATCAGGCAAACCATAGGAAGCATTGGCTACGCCCCCGCCAGACAGATAGATAGCATGATGCCCGGCCTGTTCGGCAAGCATGGCGCTATAGGCATTGATGGTGCCAACTATTGGCAAAGGCTTGTGGGTGCGCAATGCCTTGCGAAAGCGTGCACCGGCAGTGAGTCTGGTAGACATGTAAGCTCCTGTTTGCTGAATTCCGACGGACGGGCATTATACATCATTCTGTCAGTACACATGCGGCCAGCAGCTGGTCGCAACCCAGACGTTCTCTTTTGTTTTCGTAATGAATTCTGCTATGGTATCAACGCTTGCCCATTCGCTTTTCTACCCTGATAACTGGTGAAAATGAAGGATATCATTATGAATGAGACTGCCATGCCGGCTTCCCTGGCTGAAGCCATTGCGACAGAACCCATGTGGCTACAAGTGTGGGTGCTGTTACTGGTTGTTTCCCATTTTGCTGCGATTGCATTCATGGTTTACAAGGAGGGTGACAGGTGGCGTTTTCGGGGTGAGCCCTTTGCCATTCTGGGCAGTTTTTTCGTGGCTGCCCTGATTCTGGAATGGTTATTTGCCCAGGTGGGCTATGTGCGCTTGCTGGGTCTGGGCCATCTGTTGGGTTGGACGCCGGTGTATCTGTGGATTTTATTGCGGCGTCGGCAGTTTGATCTGGGTACTTTATATGGCAAATACATCCATGTTTACCTGTTGATTGCCGGCACGTCATTGCTGATAGATGCCCTTGATGTCATCCGCTACCTGCTTGGTGACGGGCAGTTATGAGCTGCGCAATGCCATGGATGCTTATCAGGTGTAGATAAGTCGAAGCGGTATTTTAACGTAATCAAGGAGTGATTATGCCTATCGATACTTCCCCCCAGGTTAATTCCCGCTTTCCCCAGTTCCTGCATCATGGCGCAGCCAGTGGTGTCACTGGCAGTTGCCATCGCTACCTGGCCAGCGAGGATTTTCATGTGCTGGTCGATTGTGGCCTGTTTCAGGGCTCCGATCTGCTGGGTGATTCACTGGAACAGCACAAAATTCATTTTGATATCAGTTGTGTGCGTGCGTTGATCATCACTCATGTGCATATCGATCATATCGGACGTCTGCCGTATCTGATAGCGGCCGGCTACCAGGGGCCGATCTATTGCAGCATGCCATCAGCGCATCTGATTCCTCTGGTCATCGAAGATGCCCTGAAAATAGGGTTTACCCGGGACAAAAAACTGATAGATCGGTTTCTGCAGGCTGTCGGCAAGCTGCTGCGGCCCATCCAGTATAAGCAATGGACTGACATCATGCTCAGTGACAGCTTGCAGTTGCAGCTGCGGCTACAGCGTGCCGGTCATATTCTGGGTTCTGCTTATGTGGAGCTGGAACAAAAAAGCCGCCAATCCGAGACAGCGCAATGGCTAAGGCAACGTACAGTTTTTTCCGGTGACCTGGGTGCGCCGTATGCGCCTTTGCTGCCAGCACCCCGGTCACCTTATGGGGCCGATACCTTGGTAATCGAAAGTACCTACGGTGATCGCATCCATGAGAATCGTCGGCAGCGCCGGGAGCGCCTGCGCCAGACTCTCGACCATGCCCTGGAGAACGCAGGTACGGTCATGATTCCAGCGTTCAGTATCGGGCGCACCCAGGAACTGCTTTATGAGTTGGAATCCATTATCCATGATGCCGCCAGGGCGGCTGAAGGTCAGCCATTGTCACGTCTGCGCGAATTGCAAATCATCGTGGATTCGCCATTGGCTGCACGCTTTACCGGGGTGTATAAAACCCTGCGCCATTATTGGGATCGGGAAGCCTTGCAGCGCGTGCGTCTGGGGCGCCACCCACTGGATTTTGACAGTCTGATCACCATCGATTCACACGAGGATCATCTGCGTACGGTCAACTATCTGGCCAGTACCCGCAAGCCGGCTGTCGTGCTCGCCGCCAGTGGCATGGCCGCCGGTGGCCGCATTGTCAATTATCTGCAGGCCATGCTCGAAGACCCGGTGCACTGTGTACTTTTTGTTGGTTATCAGGCGCCGGGAACTCCCGGGCACATTATCCAGAAATATGGTGGTCGAAATCACAGTGGTCGAAACAACGAAAGTGGTCGAGATCATGGTGGGCAAGATGCCGCACCAACCCCCTGGGTGGAACTGGGTGGCAGGCGCATCAGCATTCGGGCCCGGGTGGAAAGCATCGGTGGGTACAGTGCGCATGCAGATCAACAGGATTTGTTGAATTTTGTTCGCCGCATGCATCGCTGGCCCAGTCAGATACGCATAGTGCATGGCAATGATGAGGCCAGGCAGAGCCTGCGCCAGGAACTACTGAAAATAGCCATGCAGAAAGGACACTCGCTGGAAATCATCTTGCCTGAACAGACTGAGCGCAGCGGATGATTTATATGTGCGATTATTTTCCAGATCGGCTAAACTTCCGGGCCTAATAACAGACATCGGAACGTTAGCAGCCGGGCCCTCTCCATGCGCTTGAAATGTATCAAACTCGCCGGATTCAAATCCTTTGTGGATCCCACCACGGTAAACTTCCCCAGTAATCTTTGCGCCATCGTTGGCCCCAACGGCTGTGGCAAATCCAACATCATAGATGCTGTGCGTTGGGTAATGGGGGAAAGTTCGGCCAAGAATCTGCGTGGCGAGAACATGACCGATGTCATTTTCAATGGCTCCGGCGGGAGAAAGCCCGTGGGGCAGGCCAGTATCGAGTTGATTTTTGACAATACCGATAGCCGCATCAAGGGCGAATATGCCGGTTTTGCCGAAATTTCGATCAAACGCAAGGTCAACCGTGATGGCGAATCTGCCTATATGCTCAATGGCAGCAAGTGTCGCCGCCGCGATATAACCGATATTTTCCTGGGGACCGGGCTCGGGCCCCGCAGTTACTCGATTATCGAACAAGGCATGGTGTCCCGGCTGATTGAATCCAAGCCGGAAGAATTGCGCATTTTTATCGAGGAAGCCGCCGGCATTTCCAAATACAAGGAACGTCGCCGCGATACTGAAAACCGGATCAAGCGCACACGCGAGAATCTGGAGCGTCTGGCTGATATCAGGGAAGAGCTCGAGCGCCAGTTGCAGCATCTGCACAGGCAAGCACAGGCGGCTGAAAAGTATGGAGAATTCAAACAACAGGAGCGAACCCTCATTGCCCAGGGCAATGCCTTACGCTGGCGGGCTCTGGATGCAGAAGTCAGCAAAAAGCAGACGGTGATCAAAGAGCTGGAAGTAAAGATGGAGGCCTGTGCTGCACAACAACGCGAAGTGGATGCGGATATTGAAAAGCATCTGATTGACAACGCCGAGTTCAATGAGCAGCTCAATGCAATCCAGGGACAGTTTTATTCCCTGGGCAGCGATATTGCCCGGGTGGAACAATCCATCGAACACCATAAAGAGCGAATGGTACAACTGCGGCGTGATTTGCTGGAAACCGAGGAGTCCGAAGCTGAGGCCAGGACCGAGCTTGAGAAGGACAAACTCCAGGCTGAAGGATTGAAATCACACCTTGAGACGCTGACCCCCGAGCTGGAAATGGTTCTGCAGCAGGAAGAAGATTCTCATCTGCAGCAGGAAGAAGCCGAAGAACGTATGCAAGACTGGCAACAAAACTGGGATGAATTCAGTCGTCGTGCTGAAGAACCCAGGCAGATGGCCGAAGTGGAGCAATCCCGCATCAGGCAATTGGAGCGTATTGTCGAACGTGGCATCGAGCAGCGTACCCGTCTGCAGGAAGAATTGAAGGCTCTGGGTGAGAATCCGGGACAGCTCGAGATTGAACAGTTGTCCCTTGAGCTTTCCCAACAGGAAGAAGTGCTGGAGCAACACCAGGAACGCAGTACGCTGTTGGCGGAGCAGCTTGAGGCAGAACGCAGTACTGCTCAGCAACTCTCTGCCGACCTGGATTCGTCCCGCAGCGAATTGCATGCATTGAAAGGCAGGTATTCCTCTCTCGAAGCACTGCAGCAAGCTGCTCTGGGGCGCAACAACAAAGCTATCAATACCTGGCTGAGCGCACGGCAACTGGATACACAAACGCGCCTGGGCGAAAGACTTCAGGTCAGTTCAGGATGGGAGACTGCCGTAGAGACTGTGCTGGGTGATACCTTGCAAGGGATTTGTCTGGAAGCTGTGACGGATATCCCGGAATTGCTGCGGGAATTACCCCAGGGCACGCTTGCTCTGGTGGAAACCTCGCTGCAGGCCGATGTCATGAACAGGGCAGAACCGGCCGCAAACAGCAAACTGAGTCCGCTGCACAGCAAGATTGATGCCGATTGGCCAGGAAGTGTTGATCTGTTTGTCGGGGTATATGTTGCGGAGACACTGACAGAGGCCTTGCAGCACCGCGCGACACTGGCTGCCCATGAATCACTGGTAACCCGACAAGGAATCTGGCTGGGGCCGAACTGGATACGTATCCGCAAAACTGCGGATGAACAGGCAGGCATGCTCGAGCGCAAGGGCGAAATTTCCAGTCTGCAGGAACTGATGGAACAGGTGGAAGCGGATATAGAAGTCAAGCTGGAGCAGCAGGCGCAGAGCCGCCAACGTCTGCGTGACAGCGAGTCCCAGCGTGAGGAAATTCAGCGTCAGATAGCACAGCTGAGCAAGGAAAGCAGTGAGCTGAGGTCCCAACTGGCTGCCCATATCAGTCGGGATGAACAAAATACGCTGCGCCGTGAGCGGATAGTGCGGGAATTGGAGGAGTTGCAAAGGCAACTGGCCCTGGAGGAAGAGAATATTGCCCAGGCACGTCTGAATCTGCAGACTGCCCTGGACAGCATGGAGCAGGATACCGAACGTCGTGAGGAGTTATTGCAGCAACGCGATGAGTTGCGCCAGCAACTTGACCAGATACGTCAAAAGGCACGCCACGACAAGGATTCAGCCCACCAATTATCCTTGCGTCAGCAACTGCTGCAGTCACAGTTGCAATCTGTTCAGGACACCATGGAGCGGATGACAGCCCAGGTGCTACGTGCACAAGAGCGGATCAACTCCCTGCAACGACAACTTGCTGAATCCAATGACCCCTTGTCAGCCCGCAAACAGGAACTTGAAACCCTTTTGCAGCAACGTCTGGAAGTGGAAACCCGGCTTACTGCCGCCAAGGTGTTGGCCGATGGCAATGAACACACCTTACGACGACTTGAGCAACAACGGGCCCAACATGAACGCGAAGCCGCTGGCATTCGGGAGCAGTTGATGGAAAATCGCCTGAAATGTGAAGGCGATCTGGTCAAGCGCAGTACTCTGGAAGAGCAGTTGCAGCATGATAAATTCGATTTGCAGACCGTGCTCGCCAATCTTCCCGACGATTTTGATCTGGACAGCTGTGAACGCGAACTGGAGTTGATAACACAGCGGATTCAACGCCTGGGCGCCATCAATCTGGCTGCGATTGATGAGTTCAGGCAACAGTCTGAGCGTAAAACCTATCTGGATTCCCAGAATGATGATCTGGAAAGGGCTTTGCAGACACTGGAAAATGCCATTCGCAAGATCGACAAGGAAACCCGTACCCGTTTCAAGGAAACCTTTGATAAGATCAATGCTGGCTTGCAGGAACTGTTCCCCAAGGTGTTTGGTGGGGGCCATGCCTATCTTGATATGACTGGCGAGGATTTGCTGGATACGGGGGTTGCCATCATGGCGCGCCCGCCAGGCAAGCGTAACAGCACCATCCATCTGTTGTCCGGTGGAGAAAAGGCGATGACAGCGATTGCGCTGGTATTCTCGATTTTTCGCCTGAATCCTTCGCCATTCTGTATGTTGGATGAGGTCGATGCGCCATTGGATGATGCCAACGTGGGCCGTTATGCCCGACTGGTGCAGGAGATGTCGGATGCGGTGCAGTTTATCTTCATCACCCATAACAAGTTGACCATGGAGGCAGCCAGGCAACTGCTGGGGGTAACCATGCATGAGCCGGGTGTGTCGCGTATCGTGGCGGTGGATATTGATGAGGCTGCTGAGCTTGCCGCCATGTAATTTACTTTTAAATCAATATATTAAAATATAAATTTAAAGAGAATTATTGAAAAATGGGCATGCGCGAACTTGTCATCTTGTTATTGATTCTTGCCATTTTCGGGGTAATTCTTCGTGGCCTGTATGTTGCCATCCGTTCGCGCAAAGGGCAGATGAAGATAGCCCTGGAAAAAAATATTCCCAAGTATGACCTTGAAGAAATCGAGTTCCGCGAGTTGCCCAATGGGGGGGCTCGTCTGGTCGAGCGTTCCTTTGCCACAGTACAAAAACAGAATTCCCGCTATGGCGACAATGGCAAGCTGCTGAAGGGACAGCTTGATAAAGTTGCTGTGACATCCGGAATATCTACGCAGGAACCAGGCCGCACTCCCGCTGGGAGCCAGGCAGATGAGATAGATCAACAGGGTCAGGAAGATAATATTCCTGTCCTCGTCGATTCGATCAGTATGCCTGAATCGAACGAAATATCAGCGCCCCAAGCTGATTTGTCTGACGTACGACCTGAGCCTGAACCTGAACCTGAACCTGAAGAGACACATGAAGAAGCGCATGAAGACGAAGAGGAGGAGCAGGATGCCGAAGAGCTGATCAGTTCACTGGAAGAGGAGCTGGATGCCGATCTGGAAAATGAAGAAATCAATGATTCACACTATCAAATGATCTCAGAGCCAGAGCCAGAGCCAGAACCAGAACCAGAACCAGAACCAGAACCTCAAGGGATATCGGCTACGGACCCACTGGATGAGGAGCTGTTCGCTGATGAACGTCCGGAACGAATACAGCAGCTGGACAGAGAGGCGGCCAGATCTCAGCTTTCACTTTCCCGCCGATGGTTGTCCTGGGCAGGAACTCAATTGAACAAACTCAACCGGCAAAAAGCATCAGTGGAAGCGGAGCAGGTGCAGGACACTTCAGATTTTGATGCGGATGACATATTGTTCGATGCCCCTCAACAAGCTGGGAATACCCTGGAGTCTTCGCGGCAGTCAAGCAGGCAACCGGTCACCGATGAATCAGCCTCTACCGCAAGACAACAAAAATTGTGGCAGGACGATGATCTGGTCGAGATAGGAGCAAAGACCAGCCAAGGCTTCAAGGCAGAGAAAACCAGCGATCGCAAACCAACGAAATCACCCGAACGCAAGGCCAAGGCGGCCATCGACTCCGAACCAGCCCCACGTGATAACAATAATGTAGCCCCCGATTACAGTGAGGTCATGATCATCAATGTGATGGCCCGCAAAGGCGAGCAATTTGGGGGCAATGAACTGTTACCCCTGTTGCTGGGCAGTGGCTTGCGCTTTGGCGATATGTCGATTTTCCACCGGCATGTGGACAGCAAAGGGCAGGGGCCCGTGTTGTTCAGTGTGGCCAATATCCTCAATCCGGGCGTTTTTGATCTGAATCAGATCAATGAATTTGCCACCAGCGGTCTCTGTTTTTTCCTGACACTACCCAATGTAATCAACAACATGCAGGCTTTCGACCAGATGCTGGAATCAGCCCGACAGATTAGTACGGCTCTGGATGGTGAGCTGAAGGATGACAATCGCAGTGTGTTGACCACTCAGACCATTGAGCATTACCGCCAGCGGATCAGGGACTTTGAGTTGCAACAACTGAAACAAAGCCGACAGTGACGGATGAGGCAGATGGGCGGCATGAGCGAGCAGGACGTGGTCCGGGAGCTGCAACACCTGCGGCGCCAGATCAATCATCATAACTCCCGATACCATCAATACGATGCGCCGGAAATCCCCGATGCCGATTATGATCGCCTGTTGAGCCGGCTTGAGGCTCTGGAGGCACAACATCCTGAACTGATTAGCGCAGACTCCCCAACGCAACGGGTTGGCGACAAGCCATTGAGCACATTTGTCCAGGTGCAGCACGAGCTGCCGATGATGTCTCTGGCCAAGGTTTTCAGTGAACAGGAGTTGCTTGATTTCGAGAAACGGGTGCAAAAACGTCTCGACAGCGATGCTGCAATCCATTACAGCTGCGAACCAAAGATTGACGGAATTGCCGTCAGTCTGCTCTATGAAAACGGATTGTTGATTCGTGGTGCCACCAGAGGCGATGGGCTCAGTGGTGAAGACATCACCCATAATGTGCGCACCGTGCGCGATATACCTCTGAGCTTGCCGACACAAGAGGAGTGTGGTCTGGCCCTGCCGTCGCGTCTGGAGGTGCGGGGAGAAATCTATCTGTCGCGTTCCGGGTTTGCCAGAGTCAATGCCGATGCTCGCAAAAAAGGGGACGCCAAGGTCTTCGTCAATCCCCGCAATGCCGCAGCGGGGACCCTGCGCCAGCTTGATCCGCAAGTAGCGGCGACACGTCCACTGCGCATGTTTGTCTACAGTACGGGAATTGTCAGTGACGATATTCCCTGGCCGGGCAGTCTTTCGGAAATCTTTCTCAATCTGCGTCGCTGGGGGTTTCAGGTCAATCCTGAGCAGGCGCGAGTACGTGGCTTTCGTGCCTGCCTGGATTATTGCCAGGCCCTGCTGGCTAAGCGGGCAGAGCTGGATTACGAGATCGACGGCGCCGTCATCAAGGTCGATGACTTGCGCCTGCAGCAGGAGCTGGGCAGTAATGCACGTACCCCACGCTGGGCCATGGCCTACAAGTTTCCTGCTGAGGAAATGTCAACTGTGGTGCGGGATGTTGAGTTTCAGGTGGGACGTACCGGCACCATCACGCCAGTGGCACGTCTGGAGCCGGTATTTGTCGGCGGGGTGACTGTCAGTAATGCCACCTTGCACAATATGGCGGAGATTGCCCGTCTGGGTTTGCATATAGGTGATCGTGTCATCGTGCGTCGGGCCGGTGATGTGATCCCCAAGATAGTCAGTGTCATCACACAGACTGACAACTCTCTGATTGACGAAGAACCTGGAGCGAAGGATTCTCGGAACAGTGAGTTGCAAGCCATTAAAATGCCAGCAAACTGTCCAGCCTGTCATTCTCCAGTAGAGAAAGACGGGGATATTCTCTATCGCTGCAGTGGAGATCTGATTTGCCCAGCCCAGCGCAAGGAAAGCCTGCGCCATTTTTGTACCCGCTCAGCCATGGATATAGAAGGACTGGGTGAGAAGTTGATTGAACAGCTCGTCGATCAGAATATGCTGCATGATGTGGCTGATATCTATGCACTGAGCAAACAGCAATTGCTCACGCTTGAACGCATGGGGGACAAATCAGCCGATAATCTGTTGACTGCAATAGAAAAGAGCAAAACCACTACCCTGGCGCGCTTTCTTTATGCATTGGGTATCAGGGAAGTGGGCGAGGCGACGGCATTGGCTCTGGCCACACATTTTGGCAGCCTGGAAGCAATCATGCAGGCAGATGAGGCCGCCATGTTGCAAGTCAGTGACATAGGTCCTGTCGTGGCGGCTCATCTACTTGCCTTTTTTGCCAATGCAGATAACCTGCAGGTCATGGCGCGATTGCGTGCTGCCGGGGTGCATTGGACTGAACACCAGGCCATGCAGCAATCAAGTGCCTTGCAAGGTCAGGTGTATGTATTGACCGGGACTCTGCAGTTGATGACCCGGGATGAGGCCAAAGCACGCCTGCAGGCGCTGGGGGCCAAGGTTTCCGGCAGTGTTTCCACAAAGACGGACTGTGTGGTTGCCGGGCCAGGAGCTGGCTCAAAACTGGATAAAGCGGAAGAGTTGGGTATAAAGGTGATTGATGAAGAGCAGTTCTTGCGTTTGTTGCAAGAGCTGGAATGACGACATCAAGGTGAAAAGCAATGAGTTACAGGTTTGGGTATCTGCTGGTGATTGCCATGTTGACGGCCTGCGCCAGCAGCAGGCCGGCCAGCACCAGTAATGTCTGCAGCATGTTTGAGGAACGTCGCTCCTGGTTCAAGGCAGCGGAGCGCACCGAGCAGCGCTGGAATGTGCCGATCCCCGTCGCCATGGCGTTTATTCAGCAGGAATCTTCTTATCAGGCCCGAGCGCGGCCCGAGCGCAACCGATTGTTATGGGTGATTCCATGGCGCCGGCCTTCCAGTGCCTTTGGCTATGCCCAGGCGCTGGATTCGACCTGGGAGGAATATGTCCAGGAGGTTGGTGGATTCATGCCCAGACGCTCCAGCTTTGCCGATGCTATCGATTTCATCGGCTGGTATAACAGTAACAGCTACCGCCGCAACAATATTGCCCGTGATGATGCCCGTAACCTCTACCTGGCTTACCATGAAGGCAATGCTGGTTTTGCCCGTCGAAGCTGGGAGGGTAATTCAACGCTGCTTGCCACAGCCAACCAGGTGCAGGCGAATGCTTCCCGTTACCAGGCGCAACTTGGGCAATGCCGACAGGAGCTGGAACGCAGCTGGTGGCGCAGGGTTTTGTTCTGAGTTTTGAGATGACGCAGGGATAAAAAAAGCCCAACCAAGGATGGTCGGGCTTTAAAGTACTACTATCAAGGGAGAGATAAAATGAAACAAAACCCACAATTTTGTCTACAATCTACCTACACCTATTCAGACTGCGGGCTTGCCATTTAGTTCCCCGGGCAATGGAAAAAACAGTGGGAAAAGGGGAAATATTTTTCCAGCCCCCGTACAAGCTTGCTATTTCGTTTTTAATTCAAACAAAAACAACAAGTTATAAGCTCTGCATGGTCAGACCCAGGGTTTCGGCAGTTTTTGCGTTGCCTGTGCTGCTGATCACCCCCGTGCTGGCATGCTTTGCTTGCAGGTAATCCGCGGCAACCCGTTGTAGATCCTCGGCTGTCACCGCCAGTACGCGTTCCCTGAAAGCGATACGTTGTTCACGGCTGTGTCCGAAAACGCGATTGTAGAAATCCTGCTTGGCCTCCCCTGCAGGGGAGGAAGGTTTATCCATGGCGCTGATTACGCCCAGAATCGCTTCTTCCACATGACGCCATTCATGCCTGGTGTGGAGCAACCAGTCGATGGAGTTGTCATAGTCCTGCAAAGTGGCTTCAAGCCGTGGGTCCCGGTAGGAATAAAAACGGAAAGAAGCCGAATTGGCATCCTGGTCAGCGCCACCGCCATAGGCGCCACCCTGTTCACGAATGGTACGGTGCAGATAACCATTGCGGAGAAAGCCGCCAAGTACAGAGAGAATGGCGTGATCAGGGTGGCTGGCAGGAACTGTCGGGTAGGCGCGGGCACAGAAATTGACCTGGGTATTGGTGGTCCATAATTCTGCAACCGGCATGCGAGTAGTCGGCAGTTCAAATGCCGGCTGCTGGCGCTGCATGGCCTTGGCTTGTTGCCAGCGGGTTTCCAGCCCCTCAAGCAGTGCCTGCTGATTATTTCCCTCTGCTATCAGCAGGAACTGGCGTGGGGCCTGCAGGATTTGCTCATGAATCTGACGGAAGCCGTCAAGCAGCTGGTGCAGGGTTTCTTCCTGGGCAAGGGTTTTACCCAGATTTTTCAAGGCGCGGATACCCTCCAGGCCATTGAACCGGTGTCCCAGCGCTGCGCTCGGACTGAAGCCGCTGCAGGCAAGAGTCATGGCCAGGCTGTGGCCACGCCCGGTAATGCTGCTTTCCTGACGAGCCCTGATCTGGTCGGCAATTTCACGCAGACGCCGGCTTTCATCAAAACGGACATGATGGAAGGTTTCAAACAGCAGTTCGCTCAGGGCATCCTGATTGCTTTGCAGTGCCTTGCTGGAAAGAACCAGTATGGCCTTGGTGGCCTGTTCGTTGTCTGCAGCGCTGCGAACCGAAGCATAGCAATTCAGCCCGCCACTGATGCGCGATTGCCAGGTCTGGACCTCCTGATAGGATTTATTGCCAACACCAAACTCGGTCAGACAACTGGTATACAGTGGCAACAAAGTCAGCAGCTCATCGGACAGCCTGGGCAGTTCCACAACAATTTGCTGGTAACAAAGGCCATTGGTCCCTTGGGCATAAAAACTGAAAGGAGTGGTCTGGGCTGGTTTTTCGGTGGCTATTGTGCCGGTGACTGCCTGCAACTCTGGTAGTGTCTTGGGGATATCCTCCAGGCCAACCTTGGGCAGGCAAGCTGGATCATCGGCCATTTCCTGCCGGGCAGCCAATGCCTTGCTGCGCAGAATAATCTGTTGTTTCTGCTCTGCACTGAGCTGATCACGAATTGCACGCAAGCGATCGACCTCTGCCTGCAACTGGCGTTTGGCCAGATCGGGGTCAGGCTGCATGGTCAGGACCAGATGGTGTTGATTGTCGAGCAGGTGCTTGCGGACCAGCTGCGGGAAAAAGGCTGGATCGCGTATCTGTTCCCGCAGTCGGGCCAATATCGGATCGATATTGAGCACACTGACCGGATCGCCGCGATGGATGGCAGTGGAAAGCCCGGTCAGTATCAGTTGCAGGCCATAGGGATAGGAGTCTCCGGAAATCTCGCGCTGGCCCAGTTCCAATTGATGCAATGCCGCTTCCAGTTGCTCCTGGGGAACACCTTGTTCTGCCAAACCCTGCAGCGTTTTCCCAACCAGTTCTTCAACTGCCGCAGTGCTGTCGCTGGCGCAGTCTTCCAGCCCACAGATAAAACTCATTTCCCGATTACTGTCTTCCAGTCCACACAGGGGAGAGGGAGACTTGCCCAGCTCACTGCCTTCCAGTGCTGCCATCAATGGGCTGGCACTGTTGTCCAGCAGCACTGAGGTCAGTAAATGTGCTTCGAACATATCGACCGGATCAGTGCTTTTCCCCAACAACCATGCCAGCACAATGTGAGTCTTGTCCCTGGTGTCGGTTTCTTCCAAAGGATAGAATTCCTGAATCTTGACCGGGGCCAGGTAGCGTTTTTCATCCTGGACGGCAATATGAACGTCGAGATGCTTGAATTCCTTTAATGCCAGTTCTTCAAAACGAGCCATGTGCTCACTGGCTGGTATATCCCCACAGGTCATGAAGATGGCATTACTGGGATGGTAGTGGGTCTCGTAAAAATGCTTGAGCTGGGCATAAGTCAGATCAGGGATATCTTCCGGTTCTCCACCGCTGTTGTAATGATAAGTGGTGGTGGGAAACAGGTAGCGGCTCAGGGTTTGCCATAAAATCGAGTTCGTGGAACTCATGGCTCCTTTCATTTCATTGAAAACAACACCCTTGAACTGCAGTTCGCTGTCAGGATTCTCGGTTTCGGTAAACTCCAGACGATGGCCTTCCTGGGCAAAGTCAAGTTCATGCAGTCGGGAGAAGAATACCGCATCCAGGTAGACTTCCATCAGGTTGTCGAAATCCTTGCGATTCTTGCTGGCAAACGGGTAGGCGGTCCAGTCACTGCTGGTGAAGGCATTCATGAAAGTATTCAAGGAGCGTCTGATCATCATGAAGAAGGGGTCACGAACCGGGAATTTGCGGCTGCCACACAGCGCCGTGTGTTCCAGGATATGGGCTACCCCCCGTGAATCCATGGGTACAGTACGCAAGGCTACCAGGAATACGTTTTCAGGGTTGGTATTGGCCAGATGGAAATACTGCGCTCCGGTCACCCGGTGACGGTATTCCTCCAGGGTGATGTTCAAAGAGGCTATGGGTTCGCTGCGCAGATGCTCAAAAGCTGCAGTCTGTGTCATTCTGTACTTCTCCTGTTGAAGATAACATGCACGGCCGCCAGTTCCACGCTGGCTTGCTGCATACATTCATGCAGTTGTCGTGTCTGTGACTTCAGAAATTCGATTTCTGATTCCCGGACATTGGGGTTGCGCTGCTGCAATGCAAGCAGGCGACGAATCTCTCCTGTCTGTTGCTCAAGCATTTTTTCCGCTGCCATGGTAACAGAGTTTTGCAGGGCCAGCCGTGCCATTTGCCGGGTGGTTTTCAGTGCCCGGGTAATGCCTTTTTGTTTGCGTCGTATCAGCTTGAGGGCATCGTTGCGGTCCAGATACTGCAGCTGCGCCTGATAGATATTTGTATCCAGAAGCTCTGGTTTTTGTTGCAGTTGAGGCAGAACTGCAGGCCCCTTGTCCGTATTGGCCACCACCAGATGATAACAATGGGCCGGCAGATAGCGCTGGATCTGCAATTGTGCTGGTGCAGAGATAACTGGTCGATACAGGGCCTCGATGACAAACTCGGCGCGTTGCATCTCGCTGATCAGCAGGGTCAATGCTTCGTCATCCTGGATTGCTTCGCCAGGATTCAGCACACTGACTGCAGCGCGTCCAAGATGGCTGTCCATGACCAGATCCATGGCATTGCGTACCAGTGGGTGCAACCAGTGCAAGAATTGCAGATCTTCACGTTGCAAGGCCTGCTGTCGCGAAAAGGTAATCTCCATACCCGTGTCGGGCAAACCTGGAAAGGCAGGCAGGAACATTTCCTCGCCGGGTTGAATCAGAACGCTACCGTCTTGATTGGCTTCCAGGCTAATGCCGAAATTGTCAAATATTTCAGCCAATAAGGGGGCTGGTGTCTGATCTTGTTCAAATGCCTGAATTTGCTCAATCACAGTTGCAGCTTTGCTGGCATCGAATGAGTTCATTTCCAACAGCCGATCCTTGCCTTGTTCAATGCGTTGCTGAATAGCCTGTGCTGTTGTCCTGGCTGTTAACAGGAAATGATCGATCTCATCGGCGTTCTGGCCCTGGGGCTGCTGCATGAAATGATCGAGTTGATGCTGGTACTGCATACTGGCTTCCCAGGCGGCAGGTGCGATTTCGGTAAAGGCCTGCAGAACTTCGTGGTACCAGCGAAACAACAGGGCTTCTGCGCCACCCTGCAAATAAGGGACATGTATATTGATGGTATGTTGTTGCCCAATGCGATCCAGTCGGCCGATACGTTGTTCCAGCAGGTCAGGGTTGCGCGGCAGATCAAACAGAATCAGATGCCTGCAGAACTGGAAATTGCGACCTTCGCTGCCTATTTCGGAACACACCATGATGCGTGCACTGTCTGGATTTGAGGTGGCAAAGTAGGCGGCAGCCCGGTCGCGCTCCAACAGACCCATGCCGCGATAAAAGACACTGCTGCGAATACCCTCACGGATACGCAGGTGTTGCTCCAGGGCAATGGCGAGTTCTTCCTGGGCACAGATCAGCAATACCTTTTCGTGCGGATTGGTACGCAGAAAGTTCAGCAGCCATTGTATCTTGGGGTGATTCTTGAGTTGTGTGGTTAGTGGCCTGTCAGGAAAGTCGGCGGCAGGCAATGGCCAGGCATGAAGCCTGCGTTCAGGAAAGCCTGTCAGTGCCCGCCGTGTATTGCGGAACAGGATTCTGCCGGTGCCATGTCGGTCCAGCAATTCACTTCTGCGAAGCGGATCCTGAGCAGCCAGTTCGATTTCCCGGACCAGGGCCTGATACCCGCTCTGTTCCTGTTGGAAACTGGTGAAATCGTTGAAGCGCTGTGGGTCCAGCAAATGCAACAGGGAAAAATGCCGTTCCCTGCCCAGTTGTTCGGGGGTTGCGGTCAACAGCAACATGCCACCACAGGCATTGGCCAGGCGCAGCAGGTGCTGATAGTCGCTGTCGCCAGCAGGGTTGATCTGCGGACTCAGGTGATGTGCTTCATCAACAATGCACAAGTCCCATTCGCCAGCGCAGGCCTGTTCGAATATCTCCGGATGTTCGACCAGCAGGCCGAGACTGGTCAGCACCAACTGTTCATCCAGAAACGGGTTATCTGTATGTTCCTGCGTGATTGCCGCGTAACGCTGTTGGTCGTACAGGCTGAAATGAAGATTGAAACGGCGCCACATTTCCACCAGCCACTGATGCAACAAAGGCTCCGGGACAATGATCAAGGCACGCTGGCTCAGGCCATTGGCCAATTGTTGCTGAAGAATCAGACCGGCTTCTATCGTCTTGCCAAGGCCCACCTCGTCGGCCAGCATGACCCTGGGACAATATCGACCGGCAACCTCACTGGCTATATAAAGTTGATGGGGTATCAATTCGGTGCGTGCACTGCACAAGCCCAAAATGGGTGACTGCCCGACCCGGGCCATTTGGTGGAGGGTATTTTTCTTCAAGCGAAACCAGGCATGGCTGTCGGTCTGGCCGCTGAGCAGGCGATCGGCAGGTTGGTCCAGTATCAGCAGATCGCTGAGTTCGGTTTCTGGCAATACCTGTGTTTCGGTCTCGCCGTCGGCAATCACCAGATAAAAAGCCAGGCCATTGCGCAAGGCCATCTGCTGCACCTGCAGAGGACGCTGCTGACGATCATGGACGATATCACCTGCGCTAAAAAGAATACGATTCAAGGGCGCACTGTGCCGGGCATAGCAGCGTTCTTCGGCGCTGGCCCTGAAGGCAACAGTGATACTGCGGTGATCTGTGGCGATGATTTCACCCAGACCCAGTTCAGGTTCGGTTTCACTGAGCCAGCGTTGACCGCTCAGGAATTGTTCATTCTCGGGCATGATACTCTGTTCAATTACTCAGGGGTTGGTGATTCGGTTGGTGATTCGATTATTGGTCGTTCCAGGCTCATTGGCCCCAGCCTGCCGGCACGAAAATCATGCAGTACAAGCTCGGCTATGCGGTGCCAATCGACATTGCCGTTGCGGAGAAAACCGCGTTTGCGAGCAATGCACTCCAGCAACTCTTCAGGCTGAGCGGGCAGACTCTCCAGGGCATAGAATTTGCTCAGGCGATGCGGAAAATCCCGCAGCAGAAACTCGGCAGCGAACAGGGCCACCTCTTCGAACTCCATGGCGGTATTGCGGATGGCCCCGGCACAGGCCAAACGATACGCGGTATCCTGATCGGCAAACTTTGGCCAGAGCACCCCCGGTGTGTCGACCAGGTACCAGTCATCACCCAGTCTGATACGTTGCTGGGATTTGGTGATGGCAGGCTCATTGCCGGTGCGTGCTATCTTGCGGCCTGCGATCTGGTTCATCAGCGTGGATTTGCCCACATTGGGAATACCGATGATCATGGCCTGTTTGCGTGGTTTGCGCAGACCGGCCATTTGGGCCAGCTGCTGGCATTGTTTGATTATGTCTGCTGCCTGCAGCTTCATGTCCTTGCTGTTGATCAGGGCACGGTCCCTGGGTGTGCTGGCCAGAGCCTGCTGCCACTGTGCAGTAATTGCCGGCTCGGCAAGATCCGCCTTGTTGAGGATGTGCAGACAGGGTTTGTCCTTGCGCAGTTTCTGCAGCATCGGGTTGCTGCTGGCATGCGGCATGCGGGCATCCAGGATTTCGATCAGGATATCAACTTCCTTGACAACCCTGGCCATTTCCTTGTTAGCCTTGTGCATGTGGCCCGGGTACCAGGAGATTGTCATGCCGTAGAGATACCTTGTGCTGCAGAAAACGCGGTATTATACCTGCAAACTTGAGCTTAGGCCTGCCTTTAAACTGGTCTTGTCGGTTTTCAGGCTAATATTTTGTGTTTGCGGGCTGGTCAGCAGCCCTGCATCGATGAGAGCAACAACGAGGTTCAATGAAAACGCAGCAAAGCATGGAAAACAAGCTTGGTGATGCCCTGATGCCTTTATTCATGGAGGTATGCAATGAAAGTCACCAGCATGCCGGCCCGGCGACAGAGTCACATTTCCGCATCACTGTTGTCAGTGAAGTCTTCAATGGCCTGTCTGCGGTCAAACGCCATCAACGAATCTATGCTTTGTTGTCCGAGCAATTGAACAGCGGTGTTCATGCTTTGGCACTGCATACCTACACCCCCGAGGAATGGCAAGATGCGGGTCACCAGATACCTGAATCCCCTCAGTGCAGGGGTGGTTCCAGGACTGATATTGATGCTGAAAAGATGCTTTGACAGCAGAGCACCATTTTGGGTCAGATTATCCGCCGCTGGCTTGAGTGCCTTGTTTGCGGTGTCGGTCTTGATTCTGGTGGTCAGTTTTTTTGCAGATGAAACTCCGGAAACAGTGGTGCCTGTTGCGCTTGTTCCGGAAACACCGGTTCCAGAGCCCTTGCCTGATTTTGATAGATATGAAGATATCGAGGAGAAAAAACAGGCTTTTTTCAGTTTCCTGATCGATTACGCACAAGCCGAGAATGAACGCATCAACGATACCCGGATGCAGGTGGACACCTTGCTGGCCATCACCAACGATGGCACGGAACTGAGTCCCAGCGAACAAATTCAACTACAGCGCATTGCAGTTGAATATCGCCTTGATGTGGAGTCCATGAACAACAAGGAGTTGTTATCCGAACTGAGCGTGCGAGTGGATAATATTCCGCCTTCCCTGGTTCTGGCCCAGGCCGCCAGTGAATCAGCCTGGGGAACTTCCCGGTTTGCCAAGGAAGGGAATAATATCTTTGGTCAGTGGTGTTATGACGAAGGTTGTGGTCTGGTGCCCGAGCGTCGAGCCCTGGATGCGGAACATGAAGTCAGGGCATTCAGTTCCATTGCTGCCTCCGTGCGGGCGTATTTCCGGAATATCAATACCAATGCGGCCTACAGTTATTTTCGTGAGCTGCGCCGGCAGATGCGTGAACGCGATACCGAGCTGGATGCCATGGTACTGGCTTACGGTCTGATGCAGTATTCCGAGCGCAGGCATGTCTATGTCAATGAATTGCAGGAACTCATCAGAATCAATCGCCTGCAGCGATATGACAATGACTGAAGGCCAGAATAACCATAGCCTTGTTCAATCCCGGTTTTCCGGTGTTGAGCGCGTCCAGAATTTGGAATACCAGTAAAAACGATTGCTGTTCCGGGCCGGCGCCGTACAGTTGTAACCCCAACGTCGGCTATTGAACTGCTGCTGCGGCTGTATCCTGAATTTCAATCCATCCCTGTCCAGCCATTCAATCTCCAGGGTTGCACCGCCCGCATAGCAGGCCAACTGGTCGGGATTGAAGTTTCCGGGAGCAAACTGCAGGATTACGGCCGGGTTGCGACTGTCTGTGAGAGGGCTTTCTGGTTGTTGATCCAACACATGGAAGGCCAGGGTGGCAGATTTGGTGCGCATGCCAGCCATGTCGGCATAAATGCCTGCCAGCGGGAATCGGGGCAGTGCCAGAAAATCAGAATTGGCAGAGATGGCGCCTGAATTCTGGGCTATGCCGATAAAGCCAGCTGCTGCCAGCATCTGCTTTATATCAGGGTCATATTCCCCGTAAGGGTAGGCAAGAATACGGTGGGATTGCCCCGTCTGGGCAGCGATCTCTGCCTCCGCCTGCAGCATTTCCGCGCGCATTCTCTGTAGATGCATACTTGCCGATTCGCCCTCCATGGCATCGATCATATGGGGATGATTGACCATATGATTGGCAATCATGACGCCGTTCTCAGTCATCTGCTGCACTTGCGCCCAGCTCATATAACCAGTTTGCGATGCATTGATCGGTTGGGTATTGATAAAAACGGTAAACGGGAAACCCAATGCCTGTAAAAGGGGGTAGGCGGTATCAAAAATTGACAGATACCCATCGTCGAAGGTAATGGCAACTGTTTTATCCGGAACCGGCTCTGCGTTGCGTAAATGCTGTAATAGTTTATCCAGCCTCCAGACGGTGAATTCATTATCTGCCAGATACTGCATATGGGCTGCGAATTGCTCTGGTGTGGTGCTGGTGGCAGCAGGTGTATCGTGGGCGATATGGTGATATAGCAGGATTACCGCATGGTTTTCCTGGGCTGGGGTTTCCTGGTTAAACGTTTCCTGGCTAAAAGTTTCCTGGGCAAGAAGCGAACCTGACAGCCAGGTCAGGACAACAAGTAACAGACGCGCAAGCAGAGGGCATGTCGAGGTGTCAATTGGGTTCATCACGGGTTCCGGATGTCTTGCTGGTCAAGTTTCTTTATAATGCGCGATTATCCACGGGTTTGGAAAACAGACAAGGGTTTACACGATGACGTCACCGGCAGTTATTTATCAGGGCAAGGCCATACAGGTCGAATTACTGGATTCAGGCATTGCACAGTTGACATTGAACCTGCCACAAGCGGCTGTCAATGTATTCAATCAGCTGATGCTGAATGAGTTGCAGGCAGCTGTCACGGCGGTTGCCACCAGCCAGGCCAAAGCCCTGATGTGTGTCAGTGGCAAAAGCAGTTTTGTGGTCGGTGCGGATATCAGCGAGTTTACACAACTCTTCAAACTACCTGAAAAAGAACTGTTGGCCTGGTGTGAACAAACCAATGCGGTTTTCAATGCCCTGGAAGATTTGCCTGTACCCAGTATTTCCGTGATTGATGGCATGGCCCTGGGAGGTGGTCTGGAATTATGTCTGGCTACCGACTTGCGCCTGGGCAGTGAAAAAGCAGTATTGGGTTTTCCTGAGGTCAAGCTGGGTATTTGTCCTGGGTTTGGCGGCACTGTCCGGGCTACTCGCCTGCTGGGACTTGAGACTGCCTGTGATTGGATCATCAGTGGACGCCAGCTTGCTGCCGACCAGGCTCTTTCCAGTGGGGCACTGGATGCGGTGGTGGCGGCTGACATCCTGCAGGAATCTGCCACTGCAATGCTCGATGAGTGTCTGGCGGGAAGCATTGATTATCTGGCCTTGCGCCAGCGCAAGAAAGATCCGCTTGCCCGGGAAGAGGCAACGGAACCACAGATTGCCAATGTTAAATCCGCTGCCTTCAAAGCAGGCAGGGTACATTATCCTGCACCGGTCATTGCCGTTGATGCCATTTGTGCCGCCCTTGCTTGCGGCCGGGCAGAAGCGCTGCAGCATGAACACAAAGCCTTCGTGCAATTGGCACATACCCCGGTGGCGGGCAATCTTGTGCAGCTTTTTTTAAGCGAACAATATTTAAAGAGAACAGCCAAAAAAGTAGCTTCACAGGCGCATCCGGTTGCCAGAGCCGCAGTCATTGGTGCAGGTATCATGGGGGGCGGTATTGCTTATCAATCAGCGCTCACCGGTACTCCTATCCTGATGAAGGATATTGCCCAGCAGGGTCTGGACCTGGGTATGGATGAAGCTGAAAAGCATTCGGCGCGGCTGCTCAAGAAAGGGCAGATCAGTGCAGCCGAGAGGCAAAAGATTCTGGATTCCATTGCCCCGACATTGGAATACACGGATTTTTCCAGTGCAGATGTCGTCGTGGAAGCGGTGATTGAAAATGTGAATGTCAAAAATAAAGTATTGGCTGAAGTTGAGCAAACCTTGAAGCCGACAGCCGTGCTGACCTCGAATACCTCTACCATTTCCATCAGTTTGCTGGCCAGGGCGCTGCAGCAGCCACAGAATTTTTGCGGCATGCATTTTTTCAACCCGGTTGCACTCATGCCTTTGGTGGAGGTGATTCGTGGTGATAAAAGCAGCGAGCAGACAATTGCGACTACAGTAGCCTATGCCCAGAAAATGGGTAAAACCCCGATTGTTGTCAATGACTGCCCCGGTTTCCTGGTTAATCGCATACTGTTCCCCTATTTTGGCGCCTTTGCAATGTTGATCCGGGATGGCGCTGATTTCCGCGATGTGGACCGGGTCATGGAGGCTTTCGGCTGGCCGATGGGGCCCGCCTATTTGCTGGATGTAGTGGGTATTGATACGGCAGCACATGCCATGAAGGTGATGGCAGAAGGATTCCCGGATCGGATGCGCTATGAATTTCACACGGTTATCGACTTTTTGCATGAACAAGGCAGTTATGGTCAGAAGAATGGCCGCGGGTTTTATCGATACCAGACTGATGAAAATGGACGGCTGCAAAAAATGCTTGACGACTCCATCATCAGCAATATCCAGACAATACAGACGGCTCAGCGTCAGATCCATGACCGGGAGATAGTCGAGCGCCTGATGGTGGCCATGTGCCTGGAAACTGTACGTTGTCTTGAGGATGGAATTATCGATACAGCCATTGAAGCTGATATGGGCCTGGTACTGGGTTTGGGTTTTCCGCGTTTTCGTGGTGGTGCCCTGCGTTATATCGATTCGATGGGAGCGGAAGAATTTTGTACCCTGGCTGATCGGTATGCCGAGTTGGGGCCGTTGTATCAAGTTACTGCTGGCTTGCGGGCGATGGCCGCCGCGCAGGAAAAATTCTATCCATGAATCCCGCAGAGAATAATGAGCAGAGTATGCAAAAAGAGCATCTGGAACGCGAAAACAGGGATGATCAATTAGTGCTGAACCGCAGTCGGAAAAACCTGCGGCGTGATGTGGGCAGAGCCATAGCGGATTTCAATATGATTGAAGCGGGTGATCTGGTCATGGTTTGCCTGTCGGGTGGCAAGGACTCCTATACTCTGCTGGATATTCTGTTGAATTTGCAGCGACATGCTCCCATTGATTTTCGTATCAAGGCAGTCAACCTCGATCAGAAACAGCCAGGTTTTCCACAACACGTGCTACCTGATTATCTGCAGGCTATTGGTGTCGATTATCACATCATCGAGGAAAATACCTTTTCAATAGTCAAGGACAAGACGCCAGAAGGGAAAACCTATTGCAGCCTGTGTTCGCGTCTGCGGCGCGGCAATCTTTACAGTTATGCCCGCCAGATTGGTGCCAACAAGGTTGCCCTCGGACATCATCGGGATGACATCGTTGAGACCCTGTTTCTGAATATGTTTTTTGGAGGCACCCTGAAGGCGATGCCACCCAAACTGCTCAGTGATGACAAGCAGAATATTCTGATCAGACCGTTGGCTTATTGCAGTGAATGGGAAATCAGCCGTTATGCCAGATTGCGACAATTTCCCATCATCCCCTGCAATCTCTGTGGTAGTCAGGACAATATGCAGCGACAGAATATAAAAGCCATGCTGCGGGACTGGGAAAAGCAGCACCCAGGCAGGATTGATAACATTTTTCGCAGTATTGCGCATGTGGCACCCTCACAATTGGCAGATACCAGTTTGTTTCCATTTCGTGATCTGCAGCGTGAGGCAGATCCCCTGGCGCGCCTTGAGTGCATCAATATCGGGTGATGACAATGCATGATGAAAAAGAGAGGGAGGCCGATGTTGTTCTGGATGCCTGCGACTTGTTTTGTCCGGAACCTGTCATGATGTTGCACAATGCCATACGCAGCATGCAGGCAGGTAAGTTACTTTCCCTGGTCGCGACAGACCCTTCGACACAGCGGGATGTACCCAAATTCTGCACGTTTCTGGGGCACGAATTGATTTCAAGCTCCCGGCAGGATGACAAATTTCATTACCTGATCAAGAAGAAATCCAGTTGATGCGCATTGTTGCTGATGAAGGCATTGTGGCAGTTGACAGTTATTTTTCCGCTTTTGGGGAATTGATCACACTACCTGGTCGTCAAATAAGTGCAGCGGATGTGCGCGACGCTGATGCCTTGCTGGTTCGCTCCATTACGCGAGTGGACAGGGCCTTGCTCGAACACTCCCGCGTCCGTTTTGTCGCCACGGCTACCAGCGGCACTGATCACCTGGATATGGAGTGGCTGCGGCAGGCAGGTATTGCCGTTCATGATGCTGCCGGCTGCAACGCCAATGCCGTGCTGGAATATGTACTGACTGCTCTGGCCAGTCTGAAACATATGGCACTTTTTGACAAGGCAAAGCCAACTGTTGGTATCGTTGGTGCTGGCCAGGTAGGCGGACGCCTGGCACAACTTTGCCGGCAAATCGGTTTTCCTTGTGTGGTAACAGACCCTTTCCTGACGCGAGAGCAACAGGAGTCCCTGCAAGCAATGGGTGTGGAGCTGTCTGATCTGCAAACCGTACTGACAGCGGATATTGTCAGTCTGCATACACCACTGACCCGCACTGTCCCCCATCCAACCTGGCATTTACTGAACCACGAAACCCTGGACATGCTTCAGGACGATGCGGTGCTGATCAATGCCTCAAGAGGTGAGGTGGTAGACACTCGGGCGTTGATTGAATTCCTGAAGAAAAAGAGAAGTATTCGTACCGTTTTCGATGTCTGGGAAAACGAACCTCGAGTTGATCCTGATCTGTGTGCGCGGGTAGATATCGCCACACCCCATATTGCGGGTTACAGTATTCAGGCCAAACTGGCAGCCAGCCTGGCAAATTACCGCTCATTCGTTCAGTTTTTTGGCTTTCAGGCTGATCTTGGGCTGGCCGATGCTGCTGCGCTTGATGTCATGACCATACCGGTCAGGACGCTATCTCGCAAGAGCCTGTATGGAATGAACCAGGAAAGTGTGGCAGCGTTAATTGCCGCCTTTCCATTGCCGGCACTCAGCAGGGAGTTCAAGCTTGCAGTGGCAAGCGGGCAGGGTGAGCGGCAGTTTGACGATATGCGTGCCCATTTGGCCAGGCGCCATGAATTCCTGCATGCCTGATAATGGGCAGTTGCACCGTTTCAGGCTGTCCATTTACTGAGGAATCGTGCAAGTTTTTGCATGGCCTGTTCCAGTTCATCCACACGTGGCAGGAATACCAGCCGGAAGTGCTGGGTGTCCTTGATATTGAAGCCTGTCCCTTGAACAACCAGTATTTTTTCCCGCTCCAGCAAGTCCAGTACAAAGCGGACGTCGCTCTTGATCGGGTAAATCGTGGCATCAAGTTTTGGAAACATATAGATAGCCCCGCGCGGCTTGACACAACTCACTCCGCGAATCTGGGTCAACATATCCCAACAGGCATCGCGTTGCTCCCGCAAACGGCCGCCAGGCAAAATCAACTCATTGATGCTCTGATACCCACCCAGTGCGGTTTGCACGGCAAATTGCGCCGGCACATTGGCGCACAGGCGCATATTGGACAGTATTTCCAGCCCTTCAATATAGTTTTTTGCTCTCTCCTTGGCGCCACTGAGAATCATCCAGCCGGTTCTGAATCCGGCCAGGCGATAGGCTTTGGATAAACCATTGAAGGTGACGACGAACACCTCGTCATCAAGCGATGCTATTGGAATATGCACAGCATCGTCATACAGTATCTTGCTGTAGATTTCGTCGGCAAAGATAAGCAGTCCGTGTTTTTTTGCCAGTGCCACTATGTCTCTCAACACAGGCTCGCTGTAGACAGCCCCGGTAGGATTATTGGGATTGATGATGACGATTGCCTTGGTGCGGGGGGTGATCCTGCTTTTGATATCAGCGATATCAGGAAACCAGTCTGCCTGTTCATCACAAAGGTAATGCACCGGATTACCACCAGCCAGGCTGACTGCTGCTGTCCATAAAGGATAATCCGGAGCAGGCACCAGTACTTCATCCCCGTTGTTGAGCAAGGCCTGCATGGCCATGACGATCAGTTCACTGACACCGTTGCCCAGATAGATATCATCGATTTCAACATGAGCAATTTCCAGTTTCTGGCATTCCTGCATAATGGCTTTTCTGGCCGAAAACAGACCCTTGGAATCGCAGTAGCCCTGGGCATTTGGCAGGTTCAGGATGACATCCTGAATTATTTCCTCTGGAGCTTCGAAGCCAAACGGAGCAGGGTTGCCTATATTCAGTTTGAGGATGCGATGTCCTTCCTCTTCCAACCGCTTGGCCTCCTCAAGTACAGGACCGCGGATGTCGTAGCAGACTCTGGCTAATTTGTCAGATTGCTTGATGTTTTTCATTACTTTTCCCTGTTACCGCCTGTGCTTGCCAGATCAATTTATGTGGGTCAATGTTGTGTGCCAATAGTGATATGGTGCGGCGTATTGTAAACTGATGTTCGGAAAATGAAAGCGAAGTATCCAAGGAGCCCCTGATGAAAGATCTTGATCCGGAAACCCGACACATAGTCTATGAAAAAGGCACTGAACCCGCTTTCACCGGTAAGTATTGGAATTGCAGCCTGGCAGGGATTTACCATTGCGTTGTCTGTGACCTTGCCTTGTTTTCAGCCAACACAAAATATGATTCAGGCACCGGATGGCCGAGTTTTTATGCCCCTGTTGATAGTGACAATGTGCGCACCGAAATCGATACCAGCCATGGCATGATTCGAAACGAGGTGGTTTGTGCGGGTTGCTCTGCTCATCTTGGCCATGTCTTTGATGATGGTCCGGCACCAACTGGTTTGCGTTATTGCCTGAATTCAGCCTCGCTGGAGTTGAAGCCAGAAGATGATTCATGAATCCTTTTCTTGTCTGCTGACTGGGTAAGCCGTGAAGAGTTTACTCCAGAGAGTTGGCCATAAGCGGGTTCTGCCCTTGCTGATCATACCGCTGCTTGCGCTGGAGGTATCGGCGCAAGAGCACAATTTGACCCTGGGTGGCTTTTACAGCAAAGGCGATTATGATCAGGAGGAAGATACCCGCTTGTTCTATGTCCCTCTGTCTTACGATTACACCCGCAATAATTGGCGATTCAAGGCAACAGTACCGCATTTGCGAATCACTGGAACAGGCAACGTGCTGGTCAATACCGGTGGTGTCGGCAGGAATGATGATGTTACTGAAACCGGAGTGGCTGAGCAGACTGTCTCAGCGAGTGGTGTGGGCGATATCCTGCTTGGAGTCAGCTATCAATTTCCAGCCTTGTTTGACAAAGGACCTTATCTGGATGTCACTGCTGAAATCAAATTGCCTACTGCAGACGAAAAGAAAGGGCTTGGTACAGGGGAATACGATTATGGTCTGCAGCTTGATGCCTACCAATTGTTGGGCCAAACGACGCTGTTCGCTACTTTGGGATATAGAAAACGGGGTGATTCCGATTTGTTTGCCGAGCTTGAAGATACCGTTTGGGGTTCCCTGGGCTTGCAACGGCCTTTGGCCTCATCGTGGGTTTCTGCAAATATTCCTGGGCAGCTAAGTATAGGTTTGATTTACGATTACCGCGAGGCAGCTTCGATAAGCTCAAATGAGACTCATGAACTGGTTCCATTCCTGAGTTGGAGCCCGCTGCCACGATGGTCGTTTATGACCTATATCATCGAGGGGTTTACCTCCGATAGTGCGGATCGGGCAGCTGGTGTGCAGCTCAATTATCGCTGGTGAGCGATAAATCGCCCGTCTGTTTTGTGTGGCTTAGATACGCATGGGTTGGGGGCGGGCGGGTACTATTGCACTGCGGTCTATAGTAGGGCGGATGCGTTGAAGTGGAGGTAACTCTGGCCGCTGAATACGTTCGGGCGCCTGCAAACGCTCATTTGTTGAAGATTCATTCACGTTGACACCGCTTTCTGCCAGGTTGGTTTCAGGTGCTGTGCTATCAAGTAATATGGGTTCAGCTGTCGTTTCCTGATTTTGGGTCTGATCTGTTGCTGGGCTGTCTGTGCTCGAGCTTAGCTCGACACTTTGCTCTGGTTTGGCTTCATCGGCTTGGATTGGGGGTTCCACGCTCAGCATTTCATGCAGTTGGGCAGGGCTTGGTACCGGGTCAGGCAAAGCTACCTCGATTTTTATTGTTGGAGAATTTGAGGGTATGTTTTCAGCGCCAGGAAGCCTGTTCAGATTGACCTGAGTAGAGTCGTTGATACCGTTGTCTGGAGTTGGCGGGATTTCAGCCAATGAACTTGTCTGCTCATGAATTCTATCCAGCTGAATGATGCGGTCCAGGGCCCAAGCAGGGCTTGTCAGAGGTTTTAACTCTTCTCTGGCCTGATCCAACTCTTGTCGGGCTCGTTCAAGATCTTCATTGAGTCCGAAAAATGGATCTGGAGCACCGGTTCCGCCCAGCCCGCTGCCGCCAAATTCTCCGGATTTTCCTGTGCCTCCAAGTCCGCTGCCTTCATCTTCCCCGCCAGCCCCATTGACCTTACCTATGCTTTGAGTTGTAAGGAACAGGGTCAAGGCAAACAGCAATCCTCCCAGCAACAATGAGAACGGGTAATTGCGTGCAGAAATAATGATTTTAGGCATGTTGATCGCCCTTGGATCGATTCTCGTCCTGTATTCCCGGTTCAGAGGATTTTTCGTCGGGTATATAGGCAGTATTGTAATTGAAGATGCCAAAATTCATTCGATAATACGCTTCCTGGAGGCCGGAGGTTTCATCATCTTTTTGCAAATGCAGGGCAGCTTCATTCATTTTGCGCAAGGCCTGCATGCCAGTTTCCTCTGCGAGGCTTGCCAACACAAGCACGGAATCCTGGCTGAGCCTGTCATAATAGACGCTGCGATCAAAGCGTGGAGGTTTTTTCCCCAGGAGGTTATCTGTGCCTGTGGCCAGATGATCATGCAAATTCTTGCCAAAAAAGAATACTTTTTCATCAAAGCCTTGTTCCGGGATAAAGCCTTCTTTGTTCAGAATCACTTTGCCTGACTGGTCGAGTTTTGCAATACCCAGATGCAGCCATTCATCAAGAATCACTCTGGGTCTTATATCTTGCCGGCAGACCTGTTTCACGAGTTCATCGAAACCGGGTAGTTCCTGGTCGCTGCTGCTCACAGCCAGTGCGCGAGGTCTGCCATGATCATCAAGAAATTCCTTGCTTCCCAGCCAGTATCCTATGAGTTGTGAGCCGATGGAAATATTCTGTGGGATCTCAGCTTGTTCAGATGATTGTTGGCGTAAGCGTTTGACATCCTTGCGATGAACCCCGGTAAGCAGGTTGATCCGGCTGTCAGATGAACGTTTTCCGTGCATCTGAAAATCTTCCTCGGCGACTTCTATATAGACAGATTTCAACATGCCAATCAATGCCGGGTAGGTAATTTGATAGGAGAGGAGCAATTTGACCAAGGGTCGCAACAGTTTGCGAATGGCCCTGAGCAGAACAGCAGGCGGCTGATTGGGGAGCTGTTGCATATGATCGTTCATTGCTGGCCAGTATAGCTATTGATGGAATTCAAGCCCACAGTTTTAATGAAAAACAGGCGTTTGGAAACGGGAAAATATGGGCAAATTGGGCAAAACACATAAGTAAAATATTGACGTGGGAAATATTCCCACTTATTATGCCGATACTTCATTGGATGATCAAGGACTGCTGTCATGGTCAACGCTGCCAACACGCTTAGGGAATCCTTGCCGGTAAGAGCAGAGGTTCCCGGAGTCATGACTCTCAAGGATGGCAGGCATCTTGCCTGGGAAGAGTATGGAGATGACAGGGCTTATCCCCTGGTTTATTTTCACAGCCATGGCAGCTCACGAATTGAAGCAAGTTTGCTGCACCAACAGGCAAAAGAATCCGGATTTCGTATTATCGCTGTAGACAGGCCAGGTCTTGGCAGGTCTGATCCGCATCCAGGTATGTCACTTGAAGATTTTGCGGAGGATGTGCTGCAGTTGATGGTCTGTTTGAAGTTGGAGCGATACGGGATTTTGGCGCTTGCCGGTGGTGCGCCCTTTGCCTTGAGTTTGGCGCGCAGTCATCCGGAAAATATCAGCATTCTGGTCTTGCTGGCGCCAGTGCCCTTGCAGGCGGCCTGTCGATCCTTGCTCTTCCGGTTGCGACAGTGTGTCATTCGCCATACCCTGATTTCATTGCTCTGGATACGTTGCCATTTTTCCAGGTTTACTGCCGAGACCTATTTGGCACGTTTCAGCGATACCTTATGTCGTGCTGACCAGTCCCTCCTGTCGCAACCGGACATCATTGCCTTTTTGCTGCATGATCAGCGAGAAGCATTCAGGCAAGGTTGTCGTGGTGTTGCCAGCGATACCAGTCTGAGCCTTGATTCAGCGCATCTTCAGCCAGAAAATATCAAAATACCCGTTCATATCTGGCATGGCAGCCTTGATCAGGTCGTTTCTGTGCATTGCAGCGAAATGCTTGCAGAGAAACTGCCGGATTGTTTTTTGCGCAGGCTTGGCAGACAGGGGCATTTTTTCTGGATAAGTGAAGCCGGGCAGATATTTGCTCAAACCCGATCGCATCTTTTACGTCAAGCTGCGGGTGAGCCAATAAATTGGCGACGGGGCGGCAGTAATTCAGCACAAGTAATCAGTAGAAAATCAGATCTACCAACTGCCGTGGCTTGTATTGCTTGATGGCTGATATTTGCTGCTGAGCCGGAAATGCAGTTTGTGCGTGCCTGGCACAGGTTTGCTGGCCTGTATCAAACCAAGAACGAATTGTTGAAGCATGGCCTCAGCTTCATTCTGATAGCGAAAAGGTCCGATATCTTTGCCTTCTCGAGTGCGGAAATACCAGAGTCCATCATTGCTGTCATAGAAAAATCTGGAACTGCGTTCAAAGTCGGCATTCCCAGGGGCATCTTCCAGGCGGAGGTTTGTCATTATAATATCCTCGTAGCGCAGAAACGGATTGTATCTGGTCTCCGTTAGCCCGGGCTTACCCTGAAGTTTCAGTCCTGAACGGATCAGGTGGTAAACCCGGGCTAACGAGTGCATTCAAGATAAGTCTGGAAATGAAGTCTGAGAAGGGCGCAAAAATTGTGCCATGTCATACGCTCCTGTGTCTTTTGACACCTTTTCTGTGTATATAGAAAAAACTGTTATTTTAAGTGCTTAGCTTATTTTTTAGAATAATTTATAAAATTTATAAGATTAATTATCAATAAGTTAAAAGATAAAGTTAAAGTGATTATTTTTCTGTCCGATCAATATTCCGCTCGAGCACTTAGCTGATCTGTCCACTTTAAAAAACCTTTGCGGATAGAGGGTTATAGAAGGACATCAAAAATAATTATTTTTTGATCAAGCCCGGATCACAGGCAGAGGCGAAAAGACTGCCGGCAAGTCGCAAGCTCTCCCGGTCATTGATATTGTAAAACTGATGGGGAGGCAGCCCTTGCAGGACAACAAGGGAATGCTTGCGGGTTTCAATAAATCGCCTGGGGCTGAATTCGCCTGCCTGTAGAGCCTCAAGCAATGGTTGTTCAAGAGTCGGTGACCAGAGCGAAAACAGAGGCTGTGTCTGACCATCGGTCTGTAGCCAGGCTATTTCGGTGTTGTTGGAGCGGATGGCCTCCTGCATAAGCACAACGATGTTACCCGGAAACCAGGGGGTATCGCCGGGGAAGCAGGCGAGCAGGGGCGGTTTCCTTGTGAGATGATAAGTTTGGTTTATCAATTTCAGGGCGGAATAGATGCCTCGCAAGGGACCGGCCATCAGCTCAGGCTCATCAGTCAGAAGTGGTAACCCATAGGTGCTGAATAAAGCCGGATCCTGATTCACATTTAAAATCAATCCCTTGGTCTGAAGGTGTGCATTATCGATAATATGTTGCAGGATTGTTTGCCCGGCCAGCTTGAGCAGAGGCTTGTGGGGTGTGCCCATGCGCGAACCAAGGCCACCAGCGAGGATCAAACCAAGAGGCAGGGGTGGATTGTCAATGGCTTCAGAAATGGAAACAGACGCCGGTGCTGGCCATTTTTCTGTCATTGCAGCTCCATCTACTGAAAGTCAGCGAGGATAAGGCACGATGGCGCTCGCGACAAGATTATTTATTGAATAAAAAAGGCCGTTATGGGACAATCTCGCCCTTTGAAATCCAGGCAAGGATCGTTAAGCCATTGATATGCTTGAAGCTTGAACGATCCGCTTCTCTGTGCTCCGTCTAAATAGCTATTGGCCGGTTGGACTAATCCCATTTCCGGCGTTGTGAGGATAATTCATGCAAGTTTCCATAGAATCAACTTCTGGTCTTGAACGTCGAATGACCATAGGTGTTCCTGCCATTGAAATTGAAAATGCAGTAACAGCCAGGCTGCAGGAAGCTGCAAAAACCGTCAAGATCAACGGTTTTCGCAAAGGCAAGATACCCATGAGCGTAATCCGAAAACGCTTTGGCCGGGGTGTGCGCCAGGAAGTACTCGGTGAGGTGATGAGTAAAAGTTATTACGATGCCATCAACCAGGAAAAACTGAAGCCGGCAGGTCAACCAAAAATAGAAGCCAAGACTGTGGATGAAGGCAAGGATCTTGAGTTTATTGCGATTTTTGAAGTTTATCCTGAGGTTGAATTGGCGGATTTCAGCAAAATCAAAGTAGAAAAGCTGCTGGCTGAAGTTACTGATGAAAATGTGGACAAGATGATTGAAACCCTGCGCGAGCAGCGTCAGACCTGGGATGAGGTCAAGCGTCAAGCGAAAAAGGGAGACATGCTGACGATTGACTACGTGGGCCTGATCGATGGAGAGGAGTTTCAGGGCGGCTCTGCTCAGGGCAGTAATTTGATTCTTGGCTCGGAGCGGATGATTCCTGGCTTCGAAAAGGGATTGTTGAAGAAAAAAAGCGGTGAAACTGTCAGCCTGGATCTGAATTTTCCTGAGGATTACCATAACAGGGAAGTGGCTGGAAAAGCTGTTCAGTTCCAGGTGACCATCAACAAGGTGGCGGCCCCGGTTTTGCCGGAGCTGAATGAGGAATTTTTCGCTGTTTTTGGTATTGAGACCGGAGGCGAAGAAGCTTTTCGCAAGGAAGTTGCCGAAAACATGGCCCGGGAGCTGAAGAATGCAAGCCGGACAAAATTAAAGAACCGCGTAATCGAGTCGTTAATCAAACAGAACAAGATTGATGTTCCAGCCAGCCTGGTCGCATCGGAAATCGATACCTTGCGCCAGCAGGCACTGCAGCAATTTGGAGGGCAGCAGCTCGACTCGTCGCTGCTTCCGGATGAGCTGTTTCGGGAACAGGCAGAACGCAGGGTCACTCTGGGCCTGATTCTGGGTGAGGTCATCAAGCAAAACAAATTGAAAGCAGACCCTGCCAAGGTGCGCAGCATGATCGAGGAATTGGCCTCTACCTATGAATCACCCGATGAGGTCGTCAACTGGTATTATGGAAACCAGGAGCAACTCAACAGTGTGCAATCAGCAGCGCTGGAAGACCAGGCTTTTGATCTGATATTGACGCAGGCCCAGGTGAAGGAAAAGAAAGTCAGTTACGATGAGCTGATCAAGCAGGATAGTCCACAAACAGCCAAGGCTGACAAGTAATTTACGGACGGAAATCATGTCGAATATGCAGGATTCTATTCAAGCCAGTCTGGTGCCGGTAGTCGTTGAGCAGACTGCCCGCGGCGAAAGAGCCTATGACATTTATTCACGCCTGTTGAAAGATCGGGTGATCTTTATGGTGGGTGAAGTTGAAGATCAAATGGCTAATCTGGTGGTGGCGCAATTATTGTTTCTGGAGTCTGAAAACCCGGATAAGGATATTCATCTGTATATCAACTCGCCTGGTGGATCAGTAACGGCAGGCTTATCAATATATGACACCATGCAGTTCATTCAGCCTGATGTCAGCACCATGTGCATAGGGCAGGCGGCCAGCATGGGCGCATTTCTGCTGGCAGGGGGGACAAAAGGCAAGCGTTTTGCTCTGCCGCATTCGCGGATGATGATTCATCAGCCCAGTGGGGGAACCAGAGGTCAGGCTGCTGATATAGAAATTCAGGCCAATGAGATCATCAAGCTGCGCCATGAGTTGAACAAGATCATGGCCGCTCACACCGGCAAAAGCATGGAACAGATAGCAATTGACACCGAGCGAGACCGTTTCATGACAGCGGAAGAAGGGGTTGCCTATGGTTTGGTGGACAAGGTGATTTCACCCCGAACAGCTGTTGAAAAAACCTGATTGCTGGTCAGAAAGTCGTATTTTGGCTTGATTTTTGGCCAAGCTAATGAAATATTCTCTGTGGCAGGCAACTGGTTGCCAGCTAGGATACACGAGGTAGTTTGATGTCTGACGAGCGCTACGGCAAGGGTGAAGACAGTGGTAAGTTGCTCTACTGTTCATTCTGTGGCAAAAGCCAACATGAGGTGCGCAAGCTCATTGCGGGGCCTTCCGTATTTGTTTGCGATGAATGTGTCGATTTATGCAATGACATTATTCGTGAGGAAATTCAGGAAAAGGACAATTCGTCCGGCAGCAAGAAACTCCCGACTCCTGAAGAAATCAAGCTGACCCTGGATGAGTATGTCATTGGTCAGGAAAATGCCAAGAAAGTACTTTCAGTGGCTGTGTACAATCATTACAAACGTCTGAATTATGAACACACTGCTGATGGGGTTGAACTGGGTAAAAGCAATATCCTGATGATCGGTCCTACTGGCACCGGGAAAACACTGCTTGCCGAGACTCTGGCCCGTCTGCTTGATGTCCCCTTTACCATCGCCGATGCAACCACGCTTACCGAGGCTGGCTATGTGGGTGAAGACGTTGAGAACATTATCCAGAAGCTATTGCAAAAATGCGATTATGATGTCGAAAAAGCGCAGGTAGGCATCGTCTATATTGATGAAATTGACAAAATTTCCCGCAAGTCTGACAACCCTTCCATTACCCGTGATGTGTCTGGGGAAGGGGTGCAGCAGGCGCTGTTGAAGCTGATCGAGGGGACAGTGGCATCGGTACCTCCACAAGGAGGCAGGAAACACCCCCAGCAGGAATTTTTGCAGGTAGATACCTCGAATATCCTGTTTATTTGTGGTGGCGCCTTTGCTGGCCTGGATAAAGTGATACGTGACCGCTCCGAAAAAAGCGGGATTGGTTTTGGTGCTGAGGTGCGCAGCAAGCAATCAGATAAACATGTCGGCGAGATCCTGCGTAATGTTGAGCCGGAGGATCTGGTCAAATATGGTTTGATTCCAGAGTTTGTTGGCCGCTTGCCAATGATAGCCACGCTGGATGAACTCGATCTTGATGCGCTGGTCAGGATCATGCGTGAGCCCAGAAACTCCCTGCTCAAACAATATACCAAGCTCTTTGAAATGGAGAACGTGGAAATTCAATTCCGCGATGATGCTCTGGTGGCTGTTGCCCGCAAGGCGAAGGAACGCAAAACGGGTGCCCGGGGATTGCGCTCAATTCTGGAGGGTGTATTGCTTGATACCATGTATCGTATTCCATCGATGAGCAATGTTGCCAAGGTGGTCATTGATGCAGCTGTAATCAGCGGAGAATCCGAACCGCTGTTGATGTATGAGAATATTGAGCAATCAGCCTCCAGAGCAGGCAAAGAAGACTGAAACCAAGAGAAGAAATGCTGTCGTTAGCTCTTTTCAGCCTGGGTCAAGCTTGAAAATACTGTCCCATGGCCCCACCTATGCCATGACCGGTTTTGAACACAAGAACTGGTTCCACATTAAACGCACCGAGGCATGTTTTATGGGCCAGAATCCAGAAGTCAGTGATGCAGGTAATGAAACAATCGGGAAGAGCGAACTTCCGCTGTTACCCCTGCGTGATGTTGTTGTTTATCCCCAGATTGTACAGCCATTGTTTGTTGGCAGACCGAAGTCGATCAAAGCTCTGGAAGCGGGTATGTCAGCCAACAAGCAAGTGCTTCTGGTAGCACAGAAGAACCCTGCCAACGACGACCCCGGCCCGGAAGATATTTTCGATATAGGTACCGTGGCAACAATTCTGCAGTTGATCCGTTTGCCAGATGGTACAGTCAAGGTGCTGGTGGAGGGTGTGAACAGGGCCAGGATAAAAGCTGTGTGGCTCGAAAACGGTTATTACCAGGGTGAAATCACAACAATCCATGCCGAGGAGATACCGGAAAAACAAGGCAAGGGTTTACTGAGATCACTCATGTCTCAGTTTGATCAATACGTGCAATTAAGCAAGAAAATTCCCCCGGAGGTAGTCACCTCGATTTCCAGTATTGATGAGCCTGGCCGTATGGTAGATACCATTGCCTCGCACATGGCGCTCCAACTACAGGAAAAACAGAACCTGCTGGAGTTGGCGAATCTGAATGTCCGTATAGAGCATCTGATGGGGCTTATTGAGGCTGAAATCGACCTGTTTCAGGTGGAGAAACGCATTCGCGGGCGAGTCAAGAAGCAGATGGAAAAAAGTCAGCGCGAGTACTACCTCAATGAGCAAATGAAAGCCATCCAGAAAGAAATGGGCGAAATGGATGATGTGCCCAATGAGGCTGAGGAGCTGAAAAAGAAAATCGATGAAGCGGGAATGCCACGTGAGGCCAAGGACAAGGTTTGTGGTGAGCTAAACAAACTGAAAATGATGTCGCCAATGTCCTCGGAAGCCTCGGTCGTGCGCACCTACATTGATTGGATGGTCAATATCCCCTGGAAAAAGCGGAGTAAAATCAGGCTGGATCTGGCTGCTGCCGAAAAGGTTCTGGATAATGATCACTATGGACTGGAGGAAGTCAAGGAACGGATACTGGAATATCTTGCCGTACAAAAGCGGGTCAAAAAGCTTAAAGGCCCCATTCTATGCCTGGTGGGCCCGCCCGGTGTTGGCAAAACCTCGCTTGGTGAATCCATTGCTCGTGCCACCAATCGCAAATTTGTGCGCATGGCTCTTGGTGGGGTACGGGATGAAGCAGAAATACGCGGCCATCGGCGGACCTATATTGGTTCCCTGCCTGGTAAGCTGCTACAGAAACTGGCCAAGGTTGGTGTCAAGAACCCTCTTTTCCTGCTGGATGAAATTGACAAGATGGGAATGGATCATCGGGGAGATCCGGCTTCAGCATTATTGGAAGTGCTGGATCCCGAACAGAATCACAGTTTCAATGATCATTATCTGGAAGTCGATTATGATCTGTCGGAAGTCATGTTTGTGTGTACATCGAATACCATGAACATTCCGGGCCCTTTGCTTGACAGAATGGAGGTCATTCGTCTGCCGGGTTATACCGAAGAGGAAAAGATCAATATAGCAAGCCGTTATCTGGTTCCCAAGCAGCTTGCCAACAATGGCTTGAAAGCGGGTGAGCTGGAGATTAGCGACAATGTCCTGCGTGATCTTGTTCGTTACTACACACGTGAAGCCGGTGTGCGCAATCTGGAGCGGGAAATCGCCAAAATCTGCCGCAAGGTTGTCAAAGAAAATGCGCTTGACTCGAAACAGGGAGAGTTGAAACTGGATAGCAATCTTCTGGAAAAATACGCAGGTGTGCGCAAGTTTGATTACGGCATGGCAGAAGAAAAAAATCTGATCGGTCAGGTTAATGGTCTGGCCTGGACTCAGGTGGGTGGAGAGTTGCTTACCATTGAAGCGGTAGCCGTGGAAGGCAAGGGCAAGACCATAAAGACAGGGTCTCTGGGAGATGTCATGCAGGAGTCCATACAGGCTGCCCTTACAGTTGTCCGCAGTCGTGCCAATGTCCTGGGTCTTCAAACCAGTTTTCATGAACATGTCGATCTTCATATCCATGTGCCTGAGGGGGCCACACCCAAGGATGGACCTTCAGCCGGGGTGAGCATGTGTACTGCGCTGGTATCGGTGCTGACCGGGATTCCAGTCAAGGCTGACGTGGCCATGACTGGAGAGATTACCCTGCGTGGACAGGTGCTTCGGATTGGTGGCTTGAAGGAGAAATTGTTGGCTGCGCATCGTGGCAACATCAAGACCGTAATCATTCCAGCCGACAATGAACGCGATTTAAAGGAGATTCCAGACAATATCAAGGCAGATCTGAATATCGTACCTGTCAGATGGATCGATCAGGTCCTGGAGTTGGCACTGGAGTATCAACCCACTCCCTTGCAGGAGGACAAAATAAAATCCACAACAGAGCCACACAAGGAAGCCATTGATTCCACAAAAGAGGGAAACCACCCGAATACGCACTGATCACGGTGTTTTTGTTGACACAGCTTTCAGTGACTTGGTATAAAGTGGCGGTCGTTATGGCTCTGCGGCCATCACAGAAGCATTTTACGGAAATAAGAATTTACCTGGCAAAGTGTACCGCAGAAGTTGTTGCACAGCCGGGTTCCAAAAACTTTTAATCAGAAAAATAAGGGGATATCGTGAATAAATCTGAACTGATTGATGCTGTTGCTGCGAGTGCCGACCTTCCTAAAGCGGCTGCTGGCCGAGTCATCGATGCCATGGTCGATGCAATAACCGACTCACTGAAAAAAAGTGATCCTGTAGTTCTGGTAGGTTTTGGTACTTTTGGCACAAAAGAGCGAGCAGCTCGAACGGGGCGAAACCCTCAAACTGGTGCGCCAATTCAGATAAAAGCCGCCAAAGTACCGAGCTTCAAACCAGGCAAGGCGCTTAAAGACGCTGTTAATGGTTGATACGGTCGAAAACCGTCACTCTAACCCTCAGATTGCCTGGTTGAAATTTTGCCAGGCACAGCACGCTGGCAAGTAGCGCGTCGGCAGGTATATAGAGCGTAAGGGCGCATCGATGATGCGCCTTTTTAGTTTAAAAACAGAGTAAATAATGACGCTGGAGATTTCCAGTCGGGGTTGAGTATGCTACAAAATATCAGAGACAACTCACAGGGTATCATTGCCAAGGTCATCATTGGTTTGATTATTGGTGTTTTTGCTCTGTTTGGTGTGGAATCGATTGTCGGTGGATTTGTCAATGCCAACACTGTAGCTGAAGTTAACGGTGAAGAGATTACACAACAGCAACTGGCAAGCAGCGTACAAAATCTGATAGCGAGTATTGGTGGTGATATTGGTAGTCTTGATGAGCAGCTTTTACAGCAAATTGCGCTCAACCAGCTTATTGATGACACGCTGCTAAAGCAATCGGCAAAGGATGCCGGCATGGTGATCTCTGATGACAGTATTGATCGTGCCATCATCAGGTCTCCACAATTCCAGGTGGGTGGTGTTTTTGACAACGACCTGGCTGTCAGAACCATGGCAACACAAGGCTTTACCCCGCAAACCTACCGAGCCACCATGGCCGAGCGGATGCTGATGACACAGTTGGCAAATGCGTATGCAGCTTCCAATTTTGTTACTGAAGCAGAACTTGAACAGTTGGCTGCCTTGACTCTGCAAACGCGCGATTTTCGTTATTTATCGGTGACCCTGGGTACCCGGACACTAGGCCAAGCGATTCCGCCTGAACAAATAGAAGCCTATTATGAAAATAATCAGGACAGGTTTACTGTGGAAGAGGAAGTCGCCATTGATTATGTCGTATTGGATAAAAATGCCATATTCGATGAAGTCGTTGTAGATGAAACTGCTGTTCTTGCCCAATACGAATTGGAACGTGAGGGCTTCGAGTCCACTGCTGAACGCAGGGCTTCACACATATTGCTCGATACCACCAGCGGAGAGCTCTCTGAAACCGAAGCCATCAGCCAGGCCCAGGAAATAAAGGCTCGGATTGATGCTGGCGAGGACTTTGCAACACTCGCCGAGGAGTTATCGGATGATGTTGCTTCAGCTGTTGAAGGGGGGGATATTGGCTATACAGATGGCAGTTTTTTCCCGGAACAAATAGAGGAAGTCTTGTTGACCCTGGCAGAGGGGGAGGTATCCGACCCTGTTATTACAGAGTTTGGTGTGCATCTGGTTAAACTTACCGAATATGAACAAAGTGAGTTTCCGTCCTTTGAGAATGAACGTGCACGCATTGAAAGAGAACTCAAAACCACAGAAGTGGATAGTCTGTATTTTGCCAGACTGGAAACACTTGCCAATCTGGCGTTTGAGACCACCGGTCTGCAGGATATATCCACCGAGCTCAATCTAGATATTCAAAACAGCGACTTTTTTACCCGCTCCGGAGGTAATGATGCAATCACCTCTGACAGTCGCATCATCAATGCGGCATTCTCCGATGATGTCTTGGTGGCAGGCAATAACAGCGACATCATTGAATTTCCCGACCAACGCGCTGTGGTTTTATATGTGCGGGAGCACAATGAAGCCAGTGTAAGTCCTCTGGCAGAAGTCAGAGGTGAAATTGCTGTTATATTGCGAACAGAACTGGAGCAGGAAAAAGCCCGGGAAATAGGTGAGCAAATTCTTGCAAAACTTGAAAATGGAGAGCCAATCGACTCGCTTCTGCTTGAGAATGAACTGGAATGGATAGAAGTGGAAGGGGCAACAAGAAATCAGGCTGCCCTGAACAATGAGATCTTGCAAATGGCTTTTTCAACTCCGGCTCCAGCTGAACAAGCTTCTTACAATGGGGCAGAGTTGGCTAATGGCACGTATGTGGTTCTGGAGCTATCAACTGTAAATCCAGGGAGTCTGGCTACGATGGACCCTGCCCAAAAAGAACAATTGAAGAACGATATCCTTGATCGCACCAGCCGGAGTGTCTTTGACTCTTATCTTGCCAATCTCCGTAGTAACGCTGAAATTGAGCAAAACGAAGCGCTGACTAATCAACTATTCTGATCGTCAAGGTTTGACCACAAGAATATCAGTGCGCAGATGGTGCAGTATTTTTTCAGCAGTATTGCCGAGCAGAGCTCCTTTCAAACCTTGACGACCGACGCTGCCAACGACAACCAGGTCTGCCTTGATTTTATTGGCCAGAGAAGGAAGAGATTTTTCTGCCGGCCCCGATTTGATAAAGATTTCGGCATTCATTACCTCAACAGCATCCAGAAATTCCTGCATTTTCTTCTGTAGTTTTTGTTCATGCTTCCTGGCATAACTTTCTTTTTCTATGATATCGAGCTCAAGCAATGCCTTTGGGATGGGTAGACTGTAAGCAACGGCAAGTTTTGCATTTCTGGCAATCGCCATTTCAGCTGCCTGCGTGACTGCCTTGTTATTCAAGCTTTGCTGTGGCGCACTCTTATCTTCAAGATCGACTGTAGCCAGAACTACTGGTTTTGCCCGCCATTTCGAATCGGAGGCAATCAGAACCGGACAGGGTAATTGTCGGATAAGATGCCAATCGGTAGGGGTATAAAAACTGCGTTCACTACGGTGCCCGGTCTTGATGACCAGATCAAAGCCATTCTGTTGACAGCTTTGCTTCGTCCATGCGGTGATATCTGGGGTCACCACTACTTCGTGCTGCGGTTTATTATCAGTAAAAACCATTGCAAGGTCTGTAATCAGGGCCTGTTCAGCAGCTTTCATGGTATCTGCCACATCAGCGCCCGGAGTGGTATTGATGAAACGTACCACCAAAATATTTGCATTAAACGGGTTTGCCAGTTCTTTGGCCTTGGCCAGTGCAGTGAGATTTCCAGCGGCGCAATCGGCTATGACTAGAATGGACTTTATCATTTGACTATCTCTCCACGTACGATCTATTACAATGTCTACGAACTGAAATCTATGCAAGGCAATCAAGCAGGATTTAATCTATTCCCCTGTTCAATGAAATGGCGTTATCTAACCCAACAGATAAATGGTTGCCAACAAACCGGTCAGTGTCATGGTGATGGTATAGGGGAAAGCCAGTATAACCATGCGGCCATAGGACAGTCGAATCAGGGGAGCCAGTGCCGAGGTCAACAGGAACAGGAAAGCTGCCTGTCCATTTGGCGTTGCCACCGAGGGTATATTGGTGCCGGTATTGATGGCGACTGCCAGCAATTCGAACTGTTCTCGACTGATTCTGCCAGCTTCAAAGGCCTGCTGAACCTCAGAGATGTATACGGTCGCCACAAAGACATTATCGGACACCATGGACAGCAATCCATTGGCAAGATAGAAGGCAGAGAGTTGCTGGTGCCCATCCATGGAGAGTACATAATTGATGACCGGGGTAAACAGGTGCAGCTCATGGATAACCCCAACGATTGCAAAAAATACTACCAGCAATGAAGTGAAGGGCAGTGCTTCCTGGAAGGCGTGCCCCAGACGATGTTCTTCGGTAATGCCGGTAAATGCAGTGGCGAGAACAATCACGGCCAAACCAATGATGCCCACTTCAGCCAGATGCAAGGCCAGTGCTATAACCAGAAACACCGCTACTGCAGCCTGTATCCAGAGAGTAAGAACATCACTTTGAGTGCGTTTACTGCTCTGCTCGTTATCAAACTGTTCCAGGATTGTACGCACACTGTCGGGCAATTTTGCGCCATAACTGAAAAGACCAAACTTTTCCACCAGGATTGTGGTTAAAAGTCCTACTATCAAAACCGGAATGGAAACCGGTGCTACACGTATATAGAACTCGACGAAATCCCATTCCATGATATGGCCAATAAGCAGGTTCTGTGGTTCACCAACTATCGTGCTGACCCCGCCCAGGGCCGTACCAACCGCCGCATGCATCATCAGATTGCGTAGAAAGGCTCGAAAACTTTCCAGATCCTCGCGACTGTGATCCTTGACGTTACTGTCATCAGCCGCATCGTGATCGGATTTGTTCATGTGCATGCCGGATGCGACACGATGATAGACACCGTAAAAACCAGAAGCCACCGCAATAACAACGGCAGTGACCGTCAAGGCGTCCAGAAAGGCCGAGAGAACAGCGGCCACCAGGGCAAAAAGTACAGAGAGCCAGAGCTTGGAACGTATGCGCAGCAAAATCTTGGTAAAGGTAAACAGGAGCATCTCTTTGAGAAAGGAGATGCCGGCTACCATGAATATCAGCAGCAGAATGACGGGGAAGTTGGTCAGTGCCTCCTCATAAACCGTTTCAGGAGAAGCCATACCAATGACGATCGCCTCGATGGCCAGCAAGCCTCCCGGTTGCAGTGGATAGCATTTCAACGCCATGGCCAGGGTGAAAATAAATTCCAGGATCAACACCCATCCAGCCAGGAAGGGGTTGACCAGCAGGAAAAGTATGGGGTTGAGAATCAAAAAACCGACTATGGTCAGCTTATACCAGTCTGGAGAGGGGCCAAGAAAACTCTTCAAGAAAACCTGGCCATAAGTAGAACTGCTCATATGTAAATTCCTAAAACCTTTATTCTAAGTTATGTCTTGGTCAGAGGCGTTGAGGCTTGGGTTCAAGGGAAAAATCAATTCACCGCCCGCTGCACAGGCGAACATCATATTCGATAATGAGCGTTTCCTGCCAATAAAACTCACACTTATTCAGCAAAGTCACAAATTTTCACAAATAGCGATACTGTATGAAAGGTCGTATGAAGGGCTGTCATGAGAGGAAAGCCTGTTTCAAAAACACATGAGGCGGGTGTTTCAGGGAATGCGTAGTTGTTGCCCTGGCCGGATCAGACTGTTCTGGTCAATATTATTCAGGCGGGTAATATCGGCCACGCTGACACGGTAGCGTCTGGCTATACGCCACAGGCTGTCTCCCTGTTGCACAAAATATTCCCGCATCTGCCCGGGATCGGCAACAGCGGTATTGCCGAAATAAGCAGCTGAATCAGTCTGTGTGGTGGTATTCCCTGAATTACTGTTTCGAGGTACAAGCAGGGATTCGCCAGCGATGATTCGGCTTCCCTGCATACGATTGATCTGCTGCAGGATGCCGACCTGAGTATGAAAACGTCGTGCTATTGTACTGAGGGTATCGCCACTGCGAACGAGGTATCGATCCCAGGTTACCAGGTCTTCATGTCCCAGCTCCTGTAATGCGGATTGCAATCTTTCGGCATTGCTTGTTGGCAATAACAGGGTATGAGGTCCGTCCGGATGGGTAGCCCATTGTTTATAGGCTGGATTAAGCTGATAGATGCTTTCAATATCCAATGCGGCCAGCTCGGCTGCCAGGGCAAGATCAATCTGTCTGCCCGGATCAACCTGCATGATAACAGGCTTATTGCTGATGACAGGAAGGGTGATGGCAAAGTTTTCTGCTTGAGCCAATAGCTGTGCCAGGCCCAGAAGCTTTGGAATATGATTGCGTGTTTCCCTGGGCAATGACAAAGACCAGAAATCGGTGCCTTTGCCGTTATCCCTGTTATTGCGTATAGCGCGTTGCACGGTTCCCTGACCAGCATTATAGGCGGCGATGGTCAGCAGCCAATCACCATCAAAGTGCTGGTTCAACAGTTCGAGGTAATCAAGGGCGGCATGGGTCGATGCCAGCGGATCATTGCGTCCGTCATACCACCAGTCCTGTTTCAAACCCATGCTACTGGCTGTGGGGCTCATGAACTGCCACAAGCCTGAGGCATCCTGAGCAGAGGTTGCCGTTGATTCATAGGCGCTTTCGATAGCTGGCAAGAGTGCCAGCTCCATGGGTAGCTGACGCCGCTCGATTTCATTCACGATTTCATAAAGGAAGGGGCTGGCACTCTCGGAGACCTGGTTCAGATACTCCTGGTTACTGGCAAAGTTCTCAAGCTCTTCTTCGATACTGGGGTCTTCAATGATCAGGCTGAATTCAAGTCCTTGTTGAATCCGTTGCCAGAGATTGTCATAGCTGACTGTTTTCGCTTCAATAATTAGGGTGTTGTCTGGGCGTGGGTTATCAATCACGCGCACCGGCAATGGAGCGGTACTTTGTGTTGTTTCCGGGTCTGACGTCATGACACTGCATGCTTGCAGGGCAATAATCAACGGCAGGAAACCGGCAATATATCGGTTGCTCATGACGCCGCCCGGAAGTTGTCTTTCCACTGCCGCAGCGCTGTAAAAATCATGAGTTCATCGGTTCCATTGCTGCTTGTTTCCAGATTGTGTGTGCTCAGGGTTTTGCGTATTCCTTCGCTGTGACAGCGCAAAAAGGGATTGGTTCTCAGCTCTGCAGCAATAGTGCTGGGCAGGGAGATCCCTGTTTTTGACAGCTTCTGGGTGAGCAGCTCATGGTGTTCAGGCAGGTAGGGGTTGTCAGGTTCGGCCGCCATGGCAAACTGCAAGTTGGCCATAGTGTATTCATGGGCACAGTAAACTGCGGTTGCTGCCGGTAGCGCAGCCAGTTTTTGCAAGGAAGCGTACATCTGGGCCGCCGTGCCTTCAAACAAGCGGCCGCAACCACAGGCAAACAAGGTGTCGCCACAGAACAGTACCGGCTGGTTTGGGTTGGCATCGCTATCTGGCAGATAAAAGGCGATGTGGTCCAGCGTATGCCCGGGGACAGCAATGACCTCAACCTGAACGCCCATCAGTTGAAAACGGTCCCCTTCTTGTACTGGCTTTGAAATGCCGGGGATGGCCGGGTTCCCTGGGCCATGGATTTGGGGGGAATAGCGCGAGGCAAGTTCAGGAATTCCTCCCGTGTGGTCGGCATGATGATGGGTGATGAGAATGTTCTCCAGGGTCAGGCCCTCTTTCTCCAGGGTTCTGATCACGGGTTCTGCCGCGCCCGGATCTACTACGGTGGCAGATCCGGTTGTCGGGTTGCTCAGCAGCCAGATGTAATTGTCCTGAAAAGCCGAAATGGCTCGAATTTCTATCTTCATCGGAATCGCCTGCCAGACAGTGCAAAGTCTTTGTTAGGAAAAATTCAGCTTGGTATGATAAAGCCCGACACGATTAACTCAAGTGTTATCTCCGGGCCCTGCATGGTTGGCGCCAGACCCGGAGGCCATGCTATTGTCCGTCTGTCATCGGATACCTGCAGCAGGAATGGGTTAATTGAGAAATATTCTGAATAATTACCGGAAATACAGACGTCAACGTGCTGAATTGCCCAGCCAGCAAGAGTTGGTACCTGTCATGACCAAGTGGTTCAGCTCGGAGCTTGGGCAGACGCTTTATGCCGCAGAAAAAAACCAGCTTGATCCACTTCTGGCGCGAAGTTTTGGTTATCATATCCTGCAGATCTCGTGCTCTGCAGAAATCGACTTGATTGCCGAATCCCCTGCTGGTCATAAATTGAAATTTGCCCCGAAATATATCCCTGGACAGAAGCAGGCGGTTGCGCTGGCCGAGGCGCTGCCTTTGGAATCCGATAGTGTCGATACGGTAGTGCTACATCATGCTCTGGATTTTACGCCGGATAAACACCGGCTGCTGCGCGAGGCCACTCGTGTCATCATTCCGGGAGGAAAATTGTTGATTGTAGGCTTCAATCCGTTCAGTTTGTGGGGCGGGGCCAAACTGATACGCTGGCATCGTGCCCCTCCTTGGAATGCCCGTTTTGTGCCAGGTTCCAGGGTATCTGACTGGCTGGAACTGCTCGAATTCAGGGTTGATCAAATCACACATGGTGGGTATCTGTTGCCTTTGAACTACCGTCGATTGCTGCGCTATGCTGATTTTCTGGAGCGCACGGGGCAGCGTATGAGCAATCCTCTGGGAGCCTTTTATGTGATTACTGCCTATAAAGAGCGGGTGCCCATAACCCCTGTCGTCAGGCGCTGGCCACGATTGGCTGCCCCCGTGCTGGGTCGTCCAGGCATAGAACCGGCAGGTTTGCGGCACCATCAAGTGGCTGATGGCAAAGTGAAGGGCAAGCCGGTTCAATGAACAAGGATAAAACAATTGAGATGTTTACCGATGGAGCTTGCCGGGGCAATCCGGGGCCAGGGGGCTGGGGGGTGCTTTTGCGCTCAGGAGACAGGGAAAAAAAACTGTATGGCGGCGAGATCATGACCACCAATAACCGGATGGAATTGACAGCGGTCATCAAAGGGCTGGAGGCTCTGAAGTTTGATGACTCCAAGGTGGAACTGACTACCGATTCGAAATATGTCCTCTTGGGAGTGACTGAGTGGATGCCGGCCTGGAAAGCGCGCAATTGGCGAACATCAAGCAAAAAGCCGGTTTTGAACAGTGATTTATGGCAGTATCTGGATACTCTCGTCAGCCGCCACAGGATTGATTGGCGCTGGGTTAAAGGGCATAGCGGGCATCGTGAAAATGAAATTGCAGATCAGCTTGCCAACCAGGGTATAGATGAATTGCCGACTGGATAGACCTATGGAAAAGAGGAAAGAATGCGTCAAATAGTCCTGGATACAGAAACCACTGGCCTGGATCCCTTGCAGGGGCATCGGATCGTGGAGATAGGCTGTGTGGAGATAGTTAATCGAAAGCTTACCGGCAGGCATCTGCACATCTATCTCAATCCGGAGCGCGAGGTTGATGAGGCTGCCTTTGAAATCCATGGCCTGAGCAATGAATTTCTGCAGGATAAATCATTGTTTGCCCAGGTTGCTCGAGAGTTTATCGAATTCATCAATGGCGCTGAACTGATAATCCACAATGCGCCCTTTGATGTCGGTTTTTTGGACAATGAGTTGCAACGTCTGCAGGCGGGTTACAAAAACATTGCTGATTATGCCAGTATCATCGATACCTTGAGCATGGCGCGAAAAAAACATCCAGGACAACGTAATAACCTGGATGCTCTTTGCAAACGCTATGGGGTGGATAATTCACAACGGGACCTGCACGGCGCTTTGCTAGATGCTGAAATTCTGGCGGATGTCTACCTGCTCATGACGGGTGGTCAGACAGATCTGAGCTTGAGCATGGAGGAGCCCAACCGAGAGCAACAGAAAGAACAACGGGCAGCACTGACCCGGGAACAGCTTGAGCTGCGCGTGATCAAGGCATCGCCAACTGAGCTTGAGGCACATGCGCAATGTCTGGAAATGATTACCAAGGCCAGTAATGGCAATTGTTTATGGTTGAAGTGAACCTGTAAAGGAGATTGTTACTTGGAATATCTGATTGAATATGGACTTTTTCTGGCCAAGACGGTAACCCTGGTTTTTGCCATCATTGCTATTCTTGGTGCATTAATGGCAGCGGGTAATCGCAACCGGCGACAAGGCAACAAGGGTGAAATTTCAGTTACACATCTGAATGAAGAATTCGATCACCTGAGTGACACCTTGAAAAGGAATGTGCTGGATAAACATGCCTGGAAACTGCTGCAGAAAAAAGAAAGAAAGCAACAAAAACAACAGGCAAAACAGGATGCGCGTCTGGCCAGGAAGAAGCTCAAGGCAACGGACGAGGATGAGCAGGATGAGGCTCGCAGAAAAAGGGTTTATGTCCTGAATTTCAATGGGGACATCGCTGCCAGTGCGGTGGACTCACTGCGGCAGGAAATCAGTGCGGTCCTTGCTCTGGCTGAGGCGACAGATGAGGTATTGCTGCGTCTGGAAAGTCCGGGTGGAATGGTTCATGCCTATGGTCTTGCCGCTTCTCAGCTGCAGCGAATAAAGGACAACAACATCAGCTTGACCATTTGTGTCGACAAGGTTGCTGCCAGTGGAGGCTATATGATGGCCTGTCTCGCGGATCGCCTGATAGCTGCACCCTTTGCCATATTGGGTTCAATCGGAGTTTTGGTGCAGTTACCCAATTTTCACCGGGTTCTGAAGAAAAATGATGTCGATTATGAAACCATCACTGCGGGCGAGTACAAGACTACATTGACCAGTTTTGGAGAAATTACCCAAAAAGGCAGAGATAAGGTCAAGGAAGAGGTTGAAGAGATGCATCGGCTGTTCAAGCAATGGGTGCAGGAACATCGTCCCAATCTGGATATAGATGCAATATCTACCGGTGAAACCTGGGTGGGTTTGCAGGCACTGAGTCGCAATATGATCGATACAATCAGCACCAGCGATGACTGTATCCTGCAGGCCTGCGCTGAAGCCGATGTCTACGAGGTGCGTTATGAGTACAGAAAGAGCCTCACAGACCGCTTGGGCTTCGCAGTGGAAACTTCTTTGGGGCGTGCGCTGAAATCAATAGGAACCAGCTTGCGCAATACCCGTTTTTACTCTTGAAACAAGTGACAGATACCAAGGCAGGAGAGGAAATGCAAGACAGAAGTGGCTTCAAGGCCCTGTTGGTAACAGAAGAGATGGCAGGTGGGCAGACTGAATATCATCTTGCTGTTGTGCAGCGTTCCATCGATGAATTACCCCCAGGTGAGGTATTGATTCGGGTCAATTATTCCTCCCTGAACTATAAGGATGCGTTGTCGGCGCATGGCAATAAAGGCGTAAGCAGGAATTTTCCACATACTCCTGGCATCGATGCTGCCGGTGTTGTCATTGCCTGTGACACGGCTGAATTCAAGGCAGGTGATCAGGTCATTGTTACCGGCTATGACCTGGGGATGAATACCTCAGGAGGTTTTGGCCAATATATTAGAGTTCCGGCAGACTGGGTGCTGGCATGCCCGTCAACACTTTCCCTGCGTGATGCGATGATCACCGGGACCGCCGGTTTAACCGCTGCCTTGTGTGTGGAAAAGCTGCTGTGTAATGGTTTGCACAAGGACGCTGGCCCTGTGTTGGTAACTGGAGCCAGTGGTGGTGTTGGCAGTTATGCTGTGGCCTTGCTGGCGAAGCTGGGTTTCCGCGTGACGGCCTGTACCGGTAAACCCGAACAGGAGACCGCGCTGAAAAAGCTCGGAGCAAGCGATGTCATTGCTCGTGATTCTCTGACTGAAAGAAGCCCCAAACCTCTGTCAAGGGAGCAATGGGCTGGCGCCGTGGATGTTGCCGGTGGCGAGGTTCTGGTCAATATCCTGAAAACCCTGCAATACGGCGGCAGTGTTGCCTGCTGTGGGCTGGTAGCCTCAGCCCAATTGCCAGGCACTGTATTTCCTTTTATTTTGCGTGGTGTCAACCTGCTGGGCGTGGATTCGGTCAATCTACCCTTATCGGTAAAAGCCGATATGTGGCAAAAACTGGCCAGCGACTGGCGGCTTGATTCTCTACAGCAACTGGGCAGGGAAATTGGTTTTGAGGCCTTGATCGAGAATTTGCAATTGTTGTATCGAGGGCAGGGTACAGGGCGGATTGTTCTTGACCTGGGACGGTGAGTGTTTTCAAGAGCGTCTGCGGAACAAGGGTAATGGTTGATCCGGACTGGCTTGGTAGACTTCCCTGAAGTCTGCAAACCCGGTCAATGCTTCGGCAATATCCTGGTCTTCCCGCAATGCAAATGCATCAAATCCACAACGTGCCATGTAAAACAATTGGTCGCGCAGGACATCCCCAATGGCACGAAGTTCTCCCTTGAAACCAAGGTTTTGACGCAGTTCCCGTGCGCTGGAAAAAGCCCGACCATCCTTGAATGTGGGAAAATTAAGCGCTATCAAAGGCAGGTTGATACCTTTTTTTCCCAATTCTTCAGGCAGCTGGTGACTATCCAGCCAGACACCGGTTTTACCTTTTCTGGCCAATAGTTCATCCTGGCACTGTAGCCAGCAGTCCAGTGGCACAATAAGGTGCTTGTCAGTATATTCTGCCAGCTGTCCGCAAAGACATTCGTTCATCAAAATCCAGTCGTCATGCTCCTGCAGGGCTAGATTTTTAATCAGCTTTGGCATATACCCGTTCCTTGAATGGCGCCAGACCAACGCGCTGCCAGGTGTCAATGAATGCTTCATTGTCCTGCCGTAATTCCTTGTAAACAGTTATGATCCTGGCTATTACTTCAGGCACCTCTTCCTGGGAAAAGGCAGGGCCGATAACGGTGCCCAGTGCCGTATAATTATTGGCAGAACCACCCAGGGTGATCTGGTAGAATTCTTCGCCCTTCTTGTCCACCCCCAATATGCCGATATTGCCAACATGATGGTGTCCGCAGGCGTTCATGCAACCCGAAATATTGACGCTTATCTGGCCAATCTCATTGAGTTCCTCTGCCTTGAAACGTCGCTGAATCGACTCTGCAACAGGAATTGATTTGGCATTGGCCAGGGCACAGAAATCACCTCCGGGACAGCAGATGATATCGCTGAGCAAGCCCCGATTATCTGTATCGAGTGCTTGGCGACCTAAAGATTGCCACAGGGAATAAAGAGAATCTTTTTCTACATCGGCCAGAATAATATTCTGTTCGTGACTGATTCTGGTCTCACCAAAACTGTAGGTATCAGCAAGATCGGCCAGGAAACGCATCTGGGTACTGTCGACATCACCCGGTGCAACACCTGTTTTTTTCAAGCTGATGGTAATAATGGCATAACCGCTCTCTCTGTGCTCAGAGACATTGTTTGCATGCCAGTTTGCAAACAGCACATCGTTGGCCAGGGCACGATTAAGCTGTTCACTTTCAATTGGCAGGTTTTTGTAGGCAGGAGGCTGGAAATACCCTTTGCAACGATTTATTTCTTCCTCGGTTAATGTCATTGGGCCATCCTTGATGGCCAGCCATTCTTTTTCCACCTTGTCCCTGAACTCATCGACACCGGTTTCCTTTACCAGTATCTTGATCCTGGCCTTGTACTTGTTGTCACGTCTACCTTCACGGTTATAGACGCGCAGGATTGCATCGAGATAAGTCAGTAAATGACGATAGGGCAGAAATTCGCGGATTGCTTTGCCAATAACAGGGGTACGGCCAAGTCCGCCGCCAACCAGCACTTTGAAGCCGAGCTCACCGTTCGGGTCATGACGGAGGAAAAGGCCAATATCATGCACCTGAGTTGCTGCTTGATCGTTCTGGGTGCCACAGACAGCAATCTTGAATTTTCTGGGCAGATAGGCAAACTCAGGATGAAAGCTGGACCATTGGCGGATCAACTCACACCAGGGGCGGCTGTCAGCAATTTCATTGGCGGCTGCACCGGCAAACTGGTCAGTGGTCGTGTTGCGTATGCAGTTGCCACTGGTCTGAATGGCATGCATTTGCACTTCAGCCAGATGTTCAAGGATATCAGGAATATCCTCCAGCTCTGGCCAGTTGAACTGGATGTTCTGGCGCGTGGTGAAATGACCATAACCCTTGTCATAATAATCAGCTATATAAGCCAGCTTGCGCAGCTGATAGGAAGCCAGCATGCCGTAAGGGATGGCAATGCGCAGCATGGGTGCCAGACGTTGTATATAAAGCCCATTTTGCAAGCGCAAGGGCAGGAATTCATCAGCTGACAATTTTCCTGCCAGAAACCGCTGAGTTTGATTGCGGAACTGCTTGACGCGATCAGCCAGCATTTGGTGGTCGTAGTTGTCGTATCTGTACATAATTGAAGTGGGCACTGTTCAGTTGCCCTGGGCCGACGAGGCCAGTATCTGTATCAGGGGGTCGCCATTGTAAACAAACCTGCCAGGCATTGCCAACTGCTACAAAGGACTTGATTCTGGTTTCCCGGTGTATAAAATGCACGTTCTGAAAAAAGTGGGCAATATGCCTGATCCCTTTATACAAGAACGGTTACTTACATATGCAAACAGGCTATAAGAGCCAGTTTTAACATCCTGAATATTCATGCATAAGTTTATAACATAAGTTCACTATAGAAGTTCCTTACAGAAGATCCTTTACAGAAGAGAGTCACTCATGAGTCAACACGATAATCGACAGCAAGAATATGCCTATGATGAAGCAGAGGCTGATGCCAACAGCAAGGCAGACACTCTGGCCATGCTGGGATTTGTCCTGGTCATTGTGGCCATGGCCGTGTATTACGTCAGCCGCTGATCAGTCAAGCACCAGACTTACAATTGCGAGCAGAGACAAAACAAACAGGGTCGTGAACAGAATTGCAGCCAGGATAAATCCAGCGATTGATCCTTGTTCAAAATCCCGCTCCTTGTTGGCCTCACTCTGTACTCCAAAGCTTGCCTGGATGACACTGAGTACCATCCGCCAGAAGGGTAGTTTCTTTGCTGGTGTTGCTGTTTTGTCCCGGTGCTCTTTCATTGGCTTATCCTGTTAGAGTGCATCAATAGATAAGATTGGGTCGCAACTGCTGTTCTGCAAGAGCCAGATCAATATTTTTGCGTGCCGCGATGGCCTCCAGTTGATCGGTATCGATCTTGCCAACGGAAAAATATCTAGCCTGTGGGTGTGAAAAATAAAAGCCACTGACACTTGCCGCCGGGCTCATGGCGTAACTCTCGGTCAACTGGATGGCAAGGGTTTTTTCAACTTCCAGGTGGCGGAACAAAGTGGACTTTTCAGAATGATCCGGACAGGCCGGATAGCCTGGTGCAGGTCTTATTCCTTGGTATTTTTCCTTGATCAAGGCATGGGTATCCAGCTGTTCATCTTGTGCATAAGCCCAAAACTCCCGGCGCACCCGCTCATGCATGCGTTCCGCAAAGGCCTCTGCCAGACGGTCTGCCAGTGCTTTGACCATCAAGGCATTGTAGTCGTCATTCTGACTTTGATATTCCTTGGCAATTTCATCTGCGCCAAGCCCGGCGGTGAGAGCAAACCCGCCAATATAATCCTTGATACCACTGTCTTTTGGTGCAATATAATCAGCCAGGCTCAAATTTGGGATTCCTGACTCTTTGCGGCTTTGCTGGCGCAGAAAATAGAATTGGTCCAGTTGCTCCTGACGGGTTTCATCTGTATACAACACTACGTCATTAGCTCCTTGTCTGTGCGCAGGCCAGAAGCCAATGACAGCTTCAGCACGCAGTCGACCTTCAGTTATCAACTTGTCGAGCATGGCCAAAGCATCACGATAAAGATCATTAGCTGCAGGTCCAACCACCTCATCTTTCAAAATGGCAGGGAATTTCCCGGACAGGCTCCAGGTGATGAAGAAGGGTGTCCAGTCAATATACGGCACCAACTCCTGCAGCGGGTAGTTGGAGAATGTGCGGGTGCCCAAAAATGTCGGAACCGGGGGTGTGTAATGCGCCCAGTCACCTTGCCAGGCATTGGCATTGGCATCCCGAAAGCTGATTATGTTTTTGCGCTGATCACGATTGGCATTACGCTTTCTTATGGTGGCGTACTCTGCACGAATTGCTGCCTTGTACTCCTCGCAACCGGCCTCGCTGAGCAGGTTGCTGACCACGGTAACGCTGCGTGATGCATCAGGCACATAAATAGTGGCATTATTCTGATATTGCTGCTCAATTTTTACGGCTGTATGTGCCTTGGACGTGGTAGCACCGCCAATAAGCAATGGAATAGTGAACCCCTGGCGTTGCATCTCGCTGGCAACATGAACCATTTCATCCAGAGAGGGCGTAATCAAGCCGCTCAGACCGATGATGTCCACCTTTTCGGCGATGGCTGTCTGCAGGATTTTCTCGCTGGAGACCATCACGCCCAGATCGACTACATCATAGTTATTGCAGCCCAGTACGACCCCGACAATATTTTTGCCGATGTCATGCACATCTCCCTTGACCGTAGCCATCAGAATCTTGCCCTTCGGTTTGGATTCAGTGCCGGACTTCTCTGCTTCAATGTAAGGCAGCAGCCAGGCGACAGCCTGTTTCATTACCCGTGCACTCTTGACTACCTGAGGCAGGAACATTTTGCCATTGCCAAACAAGTCACCGACAATGTTCATGCCATCCATCAATGGACCTTCAATAACCTCAATCGGGCGCTGATACTGTTGCCGGGCTGTTTCGGTATCTTCCTCGATATACCGGGTTATCCCTTTGACCAGGGCATGGGATATGCGTTCCTGTACAGAGGCTTCCCGCCAGCTCAGGTCTTCATGGTTTTCAATGCTGCCATCACCGGTATAACGCTGGGCTATCTCCATCAGGCGTTCGGTTGCATCCTTTCTGCGATTCAGCACCACGTCCTCGACCCTGCTCTTGAGTTCAACGGGAATCTGGTCGTACACCGTAAGCTGTCCGGCATTGACTATGCCCATGCTCAGCCCGGCTTTAATGGCGTGGTACAGAAAAACTGAATGAATGGCTTCGCGAACTGCGTCATTACCGCGGAAGGAAAAAGAAACATTGCTGACTCCGCCGGAAATCAGTGCATAGGGCAGTTCCCGACGGATATATTCGCAGGCCTGGATAAAGTCCACAGCATAGTTATCATGTTCCTCGATACCCGTGGCTATGGCGAAGATGTTGGGGTCAAAAATAATATCCTGCGGTGGAAAACCAAGCTGCGAGACCAGCAGCTCATAGCTGCGCTTGCAGATTTCACACTTGCGGGCAAAAGTATCAGCCTGGCCAGTCTCATCAAAGGCCATGACGATTACAGCGGCGCCGTAGTTGAGGCACAGCTTTGCACGCTCAATGAATTCTGCTTCACCTTCCTTGAGGCTTATCGAGTTGACTATACCTTTGCCTTGAATCGATTTCAGGCCGGTTTCGATGACCTCCCATTTGGAGGAATCGAGCATGATCGGTACTCGGCTGATATCTGGCTCGCTGGCTATCAGACGCAGAAACTTTTCCATGGCAGCCCTGGAATCAAGCATGCCTTCGTCCATATTGATGTCAATGACCTGTGCGCCGGCTTCAACCTGCTGCAAGGCGACATCCAGTGCAGTGGTGTAATCTTCGTCCCTGATCAGGCGGGCAAACTTCTTTGAACCGGTGATATTGGTACGTTCTCCAACATTGACGAATAACGAATCAGCAGTGATGTTGAACGCCTCCAGGCCACTGAGTCGACAGGCTGGCGTCTGCACGGGAATAGCTCTTGGTGCATGTTGTGCAACTGCTTTAGCAATGGCACGAATATGCTCTGGCCGGGTTCCACAACAACCCCCGACGATATTGAGAAAGCCTCTTGCTGCAAACTCGCCGACAATGTCAGCCATTTCACTGGCACCCTGGTCGTATTCCCCAAATTCGTTGGGCAGCCCGGCATTTGGGTGCGCGGAGACAAAGGTATCAGCTATGCGGGATATCTCCTCGATATGAGGCCGTAACTGTTCGGCTCCCAGGGCACAATTGAAGCCGATGGAGATTGGCCTGGCATGGGCAACCGAATTCCAGAAGGCTTCTACAGTCTGCCCGGACAGTGTCCGACCACTGGCATCGGTAATGGTGCCGGAAATCATGATTGGCACTTCTATCTGCAAGTTCTCCATGCATTGACGTGCGGCAAAAATGGCCGCCTTGGCATTGAGTGTGTCAAAAACGGTCTCAATCAGGAGTATATCGACACCGCCCTTGATAAGCCCTTCGGACGCTATCAGGTAATCAGCCACCAGGGCGTCAAAATCAACATTGCGATAGGCAGGGTCATTGACATCTGGGGAAATTGAGGCAGTGCGGCTGGTAGGCCCGATGATGCCTGCAGCAAAGCGGGGTTTGGCTGGTGTTTGCTTGGTGTATTGGTCGCAGCAGGCGCGAGCCAGACGAGCCCCTTCATAGTTGAGTTCATAGGCCAGCTCCTGCAGCCTGTAATCAGCCTGGGAGATTGCGGTGGAATTGAAGGTATTGGTTTCTATGATATCAGCACCGGCTTCAAGATAAGCCAGGTGAATATCCCGAATGACATCCGGTTGGGTCAGGGTCAGCAGATCATTGTTACCGCTCAGATCGCTGGGATGATCCTGAAAACGTTGGCCGCGAAAATCAGCTTCCTGCAATTTGCGAGCCTGTATCATTGTCCCCATGGCGCCATCCAGGATAAGAATTCTTTCTGCCAGCGCTTTCCTGAGTATGTCCTGGGTTTTGACTTCGGTCATGATCTGGGTTCCCGCAAAAGGGCGTAATATTACCAGAAACTTGTTTTTCATGTGCTGTTTTCAAGGCAGTTGCAGAGGACTGGGATAAAGAAATACCCAAGTAAATTACTCCAGTATTTATCTTGCGGGCTCAATCGCGTAAACTATGGGCATTGAACCAGCGAATTACCAGGAGCAGGGATTTTCATGATTACAATTACCGAATCCGCCCAGACTTATCTTGCGGAGCTGCTACAGAAACAGGATTGTGCAGGTATAGGCATTCGCGTATTCATTCTGGACCCTGGTACGCCCAAGGCTGAAACCTGTATCTCTTTCTGTCGTCCCGGAGATGAACAATCCGGTGATGAGCTTAAACCTTACCCAGCCTTTAATGCCTTTATTGATAAGCGCAGCATCCCCTTTCTGGAGGAGGCTGTGGTGGATTATGCCAAGGATGCCATGGGCGGGCAATTGACCATAAAGGCACCCAACTCCCGTCTTCCAAAAATCCGTGACGACAGTCCTCTGGAAGATAAGATCAATTACATTTTATACAATGAAATCAATCCCTCCCTGGCCGCCCATGGTGGCGTGGTAAGCTTGGAGGAAATTTTTGAGGACTCCATCGCCGTACTCAAGTTTGGCGGTGGCTGCCAGGGGTGCGGAATGGTCGATGTCACGCTCAAGGAAGGGGTTGAGAAGGCCTTGCTGGAACAGATACCTCAGTTGACCGCAGTTAGGGATAGCACAGATCACAGCAATCGTGAGAATGCCTACTTCAAGTGATTTTTCAGAGAATCTCCGGGTAGCGCTCTGATAATGCTGTGTAAAGCTGTTGCCGGTAGTTCGGGTGCAGTGGATCCAGTTGCAGCATGATTTCCACCAGATGCTCATTGTCTTCACGCTGGTGCCAGACTTTGACATAGGTTCCTTCTTTATAGCCATTGTCCTGGCGAAAGAAATTGAGCACATTCTTGCCAACATACTGGGCATAGACATCCTGCCAATCCATCTGGCAATCGTGCATGATTGCTGCAAACAGCACCAGTTCAATCCGGTTTGCAGCAGCTGTGCCAATCAGCAGTTCCAGTTTTCCCAAAAGATCAAGCTTGGCCAGTGCATGCTCGTGTCCATCAAAGTGGACTGACTCATTTTGCCAGTGGCTGGGGATACCCTGCAGCAAAACCTGTAAAGCCTTGCTCTGGTCACCTTGCTGCTGCAACAAGAGCTCAGAGAGCAGGAAATGCCAGATATCAATCAGCTCCATTTGCAATTGAGGCAGATCGCAGGTTTGTTTTTTCCACCACTTCCAGCCATGATGTTCAATGGCTTCGGCAGATTCAATAATGACCGCACGCAGATAGGGATAGGCAGCAGCTATCCAGTTCGGGTCAACCCTGGCATTCATTTCAGATTGCATGCCAAGCATGGTAGCTGCTTGTGCCGACGTCAGAGTGGCTGTCGTCACTGTGTGGAACTCCCTGTAGGATGGTTATTTTTTCGAGTGTTTTTGCAGCGCATCCAGCATCTCACGGCGGCTATGTAACATGTCGAGATAGGCTTTCCGGGCCTCGATAACTGCCGGATCACTCGAATCAGCCGACTTCAGGTCTTCCAGCCAGTTTTCCAGGGTGTTGATTTCAGTTTTTAGCTGAATACTACCCTGGTCCAGCAAGGCCTGGTCGATTACCGGGTTTTGGCTTTGCTTGCGCTTATCCTTCATCTGGGGTAAACCGCCAATGTAGTCTGTTATTTATGCCATTAGCTTATCTTATCGGCCGCTAGCCTGGATAACTGAGAACCAATACGCTATTTTTATTTATTTTGTAAAGGATGTTGTAAAGGATTTATACAGCAGCGATCTGGGTAGAAGATTCCCGTCAATTGTTTGCTGTAAACTACAGTGCTACCGATGCATTATAAACGCTCAGATTATGGAAGTCCTGAAATTTTAACAGTGAAAAAATCAACTGCGATAATTATCTAATTGAAAAAAATGAAATTTATTGATTTTTCCCGACCCCTTGGAAAAAGCGAAACGAGCAGTGTCAGAACACTGGGCGATAGAAGACGGCAGCTTGCCCACAGAAAACAAGGCCTGCAGGCAATCGAGTTGAAACTCAGGCAGGAACAGCAGAAATTACTGGCTGAGGCAGCCGGACTGGCAGCTCGCCTGGATGAACTTGAGCAGCTTGGCATGAAAGCTATCCGCAACGAAGCAAATGCTGATACGGCAGGCATATCTGAGAAGCTTGTCAGGATTGACCGGCAGTTGGTAAGCATCGGTCACAAATCCGGTAATATTTCCTTGCGCATAGAAAAACTGCGCCTGCTATTGGTGCGATGTCAACAGAGAGATCAAGCTTGCATATTGTTGGAGCTCAGGTCGCCACACCGGGCAGTGACGCCAGCCAGCATTCTGCCTAAAGCACTGGGTTCCCGTTTTATCAGACAGCGGCTCAGGTATCGGCATAGATAGCTGGGGAGCCTCTGAATAAGTCTATGGTCACTCTGGTCTTCAGCGCCCTGCTGCCGCGTTGTCGTGCTTGCCAAGGGCTACGGCCATTGCCGGCGCACGACGCCTTGCAGCAGAGCGCGCCAGACTCCCGCAGAGTAACCATAGACTTATTCAGAGGCTCCCCAGCAGATTGTGCCAGTGTCGCTGGTGGTAGGCTTTGGCACTCTGATGGCGAAGCGGCGCGCCCCAGTTTGTCCGGATATCACGCTGATCGGTTTTATTTAAAAGTGCCAACTGTTCATAACCGATTTCCTGATAGGGCATGGCCAATCCCATCCAGGCGCTCGATGGCAAAGTCTGTAGCTGTAATCTGTTCAGATTGGCGACACCATCAAGACGGTCATGGATGAAGCTGTCCTGACAGGCTATCAGATAGAGTTGTTGAAGCAATTCGGATTTGTGTGCTTGCTGTTCGGCAGCGAGTTCGCGGATTTGTGCCCGGACGAGCCTGGCAGCGAGCTCAAAAGCTTGCCGTTGTGGAAAATTTTCGATGCAGACGGCCATTGCGGCTTCAGGTTCTCCGGAGTTTTTGAGTTGCCTGTAAAGAGTGCGCCAGGTAGTGCCGGTTGTTCTGCGAGGACGCTGCTCATCGTGGGCTGTTGCTATCTCAATCATTAGTTGTGGGGTGGCAGACAAGGGAGGTAATGGTGATTGACGATCCGCATTATCCAGAGACCTGGTTTTTTGGTAACGATGCAGGCTGTAGACGGTCCCAGCCAATACGCTCAAAGCCAACAACAACCCCAGAAAAATCGCCATAATTGCCCGTGATGAATGTGTGTAGTGGCAAGCGCAAACTGCCTTGACCCAAGGCAGCCTGTATGCTCAGCCTGTCATGGTAGCTTGAGAAATGCATTGATATCCACTAAAGCATGTATTCTTTAAATATTGCTTGACTGAATACCCCATGTCTTCTTAGAATGCCGGCCGTCCTGGGAGAAGCCAGGCACTGTTTGTTCTGTCCCCTTCGTCTAGAGGCCTAGGACACCGGGTTTTCATCCCGGCAACAGGGGTTCGAAACCCCTAGGGGACGCCATTTTCAAGTCATTGACCCAACACTGAACCCAGTCTGACGGCTGGGTTTTTTTGGCTTGAAATTCAACCATACCCAATTTTCTTGAGCTGACCCTGCACGAACAGGAACTCTTCCTGTTCTGCCAAACCTTGGCGAGTAAGGGGGCATATCTGCTATCATGCCTGTTTTTATTTTCGCATGATGGACTTCATGACTTCAGCAACTTCAGCAATTTCCCTGCATGATCTGCATAAAACCTATGATAACGGGCATATAGCTCTGAAGGGTGTCAACCTGGAGGTGCAGGAAAATGATTTCTTTGCCTTGTTGGGTCCCAATGGGGCCGGCAAATCTACTATTATCGGTATCATTTCAACATTGGTGCGACAAACTTCCGGCAGCGTGAAGGTGTTTGGCAAGGATGTGGCTGCACACATTTATGAGACGAAACTCGATTTTGGTGTGGTTCCCCAGGAAGTGAATTTCAGCCAGTTTGAAAAAGTCGGTGATATTGTCATGACACAAGCTGGTTATTATGGTCTGCCACGCAGGCTGGCCAGAGAACGTACTGAAAAATATCTGAAGAAACTGGGCTTGTGGGATAAGCGGGACAACCGTTCACGCATGCTCTCCGGGGGTATGAAGCGGCGTCTGATGATAGCCAGGGCGCTGGTGCATGAGCCCAAACTGTTGATACTGGATGAACCTACTGCAGGTGTTGATATTGAACTGCGACGTTCGATGTGGGAGTTCCTGCAGGAGATCAACGCCAATGGCACCACCATTATCCTGACTACCCACTACCTTGAGGAGGCGGAACATCTTTGTCGCAATATTGCAATTATTGACGAAGGCCGAATCATTGAAAATACCAGTATGAAACAGTTATTGAAAAAGCTTGATTATCAAACCCTGGTCTTTGATGTTCGCAATGATCTGCAACAGGCACCGGTGCTTGATGACGGCAAGACACCATGCCGCTTGGTGGACAATAACAGTTTTGAAGTTTTGATCAGCACCAAACGAGATATCAATGATCTTTTTGCACAGTTTTCCGCGCAGCAGATTCAGGTTGCCGGAATGCGCAACAAAACAAATCGACTTGAAGAGTTGTTTCTGTCACGCCTGAAAGGGGCTTGATGTTACATCCGGTACGAGAAACTCAGTATGCTGATTAATCACAAATATATTGCCTTTGAAACAATCGTCATCAAGGAGGTCAGACGCTTCAGCCGTATCTGGATGCAGACACTGGTTCCTCCGGCCATAACCATTGGTTTGTACTTTCTTATTTTTGGCAACCTGATTGGACGCAGAATCGGGGTGATGGGTGGTTTTGATTACATGGATTTCATTGTTCCAGGCCTGATTATGATGGCTGTGATACAGAACTCTTATTCCAATGTGGTTTCTTCATTTTTCAGCCATAAGTTTCAACACAGCATAGAGGAATTGCTGGTCTCTCCGGTGCCGAATTACATCATTCTGAGCGGTTTTGTTGTCGGAGGCATGTGCCGTGGTCTGCTGGTTGGGTTGATTGTAATGATGATGTCGTTTTTATTTACGGACTTCACCGTTCACAGTTGGGCATTAACCATTCTGGTGGTATTGATGACTTCGGTGGTATTTGCCCTGGCTGGGTTCATCAATGCCCTGTATGCCAATAGTTTCGATGATATTGCAATAATCCCCACCTTTGTGCTGACGCCATTGATTTATCTGGGCGGAGTGTTTTACTCGGTCGAATTGTTACCGGATTTTGGACGTCTGGTCTCAGCTCTCAACCCGGTATTCTATATGGTGAACACCTTTCGTTATGGCATTCTCGGCAGTAGCGATGTCGATATTATCTGGGCCTTGTTGATGTTGTTTTTTTTCATGTTTGCGCTGTTTACCGCGGCAATCATGTTGTTACGCCGTGGCACAGGATTGCGTCATTGAGCATACAGGGGGAGCGGGGTCATGTCTGACAATCCTCTTGGTCGGGCCAGCACTTATCCGGATCAGTATGCGCCTGAGCTGCTGTTCGGGATAGACAGAGCAGGCACCCGACAGCAAATGGCAGCTAAAGAGGCGACTCTGCCTATGTATGGCTGCGATCTTTGGCGGGCCTACGAGCTGTCCTGGCTTGATCCAATGGGGAAACCCATGGTGGCGCTGCTTGAATTTGTCGTTGACTGTCATTCGCCGCGTATCATCGAGTCGAAATCCCTGAAGCTGTATTTGAACTCCCTCAATCAAATGCGTTTTGCCGATAGGGAGGCGGTAAAAAACCTCCTCATCAATGATCTGGCCCCAGTGCTGGGTCTGCAGCCACAGCTCAGTCTGCAGGATGTTGATGGGCAGTTTCAGCAATGGCAGGTAATTCCCCCAGGTGGACAATCGCTTGATCAACAAATACTGGAAGTCCAGAATTATCATCCTGATGAAAATCTGTTGTCATTGCTCAAACCGGGACAAGAGATAGAAGAGCATGTCTACAGTAATCTGTTCAGATCCAACTGCCCGGTAACCGGTCAACCCGATTGGGCAACCGTCTGCATCAGTTATCAGGGACAGCAGATAAATCATCAATCGCTGCTGGCTTATCTGATTTCCTACCGGCAGCATGCAGGGTTTCATGAGCAGTGTGCTGAACGGATATTTCGTGACATCAGTCTGTGTTGCGCGCCTCGACAATTACAGGTAAGTCTCTATTTCCTGCGTCGTGGAGGTATTGACATAAATCCCGTGCGCAGCTCCATCAAGCTGTCTCAACCAGGCCCTGCCTTGCGGAAAAGGCTGTTGCGACAATAGGCGAGACTGTCTTTCTGTGTCGTGGCCCAAAGGAGTCGGGAACGGCTTTTCCTTGTAAAAAAGGCCGTGCTGTTATAGATTACGCGGCTTCCTGTACGGTGAGGTGTCCGAGTGGTTGAAGGAGCACGCCTGGAAAGTGTGTATACGGCAACGTATCGAGGGTTCGAATCCCTCTCTCACCGCCATTTCCACATTCAGTAAGTTGATGTAGTATCGGGGCACTAGGAAAATAACCCGGGAATGCTCACATGAAACGAACTGAATCACGTCCAACCCCTGTTGTCAGCTCCAGCCTTGTTGCCCTGCTTGTCACCTGCTGCATGGGGTTGGTGCAGGCCGCTGACTGGCCAAGCTATGGCTCAGATCTTCACTCTACCAAATATGCGCCCCTGGATCAGATCGATGCCAGCAATGCCAGCCAGCTGAGTATAGCCTGGAGTTGGGATTCTCCCGATAACCAGACCGTAGCGGCCAACCATGCTGCCCAGAATTTTCGCGCCACTCCGGCAGGCTACAAGGTTACGCCAATTGCGATCGATGGCATCCTGTACGTCAGCACATCATTTGGCCGGGTGGCAGCAATCGATGGGGCCAGCGGTGAGGAGCTCTGGGTTTTTGATACGCGTTCCTGGGAAGCGGGAAGGCCCGCCAATCTTGGCTATAATCACCGCGGGGTTTCCTACTGGCGCGAAGGCGACAAACAACGCATCCTGATGCCTGCCAACGATGCCTGGTTGTGGTCACTTGACGCGGTAACCGGGCAACCTGACCCGGACTTTGGCGACGGCGGCAAGCTTGATCTTGCCCAGGGCTTGGGGCGGGAAATAGATCGTTCTGCCTATACCATGATTTCGGCTCCGTTGATTATCGATGATATCGTGATTCTGGGTTCCTCCATCCATGACGGTCCTCGCAACAAGGAGGCTCCTCCGGGACATGTACGCGGGTTCAACGTCAGAACCGGTGAGCAGATTTGGATATTCCATACCATCCCTCAAGGTGGTGAATTCGGCAACGACAGCTGGGAGGACAACTCCTGGGAGTACTCCGGCAATACCAATGTCTGGACAGTGATGAGCGCAGATGAGGAACTGGGCTATGTCTATCTGCCCATTGGGACTCCAACCAATGATTGGTATGGTGGGCATCGCCTGGGTGACAACCTGTTTGCTGAAAGTCTGGTAGCCATCGAGGCCAAAACCGGCAAGCGGGTCTGGCATTTTCAGATGGTACATCACGGGGTCTGGGACTATGATTTGCCGGCAGCTCCCAATCTGGTTGACCTGGTTGTTGATGGCAAACCAGTCAAAGCCCTTGCGCAAATTTCAAAACAGGGTTTTGTCTATGTGTTTGACCGGGTAAGCGGCGAGCCGATATGGCCTATTGAAGAACGTCCTGTGCCCCAAAGCTCAGTTCCAGGTGAGCGTCTTTCACCTACCCAGCCCTTTCCCACCAGACCAGCCCCCTTTGAACCCCAGGGAATTTCAGATGCCACTCTGATCAATTTCACTCCTGAGTTGCGGGCTGAAGCGCTGCGCAACATCGAGCGCTTCGATTATGGTCCCTTGTTCACCCCACCTTCCTTGCGCGGCACCATCAACCTGCCTGGCTGGGCGGGGGGTGGCGGTTGGCAAGGAGCTGCCGTTGACCCCGAGACCGGCATGCTTTATATCCCTTCCGGTACCGGCCCGATTGTTGTGCAACTGGTTGAACCGGAAGAGGGTACATCGAACTTCCAGTATTTGCGCGGTGGGGCCACCTCGGCTCCTGGCCCACAAGGTCTACCCTTGACCAAGCCTCCTTATGGACGCATTACAGCTATCAATCTCAACACCGGCGAACATGAATGGATGATTCCTCACGGCGAAGGTATCCGCCAGCGCTTGATTGATATGGGAATCATGGATCCCGGCCCAGTCGGATCTGCCGACAGAACCGGGCCAGTGCTGACCAAAACCCTGCTTTTTGTTGGTCAAACCGATAACGGTCGCAATTTGCTGCGCGCCTTTGACAAGGCTACTGGTGAAGTCATACAGGAATATGAATTGCCTGGTGCTCCGGCCGGAACTCCAATGACCTACATGGCTAACGGGAAGCAGTATATTGCCATGGCGATTGGGGGTGGCACTGATGCCAAGGTGGTTGCTCTGGCGCTGCCTTGACTTGCAGGCTTATTGGAGTTGCTGGATATGTTGCAGTTGACCAGAAAGGGAGGCAGCTACCGGGCTAAGCTGACCTTGTGGATGGCGGCACTGCTGGGCATGGTAGCCTGTTCCCCGGAATCGGTTGGTACAGCTTCTTTATCTGCACGCACCGATACAATGCTTGAATGGCGCAGTTATGCAGGCAATCCGGCCTCCAGCCGTTACACGCCCCTGGACCAGATCAACGCAGGGAACGTGGCCCAACTTGAAATAGCCTGGAGTTGGGACTCCCCCGACAATGCGATATTCAGTACTGATAGCCGTGCCAGCGCAGGTGAGTTCAAATCCACGCCCATCATGATTGACGGTATTCTTTACATCAGCACATCGCTGGGTCAGGTTGCTGCAATTGATGCTGCAGATGGCGAACAACTCTGGGTGTTTGATACCGGTTCATGGAAACGGGGCAGGCATCCCAATTTCAACAATAATCATCGGGGTGTGGCCTATTGGTCCGACGGCAGCATACAACGCATTCTGATGCCGGCAAATGATGGTGTGCTCTGGTCACTGGATGCGGAAACCGGATTGCCTGATCCCGGTTTTGGAGAAGCGGGGCAAGTGGATCTCAAGCAAGGACTTGGACGAGAAGTCAGGCCAGGGCAGTATGGAGTCGTTTCAGCCCCGACGGTCGTCGGCGATATTGTGATAGTTGGCTCCTCCATCAGTGACGGACCTGATAATCCCGACACCATGCCGCCAGGGCATGTGCGCGGCTTTGATGTGCGCAGTGGGGAGCTGGAATGGATTTTCCACACCATTCCCCAGGCGGGGGAGCCTGGAGTGGAAACCTGGGAAAATGGGTCGTGGCAATATACCGGAAATACCAATGTCTGGACCGGCATGAGTGTCGACCAGGATACAGGGTATGTGTATCTGCCTACCAGCACACCGACCAACGACTGGTATGGTGGTCATCGTCTGGGCGATAATGTGTTCGCGGAAAGCCTGGTTTGTCTGGATGCTGCCACTGGTGAGCGTATCTGGCATTTCCAGATGGTACATCATGGTCTGTGGGATTATGATCTGCCGGCCACCCCCAATCTGCTGGATATAGTCGTTGACGGCAAACCGATCAAGGCGGTTGCCCAGATTTCGAAACAGGGTTTTGTCTATGTGTTTGACCGGATAAGCGGCGAGCCGGTCTGGCCGATTGAGGAGCGCCCGGTCCCTCAGAGCAGCGTTCCTGGGGAGCGCACATCACCGACCCAGCCCTTTCCCAGCAAACCGTTGCCCTTCGAACCACAGGGTATCTCGACTGATACCCTGATCGACTTCACGCCAGAGTTAAGAGCCGAGGCGCTGGCGCTGATCGCCGATGTGGATTACGGCCCCTTGTTTACCCCTCCCTCGGAAAGGGGCACGATTATTTTTCCCGGTTACAGTGGAGGAGGGAACTGGTCAGGTGCAGCTGTGGATCCGGAATCAGCAACGCTTTATGTGTCCTCCTTTTCTGTTCCGCGTTTTGTCCGTCTGGTCAAGCCTGAACCCGGTAGCAGCCGGTTTGATTATATCCGGGATCAGAGTTTCACCATTCAAGGGCCTCAGGGGCTGCCATTGATCAAACCACCCTATGCCCGCATCACCGCCATTGACATGAACACTGGAGAACACCGCTGGATGGTCCCTCATGGCGAAGGTATCCGTCAGCGTTTGCTGGACATGGGCATTGTAGACCCAGGCCCGGTGGGAAGTTTTGGTCGCAATGGCCCCTTGTTGACCAAAACCCTGTTGTTTTTTGGTCAGTTTGATGGAGGCAGATCAGTATTCAGAAGCTTTGACAAGCATACTGGCAACATCATCAGTGAGTTGGATATTCCCTTGCCCCCCATGGGCAATCCGATGAGTTACAGTGTCGATGGGCGCCAGTTTATCGTGATGGCTATTGGTGCGGGGTCTGATACCCGTTTGCTGGCTTTGAGTCTGCCGGAATCGGCGCTTGATTAAGCTGGATTTTTTCCAGATAATGCCGGCCTGTGATTGCAAAGGCAATCATGTTTGACGGTATCTCTTGCCGGTCCCCTCGCAATGACAGGTTGTAAACCCCGCCAGGCCCGGAAGGGAGCAACGGTAGCAGCTGCGTCATGTGCCGGGGTGTGGCTGGCAGGAGATCCCACCAGACTGTGTCCTTGCCTCTGGCTCACCTCTTATAAACCTCGGTATAAACCTCTGTATTATCAGCGATTGGGACAAGATGAGTTATCAGGTATTGGCAAGAAAGTGGCGCCCCCGGACCTTTACCGAACTGGTAGGTCAACACGAGGTGCTGCAGACACTGACACATGCCCTGAACAATGCACGTCTGCACCATGCCTATCTGTTCACGGGCACCCGCGGTGTTGGTAAAACAACCATAGCCAGGATAATTGCAGCCTGCGTCAACTGTGAGCAAGGCGTCAGTGCGGAACCTTGTGGCAAGTGTTCTGCCTGTTGTGAAATAGCCGAAGGCCGTTTTATCGATCTTATCGAGGTTGATGCGGCCTCCCGAACCAAGGTGGAAGACACACGCGAACTGCTTGAAAACGTACAATATGCACCTTCCCGTGGCCGCTACAAGGTCTATCTGATCGATGAAGTGCATATGCTTTCGACCCATAGTTTCAATGCGTTGCTGAAAACCCTGGAAGAACCCCCTCCGCATATCCTTTTTCTGCTGGCTACCACAGACCCGCAAAAGCTTCCGGTTACCATCCTGTCGCGTTGCCTGCAACTGAATCTGCGCAACATGACTCCGGAGCTGACGGTAAAGCACCTGCAATCAATTCTGAGCCAGGAACAGATTCCGGCGGAAACCCCAGCGTTGTGGCAGCTTGCCAGGGCTGCCCGCGGCAGTATGCGGGATGCGCTTACCCTGTTGGATCAGGCCATTTCACATGGGGGTGGTCAGGTACTTGAAGCCAATGTCACTCGTTTGCTGGGGGTTCCTGATCAACACACCGTGTTCAGTTTACTGAACAGTATTTGCGCACAAGATGCGGCGGCCGTCTTGCGCTGTGTAGAGACTGTCGCAATGCATAACCCGGATTATCTCCAGATGTTGGAAAGTATGCTGGGTATTCTGCATCGGGTCGCCATCGCTCAGGTTCTGCCTGAGGGGATTGATGACAGCGAGGGTGATGAACTGGCAATTCGGGCATTGGCTGAATCAGTCCCGGCAGAAGATATTCAGCTTTATTTTCAAATGGCGCTCAATGGCCGTCAGGATATGGGGGTCGCAGCAGACCTGCGTATGGCTTTTGAAATGCTCCTGCTGCGCATGCTTGCCTTTACCCCACATGGGCCAATTGAAGGGCTTTCTACCTTAGCCGATACTGATGCTCAGGGCGAAAAAAAAAAGCCTGAATCCACGCTAACTGCAAAAACCCCATTACCAGTAGAGGATTGCAATGAGACACATATTGCACAAGAACAAACAGGGCGGAGCAAGCTAAGTCAGCGGCTTGCGCCAGAAAACTGGCCACAGACAGTTGCCGCCTGTGAGCTGACAGGCATCGGGGCAAATCTGCTGGCCAATTGTATTCCCGCCGAATTCACCGATGAAACCCTTGTTCTGATCCTGGACAAACAGCAAAGTGCCCTGTTCAATGAACGTCATAGCCAGGAAATTGAATCAGCGCTGGCCACTTACTTGGCTTGCCCCCTGAAGATAAGGATAGAGATTGGAACCACCCCGGAAGAAACTCCAGCGGCTGCCAGCCTCAGAATGAAGGAACAAAAACGGCTGCAGGCAATTCACAATTTTATGACTGACAGCAATGTTTGCGAACTGTTGACGGTATTTTCGGCACAGGTAGACGAGCACTCATTGATTGTCAAAACGGAGGAACTCGAATGAATGACCTGAATCAACTGATGCAACAGGCGAAGCAGATGCAGGAACAGATGCAAAAAGCACAAGAGGAAGCTGCCAAGCGCATTGTCAGTGGAGAGTCCGGGGCGGGCCTGGTGAAAATTGAGATGACTGGCCGACATGATGTGCGGCGGGTAATATTGAGCCCGGAACTGATGCAGGAAGATCGAGAAGTGGTTGAAGATCTGATTGCTGCTGCCATCAACGATGCGGTCAAAAAAATAGCAGATAGCAGCAAGGATGTGCTGGGTAGTCTTACCGGTGGAATGAAACTGCCCGAAGGCTTCAAGTTTCCCTTTTGAATGATTACTTGCTGGAACAATAACGATGTTTTTCAGTCCCTTGATTGACCAACTGGTTCAGGCTTTCCGTTGCCTGCCCGGGGTTGGACCCAAATCGGCCCAACGCATGGCCTTGCATCTGCTGGAGCATAATCGCAGCGGAGGCTTGCAGCTTGTGGAGGCTTTGCAACAGGCACTGGACAATGTGTCTCGTTGCAGGCAATGCCGTACCTTGAGCGAGAATGAACTCTGTTCAATCTGTAACAATCCGAACCGTAACAAGCAGTTGCTGTGTGTGGTTGAGTCACCGGCAGATGTTTTTGCCATCGAGCAGACTGGAAGTTATAGAGGTCAGTATTTTGTATTGATGGGTCACCTGTCGCCCATAGATGGCATCGGGCCGGAAGATATAGGTATTCCGGAACTGTTGCTGTTGCTGAAAAATGGAGATATCGGGGAAGTCATCCTGGCCTGCAATTCGACCGTGGAAGGAGAGGCCACTGCCTGGTTTATTGCTGAACAGGTACGGCATGAAAATTTATTGGTCTCACGTATCGCGCATGGTGTGCCTGTTGGTGGAGAGCTTGAATTTATTGATGGTGGCACACTCAGCCATGCTTTTAATGGTCGGCAGGTGATGCGGTGAGCAATCATGGTATATCTCCACAATCAAGCCAGGAACTACATTTGCTGGTTACCGACGATGCTGAATTAAGCGTGTTGTGCCAAAAATGGCTATCCTGTAGCTTGCTTGCAATTGATACCGAATTTATTCGCATCAGTACCTTTTATCCGCAACCAGGTCTGGTGCAGGTTTGTGATGGTGAACAAAGTTATTTGCTGGATCCTCTTGCATTGACAGACTGGCAGGCTTTCACTGCCATTTTGACTAATCCCGATATCGTCAAGATCATGCATTCCTGCTCTGAAGATCTGGTCGTATTTCAGACCGCTTTCGGCGTTATTCCCGCTAATATCTTCGATACGCAAAAAGCGGCTGCATTCCTGGGCTATGGCTATAGCCTGAGCTACCAGAACCTGATAAGGGAGTTTCTGGGCATAGAACTTGAAAAAGGGGAAACCCGGTCGGACTGGTTACAGCGGCCACTAAGCCAGGAACAATTACATTACGCTATCCAGGATGTCAGTTTTCTACCAGCAATTTTCCAGCGTCAAACAGAAGCCCTGAGCAGGCGAAACCTGTTGCAATGGTGCCATACAGAGTGTGAACAACTTGGCCGAATCTGCGCACTGCAGGAAGAAAAAGAGCAATGGGCACTAGCCTACCAGGGACTTGTTGCCGGGTGGCGCCTGCAAGGCGACAATCTGGCTGCCTTGCAGGCACTTTGCCTATGGCGGGAGGAGCAGGCACGCAAGCGCAATAAACCACGAAATTGGGTGGCCAAGGATCAAGAGTTGCTGAGTATGGCTGAACTTATGCCGTCCAGCATTGAGGAGTTGTTGCGTGTACCGGGACTCCCCTCAAATTTGCTGAAGCACCATGCAGATACCCTGCTGAGTTGTCTGCAGGGTGCTCGCACACAACATAAAACTCTGATGCCAATTCCGCCCCCGCTGACCCCTGAAGAACGGAAACTCATCAAGTCCTGTCAGCATCTGGTGCGGGAAAAGGCTGCTGAGCTTGGCATCGCAGAGGAACTGCTGGCCCGCAAGCGACATCTGGTCATGATACTGCGAGCCCGCAAGCAAGAGGATGATGGATGGCCGATTGAAATAGGTGGCTGGCAACGGGAATTACTTGAAAATGATATTGCCAGAGTGATCGCTGATGACTGAGCGGGAAAAATTTTGGGAATTACCGTTGACTGAGCTCACTCAAACCGAATGGGAAGCCTTATGCGATGGTTGTGCGCGTTGCTGCCTGAAGAAATTGCATGATGAAGAGGATGACCGGGTATATTACACCCGGGTAGTATGTCGATATCTGGATCAAAAAACCTGTCGCTGTGGTGCCTATGAATCACGAGCACAACTGGTTCCTGAATGCCTGGTAATGAATAAGGAAATGCTGAAAAACCTTGACTGGATTCCGAACACCTGTGCCTATAAACTGCGAGAACAGGGTAAACCATTACCGGCATGGCACCCTTTGTTGACGGGTTCTCGCCAGGCTATGAGAGACGCAGGAATTACTGTTACAGGCAAGGTTGTTTCAGAAGAGTATGTCCATGAACAGGGGCTTGAAGAACATATCATTCGCTGGGTAGAAACGGCATGCTAGGTATAACGGGGTATTTAACAGCTTGGGGCATTTATCTGGCGGCAGGGCTTGTCTGTTATCTCCTGTTTTATCGATTGACAAGTTTCATAAGCTACAAACCCCTGGCCAATTCCTTGCGTGCAATCCTGTTGGCATTGATGTTCACACCCTGGTACGTAGCCCCAGACCAGGATCTCATGGCTCCGGCATTGATGGTCATGCTGCTGGACCTGATCAGTCATGGAGGTACTGCCTTCGTAAGAGCACTGGTCCCCTTGGTACTGGCATTGATATTGGCTTTGATCATTGCCTTGACTGGGGGCATGTTGAAGCGGTTTATTTTCAAAAAACGACAACAGAAAGGATGAAGGCATGAAGTTTACGGGTACTGATCAATATGTAGCAACAGAGCAATTGCAGCTGGCAGTCAATGCCGCCATCGTCTTGCAAAGACCCTTGTTGATAAAAGGTGAACCAGGCACAGGAAAAACCATGCTCGCCGAACAGATTGCCAGGCAATTACAGCTTCCCTTGATCCAATGGCATATAAAAAGCACAACCAAGGCGCAACAGGGCTTGTATGAATACGATGCTGTCTCCCGACTGCGGGACTCTCAACTGGGCGATGACAAGGTGCATGATATTGGAAATTATATCGTCAAGGGAAAACTATGGGAGGCCTTTGCTTCCGAGCAGCAAGTGGTTTTACTGATTGACGAAATTGACAAGGCCGATATTGAATTCCCCAATGATCTGTTATTGGAATTGGATAAAATGGAGTTCTATGTCTATGAAACCAAAGAGCTTGTCAAAGCCAGGCACAGACCGATTATCCTGATAACCAGCAATAATGAAAAAGAGTTGCCAGATGCTTTTTTACGGCGCTGCTTTTTCCATTTCATCGATTTCCCAGATCCTCAGACAATGGAGAAAATTATTGCTGTGCATTATCCACAAATAAAGAAGGATCTGGTGCAGCAGGCCATGGAAATTTTCTTTGATGTACGCAAGATTCCGGGCTTGAAAAAACGACCCACCACATCTGAATTGATAGACTGGTTGAAGTTGTTGATGGCAGATGATATCCCGGTTGAGATTCTCAGGAACCAGGATAATCGCAATGCCATTCCCCCTCTATACGGTGCCTTGTTGAAGACTGAGCAGGATGTCCAATTGCTGGAAAAACTGGCGTTCATGCATCGTGCCAAACGTTCAGGATAAGACCAATGTTATTGGGTTTCTTCAACGCCTTGAGAAAAGAGAAGCTGCCGGTAAGCATCGCAGAGCTTTTCAGTCTCTATGATTGTCTGGAACACACTATTGTATTTGCGGACATGGATGATTTTTATCAGTTGGCCAGAATTTGCCTGGTCAAGGATGAAAAACATTTTGATAAGTTTGATCGGGCTTTTTCCCGATACTTCAACCACCTGGAAATTCTTGGTGAGTTGATGAGTGCCGCACTTCCTGATGAATGGTTGCGCAAGCAATTTGAAGCCAGTCTCAGTGATGAGGAGAAAGCGAAGATCGATTCCCTCGGTGGTCTTGATAAATTGCTTGAGGCGTTCCGCAAAAGGCTCGAAGAACAGAAGGAACGGCACCAGGGCGGCAATAAATGGATTGGCACAGGTGGCACCTCTCCATTTGGAGCATTTGGCTATAATCCGGAAGGGATTCGTATCGGACAGGATGAATCACGTAACCAAAGGGCTGTGAAGGTATGGGATAAGCGTAATTATCGTGATCTGGATGATAATGTTGAAATTGGCACCCGCAATATCAAAATGGCCTTGCGTCGTTTGCGCAAGTTTGCCCGTACAGGGGCAGAACAGGAACTGGATATCACAGATACCATTCGCTCTACAGCACGCAATGCGGGATTGTTGGATATAAAAATGGTGCCCGAACGCCATAATTCAGTGAAGGTGCTTATTTTTTTTGATGTCGGTGGTTCCATGGACCCTTATGTACGCATGTGTGAAGAGTTGTTTTCGGCAGCACGGTCTGAATTCAAGCATATGGAGTATTTTTATTTTCACAATTTCCTGTATGAGTCGGTATGGAAAAAAAGTGTTCGGCGCATGTCTGAAACTACTTCCACCTTCGACATCCTGCATAAATTTGGCAAAGACTATAAACTCATCTTTGTCGGCGATGCCAGCATGGCTCCTTATGAAATTACGCATCCCGGAGGCAGTATCGAACATTATAATGAAGAGGCGGGGGCTATATGGATGCAACGCATGACGGAGAGATTCAGTCAGATTGCCTGGCTTAATCCGGTGGCCAAAGACTATTGGGAGCACAGCTATTCGATTGATCTGGTCCGGCAATTGCTCGAAGACAGGATGTATCCACTGACAGTCAAAGGGCTGGAAGAAGCCATGAGTTCCCTGGCCAAATAGAGGTGGCAAGGTATCATTAATTTTGGGTTGAACAGGATAGCAGAGAGGCATAGCCGATGATTTCAGCAGCAGCAATGGAAATGACAGATGATCTGGATATCCAGAAATTTAAAAAACTTCATGAAATTTATGAATATGCCTTTCAAAATTATCCTGAACATACCGCATTCAGCTGTATGGGCAGATCGCTGACCTTCCGCGAGCTTGATCATTACAGTCAGTGTCTGACTACCTACCTGCGCACTCAAACCACCCTGAAACCAGGTGATCGTATAGCCATACAATTACCCAATACCCTGCAATTTCCCATAGCTGTAGTGGCGGCCAGCCGGGCTGGCTTGATTCTGGTAAATACCAATCCCTTGTATACGGCGCGGGAAATGCGCCACCAGTTCAAGGATTCCGGAGTCAAGGGAATAATAATTCTGGCCAATTTTTGCGACAAGCTGCAATTGATCCTGAGGGATACCGATATTCAAAATATCATTATCACTGAATTAGGTGACATGCTCCCTTTCTGGAAAAGATTGGTGGTCAATGGTGTTGTCAAACATGTTCGTAAACTTGTTCCTGCCTTCGAATTACCACAGGCGGTGCGCTGGCTCAATTGCATGGCAACGGCCCCTGATAACACCAAAATTGAATCCGGAAGTGAAGTTGCCATTATTCTTTACACCGGGGGGACTACCGGATTATCAAAAGGTGCGATGCTCACGCATAGCAATCTGGTAGCGAATATGATGCAACTTCGAGCCGTGAGTAAACCCCTGATCAAGGATTGTGAAGATACTATAATTGCCCCACTGCCCTTGTATCATACCTATGCGTTTATGTTTCATTGTCTGGCCATGGTTTATGCCGGCAATCATAGTGTACTGATCCCGAATCCCAGAGATGTCGACTCTTTGATCAAGACCATGCGATCTATCGTAGTCAATGGATTTGTCGGCATCAATACCTTGTATCTTGCACTTTGTCGTCATCCCGAGATCCATAAAGTGGATTTCTCACAACTGCGTTTTTGTGGCGCCGGAGGCATGGCATTGACTGTCAGCGTGGCAGAAGAGTGGGAACGGGTCAGTTCCTGTCCTATCTATGAGGGGTATGGGCTGACTGAATGCTCTCCTGTGGTGACCGTCAACCCTTGGCATAAAATTAAAATAGGAACCGTTGGAACTGCGGTCCCGATGACTGCTTTGAAAGTGGTTGATGATACCGGTGCAGAGGTGGTTGAAGGTGAAAAAGGTGAACTCTGGATTCAGGGGCCACAGGTGATGGCAGGTTATTGGCAAAATAAAGAAGCCACACAGGAAGCCATTACTGCAGATGGTTGGTTAAAATCAGGTGATTATGCCCAAATTGATCATGAAGGTTATGTGCGTATAGTCGATCGTAAAAAAGAATTGATAATAGTATCGGGCTTCAATGTATTCCCGAGCGAAGTTGAAGAAGTGGTTAACTCCCATCCAAAAGTTTCTGAAAGTGCTGCCATAGGTTTACCCAGTGAAAAAACCGGGGAAGCGATAAAATTGTTTGTGGTCAGACGCAACAACTCACTGACGACAGAGGAATTGACAGCCTGGTGCCGCGAGAACCTGACCGCTTACAAGGTGCCCAAGGAAATAGTATTTGCCGACGATTTACCAAAATCCAATGTTGGCAAGATTCTGCGCAGGGAATTGCGTGAACAGGAAATCAAAGCCAAAGAACAACATTGAAGCTGAATGAAGTGCGCTCTTTACCACCGGTAACCCTGACCCCAGGGTTGCCCATTACAGAAAAAGCCGAGCAGATTGTCAGCCTTATCACTGATAATCAGGTTGTGATCATTGCCGGAGAAACCGGCTCGGGCAAAACCACTCAGATCCCCAAGATTTGTGTTCAGTGTGGTTTTGGCGCCAAAGGTCTCATCGGGCATACCCAGCCGCGCAGGCTTGCCGCCAGGTCTGTGGCCAGCCGGATTGCCGAAGAGCTGAATCAGGAGCTTGGCAAAGGAGTCGGTTATCAGGTCCGTTTCAATGATAAAACGGAAGCTGGCACTTTCATCAAGTTGATGACTGATGGCATTCTGTTGGCTGAAATCCAACAAGACCCCTTATTGCGCAACTACGAAGTCCTGATCATAGATGAGGCGCATGAACGCAGCCTGAATATCGATTTCCTGCTGGGTTACCTCAGACAGCTGTTGAAGAGACGTGCGGATTTAAAGCTTGTCATTACGTCAGCGACCATTGATGTGGAGAAATTTTCCCATCATTTCGCCACGGCACCGGTGATTCAGGTCTCTGGGCGCAGTTACCCGGTCGAAATACGTTATCGCCCCCCCGCTGGCGAACCCGGGTCAACAGAAGACCCTGTCGCTGAACAGGTGGTCAAGACATTAGCGGAGCTAGCCCAGGAGGAGCGGCGATTACGCAAATCAATGGGTGATGTGTTGATTTTCCTTAGTGGAGAAAAGGAGATCAGAGATCTTGCGCAAACTTTACGGAATCAGAATTACTCACATACCGAAATATTACCGCTCTACGCAAGACTGAGCCAGGGCGAACAGAAGCGTATCTTCAGCAAGCACCAGGGACGGCGCATAATCCTGGCAACCAATGTGGCGGAAACGTCCCTGACGGTGCCGGGTGTCATGTATGTCATTGATACCGGGTTGGCACGCATCAGTCGGTATAGCATACAAAGCAAGGTACAGCGCTTACCCATCGAAAAAATATCCAGAGCCAGTGCCAATCAACGTGCAGGACGTTGCGGGCGGATTGCGAAAGGAATTTGCATACGTCTGTACTCAGAGGAGGATTTTAACAACAGGGTTGAATTTACCGAACCGGAAATCCAGCGTACCAACCTCAGTGCAGTCATTCTGCAGATGCTCAGCCTTCGGCTTGGGAACATAGCTGATTTCCCCTTTATCGATCCCCCTGAACGTCGTGCCATCAATGATGGTTTTGCCTTGTTGCTTGAACTGGGGGCTATCGACAGTCAGAAAAGTTTGAGTGCTGTGGGCAGGAAAATGTGTCGGATTCCTGTAGATCCGCGCTTGGCTAGAATTCTGGTGGAGGCTGGAACCAATGGCAGCCTGCGTGAACTGCTGATCATTGTCAGTGCGCTCGCCACCCAGGATCCCAGAGAATTTCCGGCAGAGAAACGACAGGCAGCCCGGGAGTTCCATCAGCAATATGCGCACCCGGATTCAGACTTCATGAGCTGGATAAAGCTCTGGGAGGTTTATGAACAACAACGTCAGAACCTCACCCAGAAACAATTACGGGATTATTGCAGCAAACACTATCTTTCATTCATGCGCATGCGGGAATGGCGTGAAATCCATCGGCAACTGACGCTGGCCTGCCAACAGCTTGGCTTACGCGTGAATACTGAAGCCGCCAACTATGAAACTATTCACAGAGCAATATTATCCGGCTCTCAGAGTCAAATAGCACAAAAGGGACAGGATGGCCTGTTTACCGCATGCCGGGGAAGGAAATTGGCCTTGTCTCCAGCTTCTGCATTGGCACGCCGCTCTCCGCGCTGGATTGTCTGTGCAGAGTTGATCGAAACTGACCGCTTGTTTGCTGCCACGGTGGCCAGAATTGAACCCGAATGGGTTGTTGATGTCAGTACCCACCTGGTCAAAAGAGAGCACTTCGAAGCGCACTGGGAAAAGAAAAGAGGCCAGGTTGTTGCCTTTGAACGGATCAGTTTGTATGGCCTGACCCTGATTGAGCGAAAACCTGTCAATTTCCGGAATATCGATTTGCTCATTAGTAGGGAAATATTCATCAGGGAGGCATTGCTTGGCATGCAATTGGATACGCGCGCCAGTTTTTATCAGAAAAACAAAGCCATGATCGCGGAAATAAAGCGCGAGGAAGAAAAGCTGCGTCGGACAGATATCCTGATCAGTGATGAAAAAATTTATCAGTTTTACGATGAAAGAATTCCGACAGATATGGCAGACGCCAGACATTTTGAGCAGTGGTGTCTGGGCATGGAAAAGAAGGAACCTGGTTTTTTATGCATGAGTCGTGAGTTTCTCAGCAATCATGAAAGTGCAGAGACACTGCATGTCGATTTCCCCGATTACACCAAGCTGGCCAACAATAAGCTGGCCATTGATTATCGTTTTACCCCCGGCAGCAGTGACGACGGGGCTTGTGTGACTATTCCCGTGTCCATGTTGAATCTGCTTAACGAAAAAGAGCTTGACTGGGCGATCCCCGGCCAGGTCAAAAGCAGGTGTGAAGCCTATATCAAGGCTTTCCCCAAAGCCTTGCGCAAACAATTCATGCCGATCAATTTGTTCGTTGAAAAAGCCCTGGCTCATGCCGAACCTGGCAGTGAAAGTCTGATTACATTGCTGCGTCAACAGGCAGCCAGGCAGAAGATACACATTGATGTTGAAACCTGGCTGGAAATAAGCAGTAAGACGGCTGTTCTGCCAAGACATTTGCGTACATCACTGCGCCTTGTCAACAACAAGGGGCATGAGTTGGCCAGGGATGATTCCCTGGCCAATCTCAGGAAGCAATATGGGCATCTTGCTGATGCTGGGCTTGCGCAGACACGCCAGGTTCATCAGATAGAACAAAAGGGTTTAAAAACCTGGAGCTTCGATCCCTTGCCGGACACTGTTACCGTAGGGAAGGAGGTCAAGCTGATACGTTATCCGGGTCTGCTGGATGAAGGGAAAAGTGTCGCCATTAGACTTTTTGAGAGTAGGGAGCAAGCTCTTGCTGCTGGACGATTGGGTGTGGCCAGACTGCTGATTTTGCGCACAAAGCAACAGGCGGACACAGTTGTCAATCAGTTTGCCCGCCTGCAAAAAGAGTTATTGCTGAAATTGCCTTCTGGACAACAGCTGTTCATGGAGAATGCCTTGATGGCTGTATACCTGCAGTGTTTTGATCTGCGTGCAGCTTTACCGAAGACTCAGGATGAATTTGAATTACGCTTGTCTCGGGGCAAGGCTGATATCCTGGTAACCGGTGACAGGCTATCTGGCATTCTGAGACAAGTGTTCGAGCTATTGTTTCAGCTTAAACACAGACTCAAGCAACAAGAAAAAAACCAATTGAACGCATCTTTAAATGATATAAATCAACAAGTTGAACTTCTATTTGCAGCTGATTTCATAGTGTCCACTCCGTGGGTGTGGCTGCAGCAGTATCCTCGCTACCTGAAGGCAATCACCCTTAGAATTGAAAAAATGATACATGATTCTGAAAAAGACCAACTCTTTGTTCAGCAGCTGAATTCACTGCAACAGGAGTATGAGCAGTTATTGAGCTTGTCGAGGGAGAAGGTTCTGGTAGAACTGGAGGACTTTCCCTGGTGCTTGCAGGAATTGAGGGTGTCCCTGTTTGCCCAGGCATTAAAAACCAGGTTTCCGGTGTCGGTTACCCGTCTGGAAAAGAAACTGGCTGCCATCAAGGCATGAAATATTTTGATGCTTGTCTGGTGCAATAATATGTTGGGCCGAGATTCCCAAATTTCATCCTTTGGGGCATAATGAAGCATTGATTTGTTACTGCTTTCAGCTTGTCGGCAACTGCTGGCTCAGAGTAACTCTGCGTTGGGGATAAATCATCAGGCCCCACTTTCACAGGCCCTGGACAGGGGTTCAAAGCAATAATATCCAACTGTGTAAATACGCTGTATGCAGGCAATAATAGCCTGCGTTGCTGGCAGAGGTATGGCAATGATCTGATGAAACGGGATATCTTGGAGGAATCTGTCAGATGATTACGGCTCGGTTTGTAGCTTTTTTCCTGCTCCTGCACGGGGCCGGGTTTGTTGCCACTGCTGCCAATGCAGATTCAGATCCATGGGAGCCGGTAAACCGGCGAATTTTTGTTTTCAACGAGACACTGGATACCTATGCCCTGAAACCTCTATCGGTAAGTTATGCCAGGGTGGTACCGGCTCCAGCCCGGACCTCGGTCAGAAATTTTTTCTATAATCTCAACGATATCAATGTGTTTATCAATGATGTGTTGCAGATGAAACTGGCTGATGCTGCATCGGATTCCGGCCGTTTTGTGGTGAATACAACAGCCGGGGTAGGGGGGCTTTTCGATGTTGCTTCCCGTCTTGGTCTGGAACGCAACCAGGAAGATTTTGGCCAGACCTTCGGGGCCTGGGGTCTGGAGCCAGGGCCTTATCTGATGTTGCCCCTGTTTGGACCCAGCTCTGTACGTGATGCCATTGGTTTTGTCCTGGATACTCTTACCAACCCTTTAAGTTATGTCGATAAGGTTGCCGCCAGGAATGGGCTTTTGCTTCTGCGTCAAATCCAGGTGCGTACTGATTCTGCCGGACTCGAAGACATGATGATGGGGGATCACTATCTATTCCTGCGTGAAGGGTATTTGCAGCAGCGAGCTTTTGTGACCAGCGATGGCGAATACTACGATGATTTCGATGATTTCTGAGCGAGTTTGGTGCGGATGAAATCACTGTGGCTGACGTAAATAAGGTCTGCAATCTTGCGGATCAATGATTCCTCGTATTTATCCAGATGCTGATCGGCAAAAGCCACTTGCCACATATTGTCGATCAATGCCACTTTCTGCGAGTAATCGTAATGAGTATTGATCAGGGTGGTAAATTCATAGAGCGAGGTTGCCTGCTGCGCTTCAGTCTCCGCCAGAGCTACAATTTCGGCCAGTTCCGCTGCGCTCAGACCAAATCGGCTCTGCAAAACCTGAGTCAGCACGGCTATTTCCTGTTCATCGATATGGGAATCTGTCTTCAACAGTTCATAAAGCAGGGCAGCTGTAGCCAGTTGCAGTTTATGCGCTGATTCCTCCTGTTGG
>JAVVEG010000008.1:0-137064 GCA_032251455.1 Pseudomonadales bacterium | reverse complement strand
TACGGAGGTATCAACCGAGCACAAAGGTGGTTTTACCTTGCATCACATAGCAAGGAATTTAATTCCACATGAAATTTATCCTAATCAATTTTTCTATGATGACACTGGGTTTCTTGCCAGAGTAACCAGAATTGAGAAAAAGAAAATTACATTATTGCACCTTGAGTTGGAAAAAATGATGGAAAGAGAAACCTGGGGTTTGAAACCCAGAGATATCTTCCAGGCAATGGCTCTGAATTTATTACTGGATGATGTTATCCATCTGGTCAATCTTACCGGGGCTGCTGGTTCTGGTAAAACCATACTGGCTTTAGCAGCAGCCATAGAAATGACGGTCCCCAGTAAGCGATACCGCAGAATTATAGCTACGCGGAGCACTCAAGGATTGGATGAGGATATCGGATTTCTTCCTGGGACAGAAGAAGAGAAAATGGAACCATGGTTGGGTGCCATAACAGATAATCTGGAAGCATTGCATTGGGAAGATGCGAACAGTGCAAGCAGTGTAGATTACGTATTATCCAAGGTTCCGCTATTGTTCAAATCACTGAATTACATCAGGGGTAGAAGTTTTCAGCATTCATTGATTCTTATAGATGAATCTCAAAACCTAACACCTCATCAGATCAAGACTATTATTACCAGAGCTGGAAATGGATCAAAAGTTGTATGTTTGGGTAATCTGGCCCAAATTGATACTCCCTACCTTAGCCCTACCAGTTCAGGCCTTGCTTATCTCACTGAACGATTTAAAAAATTTGAATATGGAGGGAACCTGCAACTTCAAGGCATTCCACGTTCCCCGCTTGCTGCTTATGCCGAAGAAAACCTTTAGGATTCCGTTTTATTCATTGAAATTCTGGTCCATAGTCATGGATGGAGTATCAAGGCAAGGTTTCCCAACTGGCTTGGCTGGTACACCTACAACAGTAGTTCTGGGTGGGACATCATTAAGAACAACACTGCCAGCCCCTATTTTCGCATCCATACCAATTTCAATATTACCCAATACCTTGGCACCGGAAGAAATAAGCACTCCTGAACGAATCTTGGGATGCCTGTCACCTTGTTCATTACCAGTTCCTCCCAGGGTTACCGACTGCATGATGGAAACGTTATCCTCAATGATCGTAGTTTCTCCAATTACAATTCCTGTGGCGTGGTCAAACATAATACCTTTTCCGATAACGCAAGCTGGATGAATATCAACACCAAATACTTCGGAATTTCGGCTTTGCAGGAACAGCGCCAAATCTTTTCTTTCTTTCATCCAGAGATAATGAGCCAGTCTATGTACCTGAATAGATTGAAAGCCTTTAAGAAAAAGCAGGACGGGAAGGTAGGTGTTTGTCGCTGCATCTCTGTCAAAAACAGCCTGAATATCATAACTTGCTTTTTCAAGTATATTTGAATCCATATTGAATGCGGCATCGAAAAGCTCCCTGATCGTGATGGCCGGCATAACGTTATCAGCCAACTTATTAGCCAGAAGAAAACTTAACGCTGATCCCAGGGAGTTATGATTAAGGATGCAGGCATGTACATAGCTGGCAAGTAATGGCTCTCTTTGTATCATTAATCGAGCTTCATCCTGAATTGCAATCCATACATTATTTAACATTGTTGTTTCCTTGATCCTCATTTTAGTAAAGTACGATTACCAGAGAATTGATTAATAATTGGTAAAAGTTTAAGTTGATTATTTATGCGGGCAATAAGCTCCTCATGGTGATAGGGTTTTGAAATATAATCGTTAGCTCCAAGCTCCAGCCCTTTGTTGAGATCCTCTAGATGATTACGGGCGGTTAATATTATAATCGGCAGTTGAACCTGATTGTAAGTGCGGCGAATTTCTTTGCAGACATCATAGCCACTCATTCCTGGCATCATCAGATCAAGTAGAACAAGATCGGGTTTTTGTTTGTTAATAATGCTCAGTGCCTCAGCTCCACCCGATGCTTGTATGACATTATGTCCTGAAAGCTGTTGACTGATCACCATTCGATTTATGGCTTCATCATCGACGATAAGAATGGATGCTTTTTCTGATTTCAGGTGAGAAACAGGCAATGGAGAAGGACTATAATCAGAGCGTTTTAACAATCTTTTACTCCCTGATTCAGATCCTTGATTTTTGATAAGCTCTTCACTCCCTGTCAAAGGCAAGTCGAAGGAAAACTTTGTGCCACGACCAGGGTTTTTGCATAAATCCAGTTTGCTGCCATGAAGTTCGACTAGGCGCTGACTGATGGCCAACCCCAATCCTATTCCTTCGGCCTGGATATCAACTGGGGTATTGCCTTTTTCGAAAGCGTTGAAGATTTGATTCTGTTCATCTGGAGATATCCCTATTCCAGTGTCGGTCACAGCCAAACGTAAATGAGCTTCATCTTTAGGTTCAACTGAAATATTTATTTCCCCTTTTGGTGTAAATTTAATGGCATTTGATATCAGATTAAGCAATATTTGTTTTAATCTTTTTTCATCAGCTATGACCGTGCAAGTCTCATCCTTAATATTATTGAGTAGCTTGATAGGCTTATTGCCTATCAATGGTTTTGCTGTTTTCAGTACATCTTCGGTTAATAGGTAAAGATTCAAAGCCTGCAAGTGAAGTGTGATTTGTTGATTCTTTATACTGGCAAGATCAAGCAGATCATCAATAACCTTGAGTAATCGCCTGGCACTGTTGTCTATTAAATTCAGGTTCTCATATATCTCCTGCGTTGGTACCGAGGTATTATTCAGTTTTTCTCTGGTTATATGGCTAAGACTATTGATGCTATGAACGGGTGTGCGCAATTCATGCGAAACATTGGAAAGAAGGTTGTCTTTTATCTTCTCGGCGTGTTGGAGATTGTTGATGGCTAATTGCTGAGCATTTTCTATTTCCAGTTTTAGCTTGTTGTAACGATATGCCAGACCAAAAGCCAGCATCAAGGACTGTGATAGCATTCCAAAATGGAATGCCTGACTGGTAAGCCAGGTTTCAGGAAAAATCTGCCATACCTGGTAACTGAGCTGAATACCGGCTCCACTCAGAAATGCCAGTGTTGCTGCAAGGTGTACCTTGGCAGTATCAACTCCTTTCCGAATAGCATCAACGTTGGTTATCAAGATCAGTATCAGGGAGACAGGTATTAGAATCAGATAAATAAATTGAACAGGTTTTTCGCTGGTGAACATAGACATGACCAGGCTGCCAGTACAGATTATGATTAATGCCTTTAGCAAATTGTCCATTAATTGATTGTGTTGTCTGACATCAAGAAGAACGCGCTGGAACTGTAAGTAGGCAATACCCATCAACAAGTAAATATCACGCTCCAGTATATTGATTATCCAGAATAAGACATTGTTGTCTGGGATAAGCAACCGGGCATGTTTCGAATCCAGAAATAAAAAAAGTAACTGACTGCTGGCGACAAGAATATAGAATAAAAGGCTGCGTTCTTTTATTGAGATAAGCAGGAATAAGTTGTAGAGAATCATTGCCAACAGTATGCCGTACTCCAAACCCAGGCCAATATCGGCCGTCGATGATTTGTCATAAAAGCTGTTTTCCTGCCAAAGTGTCAACGGGATCCGGAGTTCTCGGGCAGATTCGACTCTCAAAAAGACATCATGCAGGTTTTCACCAGACAGTCGATAAGCAAAGCCGCCACGGATTGTTTTCAGCTCAGCTGTATTTGCATAACTACCCATCTGTGCACTTGACAGAATAGCGCCGTTTGCATCGACCAGGAACATCTCTATTCCGCCCCTATCCAGACCTTGAACATGCTTCGGAGGCCCCAGTTCAAGTATCCAATTATTATTCCCAGATAAGAGTGGGGGTAAATTCATGCTGCTGAGGGGAATATGTATCCAGAAAATTGAGCGGGTCAAACCGAAAAAAGGAATATCCTGGTTAAATTTCTGGAATCGCGCGAGAGTTTCCGTGCTAAGAACCTGATTGATATTCAGGGAATTATTGGGATCCTCTATAAAGGCGCTGTGCGGAGCCAGATTATGAAATGACTGGGGTGTATTCAGTGTTTGGGCTAGTGGTTTTATGCCGGGCAGAATAAGAAGCAGCAGAAGGCTGAAGCTATGGCAAAATAGGGTTCGCATCACGAGATCTCAATGTTCATTCCTTCTCGCTGCAGACTACTTCACTCAATAAGGCTTTTCAAGTCAACTTTGGTGATAGTCACCTTCCCGCCGTGGCAGTCTCGTGATAGATCAAGATGACAAATTAATGAATCACAAATTATGGCCGCTAAGCAGATAGGAGATGTAAATCATAAAGTGAGTTAGAAAAGAGGGCTGGTATGATCACGAATCTGACAATAAGAGCCAAGGTCTGGATTGTTGTAGGGTTGAGTGTCCTTGCCATACTTGGACTAAGCATATCTTTATTGTTGCAGGCCAGAGTGCAATTCATGGATCAGTTGCGTGATGGCAGTAGAAATCAGGTGCAAATGATCATCGATCAATTGGAAGCTTTGCATGTGCTCGTTCAAGACGGCTTGATTACTGAACAGGAAGCAAAGGCTAGAGGTAGATTTCTAGTCAACAATACAGTGGTAGATGAGCGTAACTACATTCTGCTTTATCACCGACATGGCCTTTTGTTGGCCCATCCATTTCGTGGGGTTGATCTGGCAACGGGCTCTGATGCTGAAATTCTGGCCACGGTGAGAGCTCAGGCGGGTAATCTGACTGAAGCACAACGATTGGAACAAAGTGGCTATCGGGAGCCTGCACCCAGCATGACCGAAATTATAAGTCGCTACACGGGGGATTCTTACACTGGATTTTCTGAATACATGTACACGCCTGAAGCCAGTTTTGGCTATCGCTTATTGACTTATGCTGATGATCCTTTGGCCGATCCACAGGCTGAATTGAAGACTGTATATTCAGAGCTTTTTGCTCCCTGGGGCTGGGTTGTCATTAATGGGATGTATGAGGATGATGTCGAAGCAAATTTTTTCAATTGGGCTCTTCAATCAGCATTGATCATACTACTGATTTTATTCGTGCTTTGTTGCAGCGCCTATCTGATGACCCGTTCGATCATACAACCACTGCTTAAGGCTAATGCCTATATGGATGATATAGCTGAAGGGTCCGGGGATCTTTCGCAGCGCCTGGATGAGAGTGGGGAAGATGAATTGTCCCAACTGGGCAAAGGTTTCAATACGTTTGTGGATAAACTGAGTTCAATGATTCGACAGGTATTACTGACCAATACTGAAGTGACTCAAAAAGCTGAACAGTTTTCCGCCATGATAACCAGGACTTCTCAGCGCTCTACGGCCCAGCTTACGGAAACTGAAATGCTTGCCTCTTCAACTACGGAGCTGTCCTCATCACTTTCAGACGTGGCCGAGGGAGCTCAAGCCAGTGTTGATGCGGCCGCCAATGCCAATGGGGCCACGGAGAAAGCAGCCAGGGCTGTAGCAGATACCAGGTCTTCAGTGGAGGAGCTTTCCAGCTCACTGGGTGTCATCCAGCAAAAAGTACACGATATGCGCGTTCACAATGAAAAGGTGAATTCTGTCCTTGATGTCATCCGGGGGATTGCTGACCAGACCAATCTGCTGGCACTGAATGCAGCTATTGAAGCAGCACGTGCTGGCGATCAGGGGCGGGGGTTTGCAGTAGTTGCTGATGAAGTAAGAAGCCTGGCACAGAAAACCCAGGCATCAACCCAGGAAATCAACGGTATTATCGAAAACCTTCAGGGCAACACATCTGAAATAGTAACTGCCATGGATACAGGCGTCGGCCTGTCCAAGGATTGTGTCATTGCGGCGAATTCAGCGAATGAGCTGCTGAATTCCGTGTTTGAATCAGTCTCGCTTATCGCCGACCGGAACCGGACTATTGCATCATCTGTGCAGCAGCAATCAGAAGTCACAGATGAAATCGCAAAGAGCAGTGTAAAAATTGCCAGCGATGGCAGGCTCAATACCGATGACTATAAAAAATGTCTTCAATATCATGATGATATAAAAAATTTACTGTCATCATTGGATGATTTGTTACACCAGTTTAAATTGGGTGCCTGATCCTTGTAAGCGATCCTGACGGAATAAATAGCAACTGATTCAATGTATCCAGGCTATACGAATGCCATAAATTGTTACATACTCCGGTCACTTTATTGACATGTTGAAGACAGATAAGCCCAATGAAATCAAAACCACTTTTCAAGCTGGTAATTGTTTTCTTCCTCGCTTTCCTCCCTTATTCCGCAAGGGCGGATGAGCGTCAGGATATATGGCAGGCGTTACGCGAAATTGATAGTAATTTTTCATCAGAATCAAGACGTTATGGAACTGTAGAGACTTTTTTGAGGCATCTGGCTGAAGATTCGGTCATTTTCCGGCAAGGCCCGATCAATGCCCGCCGTGAATACCTGCAAATGGATCCCAAATTCACGATGGATCGCTTGATTGAATCACGTGCCCATTATTTTGATTTTTCCAGGGCCGGCGATATGGCGCTTACTGCTGGTCCCTATCGAACCAGCCAGAGAACACAAGAAGATCAGCAACGTGGTCATGGCTACTTTGTTTCAATCTGGCACCAGACTGGCAAAACCTGGGAGCTGATGGTAGATATTGCCATTACTGTCCCTGGCGTGCTCAGTCTGGATGTGGTGCCTAGTCTGGAAGAAACCAACCGAGCTTTCGATGAATCACCCAATACAAACCAGATAAGAAACGCAAGTTTTGGTGCGGTTGCAGACACGGAAGCGCGGTTCATTGAGGCCATTAATTATCGGGGAGGGCGCAGGGCTCTGCTCAGCTTTGGACTTGAGAATCAGCGGATCTATGTGCCAGGCATGGCGCCAGCAATTGGCAGAGAGGCAGGAGCCATGGCCTATGGCAACTTCCTTGATGACAGTCTGTCGATGGATTTGTTGCAACATGAGCAAATGGGCGGATTCCTCTCAGCCTCGGGAGAAATGGCGTACACCTATGGCACGATGAATTCTGGCAGTACACGTTTTCGTACGAACTACCTCAGGCTTTGGCGTTACACCAATGATGAGGAATGGAAAGTGGCTGTTGAGGTTTTGAAACCATTCTGAAGACATTCAAGGGTTGCTGATCAACACCCGGGTTTCACGAAAAAATTGCTTTTCCCCTGACGCTGCCTCAGTAAATACACTGAGTGTGTGCCAGCCATTTACAAAATCTGTTGTATCCAGGCTGTATTCAAAACCGACAAAGGGTTGAGCAGGGTCTTGTTCGGCCGACATGATCGTGATTACATCTGGTCTGGCTATGGTTCTGTTGATTTCTGCCACTGCAACGCCATCAAGCAGTATTTTACTCGTTTTGATTCCACCACCATTATTGAATATCCAGCCGCTGATCTGAATAGTGCCACTGACAATGCTTCCCTTCACTGGCGAATCAAGCCAGGCATGGGAAGGCAATGGACATGGTCCGGCCAGATTAGCCGGTGTTGATGCTATTTGCCCGATATAAAAACTATAGCTTTTCTCCCCGGAAAGGATTTCTCTTTGTCCCATCAACTCAAGCGACTGAAAGTGCGTACAGGCCCGGTTCATGAACAGCGTCTTGTCATCCAGCGAAAGTGTACTGTCTTCGGTAATGAGCAAGGCCCATTGTTCCGCCACCTGATGCAGCGCCGATTCATCCATTTCCCAGAGTTGATATTGAGTTTTCCTGCCGTCACGGACAGCCTTGTCATTATCAAGAGTCCATACTGTTCCCGGCTTATAGCCTGAAAACTCAATTTGAGCAGCGGTATAGTAGTTGTCAGTAATAATGACACTATCTTCTGCCAGAGAAGGCTGGGAAAGGATTTCACTCAACTGTTGGTTGAATTCTTTCCATCCTGCCATTTTGGTTGACAGGATCTCCTCGCCAAGTATGGGATATAACTGACGATGAAAGGCTTGTGAGCCAATACCAGAAATTGCGATCAGACTGCCTGCAAAACCCAATGCGGGAATAACGCACAATAAACGCCGAGCAAGCACAGGGTTACATTTTTTATGCAAGAACTGGCTTGTCATAATCAGTGCCTGCGGAAGCAGTACCAGCAAGGGGAAATAACCCGCAAGTGGCCAATGAATGGATGTGCGGGTATTGTCCGCCCAAGGGGCTGCCAACAGGAATATCATCAGGTGGGTCAGTGCAAAGCAAAGGAACAGGGCTTTACGGTCATTGCCAGCAAGAGCATCCCGAAGGGAAATAAAAATAGCAAACAGGAATAAGGCATACAGTGGTGGCGTAACCAGACCTGCCTGCTTGAACAGATGAAGAAGACCTTCAGCCTGAAACTGCCAGGGATGCCGGTCCTGGAAATGGTATTCCAATCCGCTCAGATCAGTATTCAGGTTGAAACTCAGCAGCGGTAATAAACCCATGCCCATGAGTAACACTGCTACCCATAATTCTGGTCTAAACAGATGTCTGCGCTGTGAAGAGCAGAGGCAAAGGAATATCAAGGCTGCCAGAGGATAGAGAATGAATCGGTAATGTGTATTCAAACCCAGGGCGGCAATTGCTCCACAGAGAACCCATAGAAAGGGGCGTCCCGTTCGCGAGGCGCGTTCAAAACAACCGATAAACAACATGCCCAAAAAGATCAAAGGTACATCCGGGACAGCAAGCAGTCCCAAGAAACCGCCAAGTGGAATACACAGGCTTAGAATGGCTGCAATCAAAGCTTCCCGGGCCGTTATCACAGGACGGGCCATCCAGTACACAAGTGCGGGCATGGCAGTGCCTAAAAGAATGAAAACACTGCGGACGGCCAGAGCATGATTTCCCCCCAGCATGCTTCCGATACCTGCCAGCAGTGCTGTGATAAACGGAAGATCGGTATAAGCGAGAGCGGAGCGTGTAGATGCTTGCCAGTAGAATATCTCATCGCTGTAAAGATCGAGCTTAAAGGCAAAGAACAGCTTGGCGATAAAAAGCACGAAACTCAATAGCACCAACAAACGGAAAAGTTGGCGTTCATTGAGCCCGGTAGCATTGAGTCTGGTTGAAGCAGGCGAAATATTGATATTGGATTCCTGGAGACACAGTTGGTTGGTCAGTTTGGCAGAATTATAAAGTGTACAGGCAATGGAAGAAATGCGATTCCCATCATAGGGTAAAGCATCATAATACAGAGGTGGTTGACAATCATTATCATTTGCATTCATAATTGGCCACCTTCAGGAGACATATTGATGTACGTTTGTATTTGCCGCCAGATCACAGAAAACCAGATTAGAGATTTGTGCCGTGACGGGTGCAAGGATATCGCTCAGATCAGAGCTCAATTGGGTGTTGCTTCAGAATGTGGCAAGTGCAGGCAACATGCCAAAACTATCCTGACCGAATTCCTGCCCCAGGTCGGGTTCAGCAATGCGGCTTCTGCTTAGTAAACGCATCTGCTTATCATTTATATTTCCTATCTATATCAAGACCTTACAAAATTTATCCTTGACAATACAGGCTAAAACATTAACCCTGTGTAATCGTGAGTCGAAAACATGGAGAAAATGATGAAAGCCGATGCAACAGTTGTCAGACACCTCAATAAAGCCCTTGGCAATGAGCTGATTGCGATCAACCAGTACTTCCTGCATTCGCGGATGTATAAAGACTGGGGTCTGTCAAAGCTTGCTGAAAAAGAATATGAAGAATCAATTGATGAGATGAAGCATGCCGATCAATTGATAGAGCGTATTCTCTTTCTTGAAGGCCTCCCCAACCTGCAAAACCTGGGCAAGCTGTTGATTGGAGAAAATACCAGGGAAATGCTCCAGTGTGATCTTGAGCTTGAAATGCTCGCAATTCCGGCATTGAAAGAAGGTATGGCCTATGCAGAATCAATCCAGGATTATGTCAGCAGGGATCTTTTGGGATCTATTCTGGCCAGTGAAGAAGAACATGTCGATTGGTTGGAAACCCAACTGGAACTGATTGAGAAGGTTGGCTTGGAAAATTATCAACAGTCCATGATATAACTGCGATAACGCTTTCCCTCTTAGTAAGTTGTTGCTTATGTATGCATGTCTTGATCTTGGTTCCAACAGTTTTCATTTGCTGGTTGCCCGTTGGAATGAGGGTCAGGTAGACATCGTTGAACGCTTCAGCGAAAAAGTTCAGCTTGGCGAGGGAGTGGCTGACAGCGGGAAGATAAGTGATGCGGCTTTTGAGCGAGGCTTGGTGTGTTTACGAAATTTCAAACAGGCGGTTGACCGATACCCGATACAGCGGTATTGGGCATTGGGGACCAACGCACTGCGGGTAGCCGCAAACGCAGGAGAGTTTATCGAGGCGGCTGCAAGTATAGGTTTCCGGATATCCATCATAAGTGGTATCCAGGAAGCCACATTGGTATATGCGGGTGTTGTTTCCAGCCTGCCACCATCGAATGCAGATAGGTTGGTGATTGATATTGGCGGGGGCAGTACCGAGATTATCATCGGTAATGGCAGAAAGCAGTATTTGACCGAAAGCCTTCCTGTTGGTTGTGTCAGTTGGCGAGATCGCTGGTTTTCACAGATGGTTTCCGATGAGGGAGTGTTGGCAGAAAGTCTGAATGAAGCTGTAACTGTGGCAGCCACTGTTTTTCAGAGTATCAAATCTCAAATAGATCGCTATCCGTTTACAGAAGTATACGCATCCTCTGGCACAGCCAAGATGCTGACGGCAATATGTCTGGAGAATGGTTTTGGCAATAAAGGCATCCATTTTTCCGATTTAATGCTTTTGCGTCCTCAAATCCTGTCCGTGATCGCTACAGATTTGCCTTTGCCTGGCCTTAAGGACGACAGACGAGATCTGGTACTTTCTGGTTGGGCAGTCCTGGTCGCCTTGATGCAAACATATGCCATCAATACCATTAGTTTCAGTCCGACAGCCCTGCGTGAAGGTATGCTGGATTTTATGGTGCATCATGCAGATAGGGATGGGGATTACACCGATTTTTTACCTGGTGCGGCTATTCCCGCGTGATGGAAGTACGGAGCGACAACAGATTGAGTAATCGTTCCTGAACTGGTTCAGCTGGACTGCCTGGAATTGGATCACACAAGTGATATTCGCCATTCGCTGCCAGCTCCCAGCTTTGTTTCCTGTCGGCCAGATACATCTCCAGTTCTTCGAGAATACGATTCACCCATTTTTTCCTGAGTATAGGGAAGGCTATCTCAATTCGATGCAGTAAATTTCTTTCCATCCAGTCCGCACTTGCGCAGTAAAGTTGTGGTTGGGCATTTTCAAAGTAATACACTCGCGAATGCTCAAGGAAGCGGCCTATCACAGAAATAACCCGGATATTCTCTGAGATGCCACTTACGCCAGGACGAAGACAGCAAATGCCACGGACAATCAGGTCTATTTTAACGCCTTGTCGTGACGCCGAATAAAGTTCTCTGATGATGCCGGGTTCGGTAAGGGAATTTATCTTGGCTATGATGCGTGCCGGCTTGCCTTCAATGGCCGCTTGTTTTTCCTGTCTGATAAGATGGATAAGTGTTTTTCGCAGTTTAAACGGGGCATGAACGATCAGATCTGGGACAATTCGCTTTCCCATTCCAGTGATTTGCTGAAAAACCTTATGTACGTCAGCACAAAGAACCTGCTCACAGGTCAACAAGCTGTAGTCAGTGTAAATGAGTGAGGTTTTACGGTGGTAGTTACCCGTACCCAGGTGTGCATATCGTTTCAGTTTGCCACCTTCCCGGCGAACCATGAGCAGCATTTTGGCATGGGTTTTGTAACCCATGACACCATAAACCACAACAGCGCCGGCCTCCTGAAGAATGCTTGCAAACTGGATATTTTCCTTTTCATCAAAACGCGCCCGCAGTTCAATGACCACGGTTACTTCCTTCCCATTGCGCGCAGCTTCAGACAATGCCTCGACAAGTTCAGAGGATTCATTGGTGCGATACAATGTTTGTTTGATTGAGAGTACTCCGGGGTCTTTGGCTGCTTGTCTGACCCAGTCAATGATCGGTATGAAAGATTGGAATGGGTGCAGGAGTAATTGGTCCTCTTTGGTAACTGCGGCAAACATGCAGTTACCTTCTTCCAGTGCGGGAGGCATGCCCGGTGAAAAAGGAGGAAAAGCCAGTTCCGGATGATTTATCATGCTTGTTAAAGCCATCAGTCTTTGCAGGTTGACCGGTCCATCAAGTCTAAACAGTTCATCTTCTTCAAGATTGAATCTTTGTAGCAGGAATCTGGTCAAATTTTCGGGACATGCGGCACCCACCTCAAGTTTTGCGGCGGCACCAAAACGCCGCAAATGAAGCTCACCCTGCAGGGCACTGGCTACATCCTCAACCTCAACATTGGACATTTCAAGATCGGAATTTCGGGTCACTCTGAACTGATGACATTCAGTTACCGTCATTCCTGGGAAAAATTCATGAACAAATGCATGGATAATTGATGAAAGAAAAACAAAATTGTCGCCTTCGCCAATGATGTCCTGGGGAATCTTGATCAAGCGAGGCAGTGAGCGCGGTGCCGGGACTATGGCTAATCCACTTTCCCGACCAAATGCATCCTTACCCTCAAGGGAGAGGATAAAATTCAAGCTTTTGTTGACAAGTCGAGGAAATGGGTGAGCTGGGTCCAGCCCCAACGGGCTGATTACAGGCAATATTTCATTCATGAAATAGGTTTGTGCCCAGTCATTCAATGCGTCGCTCCATTCATGGCGGTGCAGAAATCTGATGTTTTTCTGTGCCAGAGATGGCAGGAGTTCTTCATTGAAGATACGATATTGTTCCTGCAGGGCCGTCCTTGCTTGTTGGTGGATCTCTGTTAAAACCTGTTTCGGGAATTTGCCATCAGGCCCGGGATTTTGCCGCCCCAAACCCATTTCCTTTTTCAGTCCAGAAACCCGGATTTCATAGAATTCGTCCAGGTTGGAACTGAAAATAAGCAAAAACTTCAATCTTTCCAACAAAGGGTGTCTGGGATCTCTGGCTTGTTCCAGCACCCGCAAATTAAATTTCAGATAACTTAATTCCCGATTCAAATAAAGAGAACTGTCGGTGAGATCGATTTCTGAATTTTCCCCGCCATCCTGGGAATTGGTATCCGGAGCCAGGTCGGCTGCTGCCAGTTCACTGGAATCAATTTTTGTTCGCTTTTGAAGGGGTGTAGTTTGTCTTTTCATAAAATCCGCAGTGTGTCACCAAGACCGAGCCGAATATTGGCCAGACTCTTTGAATAAAAACGATATGTGTCTCAAATAAAACAGAATTTTTATGTTATTCTGTCTCCAGACATACAGGGCGCTTAATAGCATATCAGCTGCCAGAGGCAGTTGCTACAATGTCATTTTTTTGTCACGTTTGATTGATAGGGTGTTCCCTTTGTGCGATGGGGCTGGATGAATAAAATGCAATCATGGCTTTTTTGAGGAAAGTTGCGATGAAGACAGAAGCAGGTATACACAGACATCATATTTCGCAGCAGTTTAACGTTGAACTGGAAGAAATTCGCAGCAGTATGCTGGAGATGGGAGGGCTGGTTGAGAATCAGATCAGCAATGCCATCATGGCAATCATCAATGCGGATAGTGGTTTGGGTCAACATGTACGTGATAACGATGCCACCGTCAATGACATGGAAGTTCAAATTGATGAAAGCTGTAATCGGATACTGGCCCGCAGACAACCTGCCGCCAGTGATCTCAGACTGGTTATTGGTATCATCAAGGTTGTCAATGATCTTGAACGGATAGGTGATGAGTCGGCAAAAATAGCTCGATTGGCAATTGAGCTTACCGAACAAGGTGAGTCTTCAAAAGGGTATGTTGAAATAAGACATATTGGGGAAAGAGTCCGCAAGATGGTGCACATGGCTCTGGATGCCTTTGCCAGGTACGATGTAGATGCTGCCCTGGCTGTAGCCAAAGAAGATGTCAACGTGGATATGGAATATGGAAGTGCCATGCGGGAAATGATGACTTATATGATGGAAGACCCTCGCAGCATTTCACGAGTCTTGAATATAATCTGGGCATTGCGTGCATTAGAACGGGCTGGCGACCATGCCAAGAATATCGCTGAGCATGTGGTTTATATGGTCTTGGGTACTGATGTGCGTCATGTCGGATTAACCAGCATGGAAGAACAAGTGAAGGCTGAGTAGCCACTATTGTTTTATTGAATGCTTGCTGATTTTTGTGCAATCTTGTTTTCTCTCCTGGCAGGATGCAAACGCTCAGCGGGAAACTGACAGGTGAAATGACTGCCTTTCCCCAGTGTGCTGGCAATTACCAGGTTTGCACTGTGTCTTGCCAGGACATGCTTGACAATGGCCAGACCAAGCCCGGTTCCTCCGGTATCTGTTGAACGGCTTTCATCGACGCGATAAAAACGTTCGGTCAAACGGGGGATATGATGAGCTGCAATGCCTGGTCCATTGTCAATTACTTCGATTGTGGGTGGATTGCCTGCTGGAATGCAGCGCAAGATGATAAGGCCTTCATTTTGTGTGTACTTGGCTGCATTGAACACGAGATTTGATATTGCGCTGTAAAGCTCGCTGATATTGCCCGCCAGCTCACAGTCATCCTCACATTCAATGTTGATTCTGTGATTTTTTTCTGGAAACAGTTGTTCAGCATCGGTTTTGATTTCGCGAAGAAATGAAGCAACAGAAATGCTTGTTTGTTGGCGTGACACAGATTTGGTTTCGAGCTGCGACAAGGTAAGCAGGTCTCTGATGATGTTTTCCATTCGGCGAGATTGTTGATACATTTGCTCAATTGGTTTTATCCAGCGAGAAGCAATACTTTCCTTTTGATCAAGCAGGGTTTCCAGGTAACCGGTAATGACGGTAATCGGTGTGCGCAACTCATGCGAAACGTTTGCTACAAAATCCTTGCGCATCATTTCCAGACGATGTAACTGGGAAATATCTCTAATCAGTATCAGGCGTTCGCCTTCTCCAAACCGGGTAATCTGGTACTCCAGCATCAGCCTGTTGTCTACCGGGGAGGGTAGTTGCAGCGGCGTTACATAGGTTTCTTTTTGGAAGTAATCCAGAAATCTGGGCTCTCTGATAAGGTTGGTCAACAGCTGGTTTTTGTCTTTTGGCGTAATAAGGCCAAGCAGTTTCTCTGCCGCTGGATTCCACCACTCAAGTCGTCCTTTGCTGTCGATCATCACTACGGCAATTTCAAGTGCGGCAGTAGAGTCCTGAGCCTTGTCAATGATGTTTTTCAGGTGCTCCAGTGCCTTTCTCTCTCTGCGCTGTATGTGGTAGATGCCATCATAGATGAATCCCCACAAGCCAAAGGTTTCCGGGGGAGGTGCGCGCGATACGGATTGTCCGGTACTTAACCACCGATGCAGGCGTCGTAACTGGAACAGGGTGTAGATGATGTACGCCCCCATTCCAAGGGCAAGTACAGCAGCCAGTTCGCCCAGCAGCAGGCCCAGGATCACCAGAAGGGAAAATGCCAACAACAGCCATTTGATAGCGGAGCGCCAGTCACGAAACAAAGCAGATATCCATTAATGAAATCATTTGGATAAGCAATATAGCCAAAAGCGTATCGAATTGAAATGCTGGTGCCAGACTGTGGATTCAGCCTGGGCGGGTCGAAAAACGGTAACCTGTGCCCCGGACAGTCTGAATGAGACCGGCATAATCTATCCCGGTATTGTTCGATGCATTCAGCGCCTTGCGCAAACGTCCAATATGCACATCAACGGTGCGTTCTTCAAGGTATACATTGGCTCCCCAAACCTGATCCTGAATATGGTCACGGGTGAACACCTTTTCCGGATGGGACATGAAGAAACTGAGCAACCTGAATTCGGTGGGGCCTATATCGACAGGTGTTTCGTCAATCATGATCCGATGGCTGGCCGGATCCAGTTCAAGGTCAAAAACGCGCAGCGGCTTATCCTGCTGAGCGCCATTGCTGCGCCTGAGAACGGCCTTTATTCTTGCTACCAGTTCCCGCGGTGAGAATGGTTTGGTGACATAATCATCCACACCGATGTCGAGGCCTTGAACCTTGTTGTCCTCACTTGTTTTCGCAGTCAGCATGATAATTGGGATGCCTGCAGTAAGTTCATCGCGCTTGAGTCTCCTGGCCAGCTCAATGCCGCTCCCGCCCGGCAACATCCAGTCAAGAAGAATCAGATCAGGGCGCTGGTCGATGACATTGACATGGGCCTGGTGTGCAGTCTCGGCATTGAGGCTGTTGAAGCCGGCCGTATCCAGTGCTATGCCAATCATATCCCGGATGGCGGGTTCATCATCAACGATCAGAATGGTAGTGTCTTTCATGTTTGGTTTACCAATAAGAGATAACGTCATTGACACGTATTTAAGCAATCTTATATTACATTTTCGTGACAGAGATATAGCCCTCTGTCAAGCCTACATTGTGTATGAGTGTTAGAAATCCCTGAATAAGTCTCCTTGCTGATGTTTTTGGGTATATTCAAGGCGGGACATAATTTGGCCAGAATTTACCAGAACGATGCCAATTTCCTTGCAAGACAGTGTCATTATTGACACGCATACTGCTCGCGTTGATGTCGTTGTACTGATCAGCTATTGCAGACAGTGCTTTTCCGATACAGCAATGGGGTATAATACCGCGCGATAACCGCAAAAGGACTCAAGGAAAGTGTATGTATATGAAACTGTTTAAGTTTTCACACAAACTCGTATTGCTCGGCGCGATGATATTGCCCTGGCAATCGCTGGCAGCTGATGAGGGGCAGTTTTATATTGCCCCTGGCCTGCAATGGCTCGATTTCAACAGCTCGATCCGTGATACCAATGATACCTCGTTCAACCTGGGTATTGGCTACGGGATTACTGACAACTGGAGTACCGAAATCAACTACGGTCAATTCAATCTCAATACATCCAGCCTCAATGAGGATCTGGATCATTATCGACTGGATTTTATTTATGATTTCAACTGGCGCTCTCGCAATGGCCTGTTGACTCCTTTTCTGGTTACCGGTCTGGGGCATAATGAATTCAAGGATGATCAGGAAACATTGGCCGGTATCGGTCTGGGTCTCAAGTACAAGCTGAGTGAGAGATTTGAGTGGCGCACGGGCTTCAGGGTTTTCCATGGTTTCGATGACAGTACCAGTGATACCAGTTTTGAAACAGCACTGGTATTCAATTTTGGTAAACCAGCGTCGCGTTCAAGAGTTGAAGCTTCGGCTGCTCCTGCCTCCACCCCTGCCTCCACCTCCACCCCAACAGCTGTGGCTGCCATTGTTGATAGTGATGGTGACGGGGTGCCGGATGGCCAGGATGCCTGTCCTGATACACCCAGGAATCATCAGGTAGATGCACGTGGTTGTTCCATCATGCTGGAAGAGGTCGAAAGAATCGAGCTGGATGTACAATTCGATTTTGATCGCTCAGAAGTAAAGCAAGAATATCTGGCCGAAATTCGTCGGGTGGCCGATTTTCTGAGAACCTATACTGATACAGTAGCTAATCTGGAAGGTCATACTGACTCTGTAGGTTCGGAAGAGTACAATCGGGATCTGTCTCAACGCCGAGTCAGTGCTGTTCGTCAGGTACTGGTGCAGCAGTTTGGTATTGAGCCTGGCCGGATCACCGTAACCGGTTATGGTGAGTCCAGACCAAGAGATACTAATGATACTCCTGCCGGGCGCGCCAGGAACAGGCGGGTAGAAGGTGTTATCACGGCCACATTGCAAAGGCCTCAAACCAGATAAAGGCATTTGGTGTGTAGTTTTTCCAAGTGGCTAGTAGTCTAAATGGCTTGTAGTCAGGGGTATCATAACCCACCCCCTTGTTGGTATTCGCTGACCAGGGGGTTTTCTTTTTTATGTGAGAAGGCTGATTGAAAGATAAAGCTCTTCTGAATCGTACATATGGCAACCCCTGGGATCAGGTTGTGCAAGATTGCACTGATCCATCATTGCGGTGGTTGCCGATCAAAAGGTTGTTGCAAAGCCCTTCTGCTGAGTGGAAAAACTGGTTGCTGGATCCCGGTTCTTTAACGCAGAGGCTGAAACAGCTCAGTGCCAATGATTTAAAGGTGCGGGTAGAAGAGCAATGCTGGTACTGGAAAACATCTCCCACCCTGATCTCCTGTTTTGGCAAGGTGTTGTGCAGGCAGGCCATGTGGTCACGCAAAGTAACCCTGATTGGGAGAGGCCAACCCTGGGTGACAGCGCATTCTCTGGTGCCAGTATCAAGCCTGGACAGCTCATTGAGGAGAATCTGCAAGTTGCAGGATAAACCGTTGGGGGAGTTCCTGTTTGCCAACCCTTGCCTCAGTCGCAGCCAGTTGGAGATAACCAGAACCCGATGGGGTTGGGGCAGGAGATCCCTGTTTCATTTGCACGACAAACCGGTACTGGTTGCCGAGTTTTTTCTCCCTGACTTGCTGCTGGCCAGTCAACAGGATGGATAGAAGGATAGGAAATATGCCAGATCAGCCTGATATTACCCTCAGCACTTTAACCGGAAAGCGCATCATTGATTTAACAAGAGTGCTGGGTGGCCCTTATTGTACACAAGTACTTGCAGACCATGGTGCCGAGGTAATCAAGATTGAACCACCACAGGGGGATGAGGTGCGGGATTGGGGGCCGCCTTTCCACGCAGAAGATGCTGCTTATTTCATAGGAGTGAACCGGAATAAGCGCTCCATGGGGCTGGATTTGACCAGGGCAGAGGGCAGAGAGCTATTGCTCAATTTGCTGGCAGATGCCGATGTGCTGATTGAAAATTATAAACCTGGAACCATGGAGAAGTGGGGGCTGGGTTATCATGAGGTCTTGCAGGAAAAATTCCCTCGTCTCATTCATTGCCGGATCAGCGGGTTTGGCGCAGAGGGTCCTCTTGGCGGTTTTCCTGGCTATGATGCAATCGTCCAGGCTATGGCTGGCTGGTTCAGTGTCAATGGTGAGGCTGGCAGTGCCCCAACCCGCCTGGGGGTCGCCATGGTGGACATGGGTACAGGCTTGTACTCGGCAATCGCCATCCTGATGGCGATGATGGAAAGAACGCATTCAGGGCAAGGGCAGTATATTGACATGACCTTGTATGATTGTGCTGTATCCCTGATGCATCCTCATATTGTTAATTTCGGCCTGTCGGGCAAGATTCCGGTAGCAACCGGTAATGCACATCCCAATATCAGCCCTTATGACACTTTCAGAACCAGAACAGTCGACATCTTTATCGGTGCAGGCAATAACGGTGCTTTCGTCAAACTGTGTCAGGAAATTGGTGCAGAAAAACTGACGGAGGATGACAGATTCCGCTCCAATGCTGATCGTGTCAAAAACAGGGCTGACCTGAAAGCGGAGCTGGAATCAAGATTGATGCTGCTCGATGGTAATGAGCTTTGCAACAGATTGTTGACTGCCGGGTTGCCGGCAGGGCCTATTTACAACACGGAGCAGGTAGTTCAGCACCCCCACACGCAGCACCGGCAAATGTTTGTGGAGAAAGACTGGTACCGGATGACCGGAATTCCAATCAAGTTTTCAAGAACCCCTGGTCAAATAAGAAGTTTACCGCCAAGGTTTGGCGAACACAGCCGGCAAATATTGCAGGAATATGGCTTGACCGAGGAAGCCATTGATACACTTCTGGAGACGGGTGTAGTGCTGGAAAAAAGGCGTTGATTCCAGGAGACTCTCTAGTCAGGCAGAGCCAGTTGCAGACGGATATTCTCCGAGCGTACAGCCCTGCCGTTTTCCAGGGCGGGTCGAAACTGCAATCGCTCAAGGGTGGATTTGGCGAGGCTGCGGTTTCTGGCTGAATCCGGGCTGGCATTTATGACCTCAATCCTGTTGGCTTGCCCATTGGCCATGACCGAGAATGTCACAGTGCTGATAACAAGATCGCTAAAAGATTCCCGGGCAAACCCGGTAGTGTCCGCGTCGACCCGGCCGGGCACCGAATCAACCATGAGATGCATCATCCCCAGATCGAGAAATTCTTCGTTATTGTTGCGTTGACATCTCGCTGAACTGGCAGTGAAATCAGGTTCAAACTCACTTGCTGGAAGCAACACCGGACAAGAGAAATATTGCTCGATTGCCTCGTTGGATACCCCACTCTCCTCCAGTAACGCTATGGCTTCACGGTAAAGGTTACTGGCAAAGCCGATATTGCTCATCCCTCTGTTGTTGCTGGTAAGCCTCATGGGTTGGTATTCATATTGATTTTCCATCAGTCTGGCATCGCCCAGCAGCAGAACGGCCATGGCTTCTGCTTCCTGATTGCCATTTTGTTGATAGAATTCACGAATTCTTTCAAGATAATTGGCATGTCTGTTCATATTGGCCTTGAAACTGCGATTGATGACAGAAGTTGCTCGAGGTCCATAGACTCTTTCCACATCGCTGATCGATCGAATTTGATAGGTGCTCAGTGTGTTGGCACGGATACCTTCGGTTATCGTAATGAGGTCCGGACTGATATCACTCGTCAGAATAATGGCCAGGGCTATATTCAGCTCGGCCTGAGCTGCGCCATAAATGTACTTGAGCAATGCAGGGTCCTGTTCATCGTAAAACTGCTCTGCCATATCGAGTGCGCTTTGGGACAGTTTTCTGATACTCAGCAGATGTTCGGCTTCACGACGTCGGTTATCATGGTTCAGGGTGAGCAGCCGCCAGTCCCGCAATTTGTACAGGCCTTCCAGCCTGGCAGGTACATCCAGCACTGAATCCCGGGTGTATAACCAGTTCAGGTAGCTAAGATCGGAATCGACAGCTGCCCACTTCTGCTGTTTGAAGTGCGTTGTCAATTGTTTTTCTATGATCGCGATCTGTTGGTGATTGTACAGACCGTAATTGATTTTAAGCAGTTGCTGTTGCTGATCCAGCAGTTGCAATGCACGCTCGTAGTCTTCGTTTGCGATCAGGAGGTCGGCCATATCATTCAGTGGTTCAATCATGCGGGGGTCATAAGGACCAAAATCGTCGCGTATCTGTGCCAAGGCGGCTTCATGTCGGGCCAGTTGCAGTGCGGTGTCAGTGGACAGTTGTAAAGCCTGCTGCAGCTCCAGCTCCTGGCTGCTTTGCCCGGCTGCGAGTTCGATAGAGGCCAGGGACAGCAGGCAAGCACCGACAATTCTGCCAGGGTAAAACGTGGTCAAAAATCTGTATGGACAATCAATCAGTTGCCCGAGTTGTTGCAAGAGTTGTTGCATAAGTCAACTTCCCGTCATACCCGTTTTCGCTGCAGCACCTGAGTTCGACAGACTGGCGTTGTTATGAGCCATTCTCAAGTATCAGTTTGCTGTGATCTTATCGTAGTCATGGTTTGCATGTATATGCCTACTCAGGTTAGTGTTGATGGTTTTTAAACAGACCTGTGGGCAGGTAATTTCCTTTGAAGGGGGCAATGATGATCAATCAACGAATGGTATTGGCAAAGAGACCAGTAGGTGAACCGGATGACAGTTGTTTCAGGCTGGAGGAGCTGGAAGTTCCTGCGTTGGAAGAGGGGCAAATTCTGATCAAGGTGATCTGGCTTTCTTTGGATCCCTATATGCGTGGTCGCATGAATGACATGAAATCCTATGCCAAGCCATTGGATATTGGTGAGGTTATTACTGGAGAATCAGCCGGCGTTGTCGTGCAATCCCGTTCCGACAAATTCAAGGCAGGAGACTATCTGACGGCGCATATGGGCTGGCAATCACTGATAGTGGCCAATGCCGATGATCCACGCCTGATGAAAGTGGACCTGGCCAATGGCACGCTGTCAGCTCATCTCGGGGTGGTTGGCATGCCTGGAAGAACAGCCTATTTCGGCTTGTTTGAAGTTGGTAAACCGGTTGCTGGCGAAACACTTGTGGTTGCCGCTGCATCGGGTGCTGTGGGTTCAGTGGTCGGGCAGTTGGCCAGACTCAAGGGGCTCAGGGTGGTAGGTATTGCCGGTGGACCGGAAAAATGCAGCTATGTGGTGGATGAGCTGGGCTTTGACGCATGTCTTGATTACAAGGCAGGTAATCTGGCTGATAAACTGAAAGAAGCCTGCCCCAACGGCATTGATATTTACTTTGAAAATGTCGGTGGTGAGGTGACCAGAGCAGTTGCCCCGTTGCTGAACCCGGGAGCCAGGGTGCCAATCTGTGGCTATGTATCCAACTACAATGATAAAGACATTGCCAGTGCTGAAACCCCTTTTCATATTCTGAAGCAGTTGGATACTGTCCCGGAGCACCGCTTCTTTGTGGTGACTGAATGGACGGATCAATGGCAACAGGCGACCGAGCAGCTGGGAGCCTGGGTTAAGGCAGGTAAAATTAAGTACCGGGAATCAATCGGTGAAGGATTGCACAATGCCCCGGAATTATTCCGTGGGTTGTTGCGGGGCAGGAATTTCGGCAAGCAGTTGGTAAGAATCAGTGGAGAAGATGAATGAGTTCGGAATCTGCCCTTAATCTTGAAGCCTTGTTCAGCGTGTCGGGCAAGGTTGCGCTGGTTACAGGTGGCAGCAGTGGTCTGGGTTATATGATGGCTGCAGGTTTGTTGCAAAGCGGGGCTAAAGTCTATATCGCAGCTAGAAAGGCAGAGAAATGTCAGTCTGCTGCAAGGCAGTTGGGGCATCTGGGCGAGTGCATCGCCCTGACTGCAGACGTCACTGATCCGGAGCAGCGCCAGGCTTTGGTGACAGAGCTTTCAGTTCGTGAGTCTGCAGGCTTGTCGATACTGGTCAATAATGCGGGGGCTAATTGGGGCGCTGTCATTGACGATTACCCAGATGCCGCTTTTGATAAGGTGATGAGCACCAATGTCAATGCGGTATTTGCGCTGACCAGGGATCTGTTGCCCTTGCTGAAAGCGGCTGCGAAGAAGGAAGATCCGGCCCGTGTTGTTAATATTGGCTCCATGGATGGCCTGCAGGTGCCGATAGTGCAGCGTGTTCCTACTTTTGCCTATTCTGCCAGCAAGGCTGCGCTGCATCACCTGACCCGCGCCCTGGCGGTGGATCTTGCGCCTGACATGATTACCGTCAATGCGGTGGCTCCAGGATTTTTTCCATCAAAAATGACGGATTATGTCATTGAACAGTATCGTAAAGACATAGAGGATGATTGTCCCTTGGGCAGACTGGGTCAGGCCGAGGAGATCGTTGGGGTGCTGCTGTACCTGTGTGCCCGTTCCGGAGCGTATACCACAGGGGTGGTTATTCCTGTGGATGGTGGCACAAGTATCAGCAAAGGGAGTCGATCCTGGCAAAAAAATCAGTCACAGAGTGGGCAGTCCTGGGAAAAAGAATTATAATTAACCATTATATTATTTCGTCAAATTATAATTAAAATAAATTCAAATAATCAGGCAATGTAGATCAAGCACATTTATTTAATGACTTTTTAATGATTTTTTAATGACATGGAGGGGGGTATGGAGCTATTTGATCTGTCCGGGAAAGTAGCACTGATTACGGGTTCTACCAAAGGTATCGGCAAGGCCATAGCCAAAAGGCTGGCTGATGCCGGAGCCGCAGTGGTTATTTCCAGCAGGAATCAGGACGCCTGTGATGAAGTGGCTGCCGAAATAAACGCAGCGGGTGGCAAGGCCCTGGCGATTGCCTGCAACATCAACTACAAGGATCAGTTGCAACAGTTGGTCGAGAAAACCGTGAGCACGCTTGGAGCCATCGATGTGCTGGTGATCAATGCAGCACTCAATCCGTTTTATGGGCCTTCCCAGGAGATCCCTGATCAGGCTTTTGACAAGATCATGCATGCAAACATTGGCAGTGCTCACAGGTTATGCCAGCTTGCCATTCCGGGGATGGCTGAAAATGGAGGTGGTGCTGTCATCATTGTATCGTCCATCGCCGGACTCAAAGGTAGCTCGGTCTTGGGAGCCTATGGCATTTCCAAGGCGGCAGACATGCAGATAGCCAGAAATCTTGCGGTGGAATGGGGCCCTAAGAATATCAGAGTCAATTGCATTGCCCCAGGGTTGATTCGCACAGACTTTGCCCGAGCGTTATGGGAAAACCCGGAAACCTACAAGGCTACGGTATCAAATTATCCCCTGCGCAGGATTGGCGAGCCTGATGAGATTGCTGGAGCGGCAGTGTTTCTGGCATCCCCGGCAGGTAGTTTCATGACAGGGCAGACCATGGTGATCGATGGGGGTGGCACGATTACCAGTTGAGGCCCGAAGTTATCCGAAATAAGGTGAAAAGTTTAATAAATGCAAATGAGGCAAACGTTATGATGAACCTGGGCTTGTCAGAGCAAATGGTAGAGATTCGTGAAAAAATCAGAGAATTTGTTGAGGTTGAGGTTGCCGCCGTCGAGCAGGAATATCATGACCAGGTCAGTGTGGGGGATCGCTGGTCACATACGCCACGGCAGGAAGAAATTCTGGAAGGTTTGAAAACTCAAGCCAAGGCTATGGGACTCTGGAATTTCTTCCTGCCGAAAAGTCAGGGTGGTGCGGGTATCACCAATCTGGAATATGCACATCTTGCCGAGATCATGGGGCGCAGTCGGTTGGCCTCGGAAGCATTCAACTGCAGTGCCCCGGATACCGGGAATATGGAAGTGTTGGAACGGTATGGCTCCGAAGAGCAAAAGGAGCAATGGCTCAAACCTCTTCTGGAAGGAAGGATACGTTCAGCCTTCGCCATGACCGAGCCAGACGTGGCCTCTTCGGATGCCACCAATATTTCAACCAGTGCGGTCCTTGACGGTGATGAATGGGTCATCAACGGTGAGAAGTTCTATATCTCGGGAGCAGGTGATGCCCGCTGCAAGATCATGATTGTCATGGTAATCACTGATCCTGATGCGCCCAAGCACAATCGCCAGTCACAGATATTGGTGCCCATGGATACCGCTGGTGTGGAAATAGTCAGGCCCATGGAGGTTTTTGGCAAGGACGATGCGCCGCATGGCCATATGCATATCCGGTTTCATAATGTCAGGGTGCCACAGGAAAATATTATTCTGGGACGTGGCCGAGGCTTTGAAATCTCTCAAGGCCGCCTGGGGCCAGGCCGAATACACCACTGCATGCGCTCTATCGGCGCGGCAGAGAAAGCCCTGGAGTTGATGTGCAGGCGAGCATTGAGCCGTGAAGCCTTTGGCAAACCTCTGGCGGAGCTGGGTGGCAATTATGATGTCATTGCCGATAGCCGCATAGAAATAGAGATGTGTCGCCTGCTGGTCTTCAAGGCAGCCTATCTGATGGATACGATTGGCAACAAGGCTGCCAGGGATGCCATTTCACAGATCAAGGTCGCTGTTCCAAACATGGCCTTGCGGGTCATAGACCGGGCCATACAGATTCATGGTGCGGCCGGCATTTCCCAGGATTTCCCCTTGGCGGCACTTTGGACAGGTCAACGCACTTTGCGTCTAGCCGACGGGCCGGATGAAGTTCACCGTAGAGTGGTAGCCCGCAAGGAGCTTGCAAAATACGCATAAAAATTAAAGGTCAGACTTATTCAGAGGTTCCTTAGGTCAGCTTGCTGTATTGTTTTTCTTTTGCTTGTTCCGGCTCAACGGGTTGGCCTTCTGCCGGATTTTTGTGAATCTGGGTGACTGTCATGGATTCAAGATCGAACAACATGAGACGGCTCAACTGCTTGTCTGCATTTTCAGAAGCTGGGCTCAGCTTGGGTTTCTGGGCAAACAGCAGCAGATTGTCCAAAGGTGCCCACTGCAAATTGTAAATCAACTCACTGGTACTGTAGACAACTACCGGAGAAGATGACTGATGCGCCGAACCCAGCATGAGGCTGGAACCGGAAGCATTGTAATCAACAGCAGCGAATAATTCGCCATCCGGTGAAACAACAGAAGTGATCAAGCCGTTCGTGCGTGTTGGGAGTTCACTGTCCTGATGCAGACTGCTGCTGATGATTGGCGCGTTCGTGCTGGGTTGGTCAAGGCGGATATCAGCCAGGGATTGTGTGCCAGGCAGTGAAGAGTCTATTTCAGGCAGTATTGAACTGTTGATGGTGACCAGGGGGCGCTCAATTATGGGCGTTCCCTGAAACATACCCAGACCAAAACCCAGGCCAAGACCCAGTACCACTGCTGCCGCCTGAGCCATAACCGGTTTTTTTCCAGTGATCCACGGGTTCCCAGTGTTCTTCTCCATTCCCTCTACCCCGGCAGGGAAGTCACGCAGATGGCCGTTCTCATGGACGCCTGCTGTCAGACAATAGCCTGCCTTGGAAACTGTTTTGATGCCCGCTGTGGGGAGGGGGGCGGTTTGGATGCCTGGACGCAGGGCTTTGCGCAATTCCGACACCGCTCTGGTCAATGAGTTCTCATTCACGACAACCTTAGGCCAAAGCAGGTTCATCAAAAGATCACGTTCAACAACCCTGCCTGCATTGCCAGCGAGAATGCAGAGCAGGCGCATGATTCTGGGCTCCAGCTGAACGGCCTGAGCGGGTTGGTTGCCGTCCTGCAGAAGAAAAAGTTGATTGGATTCAGGTCGCACCAACCATTTATCCAGATAAAAATCTGAGCTCAACACCTTGGTTTCGTGGGTGGTATGAGCAACTGGTTGATGGGTGGATTTTATTTCCGAATGGTGATGTTTTTGCATTGCTCGCCCCGCATGGCCCATGGCCTGTCCAGAAACTGCCAGTTAGAGTTGGTTGACAGGCAGTTACTTTAGCTAAGTGGAAATATAGACCACAAATAATCGAAAAAGTGCCCGATCATCTTTTCTGGATATTTTCTTCACAAGCTCTTCAGGTTTCAAGTCCCTGATTTACTGCATGGTATGCGCAACGCAGCTCGATGGCTTAGTCAAATAGATGGGCCAAATACATGGGTTTATCAGGAATAGAAAGAAGGAGGTAGGACCGATGTCTACTGAAATCAATTACAGACAGATAAGGCGTTTGAATCAGTTCCTGGCAACAGTTGTCATGACGCTGTCCCTGTCCTTATCCGGGGTGGCATTTGGACAGCAGATACCTTCTTTGGCACCGATGCTGGAAAAAGTCACTCCCGCCGTGGTCAATATCTCGACCAGCCGAAAGACGACAGATCAAATGTATTTCCTCAATGAAAGGGATCTACGCCGATTTTTTCAGAATGGTCCTGGCAGCCTGCCCGAAAGACCGCAAACACCAGTCCGGGCAACGGGCTCAGGAGTCATTGTTGATGCGGAGAACGGTTACGTAATCACCAACCATCATGTTGTGGCCAATGCCGATGCAATTTCGGTGGCTCTGAAAGATGGTCGTCAGTTTGAGGCCAGTCTGGTGGGCAGTGATGCGAGGACGGATATTGCCATGCTCAAGATAGAGGCGACTGATCTGGTAGAAATTCCCATCGCAGACATGGGTAATTTACGCGTCGGTGATTATGTTGTGGCTATCGGCAACCCCTTTGGCATAGGTCAGACAGTCACTTCAGGCATAGTGAGTGCCCTGGGTAGGGCGGGTCTCAACAATGAAAACTATGAAGACTTCATTCAAACCGATGCTGCCATCAACGTAGGGAACTCCGGGGGGGCATTGGTTGATCTGCAAGGTCGCCTTCTCGGCATCAACACCGCAATCATTTCAGGCAGCGGGACCAGCTCTGGGGTTGGCTTTGCCGTGCCGGCAGATATGGTGCATGCCGTGATGGATCATTTGTTGCGTGATGGTTATGTTCGTCGGGGTCAATTGGGTGTGCAGATCAGAGATCATACGCCAGCGATGGAAGCAGCCTTGGCTGCCGGAACCGAGACTGGGGCTCTGGTGATGGCAGTAGTGCCTGACAGTGCTGCCGAAGCAGCAGGTATCGAAGCCTCGGATGTTATTGTTGCTGTGGATGGCAAGGCGATCAGCAGCAGTAGAGAACTACGTAACATCATCGGTCTGGCCAGGGTGGATCGCCCGCTTGAGCTGACCTTGTTTCATGGTGGTCAGCGACGTGAAATAAGCCTGCAACTGGATTCTGTCCCTGGGCAGATTGCCGATAATGGGCAACGTGCCCCTGAAGATGGCTCGCGCAGTTTTGATCGAGATTTTCAGGGCGCTTTGCTGCAGTCGACCAACAGCGCCGATGGCAAAGGAGTGGAAGTGACGGAAGTCCGTCAACAAAGCCCTGCCTGGCGAAGCGGATTGTTGCCGGGGGACATTATCTATGAATTGAACCGCCAACCGGTTTCGGATTTAGACAGTTTCAATGAAATTCTGGCTGAAACAGAGGGTATGAAGGCCCTATCGGTAATAAGAGATAAGCGAAAAATGTTGATTGTTGTCGGTTGATCGTTTCATAGCCAGTCATGACTCTGGTAGTAGCGGCTCTGGACTGAGCCTTTTATGCCAACCCGCTGGGGTTGGCATTTTTTTTATGGTTTTAAGGTCTTGTCTGGAGCCAAGGGTTTGCAAAAGGTTGAGGGCATGGTATTTTTCCTCAGCCGTTTGAATCCAGCAGTACAAGAGGATGTATCTTGCCGAGACAGTGGAAACAGCGTATAGGTTCATTGCCAGGCTTGGCGGTTATGGTTTTCGCCATCAGTCTGGGTGCTGCCCTGTTGCTTCCCGTAGGCAGTGCCGATGATGGCGCCGGAGATGGCGCTGGAGAGAACCAAAGCGTGAGGGTTGGCACGATTGCCGACAGTCATGGCTCTGGCAGGGTGCTGCGGGATGAGGTGTCATCCGTGCCGGGTCAGATCAATTTCGATAGCTATATTGACTGGTTGAACCTGCAAATCAATGAGGCAGGTTTGCCCGGAGCAGCTATGGCGATTGTTTCATCCAGGGATATTCTTGCCATGAATACCTGGGGTATCAGGGAAGTTGGCAAACAGGGCCAGGTGGATCAACAAACTGTGTTCAGGATTGCGTCCATCTCCAAAACTTTTGCTGGAACCGTGGCTGCGCAGCTGGTCAATAATGATCTTTATGACTGGGATGAACCTTTGTTCAAGATTCTTCCTCAGAACAAATTTGCCAAACGTGGGCAGACGGAACAGATATCGCTGAGACATTTGATGAGCCATACCACCGGTTTGATGCCTCATGCGTATTCAAATATGCTGGATGCCGGTGTTGGCTACAGCAAGATTCAGGAAAAGTTTCAGGAAATTCCTGTGGTCTGCCCGCCAGGAAAATGTTACGGCTATCAGAATGTTGTATTTTCACTGGTAGCTGATGTAGTACAAACCAGAACGGAATCGGACTACTCACATTTTCTGGTGGATAACATTTTCACGCCCTTGGGCATGGCGGATGCATCAGTGGGCCTGGATAGCTATCTGTCCAATTCTAATGCCAGTTCTGCGCATCAACGCACCCGCGGGGGTTGGCGGGTAGCCAAGGTCAATCCGGCTTATTACAGTGTGGCTCCGGCATCAGGGGTCAATGCCAGCATCAGGGATATGAGTCGCTGGGCGCAAGCCAATCTGGGTGCTTTCCCGGAAGTATTGTCACGCGAGATGCTGGCAATTCAACATAAACCAGTGGTGGAGACGCCCAGGGGTAATTACTTCAATCGCTGGCCCAGGCTGGACAAGGCATATTATGCGCTGGGTTGGCGGGTCTTTGACTATGCGGGGATCCGGGTAATTCACCATGGTGGTGGTGTGCGGGGATTTCGTTCTGAATTGGCACTGATTCCAGAGTTTGATCTGGGTGTGGTTGTGCTTTTCAATGCAGAATCCTCGGTGGCAAATGATGTCATCCCGGGCTTTCTCGACCTCGCAATTGATACCTATCGCTCGTTGCAGACACAATTATGAAAACAGTTCTGGATTTATTGAAGTCTCACCGCAGCATTCGTAAATTCACCACGGCTGCCATCCCTGAACCGCTTTTGAACGAGTTGCTGCTGGCTGCGCAGAGTGCGGCAACATCGAGTTTTTTGCAGGGTGCCACCATTATCCGGGTAACAGACAAAAACAAGCGCGAACAACTGGCCGAACTTGCCGGCAGGCAACCTTATGTGGCCTCTGCAGCCGAGTTCCTGGTGTTCTGTGCCGACCTCAAGCGGCCGGGCAATGCCTGCAGGCAATATGGCAAAGCTTTTTCAGGTGAATACACCGAACATTTCATTATCGCCACCGTGGATGCTGCGCTGATGGCACAAAATCTTGCTGTTGCCGCTGAAGCACAAGGACTTGGGATCTGTTACATCGGGGGCATTCGCAATAATCCTGAAGCGGTCAGTGACTTGCTTGGTCTGCCACATGGTGTCTATCCTGTTTTTGGTTTCTGCCTCGGTTATCCTGACCAGACACCAGAATGCAAACCACGCCTGCCCTTGTCCGTTATCGTCAAACAGGATGTTTATGATGAGACGGGGGATGCCGAAAAGATTGCCGAATATGACCTGCAGGTGAAAGACTACTACCAGCACAGAACCGGTGGTGGTCATGGCATCAGCTGGAGTGAGCAGGTTGCTGACCTGCTCAGTGAAAAGTCGCGACCGCACATGTTGGGCTTTCTCAACAAGCGTGGTTTTCTGCAAAAATAGTGCACCTGCTTTAAATGACCCGTTTTTGCCTCAGCTGCGCAATTGCCGCAGCATCATAGCCGAGTGTCTGCAATAACTGATCTGTGTGTTCGCCCAGCATTGGAGCCCGGTGCCGAATTTCTGCAGGGGTTTCAGAAAGACTGACAGGTGGTTGTGCAACCGGAGCTGGTTTGGCCATGCCTGGATAGTCCAGCAGTTGAAACATTTTCCTGGCCTGGACATGAGGGTCTTGCAGAACGTCCTGGGGAGACATCACCGGACCTGCCGGCAAGCGGGCTTTTTCCATGGCCGTCAACACCTCTGCCGTGGTGCGCTCTGCGCACCATGCGGACAGACGCTCACTGATGACAGCGCCATGGTCTCCGCGGCTAATGTCATCCTTGAAGCGAGGGTCTTCCAGCCAGTGTGGTTCACCCATCAGTTCCACCCAGCGTGAGAACAGGGGCCCGCCAACGGACTGCACCAGCACCCAGCCATCCAGGGTGCGGAAAGTATCGGCCGGTGCAGAGGTCTGCGAACGGTTCAGGGTGGCTGTACGATTGATATTGATGACGGCTTGCTCGATCAGGGAGCCGTTCATCATGGTCAGGGCGGTATTGAACAAGGACGCTTCCACTACCTGCCCTTTACCGGTTTTGTTGCGCTCCAGCAAGGCCGCCAGGGTACCGAATGCGCTGAGGCTGGCAGTGCCATAATCAATAAAGGGGGCATAGGACTTGACAGGTTGTTCGGGTGTGCCAGAGAGGTACATGGCCCCGGACATGGCCTGCCCCAGGCCATCAAAGCCGACTCGATTACTGTACGGTCCGCCGCTGCCAAATGCTGAAATCATGGTGAGAATGATATCTGGTTTGACAGCCTTCAGACTGTCGTAATCGAGACCCATTTGAGCCAGGGTGTCTGGGGGCAGATTGGCCACAACGACATCGGCAGTGGCAACCAGTTTGCGGACAATTTCGCGCCCTTCCGGCTTCATCGGGTTCAGGGTAAGCCCCAGCTTGTTGCGGGCCGTCTGCATGAACAAGGCGCCATCACCCTGGCTGGTGACCGGAGACAGAAAGCGGTCTTCACTGCCTTGCACTTTCTCGACTCGGATGACCTCTGCGCCCAGATCCGCCAGCAGACTGGCACAAAATGGTCCTGCAATATAACGACCAAAATCCAGAACCCTGATGCCTTCGAGTACCTTGCCCATTGATTTCCCCTTGCATTGCTCTGTCGGCCCGCTGCTCGTGCCATGAGTGTGTTCTTGATGTGGCCGGCTATTCTAGTACAATCCAGAGCAGTCTGTCCCATTTTGGAGAATCAGCTTATGTCTCAATTTCGTCCGACCAGCCTTAGGTGCTTATTATTGTCCATGCTGTTGAGCTTCACCGCCTGTATTCAGGCTCAGGAGCAGGACGCCGGGTATATCATGGCCCCTGAGCGCAGTCAGGGCGGAATAGGCAAATTCTATCAGGGCAGGGAAATCTCCGGGGTGATGGGGCATCAGGCGGCTGAGTGGTTGGAGCGGCCGCAGAGAACACATGAGGAAATGCCTGATGAAGTGGTTGCCAACATGGGGCTAGAGCCCGATGATGTGGTGGCCGATATTGGCGCTGGCTCAGGATATTTCTCCTTTCGCATTGCCCACCTGGTTCCTCAGGGCAAGGTGTTGGCAGTGGATATTCAGCCGGAAATGCTGGCGCTGATCGAGACTCGCAAGCAGCAGGAGAATATCACCAACATCGAGGGCGTTCTGGGACAGATAGATGATCCCCGACTACCCGAGAATGCGGTCGATGTAGTCCTGATGGTCGATGCCTATCATGAATTCTCTCACCCCTACGAGATGATGTCAGGCATAGTCAAGGCACTGAAACCGGGTGGTAAGGTGATTCTGCTGGAGTACCGGGGTGAAGATCGAAGTGTACCCATCAGGCCTCTGCACAAAATGACCGAACAACAGGTTGTCAAGGAAATGGGGGTATTTGATCTGTATTGGGAAGATACGCTGGATTTCCTGCCCTGGCAGCACATGTTAGTTTTTGTCAAACAGGTTGCCGTCAATTGATTGAACTCTGGTTGGCTTTGCTGGCATAGAAATCTGTAAATACAAGGCTTTGCGCTACAGTGGCGTATTAAAGGATAATACCGGCCAGGTTTTTTTAATGGTCATGAATTTCAAAGTGACGAGTTTTCGCGGGGGGAAACGAATAAATGCAACGTGAATCAATGGAAGTTGATGTGGTCATTGTTGGTGCAGGTCCTGCGGGGCTTGCCACTGCCTGTAAATTACTGCAGTTGGCGCGGGAAGCCGACCGGGAAATATCAGTCTGTGTTCTGGAAAAGGGGTCGGAAATTGGTGCGCATATTCTATCTGGTGCTGTTTTTGAACCATCAGCCCTGAATGAACTGTTTCCGGACTGGAAGGAAAAAGGAGCCCCCCTCAAGACAGCGGTCAAGGGTGATGATGTCTATTATCTCCCCGGGGCAAAAAAAGCTCTCAAATTTCCAGGTTTACTGGTGCCGAAACCGATGCACAATGAAGGGAACTACATTATCTCCCTGGGCAATCTCTGTCGCTGGTTAGGTGAACAGGCCATGGAGCTTGGTGCCGAAGTATTCCCAGGCTTTGCCGCTGCCGAGATTCTCTATGCCGAGGATGGCAGTGTAAAGGGGGTTGCTACGGGTGACATGGGTATAAATGTTGCGGGGGAAAAGAAAGATACCTTTGAGCCCGGTTTTGAGTTTCATGCACGCTATACAATACTTGCCGAAGGGTGTCGTGGGCATCTGGGCAAAGAAATCATCAAGCGTTTCGAACTTGATAAAAATTCCGATGCGCAGCATTACGGCATTGGTCTCAAGGAAGTCTGGGAAATTCCTGAAGCACAGCATAAACCCGGGCTGGTCGTGCATACGGCGGGATACCCGACCATCGGTGACAGTTACGCAGGCTCCAGTGGTGGATTTCTCTATCATGCCGAAGATAACCAGGTTTACGTAGGCCTGATAGTGGATCTTGCATACCAAAATCCACATCTTAGCCCGTATGACGAATTTCAGAAATACAAGCATCATCCGGTTATCAAACAATACCTGGAAGGAGGCAAGCGGCTCAGCTATGGCGCTCGTGCCTTGAACAAGGGAGGGCTCAATTCCTTGCCGCAAATGCATTTCCCTGGCGGGCTGCTGGTGGGTTGCGATGCAGGTACACTCAATGCGGCGAAGATCAAAGGCAGCCATACGGCAATGAAATCGGGGATGCTGGCCGCAGAGTCCCTGTTCGAGGCATTAACTGCAGAGCAGGAAGTGGCGGACAGGAACCTGCAGGGCTATGCAGTGAAGGTAAGAGAATCGAGCCTTTATGAGGAGCTGCACAAAACCAGGAATTTCAGTGCCGGATTTCATAAATTCGGTTTCTGGGTGGGCAGCGGTCTCAGCTTCCTCGAGCATAATATTTTCATGGGACACTTTCCGCTGACATTCCGGGATGACTCGGCAGATTATGCCCAACTGAAACGTGCCGACCAGGCGCCACGCATTGAGTATCCAAAACCTGACGGCAAGATCAGCTTTGATAAATTGTCCTCTGTCTTTTTGTCAAACACCAACCATATTGAGGACCAGCCCTGCCATCTGCATTTGACTGATCCAGCAATACCTATCGAAAGGAATCTGCCGGATTATGATGAGCCGGCACAACGCTATTGCCCGGCAGGCGTTTATGAGGTGCTGACAGAAGGTGATGGCAGCAAACGGTTTCAGATCAATGCGCAGAATTGTGTCCACTGCAAAACCTGCGACATCAAGGATCCGGCCCAGAATATCAACTGGGTGGTACCGGAGGGCGGCGGCGGGCCCAATTACCCAGGCATGTAAATACGAGCTCAGGCAGGTGATTCAGTGAATCAGTACAACAGGCAATGGCGTGCGTACTGAGCCTAATGTGCTGAGCCTTGCTGAACAAGGCCGGTCCGGGTTACATTGTCAGTCAAGATCAAACGAGCACAGGGTTTTTGCTTGAATACGGTTGCTTCCTGAATATTTTCATGTGGCAGGTGAGTAATGCATAAAATAGGGTGGATACTGATACTTTGTTCCTACCTGATTCAACCCCCTGCATTGGGCCAAAGTAATGAAGGATCGATGCATGGAGAAGGCTGGCGCAAACTCAATGCAAATGGCTTCATCTTTCTCAGTCAATTGGATGATGAGCAAACCACCGCGTTGGCTGTGCAGTTGGGTACCTGGAAGGCTGCCGTTGAAGAGTTGATTTCAACAAGCGATTTGGCGGTGCCAACCTATGTATATCTGTTTGAAACCCAGGCAGCGCTGCATCGGTTTGCCCCGGAAACTGCCGAGGCCGTGCTCTATCCTTCGCCCCGGGGGAATTATCTGGCAATACTCAATCAGCCTGGATCGATCAGGCAGGGCTTGCATGAGCTTGCGCACCAATTCATCAATAATGGCTCTGGTCTGCATGACCCACGCTGGTATGAAGAAGGCATGGCAGAGTATCTGAGCCGCTTGCGCTTGGATACCGACACGCCAACACTGCAACAGCTTTCGATGGCAAGAGTGCGCACCGCGACACAAATCGATACTGCAATGCCCCTGGAAGTCCTGCTTTTTGATAATTCCGGGCTCGCCTCCCCGTTGCTTGTTCAGGTGGCCAATGCCAAGGCCGCCATGCTTCTGCATTTTCTGTTGCACGCCCATCAGCAGGACGGGTTTCGGGATTATCGGGAAGGTTTGCAGAATTATCTGGCCCTCCTGGCCGAACAACGCCGGGGCAGATATGCGTTCGATCGGGGATTTCCGGTTTCACTCAATCGGTTGGCTGCGGAATACATCAGGTATCTTCAACTTGAGAACAGAAATCCTGAGAGCCTGTCGGTTACCATCAGTCCGCAACCCATGCTCGCAAGGCCAGAGGACATGACTACAGCTTCAGCGCTGGGTATGTTGGCGGAGCTGGGACTCAATGCAGGTTTTTTTGAGTTAGCCGAAGCGTATTTTCAGCAAGCTGGAATGCTTGCTCCTTCTGTGGGCCGTTATCAATCCGGACTGGCTGTGCGCAACCACTAGATATGCGAAAACCACGGATCCGCGCAATGGTGAGCAATGCCGATCAGTTTTGAGCTAAGTATCAATAGCTTAAGCGGGCAAGGCGGGCGAAACACGGCAGAATTTTGGAATCGCGAAAAAACAGCCTTTTTGCAAAAAACAGCCGTTTTTGCCAATTGACACGCGAATATCCCAGTAGCAGCAACAACCGTTTAAAACGCGTTTAAAGACCCCCTCTGTCGGCCTTCAATGTTGCGAGCAGCTGGTACAGTTGGGTGTCGGTCATGCCCTCTGCCACCAGGGCAACAATGGTCGATCTTAGCATCGGAGAGGGTGTGTAGTCGACCAGGCTGCAGGTGCGTTTAACGGTGTCGTCCGCTTGTCGCAACTTGCTGAATGTGTCATGCACTCGGGCTTCATACCTGGCATCTGCCTGGCTATCACCAAAGGCGACACGCAGCATCATATCAGCGCGAGCTCGCTGGTTTGCCTGGAGCGATTGATCAGCGGCCAAGCGTTGCAAATCCCTGTGAGCGCCTTGTAATTCGGGGCTCTTGCTTAGTGCGTCATGCGAGACAGGCACTTCATCCACCGCTTCAAGCAACGCCTCTATCCGATCAAACACCTCTGCAGCAGTACCACCACTGGGTTGCCCGCCAGCAGCTACATCCGCTGGCTGCGGCCTCATTGGGCCTTCGCCAGTAGCCAGCCATTCTATTGATACTCCGGCGACCTTAGCGATGGACACAATGGTTTCAATCCTGGTCTGGCTTTGTCCCGCAATAATGCGATGCAGCTGCGCCTCAGATAAACCGATCTGCTTTGCCAGCTGCCTTTTACCCCCATTGATTTGGGATGTAATCGCATTAATGCGAGTTCCGATTCCATGAGTAAGAATAGGAACTGAGTTGCTACTATCAACATTTAGTTCTGATTCTGTTTTTTTGTTATGCATATCAGTATATTACCTAATTTTAATAGCCAATATGCGAGCTTTGAGAAACAGAACTCACATATTTGTTTGACTAGCATGTCATATTTGTAATAGATTGGTGTCATATAGATACCTACAACCCCAAAAAAAGAGGACTTTCTGCATGGCCGCAAAAAAACCCCGTAAAAAGAAAGACTGGCACCGCGCTGATATTGTCGCGGCACTCCACAAAGCCGGCTGGTCCACGCGCCGGCTGTCACTGCACCACGGCTACGCCAGCCCCAACAGTTTATGCCGCGCACTGGCCGGGCCCTGGCCGAAAGCCCAACGCCTCATCGCTGAAGCCATCGGCGTCCCTCCTGAAAAGATCTGGCCCAGTCGGTACCCGGATACAAACAGTGCCGAACAGCTCGCAAAAAGGAGGACTGCATGACCCTCCTTCATTTTGCCGCCATCTTAAACGGAACCGGCTTGTGTGGCGAGAGCAATGCCTCAGTCATTTTGGACGCTGCTTTTAACGAGGCATCCAATCATGCGCCGTAATTGGAACCGGGTCGCTCCCAGCTCGCTGCGGCACGCGATGGAGCTGTGCCTGGAATACGGGCGCGAGAAGCGCAACCTGTCAGTGGATCGGGTTGCCGATCTGATGGGATTGCCCAGCAAGTGGGTGCTGTACAAGTGGCTGGAAAGCGGCAAGCTGCCAGCTATTCTGATCCGTCCCTATGAGCACGCCACGGGCGCCCACTTTGTCACCCAATACATTGCCACCAGCGCGCACAAGCTGCTGATCAATATCCCTGCCGGCACGCCCGCCAAGGATGCTGATCTGTTGGCGCTGCAGACTGGCTTCAACGAGGCAGTCAACCTGCTTGCCCGCTTCTACCGCGGCGATGCCGAGGCTGACGCAACGATGGCTGCACTGAATCGAACTATGAGCGATATCGCCGGGCACCGCGCCAATGTCGGTAAGACACTGACACCGGAGCTTAACCTGTTTGAGGAAGATGAAGAATGACAAAAACCATTACGGATGACGAGCGCTGGTATCCCGCCACCGCTCTGGCGGGTTTGCCAGGGCTGCCTGCGACAGACCGAGGGCTCACATTGGCAGGTGATCGCGGCGACTATCCCCGCCGCAAGCGGACCGAAGGCAAGGGCTGGGAGTACGCATTGAGCGGCCTGCCGCTTGCCGCCCAGCGAGCATTGATCCTGCGTGATATCCGCAGCGGCGCGATGGAGCTGCCGCGCTCTGACGGCCCCGTATCGTATGATCGGGATGAGTTATGGGCGCATTTTGCAGCAAAGACGGCCAAGCAGAAAGCGCATGCCGAGGCCAAGCTGCAGGTATTCATTGCGCTGAAAGCTCTGTTGGATGCGGGGCATCCACAACATGAAGCTGTCGCATCTGCTGCCGCTGACTCACCCTGGTCCTGGCGCACTATACGCGACAACTGGCACGGCAAGCCTGGCCGCCCTGGGTTGAAGCAATATGATCCGGACGACTGGCTGCCTGCGCTTACCCCTTCCCATATTGGCCGCACCAAACAGGTCGAGCTCTCAGGTGCTGCCTGGGAGTTCATTAAAGGCGACTACTTGCGCCCCGAAAAGCCTGGTCTCAGCGCCTGCTATCGCCGGCTGCAGGCAGCGGCCCAGGAGCACGGCTGGATTGTGCCCAGCGTCAACACGATTAAGCGGCGCATAAAGCGACTACCCGCCTGGATCAAGATTCTGAAACGTGAGGGCGAGGCAGGCCTGCTCGCCATGTACCCAGCCATGCAGCGCCGCGTGTGTGAGTTGCATGCGCTGGAGTGGATCAACGGCGACGGCTATATGCACAACGTCATGGTCCGCTGGCCGGACGGCAAAATTGCCCGTCCCAAGACCTGGTTCTGGCAGGATATTCACAGCCGCAAGATGCTCGCTTACGAGACTGACGAAACCGAGCACTCGGACATGATCCGCCGCGCCCTGGGCCGGTTGATCGAGCAGTACGGGATCCCCAAGCATGCCACTATCGACAACACCCGCGCCGCCGCCAATAAGTGGCTGACCGGCGGGGTGCCCAACCGCTACCGCTTCAAAGTGCAGGCTGACGACCCGATGGGCCTTTTCCCCAAACTCGGCGTCAAGGTGCATTGGACCTCTGTGCAGGCCGGCAAGGGGCATGGCCAGGCCAAACCCGTGGAGCGCGCCTTCGGCATCGGCGGGATAGGTGAGTACGTCGACAGGCACCCGGCTCTGGCTGGCGCCTACACCGGCACCAGTCCTATCGACAAACCAGATAACTATGGCGAGCGCGCCGTGCCGATCGAGCTTTTCCTGCAAATCCTGGCCCAAGGCGTGGCCAGCTGGAACGCCACCACCAAGCGCCGGAGCGAGATGGCGCATGGCGTGCTGTCTTTTGACCAGGTGTTTGAGCAGTCGTATGGGCGCGCTGTCATCCGCAAGGCCACTGCCGCCCAGCGCCAGCTGTGGATGTTGACAGCCGAAGCTGTGCGCGTAGCCAAAGACGGCAGCGTCGCCCTGGACGCCGGCAGCGCTAGTGATATCGGCCGTAACCGCTACGCCTGTGACGCCCTGGCAGAGTACATCGGCCAGAAAGTCGTGATCCGATTCGACCCCGACAAGCTCCACGAAGAAGTGCATGCCTACAGCCTTGATGGGCGATACATCGCAGTGGCTGAGTGCACGATGAGTGCCGGGTTCGGTGACCAGGATGCCGGCAGACAGTACAACCGCCAGAAGCGCGAGTGGGTTAAAGCGAAAAAGCAAATGGCGAAAAACGAAGGGGTGATGAGCGCCCTGCAAGTCGCGCAGCAGCTGCCTGCCCCGCCCGTACCAGAGCCACCCAAAGCCGGCGCCGAGCAGTTTGATTTCCGTCATCGCCGCGCAGCGGGTGATGCCCTGGCGCGAGATGAGAGTCTGTCGATCGGCGGGGATGATTTCATCCTGTCGCTGCCAGTGCGCAGCTCGCCACTGGCAGGCGATTGAATAACCGAGCACAAAAAAAGCCCGGCAAGTGAGGCTTGCCGGGCCTTAACAACAGCTGCAGAAGCAGCATCACAAAGAAAGGAGAGTATAGCATGGTTGAAGCAAATGTCATCGCGATGCACGGATTGTCAGAAGAATCCGAGCTGCGCGAGAGAGTGCGCGCCGTCATGGACACCGGCAGTCTGTCGCAGACCAAAGCCGCCACCGAGATCGGCATATCCGCCGCCGCGTTGTCGCAGTGGCTGGCAGGCAAGTACCCAGGTGATGGGTCGGCTACTGACGCCCGCGTGCTGCGCTGGCTCGATGCCAAGGCGCAACGCGCCAAACTGGATGCGTCTATGCCCAGCGCCCCGGCGTGGGTGGAAACCCCCACTGCGCGCCGCGTGCTGGCAGGACTCCAATACGCCCAGATGTCAGGCGATATCAGCCTGGTTTACGGGGGCGCCGGCATCGGCAAGACCCAAGGCGCGCGCCGCTATGCTGCGCTGCACCCGAACGTCTGGGTTGCCACAATGACCGCCGCGACCAACGCCCTGGGCCCGTGCCTGGAGCGGGTTGCGCTGGCCTGCGGAATGCGCCCATCCACCACCCGTGCTGCCCGGCTGGAGTCTGATCTGATCGATCGGTTGACAGACACCGACGGGCTGCTGGTGATCGATGAGGCGCAGCACCTGGCGACCCGCGCGCTGGAAGCCCTGCGCGCCCTGCACGATGCCACCGGCGTGGGCCTGGCGATCCTGGGTAATGACCTGGTGTATGCCCGACTCACCGGTGGGCGGCGCTCAGCCGAGTTTGCGCAACTGTTCAGTCGCATCGGCAAGCGCGTGCGGCTGACTCGGCCCAGCGAAGGTGATGTGTCTGCGCTGATCGCCGCCTGGGGGATCGATGGAGAGAAGGAAGTGCGTGTGCTGATGGATATCGCTCGCAAACCGGGCGCCCTGCGTGGCGTGACCAAAGCGCTGCGGCTGGCCTCATTGTTCGCCCAGGGACAAGGGGAGCCTGCCGTGACAGCCACACACATCGTCGCCGCCTGGCGCGACCTGGGAGGTGAGTTATGAGCAAGACACCACACCTTGTGGCGATACCAGGCCCGTTGCACCCTGACCTGTTTGATGGGCAAACCCCCATCATGCAACTGGTCCCGCTCGATAGTCAGCTCAAGGTGTACCGGCTGCATTACACGGTAACTGAGACCACGAATGAGGAAGAAGAGGTGATCGCCACAAGCGGCAAGGCAGCGCGCGAGCAACTCCTGGAGGCGTGCGCGTGGAATCCGGCTGCAGAAGTGGATGTGTATCAAACCCTGGAGCTTGAGCGTCGCCCGACACACATCGAAGTGCAGGACTACATGGCGATGGCGGACCAACGGAGGGGCGTATGACTACTGATGATCCCTACATGTCCCCCAAAACCACATTATCTGCCCGGTTCAACCAGGCCACGAAAGTGCTCGGCGCCCTGCGCCGGGACGGCTGCAGTCTCCGATCAATGGTACTGCATCCCAACCGTGCGCCGATGCTGGTGCTGTACAGCGAAGGCACTGAGCTGCTCAGCGGCGATGTACGCCGCCTGGCCTACGACGCGCGCGGGGTCTGGATGACGATGGAAACCGAAGTCGATGGCGTAGTCATACGCTGGTATCGCCTGGTCAACAAGGCCCACAAACCGGGCAGGGAGCGACTGGTATGAAAACCTATAGCGATGAATGGCTGAATTATTACGCCGACCGCTACGCGGCCCTGTCGATCAAGCGCCTGGATGTCAGCCTGCTGCAGTATCTGGCTACCCCAGTGACTTACGATCTGGCCGATGCAGTGATGCGCACGCACACCCAAAACGACCGGCATCGTCGCGCCGTAGTGGATTGTTTGTCAGCAGCGCAGAGGCCGCTCACTACGAGACAGATCGCGACTGAAGCAATGGTGCCGGTCGAGGCGGCCCAGCGTGTGGTGTGTGATCTGATCATCGAGGAGGCCATTGTGAGCACGCGCCACCTTGGATGGTTTGGCGTGCCTATCCCGGCAGATGAGGCGTTTCGCGCAATTGGCGCAGCAGCCAATGGTGATACCGGGCCTGCCTATGCTCTGCCCGGCAAACTGCTGCAACGCATCGAAGCGCACCAGCAGCCACCGCAACCTAAAACAAATTTGGAGGATGCATCATGAGCACTGATACAGACACTGCTATAGATATTGCGGCCGCTGTAGACAACGAGCTGCTAGACCTACTGGCCGCTGAATCGCCCTCAGGAGTGGACATTGGGTTTTTGTGGAAGCGGACCAAGGTCGCCCCCAATTTTGGCGTGCTTTCATCCCGGTTGGGTCAGCTGCGCGCGGCAGGAAAGATCAGCAAGGACAATCAGGGTCTTTACCGCGCGAAGCGGACCCAGCCTGGCATCGGCACGCTTGCGCAGTTTCTTGAGGGGTCAGAGCCACCGAAACACATTGCTTGCCTGGACGGTAAGTACCCAGGCGATGGGTCAGCCACTGACGCCCAGACCGATACCGATACCGTTGCTCCAGCTTCCCCGGCCCCTGCGCCAGCAACAGCTCAGGGAAAACGCCACTTGGGCGAGCGCATCCTGGATTTACTCTCAGATCAATGCTGCACGCGGATCGAGATGGCCACCGCCCTGAACGCCAGCTCCGCGGCGGTAGCCTACCACCTCACCCGTTTAAAAAAAGCAGGCCTGATCGTGCAGCTTGCCGGCGCGCCGAAAGCGCCCGGGTCTGCCGGGCCCGCCCCGGCGCCGGTTTATGCGCTGCCGCTGACAGGGGACGCATCTGTGACAGCCACTGCCCCGGCGCCGCGCAAACTCCAAAGCGTCCCATCAGTGCCGCCACCTGCAAATCCCTCTGCAGGCACCTCTGACCCCGTGCTGCAGCTGCTTACCTGCGCCGTCCAAAGCGCTCAAGATGCTCTGGATGGCTACGTGAGCGCAGTCTGCAAAGGCCCCGTGCTGGATCAGTTGCACGCCATGCGCGACAACGCTCGCCTGGCACTGGGCGCCTACAAAGTTGCGTCCAGGCTGCCGGTTGAATCGATGCACGACTCCGATGATCGGGCAATGTTGACCCCGGTCGGCGACCAGGCGCTGGCTGAGCATCAGCGATCTGCTGCACAGGAGGTGAGCGCATGAAGATCTATGGATACGACGACACCGCCCTGGCACGCGGCGACATGTTGGTTGCCGATATCGAGGCGCAGGAGTTGAAGGCGTGGCCGATCGATATGATCGCCGCGGAGTTGGGTTGGGAATTTGCATCCACCCGGTTCGGCGATGCCCGCAACCACCTGCTGGCAGCGCTGCAGGCAGAGGACGCTGACCCTGAAGTGATCGAGATTGTCCGGCACACGAAAGCGTCCTGGGCTATGCAAGTCGACGGGGTGCTGCCATGACCACTACACGCGACCAGCTGATCAGCGTGCTGTGCAGCCACACGGGCCGCGACAGGGGGGTGGGTGCCAGAACCCTGGCAATGCACCTGGATATCAACGAGCGCCAGCTACGCCTGGCCATCAGCGCCCTGCGCGAAGACGGGATTGCTGTATGTGGCACTCCCAGCACAGGCTACTACATTGCCCAGACCGCCGAGGAGCTCGATGAGTGCTGTGCTTTTTTGCGCTCACGGGCCATGCACAGCCTGGTCATCGAGTCCCGTCTGCGCCAGATCCCGCTGCCTGACCTGATCGGTCAGCTGCGACTGCCTACGTAGGAGGCTGACGAGGAAGACGGTCGAGGAACCTCGATAAAAAAAGACTGCGACTGACTCCTGTGAAAGGGCAGGCGCTCTGGCCCGGAGATGTTAAGGCGCCCCGACCTTCCGGGGAGGGCAACTACTTTAATTACTGGAAAACTCAAGAGGTTTGATGACCGTGAACTTAGAGCAGATTGAAAAACTAACCCGTGACTACGCCGACGCCAGGGCCGCCCTGGCTGAACTGGTGGCCGCGCTACAGGCCCGCCTGGAAGAGCTCAAAAGGCCCGCGCTGCCACAAATCCGCACTGCTGTCAGACGCACGGCAGACCAGCACGCCGCGCTGCATGCGGCGCTTGAACAATCGCCCGATCTGTTCAGCAAACCCAAAACGCGCACCTTTTCCGGCGTGCGCGTCGGCTACCGCAAGCAGCCCGGGCGCGTAGAGATGGACGATGAGGAGGCGGTGATCGCCCGGATCCGCAAAAAGCTGCCCGATGACCAGGCCGAGCTGCTGATCCGCCGACGCGAGAGCGTGTACAAGCAGGCCGTGTATGACCTGTCTGCCGCTGACCTGAAGCGGCTGGGGATCTCGCTGAGCGATGATGAGGATGTGGTTGTGATCAAGGCGGTCGATGACGAAGTCGACCGGCTGGTCTCAGCGCTGCTGGCCGAGGCCGAGAAAGCAGAGCAGGAGGCGGCAGCATGAAAAACCCTTTCATCAGGGATTACCACGAAGGTCATATAGTCCAGGTCACTGATGCTGAGTCGCGCATCTATGACGTCAAGCGCTTCACCACGCTTGAGCAATGCGAGGCTGCCCTGAAGGTGCCCTGCTTGCAAAAAACAGTGGCGCGGGCAGTGAAATGCCGCATGGCCAAGCTGCGCAAAAAGCCTGGTCAGACAGCTGTACGAGATGACTCATGAAGCAGACTAAATCAGATCCTCGGCGCGCCGAGCTGGCCCGCATCCACATGGGCGCCACTGCGCTGGGGATGGACACATCCGACCCGGATCCCGGTAGCGCCTACCGCAGCATGCTCTTTACGCTGGCCCGTGTCAGCTCGGCCAGGGATCTGGATGCGGGCGGGCGCCGCGCCGTGCTTGAGCATTTGCGCGCGATGGGCTGGTCAGGTGGTAAGCGGCGCGGCAGCTACCCGGGCAGGCCGCACAATATTAACAGCGAGCCGATGTTGCAGAAGATTGAAGCCATCCTGGCCGAGCTCAAAGCGCCTTGGTCTTATGCCGATGGCATCGCCAGGCGCCAGTGCGGCATCGCCCGGGCAGCCTGGCTGCGCACCACCGAGGATCTGCGCGCCGTGCTGATGGCGCTGCTGGCCGAGCAGCAGAAGCGGCAACTGCTGGCCGCGCTGGATGAAAACCTGCTGCACCTGGGCAAGACCCGGGAGCAACTGGAGGCTGAGATGCCAGGCCTGCGCAAAGGTTGGGCGCGTCGAGTCCCGGATCTGCGCGCGGCACTGGAGCACGTGGGCAATCAACTGCAGGAGAGCATTGATGCGTGAACAGATGAACCTTGAAGATGAATTCACCTTCGGCAAACACCGGGGCGAGCAGCTCGAAGATGTGATCCATGACGATCCGGGGTACATCACCTGGCTGGCAGACAAGGAGATCGTCACGTTCAGTGATGAGGCGCGCACCCTCATGGAGCAAAGGAAGCTGATATGACTCCAGCGCAAACCAGAGCACTCAGCGCGGCTTACGCCGCGGACAGCCAGGGCGGCCTGATCCGTTCCGGCGCGCTCTGGCTTGCCGGTGACCAGTCGCATGCGCACAACATTGTGCGCGAGCTGGCTGACAACTCATATCTGTTTGTGTACGCCAAGGGTGAGCGGGCATCGATCACCGCCCGTGGCAAAGAAGCACTGGCTCAGCAGCCGGAAACCGACCAGCTGGACACGCAGGATATGCCCGCTGTGGTGCGCGAGATCGCCGATGTGATCGGCATCAGCCACGCCCTGCGCATTGTCCAAGCCTATGCCGGCACGCGGGTCTACATACCGGATCAGGTCGGCACCGATCATCACCTGGCCGAACTGCTGCCGCGTGATGCACTGGACAAGCTCAGCGCCCACTACGCTCGCGAGTCCGTCGTTATCCCCGTGTGTGCCAAAGCCGTGCGCTCGGCCAGAGACAAAGAGATCAGCCGCCAGCAGGCCGCTGGCATGAGTGTGGCCGCCCTGGCCAGACGATATGCGCTCACTGAGCGCCAGATCTATTCGATCCTGGCCAGACAACAGGCCACCAGCACAAACCCGGCGCCCCAGCTGCAGCTGTTTGGTGCCTGAGCGATTACGTAAATCTAATGATTTTTTGTGCTGCCAGCTGAAGCGCTTCAGCTTCTGGCGTGATGAGCGGTGCGCTACCTTTGTTGCGGAAAAGACACTCTTTTTGTCCCTACTATCTGCACGAGGATGCGCCAATGAACCTAAAATCCCTGTTCGCCACGGTACCGGATAAGCTACGTGCCTGGCCGGCGCTGGTGGTGGCCATTATAGCCATAACTATCGTCGCGACAATAGCCCCTTACCAGATCGGCGTGCTGGTGTGGTCGCTGAGCAAACTGGCGCTGGGCGCCTACCTGGGGTATTGGGTCGATCGCTGCCTCTTCCCGTATGCCCGCCCGCATACACTGCTCGGCGGCGGAGGCCTTGGAGGCCCGCCGGATTATAGGCTAGATCTGGCCACCCTGCGTCGCGCCATCATCGTCGCTGCAGCGCTGGTCTCGATGAGTCTGGGCGTATGAAGAAGCTCGCATGGCTACTGCTGCTAATTGCCTCGCAAGCGGCGGCCGCAGCAGAGATACCCGCCACTGCCTGGCGCTACCAGCACACACTGACAGCGATCGCCCAACGCGAGTTCGGGCTGCCTGCCCCTGCCGCGCTGCTGGCCGCCCAGGTACACCAGGAGAGCAGCTGGCGCGCCGATGCCCGCAGTCCGTACGCAGGCGGGCTGGCCCAGTTCACCCCGGACACAATTGCCTGGCTCTCACGCACTTACAAAGACATCCCGCCGGATGCTGCCTTCAACCCCGATGCCGCCCTGGCCGCCCTGGCTCGCTATAACCGCCACATCTACGACAGGCAGGCCCTGCCGGCGCACACTGAGTGCGACCGATGGGCCTTTGTGCTGTCCGGCTATAACGGCGGCCCGGGTTGGATCGATCGGGATCGTCGTTTGTGCACCGCCAGCGGACAGTGTGACAACACCCGCTGGTTCGGCCACGTGGAATATCACTCCGAGCGCGCCGAGTGGGCCATGCAGGAGAACCGTCACTATCCGCGCCGGATACTGGGCGAGCTGCATGCCCGTTATCTGGGCGCAGGGTGGCGAGGCACGGAGGTTTGCACATGGCCTGGTTGATGCGACTGCTGGGCGGTGCAGCACTGCGCCGCCTGGGTAGCGGCGCCATCCTGAGCATCGTGCTGGGTGGCGCTGTCTGGTTTTATGGCCAGTGGCGCGCGGGCAAACTTGAGGGCGTGATCAACACACAGCAAGCCACGTTGACCGCCACCATTCAATCGCGCGATGAATGGCGCGCCGCTGCCGAAGCCAGTGCGGCCCGGCTGCAGCGCATGGAGGCGATCGAGGCCGCAGCGCGCGAGTCGGTCAGTCGGCTGCAGGCCGAGCTTGCCGCGCAGGATGCGGCGGGCGCCGTCCAGGAGCAGCGCATCGAAGCCGCGCCCGAATCCGATGACGGCCCGGTCGCCCCCGTGCTCAGAGACACACTGAGTGAGCTGCGCCAGATGAGTGACTCGCCATGATCAGAGCGATCGGCATGCTACTGCTGACCGGTTGCGCCGCGCAGCTGCCAGAACAGCCTCCGCCGCCGGTGGTGGTGCCAGCGCCGGTGATCTGCCGGGTACCGCCTGGCCTGCTCACTGTCGAGCAGCCGCCGGCAGTGCCCAGCGGCCAGTACACGCAGCGAGACGTGTCGCTGTACATCACGCGCCTGCATCGCTGGGCTCAGCGCGGCTGGCAGCGGCTTGCTGCTATCCAGACATGGGGGGATAGCTGTGGATGAAGTGCATTTTGAGCAGGCGGCGCGCCTTGCGCAGATGGAACTGGATGCCGCATTGCACCGGCACCGTGCCCGGCCTGCGGTGACATCGCTGCCGATGGAGACCTGCAGCGAGTGCGGTGATGACATACCACTGGCGCGGCGCCAGGCGATAAACACGCACTTGTGCGTGCATTGCCAGGCGGCGCAGGAACATAAGCTGAAGACGCTGGGAGCGGCATGATGGAACAGATCGATTGGGGCGTGGCGCGGTTTGCGTTTGATGTGCTGCAGGTGCTCTTCATGGCGGGTGTGTCGGTGTACGTCTGGTGGACTGGTCGCACCAAGGCGACCCAGGCGGCTATCGATGCCGCACACGAGCGCATGGGCACCATTGATCGGCGTCTGGACGGCATTGAGGGTGAGATCAAACACCTGCCGGGACACAACGATCTGGCAGAGATTTACCGCAAGGTCAATGACGTGGACAAGACACTGAGCAAGCTGTCCGGGGAGCTGACCGGTATCAATCGCACGCTCAATCTGATCAACGACTACCTGCTCAACCAAGGGGGCAAAAATCGATGAGTTATCAAGATGTCATCAATGCCGCGCTGCGGCTGGACATTCTGCGGGCGCTGGAGTGCGATGCAGGCTATGCCCACAACGAGTATGTGCTGCGCGAGCTGCTGCGGTGCGTCGGCCACGATGTGTCAGCTGATCGCCTGCGGGTGGATCTAGCGTGGCTGGCCGAGCAGGGCCTGATCACCCTGGTGAGTCAGGGTGATATCCAGGTAGCCCGATTGAATGATCGGGGCCAGGACGTTGCCGCCGGTCGGGCGCAGATACCAGGCGTTGCACGCCCCGGGCCCGGACAATGAGCAGGCCGTCAACGATCGATCAGCTGCCCGCCCAGGCGCGCGAAGCACTGCACACCTGGTTGCGCGACCCAGGCATCACCCAAACCGAGGCGACCGAGCGGCTCAATGCGCTGCTGGCCGATGTCGGTGCCGATCAGCCGATCAGCCGTCATGCGGTGAACCGCTATGATCTGAAAATGCGCGATGTGGGTCAGCGCCTGCAGCAGTCCCGGGCTGTTGCCGAGGTGTGGATTGCAAAGCTGGGCGCCGCCCCTCAGGGGAAACTGGGACACCTGGTTAACGAGATGCTGCGCACCTTGGCGTTTGATTTGACGCTCAAACTGCAGGAAGGTGAGCTGACCGCCGAATCGCTGCCGGCCGTGATCGACCAGCTCAAACATCTGTCTTTGTCAGTTGCCCGTCTTGAGCGCGCTGCCAGCGAGAACGTCAAGCGCGAGCAGGAGATCAGGCGCCAGGCCGCGCAGGAAGCGGTCGATGCCGGCACCGCGGCAGCCAGAAAAGCCGGCGTGTCAGCCGATGGTATACAGGCCATGCGTGCCGCGATCCTGGAGGGCCTGTCTGGATGAGCGGATCCACTGCCATTTTGCTGCCCTATCAGCAGCGCTGGATCGAGGACCGTGCGCCGGTCAAAATAATCGAAAAATCCCGGCGCATCGGCCTGTCATACGCCGAGGCTGCTGATGCTGTGCTGCATGCGGCGGCGCAAGGCGGCGCCAACGTGTATTACATCTCCTACGATAAGGAAATGACATCAGGATTCATCCAGGATTGTGCTGCCTGGGCCAGAGCGTTCCAGGCGGCCGCCAGCGCCATTGAGGAGTCAGTGATCCAGGAGGATGATCGCCAGATATTAACGTACACCATCCATTTTGATTCCGGGCACTCGATACACACCTTCTCCAGTAATCCGCGCAATCTGCGCTCCAAGGGCCGCCCAGGCGAACGACTGGTGATCGATGAAGCCGCCTTCGTGGACAACATCGAAGAGCTACTCAAGAGCGCGATGGCGATGACGATGTGGGGCGGGAACATCCGGATTATCAGCACGCACAACGGCCAGGAGAATCCGTTCAACGGACTGATCAACGATATTCGCGCCGGGCGCTATGATTACTCGCTGCACCGGGTGACTCTGGATGATGCCATCGCCGATGGCCTGTACCGCCGCATCTGCCAGGTGACCGGGCAGTCATGGAGCGCGATCGGCGAGAGCGACTGGCGTGAGCAGCTCATCCGGCGCTACCGGCCCAACGAGGCCGAGGAGCTTTTCTGTGTGCCGGCAATGGGAGGCGGGGCCTACCTGACCCGCGCCCTGATCGAGTCCTGTACCGCGCCCGCGCCAGTGATCCGGTTCGTCGGCGACAAGGCATTCAACAGCGCCCCTGAGCCGGCCCGCGCGGCGCAGATCGAGGACTGGATACGCGAAGAGCTGCTGCCACACCTGGCCACGGGTCTCGATCCGCAGCTGCGCCATGCGCTGGGGATGGACTTTGCCCGCAGCAGTGACATGTCAGTCATCGCGCCCATATCAGTGCAACCCGATCTGAGCCGGCGCGTGCCGCTACTGGTCGAGATGCACAACATGCCGCACAAGCAGCAAGAGCAGGTGCTGTTTGCTGTGGGTGACCGGCTGCCCCGCTTATCCGGCGTCGGGATTGACGCGGGAGGCAATGGCAGCTACATCGCCGAATCGGCATTTGATCGCTGGGGATCCCTGGTTGACCAGGTCAGGTTTACCGAAGACTGGTACCGGCAGCACATGCCGCGCTACAAGGCCCGGTTTGAAGATCGAACGATCACGATCCCCCAGCACGATGATGTGGTCGAAGACCATCGTGCGTTCCGCATGGTTAATGGGGTGGCCCGGCTGCCTAAGAGCAAGACTGACCAGGCGGGTGTGCGCCACGGCGACTCGGCCATCGCCATCGTGCTGGCCGATGCGGCCGCTGACATGGATGTCGTGGAAGGCGACTTCATCCCAGTGCCCAGACCCGGCAGCGCCTGGCGTGGCGATCGGGGACATGATGCTGATGAGCAGCACAACGACATGCTGCACGCGCCAGGCGCCTGGTAACAGCCGAACAAGAGGAAGTTAAATGTCCATTAAAACCCTGATAAAGAAGCTTTTCGGCAGTGATGCCCAGGACGCCCTGGATGAGCAGCAAACCAGCGGCGACGCGCGCATCGGCCAGCTGCGCCGCGAATTTGCCGAACACCCGAGCAAGGGCCTGACCCCCGAGCGGCTGTATCAGATCCTGGAGAGCGCTGAGCAGGGGGATCTCAAGGCTCAATCCGAGCTATTCGATGACATGGAAGAAAAAGACCCGCAAATCGGCGCCGACATGGCCAAGCGCCGGCAGCTGGCCGCCGAGCTGGAATGGCAGATCGTGCCGCCTGATAGCGCCAGCGCAGCAGAAAAACGCGCCGCAGACCACGCCATTGAAGTGTTCGGCTGCCTGGATGTCGAGGATCTGATCATCGATATGGGCGCAGCACTGGGTCACGGCTGGACCAACCTGGAAATCCCCTGGGAGCGTGACGGCGCCCAGCGCTACATCGGTCAGCCACAGTGGCGCCCGCACAGCTGGTTCCGCTTGCACCCGGATGATCAGAACCGCATCATGCTGCGTGACATGAGCCGCACTGGCGCCGAGCTGTGGCCCCTGGGCTGGGTGCAGCACCGGCACAAGGCCAAGCCTGGCTATGTCGCGCGCACCGGACTGCACCGGATGCTGGTGTGGCCGTATCTGTTCCAGAACTATGCCCTGGGCGACCTGGCACAGCTGCTGGAGATTTACGGCCTGCCGGCGCGGGTCGGCAAATACCCGCGCAACGCCTCGGAAAAAGAAAAAGCCACGCTGCTGCGCGCGGTAGTCAGTCTCGGGCAGAATGCGGCGGGAATCATCCCCGACGGCATGCAGATCGATTTCCTGCAAGCCGCTGAAGGCCATGCTGATATGTACCAGGCGATGATGACCTGGTGTGAGCGCGCCAAGTCCAAGGTCATTCTGGGTGGCACGCTGACCAGCGGCACAGGCGAGGGCACCAACACCAACGCCCTGGGCAATGTGCACGAGCGTGGCCAGCACAGTCTGATCAAATCCGATTGCAGGCAGTACGCCAGCACTATCCGCCGTGACATACTCTGGCCACTGGCCGCGCTGAACTTTGGTATCGATGATCCACGCCGGGCGCCCCGGTTTTTTATCGACGCCGGCGAGACTGCCGACCTGAAGCTGCTGGCAGACTCCCTGCCGATCTTTGTCTCTATGGGCGCGCAGATCCCGCAGTGGTGGCTGCATGAGAAATCCGGCATCCCCAAAGCGGGCGATGACGACGAAGTGCTGCAAGCCGCGCCGCCAGCAGCGCCTGTCTCACCGTTCGGCGCCTTCCGGGCACTACCAGGCCCAGGCACAGCTGCGCTGATGCAGCCCGCACTCAAACCCCTGTCAGTGGACGCCCCGCAGGTGCAGCTCTCGCGCCTGGAATCGGCGGCCGATGTGCACATCGAGCAGTGGGTGGAGCAGATCCGCGAGCAGGTGATGCAGGCACGGGATCTGGATGACCTGCGCAACCGCCTGGTCACCCTGCTGCCAGGGCTGAGCATTGATCAGTTTGCCGATGTGATGACTGACGCCTTGTCCGCTGCGCACCTGGCAGGCCGGTACGATATCCTGGAAGGACTATGAGCGCAGCGACCCAGGCGCGCCGGCTGCCGTTCAAGGAGCAGATCGACTTTTTCCGCAGCAAAGTGCCTATTCCCACGCAAGCCTGGACGGATATCCAGGGGCGCGAGCACGATCATGTCTTTATGGTTGCCGGGGCCAACCGCATGGCGATCGTGGAGGATTTCCAGGCGGCGATCGGCGGATTTATCGAAAACGGCAGCACCATTGAGGATTTCAGGAAAGAGTTTGATGCCATTGTCGAGCGCAACGGCTGGCCGTTCAAGGGTGGCCGCAACTGGCGCACGCGAGTGATTTACGAGACCAATCTGCGGCAAAGCTACCACGCCGGGCGAGAAGCCCAGATCGCTGACCCCGAGCTGCGCAAGGCGCGCCCGTTTGGGCTGTACCGGCACGGCGGCAGCTCCGACCCCCGGCCCGAACACCTGGCACTGGATGGCACAGTGCTGCCGCTGGATGATCCCTGGTGGGATATCTGGTCCCCACAGAACGGGTGGGGGTGCTCCTGCAAGAAGTTCACGCTGTCCCAGGCCGATGTCGAGCGCCTGGGATTGACAGTCAGAGAGAAGGCACCCGCGATCCAGTGGGAGGACCGCACGATCGGCATACGCGGCCCGAGCCCGCAGACTATCCGTGTGCCAAAGGGAGTCGACCCCGGCTTTGAGTTTCGCCCAGGCGCAAGCCGGATCCGAGGCGATGCGCCACCACAACTCGATGAGCCCTTGCGCGGTCTGCCAGGCCGGGTTTTCCCGCCTCGCCGCGCCTCCGATTCGTTGCCGCGAGCCCGGCGGTTTGCCGAATCGGATCTGATGCCGCAGGGACTATCTGATGAGCAGTATGTCAGAGGGTTCCTGAGTGAATTTGGAGCTGATCTGGGCAAGCCGGCGCTGCTGACCGATCAGGTCGGAGAGCCGCTCTTGATATCCGAGGCGCTGTTTCTTAAGCAGACAGGGGAGTGGAAAGTGCAAAAGCGTGGGCGCGAGAGATTTATGAAGCTGCTGGCGCGCACGGTAAAGAGCCCCGATGAGATATGGGTCGCCGCCGAATGGCATGGCGCTAGCAGCAAGCCGGTACTGAGGCGCCGCTACATCGCACATTACCGAATACCTGGCCGCGATCAGCCAGGCATTGCTGTGTTTGAATGGGGTCGCAATGGTTGGGCGGGCGTGACAACATTCCAAGAAACTGACGATGCAGTCGTCGCCGTGGAGGATTTCCGGAAGGGTGTCAGGTTGTATCGGCGCACAGGAAGGTAATGGTTTGCCACGCCGCCGCCCCGTCGTGGCATGCTCCGTGCGTGGGATTGGTGGTCCGGGCGGGGACTGCCCGCACGATGAGCATCATTTTTAGTATAGGACCAAAAAATGACCGGCGCAACACTGAACATCGATATCGACTACGACGACACCCAGGTGCGCAAAGCGCTGCTGCAGCTGCTCAATGCCAGCGTCAATCTGGAGCCCGCGTTCCGACAGATCGGCGAGCTACTGGATTTGCAGCATCGCGAACGCTGGGACAGCGCCGTCGCGCCGGATGGCACCCCCTGGGAACCGCTGGCGGACTCCACGCTCAAGCGCAAGGAAAAACGCGGCCGCCCATCCGATATCCTGGTCGACAGCGGCAACCTGCGGGATCTGCTGCGCTGGCAAGCTTCGCCTGACGCAGTCCAGTTCGGCACGGACCGGGTCTATGGCGCCGTGCACCAGTTCGGCCGGGGACAGCTCAGCTCAATCCGCACCCGCAAAACCCTGCCCGCCATCCCCGCCCGTCCCTGGCTCGGCATCGCCGAGTCTGACAAGCCGCTGATTGTCGATATTCTGGCGCGCCACATCGGCGAACAGGTCCGCATCAAATAAAGCCTTTTTTGGTCAGATTTGTCCGATTCTGCGCCATGCGCCCATCCCTCCCCACCCAGACACCGTTTAAAACCGTTTAATGACCGTTTAAAATCGTTTAAGAGTTTTTGTTCGGCCCCAAGGGTGGTTGCGGCGTTATTGTCGCACCAGCGGCCTCTGAGAGCCTCTTGCACAATTCGCGCTGCGGCTGTACGCTGCCGATAACAGCAGCTGCTTTTGACTGCTGAAGCACTTCATCTTACCCGCCCTGCCCTGTGGCCTGACAATGGCCGCATGCCTACTACCACCAACAACTGTCTGCGTGTCGCCGCCCTTGCCCTGGAAGTTCGCCCCGGCGAGCGCATCGTGCGCCTGATCCCTGCTGGCACCTTTGATGCGCCGCGTGGCGCGATGGCGGGCACCGGCCCCTGGCATCTGAGCCCTGAGCGGGCGCGCGATGTCATCGCCACAGCCGCAGCACGGGCAACAGACCTGGTTATCGACTACGAACATCAAACTCTGCTTTCTGGCCAGAACGGCCGTCCCGCGCCAGCGTCTGGCTGGGTTGAAGCAAAAGCACTGGAATGGCGCCCCGACGGTCTGTATGGCCCGATCACCTGGACAGCAGCTGCTGCACGCGCTATCGATGCCGGTGAATACCGGTACCTGTCTCCGGTGTTCAGTTACGACACCGGCGGCAACGTGATCGAGCTGCTGCATGTGGCGCTGACAAACACGCCTGCCATCGACGGCGAGCAGGCCACCCTGGCCGCCGCCCGTGCTTACTACACCCAAGCCCAATCACACCCCCAGGAGGACATCGTGGATAAAGCCACCCTGATCAAGCTGCTTGACCTGACCCCAGAGGCAAAAGACACAGATATCGAAGCGGCGATTGCCGCACTCAAGGACGGCGCCGTCAAGCTGGCCGTCCTGATGGAAGAGGATGCGACCCCCAAAGGCCAGGCCGGGGATGGCACGGGCGGCGACGCCCGCGCAGAGCTGAAAAGGCTGCGCGATGCAGGCATGAGCTTCGAGGATATCAGTACCGCCCTGGCTGCGATCAGCACAGAAGCCTCGCGATCGGCCGGCACGTTGTCAGCGATCGACAGCGGCGAGATCACCAATCCGCCCGAAAGCCTGATCGAGGCGCTGAAAAGCATCGAACCGCCTGCACCGGATACAGCGGCTGCCAAAGCCAAAGCGGCTCAGCTGGGCGACACCGTGCCACGCGCAGTGTACGAGGAAGCCACAGCCCAGCTGGCGGCACTGAAAGCCACTGGCGAGAAAACCGAGCTGGACCGGCTGATCGAAGAGGGGTTGTCCGATGGCCGCATCGCCGGACAAGCCACAGCCACCTGGCTGCGCAAACAGGGCCTGGCGGCCTTGACGCAACATTTACAGGACGCGCCTGGCGTGGCAGCCCTCAAGGCGACCCAGACCGGCGGCAAACCTCCAGCGGGCGACTCAACCACGTTGAGCGCCGCTGAGATCGCTGTGTGCAAAGCGATGGGTATCACGCCGGAAGCGTACCAGCTGGCCAACGCATCCTGAACCCACTTCCATAACCGCATTTTTATAGCCGCACTTAGCAAGAGGAGTCACCGATGACCGCTGCAACTAAAAACCGCAACACACCGACCCGCGAGAGCACGCGCCGCGGTTACCTGGCCGCTGCCGCCATACACGTCTATGCCGGCGTGATCGTCGCACTGAATGCAGGCGGCTTTGCGCAACCAGGCGCCACCGCCACCGGACTGCGCGCAGTCGGCGCGGCTGTCCGGGAGATCGATAACACCGACGGCGCCGACGGCGCACAGATAGTGGAGGTCGATCGTGGCATCTTCCGCTTTAACAACAGCGCCGGCGCCGATGCCATCGCTGCCACGGACATCGGCAAGCAGTGCTACATCGTCGATGACACCACCGTGGCGCTCACCGATGGCACTGGCACGCGCAGCTCGGCTGGGGTGATCGATGGCGTCGACGACGACGGCGTCTGGGTCTCGATCGATCCCAGTCACGGCGCCCTGGCGTAAACCCACACTGGCGTAAACCACTATTTTACTTTGCAGGAGACTGACATGGACTTGACCAGCGCGAACCTTGAAATCCTTTTCAAAGGGCTGAAAACGAACTTCCAGCAGGGCTTTGAGTCGCTGGGCGATGACGGGGCAGTCTGGGAGATGTACAGCACAGTTGTACCCTCCACAACCGCTGTTGAGATTTATCCCTGGCTCAAAACACTCCCGCGGATGCGTGAGTGGATTGGCGACCGGGTGCTGCACAGCCTGGAAGGCGCTGATTTCAGCATCAAGAACCGCAAGTTTGAACTCACGGAAGGCGTCGAGCGCGACCGCATTGAAGACGACACCTTTGGCTTGTACGGTCCGGTGTTTAACGAGTTTGGGCGTGTCTCACGCGAGCACCCGAACGAGCTGACGGTCGAGGTGCTGGAATCCAATCCGATCTGCTACGACGGCCAGCCGCTGTTCGATGCCGATCACCCTGTGCTGGATGCCTCTGGCGAAGAGATCAGCAAGTCCAATGACATGGGCGGCGCCGGGCCAGCCTGGTACGTGATGGATCTGTCGCGCGTGATCCGCCCAATCATTTTCCAGCGACGCCGTGACTACGACTTCCGCCAGATCACGGATCTGAACGACAGCAAGGTGTTCATGACAGACAAGTTTGTATTCGGTGTCGACGCGCGAGTCAATGCCGGCCCCGGCCTGTGGCAACTGGTAGTGCGCAGCAAGCAGGCGTTCAACGCGGCTAACTACGAGGCAGCCCGGCAGCGCCTGACCAGTCTCAAGGGCGACTACGAGCGCCCTCTGGGCCTGCGTCACACCCACACAATGGTGCCCAACACGCTCGAAGGGCTGGCGCGCAAAGTGCTCTCCAACTCACTGGCTGCAGGCGGCGAGACCAACGAATGGGCCGGCACCAGTCAGCTGATACTGCACCCTTGGATGGCGACAGCGTAACGATTCAGACGGGGCCATAGCACGCAAGGAAGCACTTTACCCCGCCAGCCGTACCGGCGGGGCTTTTTAATCCCAATCAGACAGGAGACCAGCACATGCCAGAGACTGAAAACACAGGCTCGCCCGCAGCACCGAAAGCACCGAAAGCACCGAAAGCACCGAAGGCACCGAAGGCCGCTGCGCCTACGCCGCCGCCAGGCAGTAGCGAGAAGATCCTGCGGGTGCGCACCGTGCGTGGTGTGAATCGGTTGCGTCGGGCCGGCCGACAGTTCAGCCGCGAGGTGCAGGCGATCTCGCTCAGCGAGCTGACCAAAAAAGAGCTGGCAGCCATCCAGGATGATCCGCGCCTGGATGCCGTCCTGGCTGATGAATCCCAAAAAGAGCCGAAGTCATAACCCATGTCCTATGTCACGTTACAAGATCTGATCACCCGGTTTGGAGAGCCTGAGCTGCTGAGCCTGGCGCCAGATGCCACCGGCGAGGCTATCGATGCGCAGGCCGTCCAGACCGCGTGCGAGGATGCCAGTGGTGAGATCGATGGGTATGTGTCGGCCGGCGGCTATACCACCCCGCTAATCCCAGTGCCGCGCATCATTGTCTCGATCGCTGCCGACATTGCCCGCTACCGTCTGTATGACGATCACGCCATTGACCAGGTCACCAAGCGCTACGACGACACCATCCGGTTCCTGGCGCGCGTGGCTGATGGCCAGGTGCAGCTCGGTGTCAAAGAGCCCTCTTCCACCGCCGGTAGCGCCGAGTTTGCGCCCTCGCGGCAAGTCATGCCAGGCGGGGGGTTCTGATGCAGTTTGTGGTCGATGCGGTGATCGAGGCCATCCAGGGCGCTGTGCCCGGCCTGGCGCAGATAGAGACTTACGCCGGGCAGTTCGCCAGTGACGGCCCGAACCGCACCCTGGTCAGTGCGCCCGCCGTGTTTTTGACGGTGCTCGATGCGCCCTATGCGAATGATCAGGCCGGAGACGGCCGACAGAGTTTTGATCTGCGCCTGGCGGCGTATTGCCTGGCGCGTAATGCAAAAGGCGCGGCCAACCGCGCCGGCGATGCGATGAGCCTGGCCACTGCCGTGGCGCTGCTGGTGCCGCAGGCGCATTGGGAGTTGGGCGCTCAGGTCGATGGGGCCAGGCTGGAAGGGATGCAGAACCAATTCGTCGCGGCGCTGGACAACAAGGGCCTGGGGCTGTGGTCAGTGACCTGGCGCCAAGTCGTGCACCTGGGTGAGTCGATCTGGGCCGGCAGCCAGATTACCCCCACAGAAGTATGGCTGGGCGTGCTGCCCGAGTCGTATCCAGAGGATTACACCCTGATCGCGGAGGCGCCAGATGTCAGTGCTTGACCAGATGGAACAACGCATCAGCCAACTGGAGCGCCGCGTCAAGCGTATGCTCGAAGTCGGCCTGGTGGTTGAAGCCGATTACACCGAGCAGGTCAAGCTGCGCGTGGAGATCAGCGACCGGATTACCGACTGGATTCCGTGGCTGACTGTGCGCGCCGGCGGTGATCGCTCCTGGTGGCCACCTGAAGTGGGTGAACAGGTCATGGTGCTGGCACCCAACGGTGATGCAGTTGCTGCCGTGGCCCTGGCCGGGCTGTACAGCAGCGCCGCTGCCGCCCCTGCCGCCAGCGTAGATGTCCGCCGCACAGTCATGGGCGATGGCGCTGTGATCGACTACGACAGGGCCCTGCACGTGCTGACTGTGCAGATCCCGGGCGATGTGATCGTGCAGTCGCAGGGCGATGTCGCCGTGACGGCCGCGGGCGTGGCCACCGTGGATGCGCCGCAGATACGCCTGAATGGCGGTACGGGCTGCATCACCCAGGAAAGTATTTGCCATTTTACCGGCGTGCCACACGGTGATGGATCGGCGACCGTCAAGGTCGGCAAACAAGCATCAGAGTAATGAGGAGTCCGCACCATGCTAAGTCAATCGAGTCTATCAGCACGGATCGTCACTGAATTCGAGGCGCAAGGTGGTGAGTCGTTAGGCGAGCACTCCTGGGTCACTCGCATGGCTGACGCCCTGGCGGCAGCGGTGGTTCAGGAAATCACTGAAAATGCAATTGTACAAGTGTCAGGCGGATCCAGTGCCGGGCTCTACTCGGTACAGTAGCGGAGGATACAAATGAGCAAAAAAACCTACGCCGTACTCAAATCCTTCGGTCAGCTGCGTGCTGGGCAGAAAGTAGAGCTAGATTCGCGACAGGCTCAGTACCTTCTCGGCACGCACGTGGCCGAGGAAGGTACACCCAAACAGCCCGGCAAGCGCCGGGCCAAATCCAACCCAAAGAAGGAGTTAAGCGATGCCTGATTTCCTGCACGGAGTAGAAGTCGTCGAGTTGACTGACGGCATCCGCCCCATCCAACTAGCCGCCACATCAGTAATCGGGGTGGTCGGTACCGCCCCGGATGCTGATGCAGCAGCCTATCCGCTGAATGAGCCGGTGTTGATTCTGGGCGATCGCGCCCAGGCGGCCCTGCTGGGTGCCGCCGGCACGCTGCTCGATGCGCTGAACGATATCCTGGATGTCGCCGGTGCGGCCGTGGTCGTGGTGCGTGTGGATGAGGGTATTGATGCCGCAGCCACACTGGCCAATGTCGTCGGCGGCGTGGACGTGGATACCGGCAAATATCTGGGCGCTCAGGCGCTGCTTGCCGCTGCGCCGAGTTTAGGGGTCAAGCCCCGCATTTTGTGCGCCCCAGGGTACACGCACCAGCGCCCCGAAGATCCCGGCGCGCCCGGCACGTTCCTGGCAAACCCGGTCGCCGCCGCCCTGGTCGGCGTGGCTGACAAGCTGCGCGCTGTGGTGGTCGTCGACGGACCCAACACGAATGACGCGGATGCCATTACGATGCGCGGCGATTTTTCCAGCCGGCGCGTCTACCTGCACGACCCCTGGTATTCGGTGTTCGATACCGCCCTGGCCGCGCCAGTGGTGCGCCCTGGCTCGGCTCGGGTGGCTGGCGTGATTGCGCATAACGATAACGAGCGAGGGTGGCACACATCCCCAAGTAACCGGCCGGTGCCGGGCATCGTCGGTGTCTCGCGCGAAATCGATTTTACCTTGGGGGATGCAACCAGCCGGGCGAACTTGCTCAACGAGAACGAGATCGCCACCACCATCCAGCAGAACGGCTTCCGGCTGTGGGGCAACCGTACCACCAGCGCAGATGTCAAATGGGCGTTCCTGGCGCACGTGCGCATTGCTGACATCCTGCGCGACTCACTGCTGGAGACCCACCTGTGGGCCGTGGATCGCAACATCACCAAAAATTACATCGAGGATGTCACCGGCGGGGTACAGGCCTTCCTGAACCGGCTGACTGCCGAGCAGCGTATCGCCGGCGGGCGCGTCTGGGCACCCCCGGAGCTGAACACAGTTGCCGATATGGCCGCCGGCAAAGTGGTTTTCGATTTTGACTTCACGCCATTCGGTGTGGCGGAGCGCATCACTTTCCGCTCAGCGATGGTCAATGATCATCTTGTGGAGGTGTTCTGATGAGCAAAGACGTAATGCGTAATGTGGCCGCCTTCGTGGATGGCCGCAACTATGCCGGGCAGGCCAGTCAGGTGACCTTGCCGGATCTGCAAATCCAAACCGAGGCGCTGCGCGCCGGCGGCACCGACACGCCCATTGAGATCGACATGGGCCTGGAAGCGATGCGGGCGACGCTGACCTTTCTCACAGTGCCGGATGAAGTGCAGAAGCTGTTTGGCAAGCCCGATGTCGCGGTGACGCTGCGCGGCGCCCTGAGCAGCCATGACGGTACCGTGCGCGGCGCCACGGCTGAGCTGCGCGGCAGGATGGTCGGATCCAACCCCGGCAACTGGCAAGCCGGATCCCAGGCCAATTATGTGGCGACCTTCGCCTGCCACTATTACAAGCTGACGATCGAAGGCACTGTCATACACGAAATCGATATCGAGCGCATGGTGCGCATCGTCAACGGCGAGGATCAGCTGGCCACAGTCAGGGATCGTCTGGGCATCTGATCCATACAACAACCAAACAGGACACAAACAAGGAGCGGCCAGGCATGAATATCGATGATAACGGGGTAGCGACCATCGCCAAAAATGAAGAGATCGATGTCAAGCGGCTCACGGACGCGATGGCCAGCGTCGTCACGCTGGAGCTGCTCATCCCGCTGAAAACCGGTGGCGAGGAGCGCAGCGAGCTGCGGTTCGATGAGCCCACCGGTGCGCATGTCGAATCGATGACAAAGGTGCAGCCGCACAAATCGGGCGAGATCGCCATGCGCATCATCGGCGAGTGCTGCGGGCTCGGTCCCGATGAGATGAAGCAGCTGCGCTCGCGCGACGTGATGAGACTATCGCAGGTGTTCCGCTATTTTTTGCCCGACTCCCCCAGTGGGATGTTCTAGCGGAGTTGATTGCGGATATCGCATTCATTTTCCATTGGGGGCTGGACAGCATTGTCCAGATGCGGGTCGGGGAAATCATTCAATGGCGGGATAGAGCCCTGGGACGCTGGAACCAGGTGCACGAAACCAACAAAGAGTAACCATCGTGGCAACAGAGACCGAACTGAACATACTGATCAAAGCCAAGGACTTGATGTCAGCCACGGTTGTGGGTGTTCAGCGCCGGCTGGACGGGTTTCGGCGCTCTGCCGAGGTGATCAGTAAACGGCTGCGCTTTGACGCCCTCGGCGCCAGTCTCACCCGGGTCGGCAGATCCGCCGCGAATTTGACCAGTGCGGTCGGCCGAGTAACCAGGCGATTGACGCTGATGGGCGCGGTGGGGGTGGGCGCCGTGGTAGCAATGACCACGTCGTTCGCGGCCAGTGCAGATCAGATCGCCAAGACTGCGGACAAGCTGGGTATCGGCATCGAGCAACTGCAAGAGCTGCGCTTTGCCGGCGAGCGGGCTGGCATATCCATTCAAACTACTGATCTGGCCATACAGAGGTTTGTGCGCCGCACGGCAGAGGCCGCAAATGGATCTGGTGAGGCAGTGGATGCGCTGAATGAGCTCGGCCTGTCATCCGAGACGCTGGCCCGTGTATCGCCCGATCAGGCGCTGCGCGCTGTGGCCGATGCTATGCAAAAGATACCCAACCAGGCTGACCGCGTGCGGATCGCTTTTAAACTTTTCGACTCCGAGGGCGTGGCCTTTGTCAATGTGCTCGCCGATGGCAGTGCAGGGCTGGATGAGGCGGCCGCCAGGCTGCGCACTCTGGGCGGTTTGCTCGGCGAGGATGCGGTGCGCGCAGCAGAGCGGTTCAGCAATGAGCTGCTGGAGGCTAAAACCTCACTGGGCGGCGTTCGCGCCATCATCGGCGCCGAGCTGATGCCGATTTTTGGCCAGTGGCTGACGCAGCTGACCACGCTGGTCACCGAGCGTGGCCCGCAAATCCAAGCGTGGGCACGGGAGTTTGCTGCAGGGCTGCCGGGGCGCATCGAGGCGCTCAAGGGGCAGTTCGCCGACCTGGTTGATCGACTGCGGCCAGTGATCGACTTCGGGCAGCGCCTGGTGGAGAAGTTTGGTGGGGCCACTGTAGCCGCTGGCGCCCTGGGGTTGATGTTGGGGGCGCCACTGATTGTCCCGGTTGTCACCACCACGGTCGCGCTGGGCCTGTTTGCGCTCGCGCTGATCAATACCGGCGCACGCGCCCTGTTCTTCGCAGGCAAAGGTATTCCGGCGGTTATCAAAGGTCTCAAGCTTCTTGCCGCTGCAGCCGCCAGTAATCCGATCACTGCTACCATCATCGGCATCGCTGCGCTGGCGGGCATTTTGATCGCCAACTGGGACACAGTAGGACCGTGGTTCGCCAACCTGTGGGCTGGTTTAAAAACCACTGCTGCAGGCTTTTGGAGCTGGTTCGTGGATCTGATCGGGTTTGATCCGCTGCCGCCCCTGCGCGCAGTATGGGGCGTGTTGGTGGATTGGTTCACCGGCACCTTCGGGGTCATTAAACGGGTCATCACCGGGGATTTTACGGACATTAAAAACCTGTTTAACTTCTCGCCGCTGGGCTTGTTGCAGTCCGGATTCGGCAAGGCGCTGGAGTACCTGCAAGGCATCGACTGGAGCGGCGCGGGCAAGGCGCTGATAGAGACTCTGCTGTCCGGGCTCAGATCAGTAATCGACAAGCCGGTGGCCCTGGTGCGCGACGCGCTGGCCAAGGTGCGCAACTTACTGCCGTTCTCTGACGCCAAAGAAGGGCCGCTGTCGCGCCTGACCGCCAGCGGCCAGGCCATTCCGGATACCTTGGCCAAAGGGGTCGAGCGCGGCCGCCCAGCCCTGGTCGACACAGTGCGTGCAGTCACCGGACAAGTCTCGCGCGCCATCGATGATAGAATGATGATACAGCCCCCTGTAATCAGCGCTCCCGCCGTTGCCAAGGCAGCCTCCCTGGCGCAGGCAGAAAAACCCGCCACGCAACCGGCCAACTCAATGGTTCTGTCTCTGGGCACAGCCATATCCGCCCTGGTCGACACAGTGCGTGCAGTCACCGGACAAGTCTCGCGCGCCATCGATGATAGAATGATGATACAGCCCCCTGTAATCAGCGCTCCCGCCGTTGCCAAGGCAGCCTCCCTGGCGCAGGCAGAAAAACCCGCCACGCAACCGGCCAACTCAATGGTTCTGTCTCTGGGCACAGCCATATCCGCCCTGGTCGACACAGTGCGTGCAGTCACCGGACAAGTCTCGCGCGCCATCGATGGCCCGGCAAGCAGCGCCGTTGCTGGCTCTGCGCGCCCCTCCGGAGCGCCTGCGACAGCTATGATCGCCGCATCGGGATCCCGCCCACCTGGTGGCAGAGCGATACACGTGGCGCGGGTAGATTTTCGGCCCAACATCACAATACAGGCTGGCCCCAATGCCTCACCGCAAAACCTGGCCGATCTGCTGGCCGATCGGCTGGCCGAGTTCCGTGACGCCGGGCTGTGGTCACAGATCCAAGGCGTACAGGAGCTTGCCTGATGGTCGACATCATCAACAATCTGCGCAATGCCAGCCGCGTGCGCGAAGGCCTGGAGTTCATCCGGGATACGATCCGCGACCGTGGCCGCATCATGATGATGCTCGGCCCGTACATGTTCAGCCTGGGCACCGCTGCGCCGCAGTCGGTATTCCGGTCAGCCGCGTACAGCTGGCCTGGCCAGGAGCGCATCGGCCGGCGGCCACTGTTGCAATCAACCGGTCCAGGCATAGAGACCATTGACATCGAGGGCGTCATCTACCCGGAGTACCGGGGCGGGCTGCGCCAGGTGCAGGCCATGCGCGAACTCGCAGGCCTGGGCAGGCCCTGGCTGCTAGTTGACGGGCTCGGCGTAGTCTATGGCCTGTTTGCCATTTTGCAAGTGGATGAGGGGGCCACGTTCTACGATCGCAACGGCGCCCCGCGCAGGATTGATTTCAGGCTGCAGCTTGAGTTCGCCGGAGATGACGACAGATGAAAAACATCGATCTGTTCAATGAGTTTGCCGCGCGAGTGATGGCTGATCTGTACGAAGCCTTCCCGAAGCGGGTACCCATCGACTTTGTCGCCTTGAGCGGCAGCGCTGGCGTGGATGAATACGGCTATCCCGGCCCGAAATGTGAAATTTGTTCAGAGACGGTGGGATGGTTGATCAGTCAAGGTTACGTGGAGGCGACAGACATCGATCTGTACACCGCATCACAGGCCCGTCTGACCGAAAAAGGGTATACCACGCTGAGCGCCGTGCCGTCTGCACTGAAGACCAAGGACGCCGCCGGCGCGCAAATCGTGCGCATGCTCAAGGCCGGGGCCAAGGTGGCCGCTATTGAGACCCTTAAGAATGTGTTCAGGTGGTGCTGAAGTTCGCAGGAGATAAGGAATGATGAAAAACATCGATCTGTTCAATGAGTTTGCGATGCCAGCAGTTGCTGCCGACATCCAATCAAGAAAAAGCCAAAGGACGGCAGCGCTCCGGCGCGCAATCAGTGACGCGTTGAGAGATGGGGATGGCTTTGTTCAATTTCGCGGGCGATTGGATGCAGCGCTTGCGGCCCTGGAGAAATTCGGTCGGGGACATCCCCGGAGCGCAGAGTGATGCTGTACAGAGCAAAAGAAGGTGAGATGGTCGATGAGATTTGCTGGCTGCGCTACGGAAAAACCCGCGGTGTGGTCGAGAAGGTCCTGGCAGCCAACCCCGGCCTGGCGGCCAAGGGGCCAAGACTGCCGGCCGGAACGCTGGTGGAGTTGCCGGAGATTGATGTGGACCAGGAATCGATTGAAGAGGTTAAGCTGCCGTGGTCAGACTAAATGACATCTTTGCAAATAACTGTAGTTTGTACGCCAGTTGTGGTGTCAAGCACATCAACAGAGACAGGTTTTTCTGGCGACCACGGCAACGGCAGCTCTCCGCAGTGCTGCTTTGCAATTGTTTCAATCCTGGCTTTTGGACTGACGAGGCGGCCGAGAATGTCGTCACGATCCCATCCATCCTTGCTTTGTTTGTCAGGCCTAACACCCTCATAGCGCGTTGTTACCAAATATTTTGCTGGCTCCATATCTGGGCAATCGATGTTGCTCCAAGGCAAGCAAACATTGTCGGGCTGATTGGCACAGCCAGCAAGGACAAAAGGAAAGAAGCAAACCATTTTTATTTTCATGCGCCATCCTCCGAAGCGACTTTATGAAAGCACCTACTTATAAGATAAGCATAAATGGCGAGAATGTCACCAAGGATATATCGAGAGCCCTTGTTGAGTTGCGCCTGAGCGACAGATCGGGAATTCACACAGATGCGGTTGAGATTATATTGGCTGATACGCCGAGATATCAATGGCCTAAAGATGGCGACGAAGTCGAAATAATGATCGGATACTTAAGGGAGTCAGCCAGGAGAATTGCAAAAAAACTATCAGTTGACCAGATCGAGCATTCTGGCCCGCCCAGCACATTGCGTGTCTCAGCCGTCGCCGTGGACTTCACTGGCACAGCCAAACAGGGACGCGAGGAGGGCCACAACCGCATCACCCTGGGCGATCTGACCAAGAAACTGGCCGAGCGCAACGGGTATAAAGCCGTGATCAAGCCCGCATCCCTGGCGCAAGTGCTGATCACCCACGTTGACCAGGCCGGGCAATCCGACCTGGCCATGATGTTCCAGGTTGCCCGGCAGTACGGCGCCATGTTCAAGCCGGTGGATGGCAGCTGGGTTGTGCTCAGCTATGACCTGGCCGGCGCTGATGAGCCGCCGATCGTGCTACGCCCGGGCGATGTAACCAGCTGGCGCGCCCATTTTATCCCGCGCAACCAGTGGAAGAGCGTCAAAGCCTACTGGCATGACTGGGATGCCGGCAAGCGGATCCCCGTGGTCATCGGCGCCGGTGAGCCGCAAAAACTGATTGACCAGGTGTTTGTTGATGATGCCACTGCCCGCGCCAATGCCTCAGCCATGTTCTCGCAAATGCGGCGCGAGTCCCGGCTGTTGAGCCTGACCCTGCCCGGCATGCCCGAGCTGGCCAGCCAGCGCATCCTGCGCCTGAGGGGCTTCCGCGATAACGTGGATCAGGACTGGCTCATCCTGGAAGTCAATCACACTATCAACAAGCGTGGGTACACCTGCTCAGTGCAAGCGGAGGGAATATAGGATGCCCGGCATGAATGCCCAGACCGGCAAGCTGATCGATGGCGTGGAGGAGTTGCGCCAAAGCGTGCGTGACATCTTGTCCACGCCGATCGGTGCCCGGGTGATGACTCGAGATTACGGCTCAGGGTTGTTCGATCTGATCGATGACCCGGTCGACCAGCGTTTCAGTGTCGAGGTGTTCCGCGCCGTGGCCGAGGCCGTGCGCCGCTGGGAGCCGCGCTTTCTGATTGACCGCGTGAAGCTGACCGAGGTGCGCGACACTGGCCCGATATTCGAGCTGCACGGCACTGATCTGGATACCGGTGTCGGCGTCGTACTGGAGGGAATATGAGCACACTGATCGACCTGAGCAAATTGCCTGCGCCACAGCTGATCGAGGAAGTCAGCTTTGATGCATTGCTGCAGCTCATGCTCGATGATCTGGCTGTGCGGATGCCGGAGCTGGTCATCGGTGTCAGTGATCCGGCCTATAAAGTGCTTGAGGTCGCAGCGTACCGGCTGATGCTGGAGCGTCAACGGATCAACGAGATGGCGCAAGGCGTGCTGCTGGCCCGAGCTATCGGCTCTGATTTGGATCAGTTGGGGGCGCTCATGAACGTGCAGCGCCTGGTGTTGGTGGCTGCGGATCCCGATGCGGTACCGCCGGTGGCGCAAGTGCTGGAGGCTGATGATGATTTCCGGCTGCGGATCCAGCTCAAACTCGAATCGATCACCACGGCCGGCGCTATCGGCGCGTACCAATTCCACGGCCAGGCCGCTGACCCGAAAGTGGCTGAGGTGGCAGTGAGCAGCCCGGCACCCACCCAGGTGCTGGTGACAGTGCTCTCGACTGAAGGCGATGGCGCGCCTGATCAGGCTATGCTCGATGCAGTTACCGCTGCGCTGAATGCCGACGATGTGCGGCCGCTGACAGACCTGGTCACAGTACAGGGCGTCACGGTTGTCGGCTACACCATCGACGCTGATCTGTTCCTGGCCGATGGTCCGGATGTCAGCGTCGTGCAGGCGCAGGCCGTCGCGCAACTGGATGCGTACCTGGCTTCGCGCCGCCGGATCGGGGCAGACATCCCCCGCTCTGGCATTATCGCTGCACTGCATGTGTCTGGGGTTGAAAAAGTGGTACTGACAACGCCACCGGCCGATGTCGTGATCGATGAGGTGAGCGTGGCCAGTGCGAGCGCCATCACTATCGGGGAGGGCGTCTGATGGATACCTTGCTGCCACCGAACAGTGCGCCTCTTGAGATCGCCCTGGATCAAGTGATCTCCCCGAGCGGGCAGCTGCCAGGGAATATCAATCATTTGTGGAGTGCTGCGCTGTGCCCTGTGCCCTTCTTGCCCTGGCTGGCCTGGTCGGTCTCTGTGGATACCTGGAACACAGACTGGAGCGAGACCAAAAAACGCCAGGTGATTGCATCAAGCGCCGCAGTGCATGCGCTAAAAGGCACCCGCGCCGCTGTCGAGTTGGGCCTGGGTGCACTCAGCCTGGCCACGGAGATCACCGAATGGCACCAGGAGATGCCGCTCGCCGAGCCGGGCACATTCCGGGTGGATGTGTTCAGCGAGGTGGATCCCGTGGATGAGGCGTTGATCTTTGATGTCGACAGCATTGTTGTGTCGACAAAGAATGTGCGCAGCCACCACACAATACGCGTTAACCTGCTCAGCAGGGCCGCGCCGATCGCAGCGGCTGGAATGAAGATGGCCAACGTGATCACCGTACAGCCAGCAGTGTAGTAAAGGAGTAAGTATGGATTTTTTCACCTTATTGACGACCATAGGCATCCAGAAGCTGGCAGCGGCGGTCAGCTCTGGCACCACGTTGGGGTTGACCCAGTTTGCCGTCGGCAGCGGCGCCATCCCCATTGATGAGACCGTGCAGGCACTGGGTACTGAGGAGTTCCGTGCAGCGATCAATGACATCCGCATCGATCCGCTGGACGCCACACAGATCATTGTCGAGGCGCTGATCCCGCAGGAAGTGGGTGGCTTCACGATCACCGAGGCGGCCATTATTGATGATGCCGGTGCGTTCTTCGCCGTCTCGCGCGTGCCCACATCAACCAAGGCAGCGCCGGAATCAGGCGCTGCAGGCGAGATGATAATCAAGTTCATCCTGACCGTTGGCAATACAAGCGCGGTACAGCTGATCGTGGACAACACAACCGTGACGGCCACCCGGGAATATGTCGACAGCAAGATAGTTGACGCCTCGCTCACACAGAAGGGCATCGTGCAGCTCAGTAGCGCGGTGGATTCCGCCTCAGAATCTCTGGCGGCCACCCCGAAAGCGGTCTCGGATGTGCGGCTGCAGTTACTCGCGACCATCGCAACTGAGGTGGCCACGCTGGTCGATGCAGCACCTGGCGCTCTGGATACTCTGAATGAGCTCGCAGCAGCGCTGGGCAATGACCCGAACTTTGCGACCTCGGTCATAAACACCCTGGCGTCGAAGGTCTCAGCCACCACTTTCAATTTTGAAACGTACTTTATGGGGCAATTATAATGGCTTTAATAGGCACATTGGCTGTCGCATCTCCACTGGCAGCAACTGACACTACTGTATATACAGTTCCCGCAGGCCACGCGACGACATTTAATGTCAGCGTGCTGAATCGCGGCAGCACAGCGATGACTGTGCGCATAGCCATCGCGGCAGCTGACATACCAACCGATTCTGAGTGGATTGAGTACGGCGCAACTCTCGCCGCTGCTGCCCCGCTCGGTCGCACCGGGCTGGTCGCAGGCCCTGGCGACCGGGTGGTGGTGTGGGCGAGTTCGGCGGATGCATCGTTCCGGGTAGAGGGCTTTGAGAAGGAGATTGTCTGATGGGTAGGTTTGCTGATGAGAGTGGCGGATCAAGCACAGTAACCTCGCTGGCCACCGCGACGAAAGTGGTGCCAGCTGGCTACATGGGCGAGTTTGGGAATGGGTTGTGGCGGGTTTTTAATAGCAACAGGAATTGGACTGTGCCCGCAGGGGTGTCAAAAATCCGAGTGAGAGTCGTTGGTGGTGGTGCGGCTGGCGTTACTTCGGGCAGAGGTGGCGGCGGTGGTGGTTACGCTCACGGTGAGTTCGCTGTCGCACCAGGAACTGTCTACGCTGTCACTGTAGGTGCCGGAGGGCAAGCTTCTGGTGGTGCCGGAGGGACCTCATCGTTCGGCGCACTGATCTCTGCTACTGGGGGCGCTGGGCAGAATGGGGGTACGGGTTCAGGAGGTGATTTTCAAGCAACTGGCGGCACGACGCCCACCGCAAGTTTTAGTGGCGGCGGCGGATCTGGCTCGCAACTTGGGGATGGCGGATCTTCTTTTGCCGGACTAAGTTCCGGCGGTGGCGGTGTTGGTGGAGGCTCATCGCTTGCGGACGCATCTGGCGGTGGCAGCGCTTTTGGCAATTCCACTAATAGAAGAGGAGCTCCTGATATAATCGGCGGCATAGCGATCGCTTCAGGATTGCCCGGATCAACCAACGCAATCAATGCTGTTATTCGTTTTCCTTTTGATGGTTTTACTGGAGGGGGGGGCGCAGCAAGCGGCGACAGTGGAGGTATTGGTGGTGCCGGTGGGCCCGGAGCCGGGGGTGGTGGGCAGAATTTTTCCGGATTTGGTGGTGAGGGAGGTATTGGCGGTGGCGGTGGCGGTGCAGATGGCTTTGCTTCTGCTGGTGGCCCTGGTGGTATTGGTGGTGGCGGGGGCGGATCTGGCGGTGCTGGCGGTGCTGGCATCGTAATAGTGGAGTGGTAAAACATGACAAATTTCGCACGTATTATAGATGGCGTAGCGGTAGACGTATCAGACAGCCCGGGCGAGTATTTTCATCCGGATATCGCGCTGCAGTTTGCGGAGGTGCCTGGCGCTGTGCAGTCGGGTTGGAAATTGGTTGACGGATTGTGGGTTTCCCCTGATCCGGCGCCTGATCCTGTCCCTGCGCAAACATCCCCTGTCGTCTCGCCAATTACTTTTAAGATGTTGTTCACATCAGCCGAGCGTCTGGCGATCAAAGCAGCGAGAGCGACAAACCCCATCATTGATGATTTTTTTGAGTTACTGGATGACCCTCGGCTGACCCAGGTTGATCTGGGTCTATCAAGCGTTCAAGGAGCGCTGGACTACATCGTCAGTGAGGGGCTTTTGACGGTGGAAAGACAGCAGCAGATTTTGGGCGGACAGGCGAGTTAAAAGCTTCGCAATTACAACCCGGTCGAATTCGCGCTTTATGTGGCGGTTTACACTGGCTGATGCCAGGCGAATGCAGGACAGGGATCAGGATTTTGAATCGTTTTATCTGGGAGCAATAGAAAAGAACCCCGACGATGTGCAGCTGTATCTGGATCATGGGCAATACCTTGAGCAACGTCTGGGTAATTGCGAACTGGAACTGGATGAATCCACTCATTCCCGTATGCTGGCTGCCATGCAGACAAGCTATGAAACAGCCTTGTCGCTGGAACCAGGTAATCCGGAAGCCAATCTTGCTCTGGCACAGGTCTATCTGCTGCCCGGGTTCAACTGGGAGGACGGATTGGGGTATCATCAAAAAGCCTGGCAATTACTGCCAGGCAGCTCTTTCGTTGCGGAGCAGGCGGTAAATTATGCCATAGCGGGTTCCCGGTATGACGATGCCGAGCAATTGATCACCTGGCTGGCTCGTCCTTTCCATGTCTGGGGTGAACATTTCTGGATTACGCAACTCAGACAAAAACTGGACGCTGCCAGGCAAGGCAGGACTATCGAGCGCTGTGATGCCTGACGAGGAAGGGAAAAATGAAACCATTTACCCTGACTGCAATACTTCTTGTCCTAAGCTTGCCGCTGCCTGCCTCGGCGGCGACTCTTGACTCCGATTCGCCTCCGAATCAGTTGCTCGAATCCCTGTCCCCGGCACTTTCCGGTATCAGTATAAACCTGGCCAGCAATCTGAACCTTCACCCCATCGCCCGGGCCCAGCCAGAGACGCCCGTACTTGGCGCCCTGGCAGATCTGCCTCCCGGTTTTATTCCCTCCAGCGGGGAGCTGCAACAATGGGCGTCTGGATTCGCTCAACGGCAGCACGGTGTGCTGGCCATCCTTCCGGCCAGCAAGCAGTCTTCAGGGCAAACCGATCGCCTTGCGCATTTCTGGAGTACATGGCAAGGCAACAAAACCGGGGAAAGAATAGTGGTCAGTTTTGCTGGCGGGGATGAACCCCTGCTGGAGCAGATAAACCAGGCACTTCGCTCCTCCGGTTTCCTGTCAATGTTGTTCACTGCCGCCACACATGATATCAGCCAGGTTGGGCCTTACTATGTCAGTGCTGATCATCGTTGGGTAGTGGATTCCCTGTCCGCACGTGATATTGTCGATACGCTTGAGTTCTCGCTGTTGGGTAAATCGGTTGATCCAGACACCAATCTGGTCAGATCCAGGCCCGATCGTTCCGCCAGACGCCTGGCCGCCTCTGAGCCGGAAGTGTTTCTCAAGGACAGTCTGGGAGATGAGTTTGAAGCGTCGACAATTTCCGAAATCATAGTCCCTGGAGAAATAGTCCCTCGAGAAATAGTCCCTGGAGGAATAGCTCTCGGCGAAACTGCGGTCATAGAAGGAGATGGTAATGAATTGGTTTTCAATGGGCAAACCCTGTTTCTTCGCTCATCGAGCGGAGACACCTGGCAGTTGCCTGAAGCTTCTGTTTCAGCCTTGAAGACCTGTTTCGATTTTGCGCAAAGAGCCGTGCGTATCGCTACGGATGCGGTGGTGGATATTGATCAGCGGGGTCGGGTCAGGGTTTCGGCGGCAATGCGTGATACAGAGGTGGGCTACCAGATGGCACTGGCAGACCTGGAACCGTTCAAGCTGGTTCAGGGGCTGCCTGCCGACAAAAGTATCATTCTGGATACGGGAGCAGGCTTTTATATTGACGGGCCAGGACAGATGGAGTTCATGACTGATTACGAGGTCCGGTTTTTGCGTGCCGACAGAAGACGAATTGCCCAGACCCGGGTGGCACTGCAATACCATTACGACAGCAGTGCGGATAGCGCTGTTTATGAGGGTAACTGGGGCTCCGATACAGGCAGGCTGAGAGAGAGTACCGATTTTGACAGTCTCGGAGAAAATACGGCCAATGTCGCCGGTTACGCCGCCTGGGTTGCGCTGTTCAGGAAAGTCCTCGACCAAAGTCTGGATTTTACTGACGGATTCTATGAATTTCTCAGCATTGACAATAGCGGACAAGAAACGCCGGTTCGCTTATGATCGACAGGGATACCTGGCCCAAACGAGGCAGACGTGAAAATTGATGTAATCATAAAGAGTGGTTTTATCTTTGGTCTGGCCATCATCAGCACGGCCTGTTCCCTGATTCGTCTGGATACGGGTTTTAGCTATGACGATGCTCTGGAAAAGCGGATCATCGATCAGCAGGAAGATCGCTTTGCCGAGATTGATCTGCTGGCGCTTGATGCAGAGATAATCGACTATCTCGACGCACATTTCAATGCGCTACAAACCTGGGATACCGAACAAAGAACCTGGGACAAGGTCAGTCTGTTGCAGGAGCTGCTTTTTTCAGAGGAGCATCTGAATATTCAGTATGAGGATTCAGCCAACTACACAGCCATAGAGGTGTTTCATCAACAAAAGGCCAACTGCCTGGCGCTGATGAATCTGTATATTGCCATGGCTCGCCATTTAGGCATTGATGCCAATTACCACACAGTCAAAGTCAGACCCTCCTGGGACCGGCGGGGAGAACTGCTCGTAATCAGCGAGCATATCAACGCCACCGGAAGAGTGAGCCATGATTCCCGTTACATTGTGGATTTCACTCCCGAAGTGAGTCTTCAACAACTGACTGCAGCCATAGTCAGTGATCAACATGCCAGGGCCCTGTATTTCAATAATCTGGGCGTGGAAAAATTGATCGCAGGAGATATCAAGGAGGCGTTGCCCTTCTTCAAGAATGCGCTTTGGCTGGAACCGGAGCTGGAGATTGCCTGGAACAATATTGGTGCTGCGTACAATCGGCTGGCAGAGTTTGAGCTGGCAGAATACAGCTATAAACGATCCTTTGATCTGGATAATACAACTGCCGCGGCCATAGGTAATCTTGCCCGCCTGTACAGCTCCCAGGGCAATACTGCCCGGGCAGAACGCTATTTTGCTGCCATTGAGCGGTTCAACAAAAAGAATCCCTATTATCATTATTTATTGGGAAATGATGCCTACAATGCAGGTAATTATAAGCAGGCCGAGAAGCATTATATCAATGCACTGCGCCGGAAACAGGTGGAGCCGGATTTCTACTATGCACTGGGCTTGACCTACGGGGAACTGGGCCAGGAGGTGGAAGCCAATCAGCTCATGCAACTGGGCAGAGCCGTGCAGGAGCTTGGTGATCAGGTCTACCGTTCCAGTAACCAGCAGGCCAGGTTGATTCAGAACAATAATTCTATTTTGAGACAAGGATCATCAGGCATTTCCATTGTCTTCAATCAGGGAGAATATTGATTGTCAGCGGAAAGGCTTCGAGCAACTCGGCAGCCTTTTTCATATTCTCCGGCTTAACCGCTACACTGACCTGCATGTCTTTCTGTTTGTCGATTTCTGCATTGACCTGCGCCGATAACCCGGCTTTATCCAATAATTCAGCGATAACCTGCTTGGTTATGCGTTGTCTTAAGCTTGGCCGGAAAATTTTCCCCACTGCGGTCAAGGGCATGGCGTCAATGATTTCTATGCGTTTGGGAATCGCAGCTCTTTCAGAAATATGCGTTTCACAATAGTGCATAAGTTCCGTGCTGGTGCATTGAACACCCGGTTTAAGCACCACATAGGCCATGGGTAATTCGCCGGCATAGGGGTCAGGAAAACCAATTGCTGTAACTGCGGCAACTGCTGGATGGGCATTCAACGGTTCTTCGATAAGTTCAGGGTCAATATTGTGTCCACTCCGGATGATAAGATCCTTGGCCCGGCCGGAAAGATAGAGAAAACCGTCAGCATCCATATAACCGAGATCGCCAGTGTTGAACCAGCCGTCTTCTACCCAGGCCAGGGCGTTATCCTCTGCTGATTTGTAACCCTTGAACACCTGTGGACCTTTGACCAGAACCACGCCGCTCTCGCCCAGGCTACAGTCTCTGCGTACCCGTATGCCATCCAGTTCAGCAATACGGATGCTGGAATAGGGCAGGCGCATGCCTACACTGCCGGGGGGCTGAAATTCCGGGGCCCTGGAGATCAACGAGGTGGTTTCGGTCATGCCGTAACCGTTGGATACAGCAAGCTTGAATTTTTTCTCAAAACTGGTTTCAAAACTGGGTGATAAAGGCGCTGCTCCTGAGTTGATGGTTTCCAGGCTGCTGATATCAGCATCACCTACCGGCAGTTGGGAGAGCAGGGTCAGCACTGTGGGAACGGCCGAAAAACTCTTGACCTTGAATCTGTCTACGTGATGCCAGAAATTTTTCATGGCTTCGGCACTTCTGAAACCGCTTGGGGTCAGCAGGATAATTCGATAACCGACACTGAATGAAGCTACGCCCTGGATGATGACACCGTAAATATGGAACAAGGGCAGGCCGCAGATGACAGTCTGGCGTTGCATGTGGGCCGTAAATACCTGCATCAGTTGCCCGAGGAAAGCCATATTGCCGTGAGTCAATTGTGCCAGTTTGGGTTTGCCCGTGGTTCCACCGGTATGGAAATAAGCAGCAAGCCCTTCCGCTTTCAACGCCCGGCCATGGTTCAAGGCATCTGCAGCTTGATTCTTTATGACCTGGTCATAGTCGATGACCGTAATGATGCGGTTGCTGGCGACAGTCAGGCTTTCTGGTGCAGGACTGGTTATGCCTTGGCAGTGGACAGCAATTACAGTCGTGATGCCGGGGGTCAATGGCAGTATTTGTTGCAGTTTCTGCCACAGATCACTGTGCTCGGAAGGGGCCAGACAAACTACTATTTTTGCTTCTGCCGCATTGATGATTTCGGCAATGTGATTGGCTTCCAGCATGGGATTGATCGGATTGGCAATGCCGGCAGCCTGTGCCCCCAGAATGATCTGATGGCTTTGCAGGAGTATCGGCAACAGAATGGATACGGCATCCTGTTCCTGTATCCCCAGGGAAAAAAGCAGGTTTGCTGTTCTGGTCGTATTGCTGGCCAGGGTCCGGAAACTGATACTCTGGGTGGGCTCATCGCGACGACCAGTCAGCAGAAATTCAAGTGCAGTGTCCTCACCAAAGCGTTCGGCGCTCTGTTGGATCAATTCGTAGCTGCTGCTGGCCGGGAACTGGCTGGATAAGGGGGTCTGCTCGAAAGCCTCTATATCGGACAGGGTATCGAGAATCGGCTGGTCAGTCGGGGTGGTATAATTCACAGGGTTCTCCAGGCGGGTAAGGCGGGTAGGATCATCCGATCAACTGGATCGGTTGAGGGCAAGTTTGCTCATAGCCTCCAGGGCGTCGCGATATCTGCTTGCAGGCAGAAGGGAAAGGGCTGTCAGCGCAGAATCAACCTCGCTCTCGGCACTTTGTCGGGTATATTCCAGGGCACCTGAGTTCTGAATTATCTGGATGATTTGATCCAGATGCTCGCGCCCACCATGGCGGATGCAGTCCTGAATCAACCTGGAATCGGCCTGATTGCTGTGCTCAATGGCGTAAATCAAAGGCAGGGTTGGTTTGCCTTCAGCCAGGTCATCACCGATATTCTTGCCCATCTCCTTGCTGTCGCCGGTATAATCCAGAACATCGTCAATCAACTGGAAGGCTGTGCCAATATGTAGCCCGACCGATTTGAGAGCCTGTCTTTGCTGTGCTTCGGCTCCTGCCAGAATCGCGGCGCATTCGGCGGCTGCCTGGAACAGAATGGCGGTCTTGTTGTGGATCACTTCGCGATAGCCGGATTCCTTGCTGAGAGGGTTATGCTTGTTGAGCAATTGCATTACCTCACCCTCAGCTATCCGGTTGGTGGTGTCGGCAATGATGCTCATGATATCCATGCTGCCCAGACGTACCAGTATCTGGAAGGCACGGGAGTAGATGAAATCGCCTACCAGTACACTAGATGGGTTGTTCCATTGCTCATTGGCGGTCGGGCGGCCACGGCGCATGGCGGACATGTCAACCACATCATCATGTAACAGGGTTGCGGTATGAATGAATTCGATGACGGTTGCCAGCTCCACACAGCGTTGATTCAGGCCGCCACAACTGCCTGCGCTCAATAGAACCAATAGCGGTCGCATCCGTTTGCCGCCGGCTTCGATGATGTAGTGGCCAATATTTTCGACCAGAGGTACATCTGAATGCAGCTGCTCAATGATGAATTGGTTGACGGCATCAAATTCTGCATCGACAACGGCTCGAATTGTCATGTACATGGAACTACCGTAGAAAGCCCGCGGGCCGTAGCGGAAACCGCCCGGATTGCAGTGCATAAATGAAGGTTCAGTCCTTTTTTAGATTCTGCATGCTAGGGAGGAAGCTGTTGCCTGTCAAGCCATACTATTGGCACTCACAGGCTCTGGCGGTGCTTGGTCGCTCTGTCCGCTGACGCGAGTGCATGAAAACAGTCTCTTGTGCTTGCTTCCGTGCTGGTCATGCCGTAAAATGCCGGCCCTTGTAGTTAACTGGGTTGTTGTCCTCAAGCGCTTGCCCAATGGGCTTGGCGTCAATTCCGAATTGGTGCTGGGAAGGCTTCGAACCTGCAAATCTGCGCGTTGAGACGTGCGGTGCCTGATGGCAAATCTGGAGATTTTTATGTACGCGGTAATCGAAAGCGGTGGCAAGCAGCACCGGGTAACCGAGGGAGAAATCCTCAAGCTGGAAAAACTGGAAGTGGCCACCGGGGAAGAGATCAGCTTCGACAAGGTACTGATGGTTGGCGAAGGCGAATCTGTCAAGATAGGGGCCCCTTATGTGGAAGGCAGCAAGGTGACGGCAGAAGTGCTGACCCAGGGGCGCGCCAAGAAGATAAGCATCATAAAATTCAACCGTCGCAAGCATTATCGCAAGCGTCAGGGTCACCGACAGTGGTTTACCGAAATCAAGATTACAGGCATCACTGCCTGATCGATCAAGGAGTAGAACATGGCTCATAAAAAAGCAGGCGGCAGTACCAGTAACGGGCGTGATTCGATATCCAAGCGCCTGGGGGTGAAGAAATTTGGTGGTGAGCAGGTTCTGGCCGGCAACATCATAGTCCGTCAACGTGGCACCCGTTTTCATCCTGGCGTGAATGTGGGGCTGGGCAAGGATCATACGCTGTTTGCCACTGCGCATGGCACGGTGAAATTTGAAGTCAAAGGCCCGAACAATCGCAAATTCGTCAGCATTGTCTCCGAGTGAGTCGTAATCGGTAGCAACGCAGCGGGCGGCAGAGTCCAGGCGGTTAAGCAGTTCCAGAAAGCCTCGTCATCTGACGGGGCTTTTTTTATAGGGGTTTTCTGTAACCTCTCGAAGTGCATTAAGAAGTACACTGAGAAGCACACCAAAGAGCAGCTAACATGAAATTTGTCGATGAAGCAGAAATAAGCGTCGAGGCAGGCAGAGGGGGCAGTGGCTGTCTCAGCTTTCGGCGCGAAAAATTCATTGCCAAAGGTGGCCCGGACGGGGGTGATGGGGGTGATGGAGGCAGTGTCTATCTGCTCGGTGATGGCTCCCTGAACACCCTGGTGGATTTTCGTTACCAGCCACAATATCGGGCTCAGCATGGTCAGGCCGGGATGAGCAAGAACTGCACAGGCCGGGCTGGGGATGATCTGGTTATCAAGGTGCCTCTGGGTACGACGGTTATTGACAGCAATACCGAAGAGCTTATTGCCGATATTGCTGAGCAGGATCAGAAAGTGCTGGTTGCCAAGGGCGGGTTTCATGGACTTGGCAATACGCGATTCAAGTCCAGTACCAACCGTTCTCCGACAAGAACGAGTAAAGGCCGCCCAGGTGAACACCGGGTCCTGCAACTGCAGTTGAAGGTGCTGGCCGATGTGGGTTTGCTGGGTTTGCCGAATGCTGGCAAATCAACACTGATCAGGGCGGTATCGGCAGCCACGCCCAAAGTGGCCGATTATCCGTTCACCACCCTGGTACCCAATCTTGGTGTAGTGCGGGTTGACAGTGAGCGCAGTTTTGTCATGGCCGATATTCCAGGTGTTATCGAAGGGGCTTCGGAAGGAGCTGGCCTGGGGTTCAGATTTCTCAAACATTTATCACGCACCCGTTTGTTGCTGCATGTGGTTGATGTGGCACCGTTCAGTGAGGAAGATCCAGTGGTCACGGCCACCAGGATTATTGCTGAGCTGGAAAAATTCAGCCCGGTATTGGCGAAAAAGGAACGCTGGCTGGTTCTGAACAAGGTTGATCTGATTTCTGCGGGTGCTCTCGCACAGCTGCGAGAACAGTTTGCAGCTGTGCCCGGCTGGCAGGATATGCCAGTCTTCCCGATAGCGGCAATCAGCGGTCTGGGATGCAAGTCCTTATGCCAGGCGATAATGCCGTCGGTAGAGACCCATCGTCGCCTTTTGCTGGAAGATGCGGATTATCAGCAGGCCCAGAATGAGCAGGACAGGGAGATGGAATACGAGATTCGCAGCAGTATCGAGCGCAGCAGGCCGGCTCGCAACGAAGATGAAAACTGGGATGAGCCCGATGACTTCGAGTAACCTCCGGGCTGAGTAAGTAACTATGGCAAAAAAAAATAACACAGAGCGTTGCTGGGTCATCAAGATAGGCAGCTCGCTGATTACCGATAATGGAGCGGGTCTCAACAAAAGAGCCGTCGCCCAATGGGTGGGTCAGCTGGTTGCCTTGCAGAAACAAGGCATTCAGGTCGTGCTGGTCTCCTCGGGAGCCGTGGCCGAAGGAGTAAGTCGCTTAGGTCTGGCGCAGCGCCCAAGGCAGATACATATGCAGCAGGCAGCGGCGGCAGTGGGTCAAATGGGCCTGATCCAGACTTATGAGTCCTGCTTTCAGCAATATGGCGTGCATACTGCCCAGATTCTGCTGACTCATGACGATCTTGCCAATCGCACCCGTTATCTGAATGCGCGCAGTACGCTGTCTACGCTGGTCACCCTGCGTGTGGTTCCCGTTATCAATGAGAACGACACCGTTGCAACTGCCGAGCTGTGCTTTGGCGATAATGATACGCTGGGTGCCCTGGTAGCCAATCTGCTGGGCGCAGAAACACTGGTCATTCTGACAGATCAGCAGGGGCTGCATGAGGCCGACCCCCGCACGAATCCAGAGGCGCCGGTTATCAGTGAGGCCATGGCCGGCGACAGTAAATTGCTGGGCATGGCTGGAGGCAGTGGCAATATTGGTCGCGGTGGCATGATTACCAAGGTCAATGCGGCTCGTTTGGCCGCCCGTTCCGGCGCTGTGACCATTATTGCCAATGGCAGGGAGGCGGACATACTGGTCAGACTGGCTGCCGGGGAATCTATTGGTACCCGTCTGCTTCCGGAAAAGCAACCGGTGGCGGCCCGTAAACAATGGCTGGCGGGGCAACTCAAGTCACGTGGCAAACTGGTGCTGGATGCAGGGGCTGTGACGGTTCTGAAAAACTCGGGTCGCAGTTTGTTGCCGGTAGGGGTAATGGAAGTCACCGGCAAATTTGAACGCGGTGATGTGGTCAGTTGTGTGGATGAGCAGGGGCAGGAGATAGCCCGTGGGCTGGTTAATTACGACAGTCGTGAAGCAGCTGCACTGGTACGCTGCTCAAGTGACAGGATTGAGCAGCGTTTGGGTTATGCGGGGGACAAAGAGATGATTCACCGCGATAATCTGGTGTTAAGCTGACGCGGTCTTCAAGCCCAGAATGGCGGCATTTAGCCGGCTTTTGTGCCGTGCGGCCTTGTTTTTATGAATGATGCCCTTGTCTGCCATGCGATCGATGACAGGTACTGCTTTGCTGTACGCAGCAGTTGCATTGTCATAGTTACCTTCTTCAATGGCATTGACCACCTTTTTGATATAGGTGCGTACCATTGAACGGAAACTGGCGTTATGACGACGTGAGACTTCGTTCTGACGTGCGCGTTTGCGTGCTTGTGCGGAGTTGGCCAACTGATGCTCCTTGGTATCCTGATTGGTATGGCAAATTTCGAGACGCGGTACTATGCCGGGATGGGCTGTGTTTGTCAAGCCACGTGTGAATAGTTGAATATGAAAATCGAGTACAAGCTGCTGTAGATTCGTTTGCTGGATTAAGTGTGTATGCTTTGGCATGATGGGCTTTCAGCAATCTTCTCACCAGGCCGCAGCAATACCGCATACGCCGAATGAAAAAAGAAGGAGAAAGTATCATGAGCAAAATAGACATAGGTATCAAAGAAGGTGATCGTCAGAGTATTGCAGACGGCTTGAAACACCTGTTGGCCGACTCCTATACACTTTATCTGCAAACCCATAATTTCCATTGGAATGTAACTGGACCCCAGTTTCGGGAACTGCATCTGATGTTTGAAGAACACTACACCGAACTGGCTCTGGCTGTGGATGAGATCGCTGAGCGCATCCGCACCCTGGATGTCCAGGCTCCTGGGACCTATAAGGAATTTGTCAGGCTCAGTTCGATAGAGGAGGTCGAAGGAGTGCCGGAAGGCAGGGAAATGGTTGATATTCTGACCAATGGTCATGAGAAAGTGGTCAAGACCTGCCGCAAGGTGTTGAAACTGGCGCAGGAGGCAGATGATGAATCAACAGCAGCGCTGGTATCGGACCGCATGCGCATTCATGAAAAAACAGCCTGGATGTTGCGGGCTCTCAATAAATGAGCCAATCCGGTGGCGGGACATCAGGCCAGCAAACCCAGCCACCAGATGAGGTAGAATGCCGCAAAACCTGACAGATAGAGAAGTCCAGCCCAGGCCAGCAGTCTCATGCCGACCGACAGCCCCGAGTTGCGCACCAGGCGAAAATTCAACCAGGCGAAAAAAGGGGTGGTGATGAATGCCAGGGTCATGGCAAAGGTCAGCATTGGATTCAAAGCCGACTGAAAAAACAGGATCATTGCCATGCCCGCTGCCGATTGCAGCACAATCCAGATGTTGAAGCTTTCCGGCCTGCGCATGGCACTGCCTCGCAGCAGGCGCAGGGATACGTCCAGGGTGCGTGCGTAGCCGTCAATAACAGCCAGCGTCGTGCCAAACATGCACAGGAAGGCGATCATCGCCACCATCAGTGTGGCCCATTCTCCGATGGTGGCAGCATACATGGCCACCAGTTGCTGGGCAAAGGCGGCACCAGCCATCTCAATGGGTTGATCCGACCCATACTGAACCAGAGCTCCCAGAGCCACAAACACGATAGCCAGCAGGACGGCAACCAGATAACCCGTATTGAAATCAAACAGCCCGTTGCTGAGGCTGACCCGGGTCAACTCCTGCTTGGAGCGTAGCCAAAGCGAGTTGATGGCCGAAATTTCAATAGGTACCGGCATCCACCCGATCATGGCAACGAGAAAGGCAAGAGAGGACAGTTGCCAGGGCGAAGGGCCGACAAAGTCCGCCGGTGCCGCCGGTCCATTGTTCCAGGCAATCCAGACAGCCACGACAGTGGTCAGGGTCAACACGAACATGATGACCTTGGATATCTGGTCGAGCAGGCGGTAATGCCCAGCCAGCAGGATCAACAGGCATATTGCCAGTAATAACAGGCACAGACTGGTCAAGGACAGATCCCAGGGGATGAAATACTGCAGCAGGCTGGCCGTCAGCAGCAGGACTCCTGCGGTGTTGACGATGGCCGCCAGTATATTCAATGCGGTAAAGCCGATCAGGTAAATGCGGCCTTGCCGCTGGTAACCGTGGATGAGGCTTTCCTGCTGAGTGAGGGTATATTGCACGCCAAAGCGGAAAAAAGGGTATTTCAGCAGATTGACCAATACGATCAGCCAGAGCAGTTGCCAACCGAAAAGTGCTCCTGCCTGGGTTGAGGCAACCAGGTGAGAAGCCCCCACAGCAGCGGCAGCCATCACCAGACCAGGACCCATGGCCTGGAAGCGTTCCTGTAACCGGGTTTTTTCCATAATACTCCCGCCAATTCATGCGATAATGCCGGCGCCGGTCACCATCGATATTGTTATTCAGTTGCGCAGGATAATCCAAAGCCGAGGATTCTGCCACGGCTCCGATGTCGCCGAACACATGATCCAAGGGCCAAGAGTCAGTACCAGGATGTCAGACAGTCAGCCGCAACACAGTCAGCCGCAAAAACAGGTACAGGCTCCGGTCCGTTCTGGAGTCGGGTTGCTGCGCTCCAGTGCCGTCACTGGCAGCATGACTCTGGTTTCCCGGGTACTTGGTCTGGCCAGGGATGTGGTTCTGGCCCGATTTTTCGGCCCGGGCGATGGCGCCGATGCTTTTTTCCTGGCTTTCAAGATACCCAATTTCCTGCGTCGCCTGTTTGCCGAAGGGGCATTCAACCAGGCCTTTGTCCCCGTGTTGTCCGAATATCGCAGTCAACACAGTTTTGCCCAGGTGAAGGAATTGATCAACCAGGTTGCCGGCAGACTGGGTGGGGTGCTGTTGCTGATGACACTGGTGGTATGGCTGGCGGCACCGTATATTGCCTTCCCCCTGGCATATGGCTTTACCGGTAATCCGGAAAAATTTGCCCTGTTTGTCGACATGTTTCGCATCACCTTTCCCTATTTGCTGTTGATTTCGCTGACCGCCTTTGCTGGCGCGATTCTCAACAGTTATGACCGCTTTGCCATACCTGCATTCACTCCGGCATTGCTCAATATCAGCCTGATAGCTGCCGCCATACTGCTGAGCCCTCGGTTCAGCAGGCCAGAAATGGCCCTGGCCTGGGGGGTGTTATTGGCAGGGGTTGCCCAGCTCATCTTTCAATTGCCGTTCCTGGCAAAAATGAAATTGCTGCCCAGGCCGCAATTGCGACGTGGCCACGAGGGTGTCAGTCGCATCCTGACATTGATGGTGCCGGCCCTGTTTGGTGTGTCGGTAAGCCAGATAAACCTGTTGCTGGATACGCTCATCGCCTCACTGCTGGTTTCAGGCAGTGTATCCTGGCTTTATTTTTCGGATCGACTGGTCGAATTACCGCTGGGTATTTTTGGTATTGCTGTGGCCACCGTCGTCTTGCCAAGTCTGTCCAGGAAACACGCAGAAAGCTCTCTGGTCGAATTCACCGCCTTGCTGGATTGGGCCCTGCGTCTGATCCTGTTGATTGCCGTGCCGGCGGCACTGGCACTGATCCTGCTGGCTCAACCGCTGATAATAACCCTGTTTCAGAATGAAAATTTCAGTATTGATGATGTTTTGATGGTGACTGACAGCCTGCAGGCATACGCGCTGGGTCTGCTGCCCTTCATGGCCATCAAGGTATTGGCGCCCGGGTATTTTTCACGTCAGGATACACGGACTCCCGTGCGGATCGGTGTCATTGCAATGGTCAGCAATATGGCCTTGAATCTGTTGCTGGTATTTGTGTTTGATCTGGCCCATGTCGGTCTGGCCCTGGCAACCTCTCTGGCAGCCTATCTCAACGCAGGTTTGTTGTTTGCTGGCCTCTACCGTTTGCAGGTGTTTAGATTTCAGCCTGGCTGGTGGGTTTTTGTATTGCGTCTGCTCATTGCCTGCGTCACCATGGCCTTGTTCCTGCGTTATTTTGCCGGAGCCTGGCAGGACTGGCTGGATTGGGGGTTGTGGCGCAGAGTGCAGGCCATGGCCATACTCTGTGTGGGCGGGCTGATGCTCTATCTGTCCACCTTGTTTTTGCTGGGTATGCGCTTGCAGGACTTTCAGCGACGAAGTTAAAATTACGGGCTTGCGTGCCCTGAAGAGGCCGAACAGGCCAATAAAACAGCACAGCAAAACAGCGCAACAGAACAGGTAAAACGGGATGACGACAGAAGATCAGGCTACAGCAAGACAACTGGTTGATAACCTCCATATTATCAGCAGTGAAGAGCTACCTACGCCCAATGAGCTCAAACAGACCATGCCACTGGTTGACAAGGCGCTGGACACAGTTCTGCGTGGTCACAAGGCGGTGAAGGCAATTATCGATGGGGAGGATGAACGCATTCTGGTCATTGTAGGCCCCTGTTCGATTCACAATATTGATGAAGCCCTGGAATATGCCCAGAAATTGAAACCGCTGGCGGATGAACTGCAGGATACTCTGCTGATTCTGATGCGGGTTTATTTTGAAAAACCACGTACCACCGTGGGCTGGGAAGGCCTGATCTATGATCCCTTGCTGGACGGCAGTCACCGGATAGAGCAAGGCTTGCGAACCGGTCGTCAACTGATGCTTGATATCGCCAACCTGGGTCTGCCCATTGCGGTGGAAGCATTGGACCTGATTTCGCCACAGTATCTGCAGGATTTGGTCAGCTGGACCGCTATCGGTGCCCGCACTACAGAGTCACCTACGCATCGCAAGCTTGCCAGCGGTATTTCGTCAGCGATTGGTTTCAAGAATGGGGTTGATGGCAGTGTCTCGATAGCCATCAATGCAATCAGAGCAGCCTCGGCCAACAACAGCTTCATCAGTGTGGCCGAAAATGGCAAGGTGGCCGCATTTCGTACATCCGGCAATCCCCATTGCCACCTGATTCTGCGTGGAGGCAAAGAACCGAATTACAGCGCGAGCCACGTTGCAGCCTGTGAACAGGAACTGCAGAAAGCGCATTTGCCATTGAATATCATGATCGACTGCAGTCATGGCAATTCACGCAAGGATCATGACCGGCAGTTGCTGGTGCTGGAGGATATCTGCCAACAACTGCTCGACGGCAACAAATCCATTATGGGCGTCATGCTCGAAAGTAATCTTTGCGCTGGCAACCAACCCATACCGGAAGACCTGGAGGATATCCGTTACGGGGTCTCCATTACCGATGCCTGTGTGGACTGGGACACCACCGCCACGGCCTTGCAGGAATTTGCGCAGAAACTGCGTCCTGTGCTGGCTGTCAGGAAAAGGCGTCTTGACTCACACTCAGGCACCGAGCACAAGTGAAAGGGTGACCAGGCACAATGCCAGTACGCTGATGCCGGCAATGGCAGTCAGGATATTTCTGAATACGATACGATCTTCCATTATCATCTCCTTGCATCTAATGGTGTGTGACGTGGTAAATGATGCCGTAGAGGAGACGATGTCGCCTTGATTTGCATCAAGCTGAATGAAGACAGATCAGGTAGAATGAACCCAGTAAAAAAATGAGGGTAATGCACCATGAGCGACTATGAAAAGATACTGGTAGCAATCGATGGTTCTTCCGAATCAGAAAAAATTCTGACATCGGCACTTGTGCAGGCGGCAGGAAACGCTGGAAAACTGGCTGTTGTGCTGGTGTTTGAACCATTGCCCATCAGTTATGGCTATGAGCTGAACATGGCCGATCTTGAGCTGGCCGTGCAGCAGCAACAGGAGAAAACAGCGGCCAGTATCCGCCAGCTGGTCGCCGACAAATGTCCTGGCATTGACGAGAAGTCCATCCATTTTCTGCGCGGCAAACCCGCTGCGGAAATCAGGGAGCTGGCGAAAAGACTGAATGTGGACTTATTGGTTATTGGCAGTCATGGTCAAGGTGCACTCCGTGCGCTGTTGGGGTCCACAGCGAACGGAGTGCTGCATGGCATTCACTGCGATGTACTGACTGTTCGGGTTTAAGCCGAAGCGTCTGCTGTCAGGACCTGTTGCAGGGCGTCAGTCAGGTGATCGATATTGCTGGCATTGATGCCGGCTATATTGATGCGGCTGGAATCGACCAGATAGATGCTGAAATCCCGAACCAGCCTTTGTACCTGTTCCACGTTGAGGCCAAGAAAGGAAAACATGCCTTTCTCCCGTTCGATGAAACTGAAATCATGGCTGACTCCTTTTGCCGCAAGAGCCTGCACCAGGGTGTGGCGCAGACCATTGATGCGTTCCCTGACCACGGTCAGCTCCTCCAGCCATTCCTGCTTCATTTCCTGGTCCTTGAGGATGGTTTCCACCACACTGGCACCGTGATCCGGTGGCATCGAGTAGATGGCGCGGGCAATGGCGGCAATCTGGCTGCTGCTGGCCTGTGCTGAGGCCGGCGTTTCACAGATCACGGTCAAGGCACCGGTTCGTTCACGGTACAGTCCGAAATTTTTGGAACAGGAATTGACTACAATCAGCTCCGGAAGTGCTTCTGCCAGCAGTCTGACCCCGTAAGCGTCTTCCTCCAGGCCATCACCCAGACCTTGATACGCCAGATCAATGAAAGGGGTGAAGCGGTTTTTCAAGGCCAATTCACAAATTGCCTGCCATTGGGAATGATCAAGGTCGGCCCCACAGGGGTTGTGGCAGCAGCCATGCAGCAGAACCAGATCTCCTTCTCCGGCACTTTGTAAGCTCTGCATCATTTCATCAAAGCGGATGCCGTGCTTCTGATAGTCGTAATAGGGGTATTTTTCGATATTGAGGCCGGCTTCGCTCAACAGAGGGATATGATTGGCCCAGGTAGGGTCGCTGACCAGGACACGGGCCTGGGCATTACCGCGTTTGATAAATTCAGCAGCAAGCCGCAGCCCGCCACAGCCGCCAGGGGTCTGGAAAGTGAAGCGACGCGCATCCAGTTTTTGCTTTAATGCTGAGCCCAGCACCAGTTCCGCAATAAGAGAGTTGAATTCGCTGGCGCCTGCCGGGCCGACATAGGATTTAGTGCTCTGGGTTTGCAGCAATTCCTGCTCGGCGCGCTTGACGGCAGACATCACCGGGGTATTGCCCGCTTCATCCTTGTACACACCCACACCCAGATCAATTTTTGCCGGATTGGTATCGGCGCGATAGGCAGCCATCAAACCAAGAATTGGGTCAGCTGTTAGAGGTCGTAAGGACTGAAACATAATAAGCTCCAAAAGTGAGGAAAAAGGTCCGGCGCAAGCCAGATTGAACTCATTGCTGCAAGGACCGCGCTTTCAAGGTATTTTGCAGCAAGGAGGCGATGGTCATTGGACCAACACCGCCAGGTACTGGGGTGATATACGAGCAGCGCGGGCTGACCGACTCGAAATCGACATCACCGGCCAGCCGGAAACCACTCTTGCGGCTGGCGTCGGGTATTCTGCTGATGCCCACGTCGATGATTACCGCCCCCTCCTTGACACTGTCTGCGCCGATGAAGCCAGGCTTGCCTATGGCAACCACCAGAATATCTGCACTGCGACAGATGGCAGCCATATCCGTGGTTCGGCTGTGCACCAGGGTAACGGTACAGTTGCCGGGCTCGGTATTGCGCGACATCAGGATGGCCATGGGGGTGCCGACAATATTGCTGCGGCCGACGACGACACAATGCTTGCCGGCAGTTTCTATCCGGTAGCGCCGCAACAGCTCCATGATGCCATTGGGAGTTGCCGAGACAAAGCCGGGCAAGCCCAGGCAGAGCCGGCCGACATTGACCGGGTTGAAACCGTCTACGTCTTTGTTCGGATCAATCGCAAGAGTAACGCGGGTTTCATCGATATGGCGAGGCAGCGGGACTTGAACGATGAAACCATCAATTTCCGGGTCATTGTTGAGTTGCGCCACTGTGGCCAGCAATTCTGTCTCGCTTATGCTGTCTGGGTGCCGAATCAGGGTGGAGCGAAAACCAACCTGTTCACAGGCCAGAACCTTGTTGTTGACATAGGTCTGGCTGGCGCCATCATCACCGACCAGCACGGCGGCCAGATGAGGTGGTTTACCCCCAGCCTGAACCAGGCGGCTGACTTCTGTGGCAATTTCCTGCTTGATCTGTGCAGAGGTCTGCAGACCGTCAAGTAATTGCATGTAAAAGCCTCCGTTGCGCTGCTGGGTTTGAAGGCGCGTATCATAAACGAGCGCGGCTCTGGGCTCAACCTAATCCCTTCACCGGATCACTTCGTGGTGTTGGAGCACTTCGTAGTGTTGAATCACTTCGTAGTGCCGAGGCGCGCTACTGTGTGAATAGTTCCGAACGCACCGCTAAAGCGGCGCTTTAAGGTTCGGAACCATTCACACAGCATCACGCCTCTGGTGCTGGACGGGGTTCGAACAGTGCACGGTTTTTGCCCGGTGCCTGGTGGTGAGAGCAGTGCTGCGCTGGAACCTACCCCTGCTGCAGAGGGGTGATGTGGTGGGAAATTTCCGGGACCCTGAGCCGCCAGGGATGGCGGCGACGGAGCGACCCAGGGATTGGGTTTAAGCGCGCCCCGGAAACTTCCCACGACAGCGCCCCTCGGGCTACGGAGTGCTGATCCGTTGCCGTTCAATTGGGCATTTTGGTACTGGTAATACTTCGTAGTGTTGGAGTACTTCGTAGTGCCGAGTCGCGCTACTGTGTGAATAGTTCCGAACGCACCGCTAAAGCGGCGCTTTAAGGTTCGGAACTATTCACACAGTATCACGCCTCTGGTGCTGGGCGGGGTTCAAACAGCGCGTGGTTTTTGTCTTGTGCTGGGAGATGAGAGGATTGCTTGCTCTGGAACCTACCCCTGCTGCAGAGGGGTGATGTGGTGGGAAGTTTCCGGGACCCTGAGCCGCCAGGGATGGCGGCGACGGAGCGACCCAGGGATTGGGTTTAAGCGCGTCCCGGAAAGTTCCCACGACAGCGCCCCTCGGGCTACGGAGTGCCAATCCATGCGCTGGTAAAAATCAAGTAACCTGACCACATGATACTACCAGCTGCCGGTGTTCGGCATGCTTGACCAGGGCTCCTGTGGGGGGAGCGCCTTGCCGGCTTGCAATAATTCGATGGAAATATTATCCGGGGAGCGGATGAATGCCATGCGGCCATCGCGCGGTGGCCGGTTTATGGTGACGCCCTCGGCCTGGAGGTGTGCACAGGTCTGATAAATATCCTCTACCTGATAGGCGAGATGGCCGAAATTGCGGCCTTCATCATAAGCTTCCGGGTCCCAGTTCCAGGTCAATTCAAGCTGTGCAGACTCATCTCCGGGAGCAGCCAGAAAGACCAGAGTAAAGCGTCCTGCTTCCACTTCCCGTCGATTGATTTCCCGTAAGCCCAGTTTATTGCAATAAAAATCCAGCGATCGGTCAAGATCACTGACACGCACCATGGTATGCAGGTATTTCATGTATCTACTCCTGGCCGGTCTGCTCCTGGCTGGTCAAACTTTAGCGGATCAAATCTTTGTGGGTCTAATCTTTGTGGGTCTAATCTTTGTGGGTCAAAGTCACCGGAACATATTCGCCGGCCTGGCTCCAGTCGCCAATGATGCGCCTGATTTGGGTTTTGTCCACATCAGCCCACTCAATGCTGCCGAAGTATTCAGCCTGCATGGCATTGACCAGCAGACTGATGCTGTCTCCATCGAGCTGAATGCGGTCTATGCTTACGCCGGCACTGGCCATGGCCGGGTAGTCGAGAGTGCCGGTATAGCCTGCGCTGTCACGCTTGAGATGAAAAATGATTTCCCGTTGATCTTCAGGCCCTATCATGAAATTGCCACTCCAGGTGCCAGCGAGGGGACCTGCCTGGTCAGCAGCAAACGCACTGATGCCAAAACCAAGCCAGAAAAGGAAAAACGAGAGTTTGCTGAATGCTTGTTGATGTAGGGGCTGGAACACGGGAGTGCCTGCTGGCTGCGTTGTCTGAAAATGGTCGGTAGAACAGTTTAAGCCATGAAGATGCAGCAAGAAAGCCTAAAACAGGATTACCGAGCGGATACTTTTGCCTGCGTGCATCAGGGTGAAGGCCTCATTGATGTCCTGTAAGGGCATGGTATGGGTGATCAAGGGGTCGATCTGGATTTTGCCCTGCATATACCAATCCACGATTCTGGGTACATCGGTACGACCTCGGGCACCACCAAAGGCAGTTCCTTTCCAGGAGCGTCCGGTAACCAGTTGAAAGGGTCGTGTCGAAATTTCCTGTCCGGCGCCGGCGACACCGATGATGTAGGATTCACCCCAGCCCTTGTGGGTACACTCCAGGGCCTGACGCATGGTATTGACGTTACCGATGCATTCAAAACTGTAATCGACGCCGCCCCGGGACAGGCTGACGACTGACTCGACAATATTGTCGACCTCACGGGGATTGATGAAATCGGTCATGCCGAACTGACGGGCCAGGCCGGCTTTCTCAGGGTTGGTATCGATGCCGATGATGCGGGCAGCGCCGGCCATGCGGGCCCCCTGAATCACATTCAGACCGATGCCGCCCAGCCCAAAGACGGCCACCGTGCTGCCATATTCCACCCGGGCTTCAAACAAGACCGCGCCCACGCCTGTAGTGACCCCGCAACCGATATAGCAGACTTTGTCATAAGGCACATCGCTGCGGATTTTGGCCACGGCTATTTCGGGCAGCACAGTAAAGTTGGAAAAGGTCGAACAGCCCATGTAGTGCAGAAGGGGTCGGCCATCCAGCGAAAAACGGCTGCTGCCATCCGGCATGACGCCACGGCCCTGGGTGCTGCGAATGGCCTGACACAGATTGGTTTTGGGATGCAGGCAAAATTCACATTCACGACATTCCGGGGTATACAAAGGGATGACAGTATCATCCACTGCCAATGAGCTGACCCCTGGGCCGATTTCCCGCACGATGCCCACTCCCTCATGCCCCAGAATGACCGGAAAGGCACCTTCAGGGTCATCACCGGAGAGAGTGAACGCATCGGTGTGGCAGACGCCAGTCGCCATGATCTCGATCAGCACTTCACCGGTTTTGGGTCCTTCCAGGTCAACTTCCATTATTTCCAGTGGTTTTCCGGCAGCAAAGGCAACAGCAGCTCGTGATTTCATGTACAGAATCCTGGTCAGGGGGGACGAAAGTCTGCTGATTGTAATCAGGCAGGTGAGCGGGTGCAAACGCGTCTGTCCGAGGGAATGGTGTTACACTGCGCAGCCGGTTCTTCTGTGTTTAGCGATGTGGAACAGGATGCAGGAGTAAAGAACAGTGATTGGGGATTTTGGAAATATGGATGCAAGTGATCGCAACAAGTATGTGTTGACGGTTTCCTGTCCGGAAGCCAACGGCATAGTCAGGGCAGTCAGTGACTTTCTTTATCAGCGCGGGGCTACCATCAGTGAAGCGGCGCAATACCGTGATCCGGTTGCGGATCAGTTCTTCATGCGCGTGCAGTTTGAGCAGGGCAACGAGCACTTGCCGGATATTCCCAGTCTGGATGAGGATTTTCTCACCCTGGCGGAGCAGTTCGGTATGCAGTGGACTTTTTTTGACCTGCAACAGAAAACCAGATTGCTGCTGGCCGTTTCCAGGCACGGTCACTGCCTGAACGATATCCTGCATCGCTGGAGTAGCGGAGCCCTGCCTGCCGAGATTGTCGGTGTGCTTGGCAATCACCCGGATATGCGTGGCATTACCGAATGGTATGGCCTGCCATTTCATTATCTGCCGGTTGAAGAAGGCAAAAAGGCCGAGCAGGAGCAACAGATGCTGCAGATCATCAGGCAGGAGCGGGTTGATCTGTTGGGTTTGGCGCGCTATATGCAGATACTTTCGGCTGAAATGTGTGCGGAAATGGCGGGCAGGGCAATCAATATCCATCATTCCTTTCTGCCTGGGTTCAAGGGGGCCAATCCTTACCGGCAGGCCTATATGCGTGGGGTGAAAATAATTGGTGCCACCGCACATTATGTCACCACGGAACTGGATGAAGGGCCGATAATAGAACAGGCAGTTGAAAAAATAGATCACAATTTTGATATTGACGAGCTGATTCAGATTGGCCGGGATGCCGAATGTGCCGCCTTTGCCCGTGCCCTGAAATGGCACTGTGAACATCGGATCATTCTGAATGGCATCAAAACGGTAGTGTTCAAATAGAGCTCTTATGGAGATCGATACAATAGTCTTTTCGGGCTGCGGGAGTGCAGGGTGTTGCTGACAGGTACTTTTCTTGGTGGTCTGGGTTTGTTCCTGCTGGGAGTCAGCATGCTGACGGAGGGCTTGAGCCTGGCTGCGGGCAACTCCCTGCGGGACATGCTGCAGCGCTCGACCAGAACCATTCGTCGCGGCATGTTGTCCGGTTTTGCCTTGACGGCCCTGGTCCAGTCCTCCAGCGCCGTAACCATTGCCACCATTGGATTCGTCAATGCGGGCCTGCTTGGTCTGAACCAGGCCTTGGCCGTCGTGCTGGGTTCCAGTGTGGGGACCACGGCAACAGGCTGGCTGGTGGCCTTTCTGGGACTGCAGCTGCAGTTGGGTAATTTTGCCTTGCCAATGGTCGGCCTGGGCATGCTGTTGCGGCTGTTCGGGCATACCAGGAAAACCGGCGCGATGGGCGAGGCACTGGTGGGCCTGGGCCTGGTATTCATAGGTATCGATTTTCTGCGCACTGCGTTTGCCGATACCAGCCTGAGTCTTGATCTGGCCGCCATGGCGGGCTCGGGCATGCTGGGCATCGTCCTGTTTGTGCTGGCAGGCATCGTGTTCACGGTGATGACCCAGTCCTCGAGCGCGACCATTGCCATTACCTTGACTGCGGTGAGTGGTGATGTCATTCCATTTGCCGGTGCGGCTGCCATGATTGTCGGGGCTACGATCGGGACCACCTCGACTTCTGCACTTGCTGTAATCGGTGCAACGGCCAATGCCCGGCGTGTTGCAGCCGGGCATCTCATCATCAATGCAATCAATGCTTGCTGTGGTCTGCTGTTGTTGCCGATTCTGATCTGGCTGCTTGAATCCGGGCAACTGCCTGCTGCCATGCCGGTGGTAGTGATTCTGGTGGTCTACCATAGCGTGTTCAACTTGCTGGGGGTGTCATTGCAGAGCCTGGTGCTGGACCGTCTCAGTGGGTTTCTTGCCCGCCGTTTCCGCTCCGAGATTGAGGATATCAGCCGCCCTGAGTTTCTGGATAAAAATGTCCTGGCTTCACCGGCACTGGCGCTGAATGCTTTTCTGCTGGAGTTGCAGCGCATGGCTGAGTTGAGTCGCAGCTACAGCAGCCGGGTGTTTCTGGTCGAAAAGGGGGCAGCGGCGGAGCTCAGGGCTGTCCATGACAGTCTGCGTCAATTGGTACAGGTGGTTGAGCAGCATCTGGCTGCACTGGAAAAAGTCCGCCTGTCGACAGAAACGGTCAATTGTCTGCCGCTGATTTTGCGGGTAGCCAATTATCTGGATGAGGCTGCAGCGCTGAGCCACGAATTCCAGTCGCAGGAGCCAGAGCTTAAATTTCTGCACAAGACAGCCGTCCATGAACAGGTATTATCGTATCGGGATGCAGTGCTGCAGCATATAAGCCGTTGCGATTCCCTGCATACCGGTTTCAGTGTGGCTGAGCTGGAAGAAAGTTACCAGCTGTTACGTGGGCAGTGGCGCAATCTTAAATCGGAGTTGCTGCAAGCCGGTGTGGCTGGTCAGTTTCCTGTCGTGAAACTCAACCGTGTCATCGATACCTTGCGCAATCAGTTGCGAGTGGCTGAAAGGTTGACCCGTTCAGCCAGCCGGCTCGATGAGCTTTCCGCAGCAATCACCACCACTGCGAGTGTAGACGCCCAGGGAGCCTCGGCATAAGCCAACAGTAACCGCTTTGTCACAAAAATGTCATCAAAGTGATTTATAGTGGCGGCATTCAAGTTTTATAGACTTCCAGGATAAAAAGGAGCGGATCAAGATGAGCAGTTTCCGGAAAATAAGTGGCATGATCCTGCTGGCCGGCAGCACCGGGCTGGCAGCCACAGGATTTGCCGATGTCGATCCTGCTCTGCCTGAATATACCCGTGCCTCGGGTGTTTCCGGGAATCTGTCCAGTGTTGGGTCGGACACGCTGAACAACCTGATGACTTTGTGGGCCGAGGAATTCAATAAGCTCTATCCCAATGTCAATGTGCAGATACAGGGCGCGGGTTCCTCCACCGCTCCCCCCGCGCTCACCGAGGGTACAGCCACCCTGGCACCGATGAGCCGTAACATGCGCCAGTCCGAGATACAGGCTTTCGAAGCCCGTTTTGGTTATGCGCCAACCGAGCTGCCTGTCGCCGTGGATATGCTGGCTGTGTATGTCAACAAGGATAACCCCCTGTCCAGTCTCAGCCTGACCCAGGTGGATGCCATTTTTTCGGCAACCCGGCGCTGTGGTGGGCTAGAAGATATTACCCGCTGGGGACAACTGGGCTTGACGGGCTCCTGGGATAATCGTGACTTTGCGCTCTACAGTCGTAATGCCGTTTCCGGAACCTATGGCTTCTTCAAGGATAATGCCATGTGTGGTGGTGATTTCAAGGCCTCCATCAATGAGCAGCCAGGCTCATCCTCGGTGGTCCAGGGGGTGACCGAATCCATCAATGGCATTGGTTATTCGGGAATCGGCTATCGGACTTCAGGGGTTAAAGTATTGCCCTTGTCCATCGATGACAACAGCCCGGTTTTTGAACCGACACCGGAGAATGCGGAATCTGGCGATTACCCTTTGGCCCGATTCCTCTATATTTACATCAACAAACACCCGAACCGCGAGCTTGATCCATTGACCCGCGAGTTTATCAAAATGGTTTATTCCAGGCTTGGACAGGAAGTGGTCAACCGTGATGGTTTTGTCCCCTTGCGTGAACCCGTTGCTGCACGTCTGCGCAAGGAACTCGGTATTGATTGAATTGATCAGGTGACAAGGATGTCGCTGGCTTGCAATAATCCCCCTGGCTGGTGCCGGTACCTGACTGGATACAGATAACAAGAGCAGTGCTATGACAGATACCTCCCCTGAGTCGGGAATCGTGGGGCGCAGGCCCAGTTTATTGCCTGATGCCCAGGCCCGGAAAAAACTGCGTCTTGTACGCTCACGCAAGGACAAGTTGTATCGTTGGGGGATTACCACGGCAGGTTTCGGCGTGGTTTTTGCCCTGGCGCTTATCTTTGTTTATCTGTTTTACGAAGTGGCGCCTATCCTGCGGGGGGCCAGCACCGAGATCACGGCAAGCTATCAAAGCACCTTTCCCGCCGCCACTACCGAAAATTTGCTGCTCGAACGTTACGAAGAACTCGGTATAGAGTACACCTCTTCGGGAATCGTCAATTTTTTTGAACTCGATGATGGCGAGTCTCGCCAGCAATTACAGGTGGGTATCCCGGAGGGAACCGAAGTCACCAGCTTTGCCGCTGCCGAAAGCATCAGTGCCATCAATGCCTTTGGCCTTAGTGATGGTTCAGCCATGGTCGTGCGGCATGGGTTTGAACTCAGCTTCCCCAATGATGAACGGCTGCTGCATCCCCAACTGGATTTTCCCTTTGGTGAAACTGCCCTGCAGATTGACCCTCAGCGTCAGGCATTGCGCCATCTGGCCATAGAGTCTGCCGCGCGTGGTCCGGAGACCACCCATATTGCGGCTGAGACTGCAGATGGTCGCTTATTGCTGTCAGTGCTCAGCAGTCGCAGCAATTTGCTCACGGGTGCCGTTACACTCCGGCAGCTTACTCACACACTGCCTGCGGTTCCGGCCGGGGTCGTGACCATGTTGCTGGACAAGAGCATGCGCAGCCTGTTTGTGGCTGATCGGGCCGGGTTTGTGCATTATTACGATATCAGTAATCCAGCCCAGGCAAGATTGCTCAGTTCGGTCAATGCGGGGGAAGGAGCTGCCATTACCGCCATGCAGTTCCTGGTAGGTTCGGTGTCTCTTATCGTTGGCACTGAAGCGGGGGAATTATCGCAGTGGTTTCTGGTGCGTGATGAGCAAAATGAGTACACATTGACCCGGATTCGAGATTTCCGTTCTCATGGGGCTGCTATTACTGCAATCGCTCCTGAGTACACGCGCAAAGGATTTGTGGCAGGGGATCAGGCAGGACAAATCGGCATCCACTATGGGACTTCTTCCCGCACCCTGTTTCTGGATCAGTTCATCACCGAACCGGTTGCCCAGCTGGCAATATCGCCGCTGAACAGCAAGCTGATGGTAAAAGGGGGCAGTGGCGAATTAAGTGTGGCCTCACTGTGGAATGAGCACCCTCAGCTTTCCTTCCAGGCCCTGTGGAACAAGGTCTGGTATGAGGGCAGGGCCGACCCGGAATATATCTGGCAATCTTCCTCCGCCACGGATGAATTTGAATCCAAGTTCAGCCTGGTACCACTGTCCATCGGTACGCTGAAGGCGGCTTTCTATGCCATGCTGTTCGCCATGCCGCTGGCCATAGCCGGCGCGATATACACGGCCTATTTCATGACACCCAGACTGCGCGGCGTGGTCAAGCCCAGCATCGAGATCATGGAAGCACTGCCGACGGTCATTCTGGGCTTTCTCGCCGGTTTGTGGCTTGCCCCCTTTGTTGAGCAGTTTCTGCCAGCGGTATTCAGTTTCCTGTTGCTGATGCCGGTATTGATGCTGGGTTTTGCCTATATATGGGGACGTTTGCCTGGTTTTATCCACGCCCGGATTCCCGATGGTTGGGAAGCAGTTTTGTTGATGCCGCTGATCCTGATTTTTGGTTTCATCTGCGTAGCGCTCAGCCCCTGGCTGGAGATATGGTTCTTCTCGGGCAGCATGCGCCAATGGTTTACTGATATCGGTATTACCTACGATCAACGCAATGCCCTGATCGTAGGCATTGCCATGGGTTTTGCCGTCATTCCCACCATCTTTTCCATCGCCGAAGACGCGGTTTTTACAGTGCCGAGGCATCTTACCCAGGGTTCACTTGCGTTAGGGGCGACCCGTTGGCAAACCGTGATGGGGGTAGTATTGCCCACGGCAAGTCCCGGTATTTTTTCCGCGATCATGATGGGGTTTGGACGTGCGGTTGGCGAAACCATGATTGTGTTGATGGCAACGGGCAACAGTCCGGTGGTCAATTTCAACATCTTTGAAGGGATGCGCACCCTGTCTGCCAATATCGCGGTGGAACTGCCGGAAACAGCGGTGGGCTCATCCCATTTCCGGGTTTTGTTTCTGGCTGCACTAGTGCTGCTGAGTCTGACTTTTCTGGTCAATACGGCAGCAGAGATAATCCGGCAGCGGCTGCGTCAGCGTTACAGTAATCTCTGACAGGATACAAGGCATGAGAGCATGGTTTAAAAGCGGTACCCCCTGGATCTGGCTCAATGGCGGCGCAGTAGCTATCTGTATGCTGATGGTTATTGGTCTGATCGGCCTGATTGCCGTGCGTGGTTTCAGTCATTTCTGGCCTGCCGATGTGGCCAGGGTCGTGATCCAGCAAGAAGATGATGAGGCCCTGGTTATCTACGGCGAGATCATCCGGGCTCAGACCATTCCGGCCGCAGTGGCCACGGACAATGGTATCGTGGTACCACAAGGCAGGGAATTGATTACCCGGTATCTGCTCAAGCAGGGCAACAGGGATCAGACCGGCAGGGACTTCGTCTGGTACGCTGAGTTGGGCATGGAAGAATTCAGTTACCCGGATAATATCTTTACCATCGAGCGCAGGGAATGGGGAAATTTTTACGGCACGCCGGTCGTGCTGATGAATGGAACTGATGTGGTGGCAGAGGCCGACAGCGCAGATTTTTGGGAACATCTGCAGGCGGCTGTTGCGCGCAGCATAGACCTGCATGAGCAAATAGAAGATCTGGAGCGTGGTCGAATTGGACGAATCAACACCCAGATTGAACGTTTGCGACTTGAAGAGCGTCAGTTGGAACTCAATGAAACTGATGCCTTTGTGCGCGATGCGGTGCTGAACGATATTGCCCTGCGCCGGGAACGATTGAATGCCGAGTACGGTGTGTTGCGCAGTGAGCTTGACCTGCTTTACCAGGCGACTTCGCGCGATACCTTGCGGATGCAGATGAGTGATGGCACGATTGTTGATCTTTCACTGGCCAGCATTGTGCGGGTTACTGCAGCCAATGCCATGTCAGTTCCTGGGAAGCTGGGGCAGTACCTGGAAAGGCTCTGGGAATTTTTCAGTGAAGACCCGCGTGAAGCCAATACTGAAGGAGGTATTTTCCCCGCCATTTTTGGTACGGTTACCATGGTTTTTGTCATGTCCATCATCGTGACGCCATTTGGTATTCTTGCCGCCATTTATCTGCGTGAGTACGCCAAACAGGGTTTGCTGACCCGCATCATCCGGATTTCCGTCTATAACCTGGCCGGGGTGCCGTCGATAGTGTACGGGGTTTTTGGCCTGGGTTTCTTTGTCTACTTCTTGGGTGGCAGCATCGATCAGCTTTTTTATGAGGCGGCCCTGCCGGCTCCGACATTTGGGACACCGGGATTATTCTGGGCTTCATTGACATTGGCCTTGCTGACCTTGCCGATAGTGATCGTATCGACCGAAGAAGGGTTGGCGCGCATACCCAGCACTATACGTCAGGGCAGCCTGGCTCTGGGTGCGACCAAGGCTGAAACCCTGTGGAAAGTGATTGTGCCCCTGGCTACACCGGCAATGATGACCGGCTTGATTCTGGCCATAGCCCGTGCTGCGGGAGAAGTGGCCCCATTGATGCTGGTAGGGGTGGTCAAACTGGCCCCAACCCTGCCAGTGGATGGTATTTTTCCCTATATTCACCTGGAGCGGAAAATCATGCATCTGGGATTTCATATTTATGATGTCGGTTTCCAGAGTCCGAATGTCGAAGCTGCCAGGCCTCTGGTATATGCTACGGCATTGATTCTGGTAATGCTGATAGTGGTTTTGAATCTGACTGCAATCAGTATCAGAAACCATTTGCGGGAGCGCTATCGCAGTGCATCGGATTGACCTTAAGCACAAGCCCTGGAAACAGTGACCATGACAACAGAGAACATAGACGATGCTTCAGCATCCGGTCAGAGTGTACCGAGACCTGAAGTTAAAGCGGGGAAACCGAGACGTGTACTTGAGCGGGAATCGGCATTTGCCGTCGATGAAAAGGTCAAGATCGAAGTCAGTGATCTGAATCTGTACTATGGCAGTGAACGTGCTCTGAAAGGAATCAATCTGGTGATCCCGGAGAAAAGAGTAACTGCCTTTATCGGCCCTTCCGGTTGTGGTAAATCCACCTTGTTGCGTTGTTTCAATCGGATGAATGATCTGGTGGATATTTGCCGGATTGAAGGTGAAATTCGCATGGATGGACAGAACATCTATGATCGCGCGGTGGATGTGGCTGAGCTTCGCCGCAGTGTGGGTATGGTATTTCAGAAACCGAATCCATTCCCAAAATCCATTTATGAAAACGTGGCTTACGGCTTGCGGCTGCAAGGGGTCAATTCACGCAGATTGTTGGATGAGGTGGTTGAGCGATCATTGCGGGCCGCAGCGCTCTGGGATGAGGTCAAGGACCGGCTGCAGGATAATGCCTTCAGCATGTCAGGTGGCCAGCAGCAGCGCTTGGTGATTGCGCGGGCTATTGCCATTGAGCCTGAAGTAATTTTGCTGGATGAACCTGCATCGGCGCTTGATCCCATATCCACCCTGAAGATTGAAGAGTTGATCAATGAACTGAAAAAGGATTACACCATTATCATCGTAACCCACAACATGCAGCAGGCGGCAAGGGTATCCGACTACACCGCGTTCATGTACATGGGTGATATGGTTGAATATGGGGACACCAATACACTGTTTACCAATCCCGGTAAAAAACAGACAGAAGATTATATTACTGGCCGTTATGGCTAAGCAGCCCCTTCTCAGGATGCGAGCAGGGGACGCAGGAAAGCAGCGGTGGCGGAACTCTGATGGGCTGCCACCTTTTCCGGCTTGCCCTGAGCAATAATCCGGCCCCCGTTTTTACCGCCTTCCGGGCCCATGTCAATCAGCCAATCTGCTTCGGCTATCACATCCAGATTGTGTTCGACCACGATGACGCTGTTGCCGGCGCTGACCAGGCGATGCAGTACGCGTAGCAGTTTGTCCACATCGGCCATATGCAGACCAACGGTTGGCTCATCCAGGATATAGAGCTTGCCGGGAGTCTTGTTGCGGTTCAGGTCCTGCCCGGGACGCGCTTTGGCCAGTTCGGCAACCAGCTTGATGCGTTGTGCTTCACCCCCACTCAGGCTAGGGCTTTGCTGTCCAAGGGTCAGGTAGCCCAGACCAACATCCTGCAGGAGTTTCAATGGGTGGTGAATACTGCTTACCGGGGCGAAGAACTCCACTGCGGTATCAATATCCATGGCAAGTACCTCACCGATATGTTTGCCTTTGTAATGTACCGTGCGTGTTTCGGTATTGAAGCGCCATCCCTTGCAGGCATCACAATCGATGCGCGCATCCGGCAGAAAATTCATCTCTACTTTCTGCATGCCATTGCCGGCACAGTTTTCACATCGGCCCCCGGCCACATTGAAAGAGAACCGGCCTGGCGCATAACCCCGTAGCCGGGCATCCACCGTGTCCGCAAACAATTTGCGGATGGTATCCCAGATACCGATATAGGTAGCTGGGCAGGAGCGGGGAGTCTTGCCAATCGGAGTCTGATCCACTCTTAGCACCGAGCCCAGTTGCTCCCAGCCAAGAATTTCCTGGCAAAACTGCCAGTTGATCCGCTTTTTACGTCTGCCGGGAATGTTGAGCAAGGCTTGCAGATTGTCATGCAGCACGGTATTGACCAATGTGCTTTTGCCGCTGCCACTGACTCCACTGATGACGACCAGACGGGAAAGAGGGATTTTCACGTTGAGCCGGCGCAGATTGTTGGCACTGGCAGAGCGGATTTGCAGCATGGCTTTTGAGGCGGGCCGGTATTGACGCAATTCTGTCAGTTCAGCCAGTGGGTGGCGCATGGGCCTGGCCAGGAACTGCCCAGTCAGCGATTTTTTGTTGCGCTTGATCTGTGCTGGACTGCCCTGGGCCATGATCTCGCCGCCCTGGACGCCAGCACCAGGGCCGATATCGATGACATGGTCTGCTGCCATGATGGTGGCCTCATCATGCTCGACCACAAGCACTGAATTACCCTGGTTTTTGAGCTCCTGTAAGGTGGCAATGAGTTTGGCGTTATCACGTGCATGCAGGCCTATGGTCGGCTCATCCAGGATATAGCAGACCCCCTGCAGGGTTGAGCCAAGCTGCCCTGCCAGGCGAATGCGCTGGGCTTCACCGCCGCTGAGGCTGGGCGCCGAGCGGTCAAGCGTCAGGTAATCCAGGCCGAGTTTTTGCAGAAAATGCAGGCGGGACAGGATTTCGGCCAGGATGTCCTGGGCAATCATTTTCTCTTTGCTGGACAGTGTGATTGTAGCCAGCCGCTGCGCAGCCTCGGTAACTGTCATTGCCGTCAGTTCAGCAATCGAAACTTGCTTGAACCTGACCGCCAGAGCATTCGAGTTCAGCCGGCTGCCCTGGCAACTCGGACAGACAGTTGTTGCCGGGAGAGTGCTTTCCAGCCAATCGGCTTCCTCACCACTTTGTTCGGCATCGAAGTCAGCCAATGTCTCTCCTGTACCAAAACAGCTCGGGCACCAACCGTGTCTGGAATTGTAGGAAAACAGCCGTGGATCGAGTTCCTCGAAGCTGGTGCCACACCCGGGGCAGGCCCGTCGGGTGGAAAAAAGTGTGTCGGAGTCTGGTTGGCCACTGTTGTCGATGACCAGCATGCCATTGCTCAGGGCCAGAGCCCGGTCCAGCAATGCCCGCAGGGGTTTTTCCGATTTCTTGTCGACCCTGCAGCTGCCCAGACAGATTTCAATGCTGTGTTCTTTGTAGCGGTCCAGTACCGGCCAGTCATTGCTGTCGACATACTGACCATCGACGCGCATGCGGGCAAAGCCCTTGTTGGAGGCCCAGGCGGCAAGTTCCTTGTAAATCCCCTTTCTGCCAGTGACAACCGGTGCCAGGATATGAATGTCTTGATTGAGCCGGGTCTTCATGATCTGGGCCTGAATGGCCGCCGCTGACTGTGGCTGGATGGGCAACTCGCAGTCAGGACAATGCTGGACGCCGAGTTTGACAAAAATCAGGCGCAGGTAATGGTAGATTTCAGTCTGGGTGGCCACCGTGCTCTTGCGACCGCCGCGGCTGGTTCTCTGCTCAATGGCCACGGTGGGGGGGATGCCGTGGATGCTGTCGATGTCCGGGCGGGCGGCTGGCTGGACGAACTGACGGGCATAGGCGTTCAGCGATTCCAGGTAGCGTCGCTGGCCCTCGGCAAAGACAATGTCGAAAGCCAGGGTACTTTTGCCGCTGCCACTGATGCCGGTGATGGCAACCAGACTGTTCAGGGGGATATCCAGACTGATGTTCTTCAGATTATGTTCACGCGCATGATGCAGCTGGATGCGATCGACGCGGTGGCGTGAGGCCAGGGCAGAGCGGGCTGAGCTGGCCTTGACCGGGTTTTTCCTGCTTTTCCTGGGGGCAGGATTGCTGGCATCGCGCAAGGCTTTTGCAGTCAGGCCGGGCGCAGACGCAATGAATTCGGCTGGTGTCCCGGCGGCCACCAGTTCGCCACCAGCGTCACCTCCTTCCGGGCCGATATCGATAATCCAGTCAGCCTGGGCGATAACATCCAGGTTATGTTCAATCAGCACCAGAGAGTGACCGGCAAGCTGAAGTTTCCGCAGGGCCGACAACAGCACCTTGATATCATGAAAATGAAGGCCAGTAGTGGGTTCGTCCAGCAGAAACAGTTTATGTCTGCCTTTCTGCTTTTTGCCACTAACCAGATGGGCTGCCAGTTTCAGCCGCTGGGCTTCACCCCCGCTGAGTGTGGGCACGGCCTGCCCCAGTTGCAGATAATGCAGGCCAACGTCGACCAGGGGTTGCAGGCATTGCCTGATATCCTGTTCCAGGCAGAAAAAATCCAGGGCTTCACTGACAGTCATTGCCAGCACATCGGCGATGGATACGGCATGTTCCCGCTTGCTGTCCAGTGTCTTGACCTCAAGGATCTCGGCCCGGTAGCGACTGCCGTCGCAGTCACTGCAGCGCAAATAGACATCGCTGAGAAACTGCATCTCAACCTGCTCAAAACCATTGCCGGAACAGGTGGGGCAGCGGCCATTGCCGGAATTGAAGCTGAAGGTGCCAGGGGTATATCCTCGTTCCCGGGCCAGGGGCTCAGCAACAAAGCGTTTGCGGATGACATCGAACGCGCCCACATAGGTTGCCGGTATCGAGCGGGTGGTTTTCCCTATCGGACTCTGGTCAACCAAGACGACCTCATCAATGTATTCAATCCCCTTTATTTTGCTGCAGGCGCCGGGCGCCTCGTCAAGCGCCTGGCCCAGCTCACGGCACAAGTGTCGATACACTACTTTTTCTATCAGTGTCGACTTGCCCGAACCACTGACGCCAGTAACGCAGACAAGCTGGTGCAAGGGAATGCGGATATCCAGTTGCTTCAGGTTATGTTCACTGGCTCCGATAATGTGTAAAGCCTGCTTGCTGACACTGCGGGTTTGCCGACCGGTACCAGGTTCTGGCTCTGGTTCCGGGGTGGCAACCACAAGTTCTCCACGCAGGTAACGGGCAGTCAGGGACTTACTGTTGGCCAGCAATTCTGCTGGAGAGCCCTGAAATTGCAGCTGACCGCCGTCCTTGCCTGGGCCGGGCCCGATATCGATAATCATGTCTGCGGCCCGCATGATCATGGCATCATGTTCCACCACCACCAGAGTATTGCCGGCATCGCGCAATTTCAGCAGTATTTTAATCAGGCGGTCCATATCCCGGGTATGCAAACCGATACTGGGCTCATCAAGCACAAACAGGGTGTTGACCAGAGAGGTACCGAGTGCGGTGGTCAGGTTGATGCGCTGCACTTCACCGCCACTGAGCGTGCGCGATTGCCGGCTCAGACTCAGATAGCCCAGGCCGACTTCCAACAGATAGTGCAGACGGGCGCTGACCTCTGCCAGTAACAAGGTAGTGGGTTCATCCAGTTGCGGCAGGGCCTGCAGTCGCTGGAACAGTGCTGCACATTGACTGATCGGTATATCCATCAATTCACTGATCGTAAACCGGTCATTGCCGCTGGCAGATGCCTGCGGATCATGCAGTTGCCATTGCAGGGCCGCAGGTTTCAGTCGGCTGCCCTGGCAATCAGGGCACAGAGTGTAGGCCCGGTATTTGGACAGCAGAACCCGAATGTGCATTTTATAGGCCTTGCTTTCCAGCCAGTTAAAAAAACCTTGCACGCCATACCACTTACCTTCCCGTGCCGCACCTTCCCCGGCCAGTACCCAGTGTTGCTGTTTGTTGTTCAATTGGGACCAGGCCGTATCCAGGGGAATACCGGCACGTTTGGCAGCCTTGTTCAGGTCAGTCTGGCATTCACGGAAGCTGGGCGTCTGCCAGGGTTTTATCGCCCCTTCACCCAGCGTCTTGTGAGGGTCTGGAATCACCAGATCAAAGTCCACGCCGATGACCCGTCCAAAACCACGGCAGGTGTCACAGGCGCCTATGGCCGAATTGAAAGAGAACAGGCTGGGGACGGGATCATTGAACTCGATGGCACAATCCGGACATTGCAGGCGTGAGGAAAAGCGCAACAAATGAGGGGTTTGCTGGTCCTGTTCATCCCAGGCATAAACCAGAATCTGGCCATTGCCCTGATGCAGCGCGGCTTCTATGGCTTCGGCCAGACGCTCCCGGTTTTGTTCGTTCAGGCGCAGGCGGTCCTGAATCACTTCCACGCGTTGTTCTGTCTGCTGGTGTAACCGGGTATAGCCCTGTGCGGCCAGCATGGCTATTACTTCATCGGTCGAGAAGTTGTCCGGAAACTCGATGGGGAAACAAAGGTGGAGCCGGGATTCCTGCGGTAACTGTGCATACAGTCTGGTAATGATGGATGCTGTGCTGTCACGTGTAATTTCATGTTGGCAGCCCGGACAACACAGCCGTGCCAGGCGAGGGTAGACCAGCTTCAGGTAATCATTGAGTTCGGTCATGGTGCCCACGGTCGAGCGTGAGGTTCTTACCGGATTGGTCTGATCGATGGCAATGGCTGGCGGAATGCCCTGAACGCTGTCAACTGCCGGTTTGTCCATACGGTCAAGAAATTGCCGGGCATAGGCCGAGAAGGTTTCCACATAACGGCGCTGCCCTTCGGCATACAGCGTATCAAAGGCCAGAGTCGATTTTCCGGAACCACTGACGCCGGTGATGACGATCAGCTGATTGGTGGGTAATTCAAGATCCAGGTTCTTGAGGTTGTTCTGGCGGATACCACGCAGGGTAATGGTTTCGATTGCTGAGTTGCTGGACATGAAAACCTGCTCTGCTAGCTGTTGGGTAAGGGCAAAGCCCGCGGTGCCATCCCTGGCGCAAGGGAATCAGGCCTGGTCTGTGCAATCACTCGGCGATCTGATTAGACATGGGATGTTCTATGCTGATGATCTGTGGGATTATACGGGCCCTCCAGCCATATTGGTATGCTTCAGCCCCGGACGATTGTGATCATGGATTTTGTGTTGGCCACCGGCCTCGTTTTCATAGGTGCTTTTGTACAGACAGCCGTGGGTTTTGGCTTGGCTGTCATCGCTGCCCCCATGCTTTTTTTTATCGATCCTGCCTATGTTCCTGCCCCGGTGACCGTTTCGGCATTGGTGCTTTCCGTGTTCAATGCAGCCAGTTTTCGACAAGGCATCTCCTTGCGTGGGCTTAAGTTTGCGATCATAGGCCGTGTGCCTGGCTCTGTTGCCGGGGTATTTCTGCTGTTATGGATCGATCAGGACATGCTGGCCCTGTGGATAGGGCTTTCCGTTTTGCTGGCGGTCGCGGTCAGTTTGAGTTCCCTGCGCTGGGATCCAACTTCTGGGCGCATGCTGGTAGCTGGATTTCTGTCCGGTTTCATGGGTTCAAGCACCTCCATTGGAGGGCCTCCGATGGCACTGCTCTGGCAACACCAGCAACTGGATGCCATCCGTGCCAATCTGGCCGCCTTCTTTGTGATCAGTTGCCTGATTTCATTGGCGATGCTGATGCCGGCTGGCTATTTCGGCACGACACATCTCCGCTTATCCCTGAACCTGTTGCCAGGAACTATCGCTGGTTACCTGCTGGCCAGGAAAACAATGCATCTGTTGCCACACCGGCAGATTCGGTTATGGTCTTTGGCATTATGTGCATTCTCAGGTGCAGGCGCAGTGCTGTCAGTGTTACTCTGAGGCAAGCCCGGATAATCCCGGGCCCAAAATGAATTTAAGCCTGTAAGAAAGGTTCCCTGGGCTTGAATCATAAGTTACACTTATTTCCATCATAACAACCCCGAATGCAGGAGTAGATCATGATCAGCTCAATTTTGAAGAAGACCCTTCTTGTTTTATCACTCTCCGCTGTGTCCACCTTGGCACTGGCCCAGGCTGATGCGGCCAAGACCATTGCCGGTATTGTTGCCTCCATCAATCATTTCCCCTCGGATGAGCAAAAGCAGACATTGATGGCAATCAGTAACAATGATGCTAACAGTGCGGCTATCAAGGCCATTGCAGAGGCCGTGCACAATATGCGGCACTCTGCCAGTGACGAGGACAAGGCCAGACTGACAGCTATTGCCGCTGACGCTTCAGCCTCTGCTGCCGAAAAGGAATTGGCTGGCATCGTGGCAGGCATGAACCATTCGGCAAGTGCTGATGCCAAGGCGAAACTGGCTTCAATTTAGAGGCAAGTCATAAACGGGTAAGTGATAAGCAGGGAAGTGATAGCAGAAAGTTGCGTTGACTGCTTTCCGTGCAACTGAAATGTACGGAAAGCAGCATCGCTCCAGTCCAATAAGAATAACTAGAAGGGGAGTTGCTTACATTGGCGGCAATCGACCAACAACCAATACAGACATTTGCTGATAGACAGACTGCAGACAGCGCGATCACCTTACCTGAGGCTCTGCTTGCTGAATCCTCCCAACAGCCATCCTGGCCCCAGGATATCAGTATCAGCGCTTTCCGAAAGGCCTGGATATTACAGGGTGAACCCTTGTGGTTGCGCGTATTCGAGACGCATCGCGAAAAAATGCAGATCAAGAACGCCAGTGCTGCGCTTGCCAATCTGGAAAAAATATTCAATTGCACTTTTCAACTGGCCAATTCCAAGGGCTTCCAGGCCATGAGCCTGCGTGATCTGAGCAGGGAAACAGGCATCAGTATGGGTGGCCTGTATGCCTATATCGGCAGCAAGGATGATCTGGCTGCTGTCATCGAAGGGGTTTTGCGTCAGACCATCGATGATGTCATGGCTGATCTGGAAGCCCAACAGCTGGATCCGGTGGCGCGGGTGAAGGCGATCATTCATGCCGACATGTATATGAATGACACCATGCATAACTGGTATTACTTCTGCTACCTGGAAGCCAAGGGCCTGTCCCGGGAACAGCGGGATGCGGCCATCGGACTCGAAAGCAAGTTCCATAGCAGGCTGGTAGCCACTTTCGAGGATGGCATTGCTGCAGGAATCTTCCACTGCAAGGATGTTGATCTGCTTGCTATCCAGGTGGTTGCCCTGTTACAGCAGTGGTATCTGAAGCGCTGGAAATTTCAGCAGCTGCAAATCAATATTGAAACCTATATCAGTTACCTGGTAGAGACGACGCTCAAGGGATTGGCGTATCGTGCTTGAGCGTGCGGCCCGGTTTCAGGTGTTTTCCGGGTTGATTCCGACCTTGGTGGCATAAAAGGCACGGATCCTGCTCATATCCGCTTCTATATCCCCGCCAGGATAAAAGAAATCAGCCAATCCCGCCGTTTTTCGCTCACCGTCCACATAGCCCAGCAGAATGGGCACTCCAGCATTATGCGCGATGTAATAAAAACCTGTTTTCCAACGGGAGACACGGCTGCGTGTCCCTTCGGGGGGGATCAGTACCACCAGATCCTGGTTCTCCTGGTATTGCTTGACTGTATGCTCAACCATGTTATGGCTTTTGCTCCTGTCGATGGGAATACCCCCAAGCCATTTCATCAGCCATCCGAATGGAAAGGAGAAAAGACTGTTTTTGCCCATCCAGTAAACTTTCAGGCGTAGTTTCAGGATGACCATCAACATCAGGGGGAAGTCCCAATTGCTGGTATGTGGCGCAGCGATAAGCACGAAACGGGCATTCTCGAGTGGTCGTCCTACGACTTTCCAGTTGATCAACTTCAGCAGGATGATGGCAATGATGCGCAGCAAAGGAGTCAGAACAGGTGTTGAAAAGATGGTCATTCGCATAGGTTTTACTGCCATTCAGTAAAGTAGTCAGCCACATCCAGCCTGGGAGGGGGTTGTTGCTGGCCAGCGAGAGGGCCCAGATACAGGAAACCAATGATTTTCTCGGCATCCTGCAAGCCCAGTCCTGCCATGACGTGGGTATTGTCAGCCATTGAGCCGGTGCGCCAGATGGCGCCGACATTCAAGGCAAAGCTGGCAGTGAGCATGTTCTGCATGGCCGCTGCGGCAGAAAATTCCTGCTCCCAGGCCGGTACCCCCGGATGTGGCTTGGGGCTGGAGATGGCCACCACAATGACAGGAGCCCGCAATGGTTTGCTGGCGATACTTTCCAGCTTGGCAGCCGGAGTATGCGGATGATCGGCAAGTGTAGCCTCTACCATCAGTCTGCCAAGATGCCTGCGTGCCTCCCCTCGAATGACCAGATAGCGCCAGGGGCGGAGCAGAGCATGGTCGGCGGCACGAAGTGCGGCCTGAAAGATATTGTGCAATACCTTATCGTCTGGAGCCTGTTCTCCTACCCGGTTTGATGAAACCCTGTGCTGTAGTGCGTGGAGCGCGTCCATGGCTGACCTGTTGCTGAGCATGTTGGGAAGGCAAGAATAAAGCAAATGCGTGCGGGGAGGAAGATGTACAGGTTTGCTGAGTCCAGGATAGTATTGTGGTAGAATTTCCCACGTCAAAGATAAGGAGCCAGCCGGGTTTGCTGCCGACAATGGTTGTCAGCCTGGATCAAACAGGAAATGCGCATGAGTACAGTGGCCGATGTTATCGCGGTAAGTTCAATCAAACCGGTTTATCCTCAACAGAAATCCAAATGGTTTGGCCGGGCAAACGGCCGTAAACTGCGCCTGGTATTCAGTTTCTATTCCCCGGATGGCAATGAGATAGCCATGCCCCTGGCGAGCATGTCAGCCTATCTGAAGCGGGATTTCCCCTGGGTTGAAATCATCCTGCAGCCAATTCTCATCCTGCGTGACGCAGAGATGTACAATCCGGTCAATTTTGCGCAACGCATTGCGGCTCTCGATGCCGACATCATTGCCTTTTCAGTCATGAGTCCGCACTGGTTTCCCATGGAGCCCTATTTTGCCGAACTCAAACGTCTGCAGCCGGAGCTGCCTATTTGTATAGGCGGTTACCAGGCCATGCTGTCCCAGGAACAGACCATGGAAAATCCCCATATCGACTTTATCTGCACCGGGGATGGGGAGTATGCCATAGGCAATCTTGTCCAGTTTCTGCGTGGCAGCAAACCGGGGCCAGTTGATGGGATGTGGGAGAAACTGGCTGATGGAGAGATTTTCAGGACCGAGCCGCATCAGATTGGCGATCTGGCCTCTCTGCCATTTCCCGATTATGACATCTATGCCAGGGAGGGTAGCTTTGCCAACGTGAATACCTCCATTTTTGGCCCCAAGGAAAAAGTGGTGTTGCCGGTAATGACAGGACGGGGGTGTCCCTACCGGTGTACGTATTGCTGCAATACCCCTTTGCTCGATGCCTGGAAAACCAAGAAGGAATTTCTGCGCAAGTATGACCCTGAGGCGATGGTCGATGAACTGGTTCGGCTGCGGGACAAGTACGGGGTTGGCTACTTTGAGTTCTGGGATGAGCTGTTTCTGTCCAATCTCAAATTTGTGCGTGCCTTTTTTGAAATCTACAAGGAAAGAATCCATCTGCCTTTTTCCATCAATTCCCGTGTCGAGGTGATGAATGAAAAATTTTGCCAATTGGCAAAGGAGGCTGGTTGTCACACTATCTGGTTTGGTATTGAAAGCGGGGATGAGGAGTATCGCTCCAAAATGCTGGGCAGGAAGATGACCAATCAACAGGTGATCGATGCGGCGGAGAACTGCAAACGGGCAGGGATCAACCGCCTGACGTTCAACATCGTGGGAATGCCGCTGGAAAAAGCGGAGAACATGCGTCAGACATTAGAGCTCAATCGTCGCATAGCACCAGAATTCTTCTTTTTCTTTCCGTATATTCCGTTGCGGGGAACGCCTCTTTATGAGGTTGCCGAGCGCGAGGGATTGCTGGTCAAGGAAAAGAAAAATCTGCATTATCTTTCTGCTGCCAATGACCGGCACTTTACCCTCAATATGAAAGAGATGCCGGAACTGCTCAGTGCAGAAGAATACAATGAAATCTGCCAGGAAATGCTGGCCTTCCAGGAAAGCAATAATCGCCTCAGTTTTGCTGATGGTGAGGATGCGCCCAGAGCAGTGGTTGAGGACAAGAGCTTCAGTTTGTTGACCGATGAAGAGAATGCCGGGTACGAGCCGCTGTTGACAGGCAGCAAACCCTCACTCATGGAAGGTATCAGGAGCTTGTTTCGAAGCCCTTGAGATCACCGCTGAATAACTTGTTGAAAGATTGCCAGGCAATGGCTGCCATCAACAGGTTACCGAGCACTGCTCCGGCAAAAAAGCCGTTGAGTCCGAAAACCAGACTACCCAGCCAGGCCAGCGGAACATAGAAGACAAAGAAGCGGGCAATACTCAAATAAAGTGCATGCATGGGTTTATGCAGGGCATTGAGTGCAGAGTTGGTGAGGATAACCACACCTTGCAGCCCGTACCCCAGCGGGAGAATCCAGATGAACAGGCGAATGGCGCTGATGACTTCGGGGTCACTGCTGAAAATGCCCGCGATCAGATTGGCACAGACGACCATCAACAGGTAAACGGCCAACTGCCAGAACAGAACGAAACGTATTGCTATGCGAAATGACTGCAGAACCCGGTCAAGTTTGCCCGCTCCGAAATTCTGGCTGATGAACGGTGGCAGGGTTGTGGACAAGGCAAGAACCAACAGGCTGGCAATGGATTCCAGGCGTGAACCCACCCCGAAAGCGGCCACGGTTGCTTCGCCATAACTGGCGGCAATCGCAGTCATGACTCCAGCAGCAACCGGAGTCAACATATTGGCTCCCGATGCGGGGATGCCGATACGCAACATCTCCCTGGCTGAACTGAGAAAGATATTCAGGTTTGGCAGTTTGCGGTCAATCAGTTTGTGCTGAAAAGCCAGTACGTAAAACAGATAAATAAAGCCTATGATCCAGGAAATGGCGGTTGCAATCGCTGCTCCCTTGATGCCCATTGCCGGAATGGGACCCAAACCAAAAATCAGCAGAGGATCAAGCGCGGCATTGATGAAACCGGCGCCAGCCATGATGAAGCTGGGTGTACGGGTATCGCCGGAAGCCCTCAATACGCTGTTGGCGCTGATGATTCCTACCAGTAGCGTACTGGTCAGCAACCAGATGGTCATGTACTCACGTATTTGTGGCAACAGCTCTGGTGCAGCGCCCAGGAGCAGGAAAATGCCATCCATGAACCAGTAACCCAGCACAGCCAGCAGCAAGGCAAGCCCCATGGAAACATAACTGGTCACCGAGGAAGCCTGGCGGGCCTTGATCAGGTCGCCACGACCAAGGTGCTTGGCAACCACCGCAGAGGTGCCGATGCTGAGGCCAATGGCCAGGCTCAACAGGGTGAAGGTAACAGGGAAGGTGAAACTGATGGCAGAAAGGGGTTCTGTGCCCATCATGCTGATAAAAAAAGTATCGACCAGATTGAAGCTGAACATCATGAGCATGCCCAGAATCATGGGTGTGGTCATTCTGGTCAGGGTGCCAGGTATTTCTCCATCGAGCAGATTGTGCCGTGAATTCATAGCATCTTGTTATCGTTATGTGGCTGTGTATTTTAGAGTGATTGCCTCAGTTGCAACATCTGTTTGAAGCATTTCGGGTTGCCGTAGATCAGCTCCCTGCTGTCGGTAAATCCGGGGTTGCCCGTGTGATCGCTGATCAATGCGCCGGCTTCTTGCAGAACAAGAATGGCAGCGGGCAGGGCGCAGGGTTCACTTTGCAGGCACCAGCCGGCATCAAGCTTGCCTGCTGCAGCATAGACCAGATCCAGGGCAGTAGACCCGCTGGCACGGACATAACATCCAAGCGCTTGTAGTTTTTTTTGCAGCTCGAGCTGAGTGTTGCGCTCATTGGGGTTCTCATCACAGGTATCCAGACCGATGAAAGCAGCCTCCAGTTTGTCCCTGCTGCTGCCGCGCAGTCTGCCCGCATTGAGCTGTGCGCCATTGCCCCTGCTGGCAGTGAACTCTTCTCGTGTCAGGGGGTTCAACACCACGGCATGGTTTACCCGGTTGCCGGATTTCAGAGCGATGGAAACACAAAAATGACCATAACCCTTGTTGGCATTGTGGTGGCCCTGCAAGGGATCGATTATCCAGGTGTTGATAGTGTCCTTGCCAGGCAAGCTACCCGATAGGCGTGACTCGATACTGTAATCCGGATACGCTTTTTGCAGATGATAAAGGATGCTGCGCTCGGCATCACGTTCCATGGAACTGATGCTTTGTCCTGGCGCCACTTCGATGGATCTGATCCTGTCCAGCCTCTCGCTGTGGCGGGCTATGACTTCAGCGGCATCGCGGGCCGCGCGCAGGGCGATATTGACTAGTGCATGCATGGTGCTGTCTGGGTTCCAGTGCGATGAATGATTGATGGCCGGCAATCATAGCAAATTGGCTTGTTGTCGTCCTTAACATCTTTGTGTGGATCTGCAATAAGGAATTATTCTGTACACGACAGCTCATTTGTCTGACCGTCCTGGTGCAACGCTGGTTTCGATGAGCATGCTTGCTGTTATAATCCTGGCCCCGATTCGATTTTAGCCACCATGGGAGCTTTACGTTGACGCAGACTCTGGATTTCGGAAATATTCGTATTGTGCTGGTGAACACTTCACATCCAGGCAATATTGGCGCCACTGCCCGTGCCATGAAGAACATGGGGCTGCAGCATCTGCATCTGGTGGCGCCCCGGGACTTTCCCAGCGGTGTTGCGGTCGGTCGAGCCAAGGCAGCTCTGGATATCCTCGATAATGCCCAGATCAGCGATACCCTGCAAAAGGCGGTGGCAGACTGTGCTTTGGTCATTGGTGCCAGTGCGCGCTCGCGGCGGATACCCTGGCCGGTACTCAGTCCGACACAATGTGCCCAAAAAGTGGTAGCCGAAAACAAAGGCAACAAGGTGGCCCTGGTTTTTGGCAGAGAGGATACCGGGCTCAGCAATGAAGAATTGCAGCTGTGCCATTTCCATGTGCAGATACCGGCTGACGAGCAATACAGTTCCTTGAATCTGGCGGCTGCCGTGCTGCTTATCTGCTATGAAGTGAGACTGGCCATGATGCAGCAGGAACAGGGTTATCAACGTGCAGCTGATGCTGAACCCGAAACGGAATACTGGGATGTCATCAAGGCAAACAGTGAGCAGATGGAATATTTCTATGCCCATCTGGAGCAGGTAATGATTGATCTGAACTTCCATGATCCTGATAATCCCCGCCTGCTGATGTTGCGGATGCGGCGCCTGTTCTCCCGCATTCGTCCCGATCGCATGGAAATAAGCATTCTGCGTGGTTTGTTGACACATATGCAGTTTGCTTTGGATAAACGCAATAATCAGGATGAGAAGAGTCTTGATTCCGAATGAGGCTGTTGAGCTGCCGAGAAAATCATGTCCCAACTTTTTGATCAGATTGCCCAGGAAATTTCCGCTACCCCCCGCCAGGTTGATGCCGCCGTAAAACTGCTGGATGAGGGAGCGACTGTCCCTTTTATTTCACGCTACCGCAAGGAAGTCACCGGAGGGCTGGATGATACGCAACTGCGAAAATTGCAGGAGCGACTGCACTATCTGCGGGAGTTGGACGAGCGTCGCGCTGCCATCCTGAAGAGTATTGCCGAACAGGAACAACTGACGCCTGAACTGAAGCAAAAAATAACGGCAGCCGGGACCAAGACCGAACTTGAAGACCTGTATCTGCCGTTCAAGCCAAAGCGCCGTACCAGGGCTCAGATTGCGCGTGAGGCGGGTTTGCAGCCTTTGGCCGAGGCACTGTATGCCGATCCTGGTCTGGATCCGGAAAAAGAAGCCGCACAGTATCTGAATACGGAACATCAGATCACCGATTGCAAGACGGCTCTGGATGGGGCCCGACAGATATTGATGGAAAAGTTCAGCGAGGAGGCGGCTCTGCTGGCCCGGCTCAGAGACTATTTCTGGCAACGCGCGCACATGATTGCCAGCGTGGTTGAAGGCAAGGAGCAGGAAGGCAGCAAGTATCGTGACTACTTTGATTTCTCCGAAGCCCTGACAAAGATACCGTCACATCGGGCAATGGCCCTGTTTCGTGCCCGCAAGGAAGGCATGTTGCAGATCAGAGTTGATCTGCCGGAGGCACAGGAGTTGGCCGCTGGTCAGGCACATCCCTGTGAAAATCTCATTGCCAGTTACTGGCAAATCAGTGAGCAGAATCGTCCTGCCGATGCCTGGTTACAGGAAGTGGTACGCTGGGCCTGGCGCATCAAACTGCAGACTCATCTGCAAACCGATTTTTTGACCCAGGTGCGTGAACGTGCCGAGAATGATGCGATAGAGGTCTTTGCCAGAAATGTGAAAGACCTGCTGTTGGCAGCACCTGCCGGTGAAAAAGTGACAATAGGCCTTGATCCTGGCCTGCGCACTGGAGTCAAGCTGTCGGTGGTCGATAAAACCGGCAAAGTGCTGGATCATGCAGCCATCTATCCCACGGCTCCACAATTCAAGATAAAGGAAGCAACACTGGTCTTGCGGGATTTATGTGAGCGATATCAGGTTGAACTGATCAGCATAGGCAATGGCACCGCATCGCGGGAAACTGACCAGTTTGTTGCTGATTTCATGCAGGCTTTTCCGCAGTTCAAACTGAAAAAGGTCATGGTCAATGAGGCTGGCGCATCGGTCTATTCGGCGTCCGAACTTGCCGCTCTGGAATTCCCTGATCTGGACGTGACCATACGAGGTGCGGTGTCGATTGCCAGAAGACTGCAGGACCCACTCTCCGAACTGGTCAAGATAGATCCCCAGTCCATTGGTGTGGGGCAATACCAGCATGATGTCAGTCAGGTGAAGCTGGCCAGGAGTCTGGATGCCGTAGTAGAGGATTGTGTCAATGCCGTTGGGGTGGATGTCAACTCGGCGTCTGTGCCTTTATTGAAACGGGTGTCCGGCTTGAATCAGAGCCTGGTCAACAATATTATCGATTTCCGCAATGCGCACGGCGCTTTCAAAAGTCGCTCAGAGTTGAAAAAAGTGCCACGTTTTGGTGAGAAATCCTTTGAACAGGCTGCCGGATTCCTGCGTATACGCAACAGCAGCAACCCGCTGGATGCCTCTGCTGTGCATCCGGAGTCTTATGGGGTTGTGGCACAGATAGCAAAGAAAAACCAGCGCGAAATTGCTTCCATCATCGGGGATACGGCGTTCTTGCGCAGTCTGAACCCCCAGGATTACGTTAGCGACGGGTTTGGCTTGCCAACAGTCATCGATATCATCAAGGAGCTGGAAAAACCGGGTCGTGACCCTCGGCCTGAATTCAAGACCGCGACGCTGAAAGCCGGGGTGGAAAAGTTGAGTGATCTGCAAGTGGGCATGGTGCTGGAGGGTACAGTGACAAATGTCACCAATTTTGGTGCCTTCGTGGATGTAGGCGTACACCAGGATGGTCTGGTACACATTTCCTGCCTGGCTGAAAAATTCGTGACCTCACCGCACGATGTGGTGAAAGCAGGCGATATCGTCCGGGTCAGGGTGCAGGAGGTGGATCCACAACGAAAACGCATTGCCCTGACCATGCGTCTACAGGAATCCACCGCTGAATCAAGGGCCGCAGGCAATAGAGATTCAGACAGGAATCGAAATGCCGGCGAAGAAAAGCGCAAAAAGGATTTTGCCGCTGCCGCGCTCAATAAACGTCAGACTGGAACCATGGCCACGCTGTTCGAACAAGCCTTGAAAAACAAGCGCGACCAGTGATTCAGAGTCTCCTTAGAATGAATAAGCCAGGCCAAGTGAACCAGTGCGTGGTTTGTTGGGTCTGGCCCCGTCTGGGTCTCGTGAAACGATTTCCTGTTCATCAAACAGATTTTCGATCTTGAGGAATATTTCCAGATTGTCGCGCAGCGTATAACGACTGATCAGATCAAACACCAGTACGGAATCGGTGGCAGCAAAACCGGATGTATCTCGGTTGCAGCCGACCCGTGAACACTGTTCATCCACATACTTGGCGACCAGATAATTGTTCCAGCCGCTGTCATGCTCCAATCCGGTACGGATACTGTAGACATGCTCTGGCACATCCTTGAGCTCGTCGCCGTCGGTTACACCAGTAATGGCATTGTCCCGACTGATTTCAGCATCGGTCCAGGTGTAACTGATATCCAGGGGCAAACGGAAACGATTAAAGGAAAACAGACGGCTGGCCTGAAACTCAACACCCTGGATGACTGCTTCGCCGGTGGTGAAGGTGCCCGATGTGCTGCCATCACTGCAAGGGCTTGCCAGCGAACAATTTTCGACTTTTTCGGAGAAGTCGCTGTAAAAACCGATGGTTTCAAGAAACCAGCTGCCGTTGTTGTAGCGGATTCCGGCCTCCCAGTTATTGCTGGTTTCCGGGTCTTCCTCCCGGGTTGCGCTGCCGCCAAGAGGAGAGAAACCCCGATGTACCCCTGCCAGCAATTGGACCTGTTCAGAGACGTCATAGGTGAATGACAATCCGGGCAGCCATTCACTGCTGTCATTGCTCCGGGTGCTGCCGAGAGTGCTTCTTTGCGGGTTGCCGTAACGCACTTCGTCGGATTCAACATCCTCATAACGAAGAGCTGCCGTCAGCTTGAGCTTTTCGTTCACCTGCCAGTCATCAATCAACCAGGCGCTGAACGCATCGGACTCCGATTTGCGGTTGTCACTTTGCCCAGGCAATACCAGTCGCTGGAAAACCAGAGCACCATCGACCTGATCATAGATTTCAACCGGCTGAAAACGGTCGCTGCTGTCTTCATGCGTTCTGGCACCCACGTCAAGCTGATGATTGCCGGCAGCAATCTCCAGGTTGAGTTCCAGACCGGTTGATTCATAATCACGGTTGTTGTGTTTGTAGCGCAAACCAGCAACATCCCTGGTGCCGGCAAGAATTTCCTGGGCTTCGGTATCGCCGCGGTTGGCCGCATCGATGAAAGCGGAGCCACCATCCAGTTTGAACCAGTTGCGGGAAAAGTTGTTGTCATAGGCAACAGCACTCAGACGAAGCGTGTCGCTCAGCTCAATGGCATAATTCAACTGGATGCTGCTGTGACGATTTTCCATCTCATCGATGTCGGACATCCCATAACGACGGTTCTCATCCCTGGAAAAATCCACATCGGTCAGGCCCAGATAGGTTTCATCGGAGACTTCCTCCGAGTATTGTACCTTCAATTGCAGTTGCTGCTGTGGGCCATCACCGGCAGATTGCCAGCCCAATTTGGCCAGATAGTCCTCGATCAGAAAGCCACCTTCATTATTGCTGCGGTCAACATCCTTGAAACCTTCTCCATTTCTTTGTGCTGTCTCTACCAGCCAGCTCCATTGTCCTTGCTGACTGCCTACCCAACCATGCACGTCATTGGAGCCGCGATGATCGCCGCTGACTTCCAGGGAGCCACCCAATTGTTGAGGAATGGGGGTTGAGACCAGATTGATGACGCCGCCTGTTGTCTGTGGTCCATAGCGCAACAACGGGGCGCCTTTCAGAACCTCCACCGCATTCTGACGCAGTGCAGTCGGAAAATAATAGGCAGCCGGATCAGAATAGGGCGCCGGCGATACCATGACCCCATCCTCCATCACGGTAATCTTGCTGCTGCGCTCGGAGGTTGCTCCACGAATGCCGATATTGGGTCGCAGCCCGGCACCATCTTCTTCACGGATATAGAGGCCCGGCACGGTCTTCAACAACTGATTGATGTCGTTGGCTGCTTCCTGGTGAATCTGCTCCCTGCTGATTACCGAGCCGGAGCCGGCAACCCGGCGTGCATCTTCCCGGGAACCAATGATCAGCATTTCTTCGGCAGCAAAGGCGGGGGCAGCCACATGGCCGAGCATGATGAGGGCAATGCTCAGGCGCAAGTGCTTGCGGTTGGAATAAGAGGTATTCAAGCGGTTGGGCAAGGATTGCATCAAGGGTTCTCCGTACTTCTTTATGAGGGTTTTCGCCAAGTGGTGATAATATGTTAGCGAATCATAAAGAGAACCATTCTCATTTGCAACAAATAAAGATGCGGTTTTGAATAATTTCAGGAAATCACCCCAAGGGGGCTCCGAATAAGTCAGCGCCTTTTGCGAGCAACGCGGCCAGACCCCTTGCCACCTGCCGGTTTGCCACTCCAGTTGCGCTTTGGATTTGTTGCCGCTGGAACCAGATGCCTGGGGCCGTCACCAATCAGGTCTTCCCGGCCCATGCTTTTGAGCGCAGTGCGCAGCAAGGGCCAGTTCTTTTCATCATGGTAGCGCAGGAATGCTTTCTGCAAGCGGCGCTGGGTGATGTCCTTGCAGACACTGACGGTTTCGCTCTTGTAGGTGACTTTCTTCAGCGGATTTTTGCCGGAGTAATACATGGCGGTGGCCAGTGCCATGGGAGAGGGGTAAAAGGTCTGTACCTGATCCGGCTTGAATTTGTGCTGCTTCAGCCACAGCCCCAGATTCATCATGTCTTCATCATCGGACCCAGGGTGGGCCGCAATGAAATAGGGGATCAGGTATTGTTTCTTGCCGGCCTTGGCAGAAAATTTGTCAAACAGGATCTTGAATTCATCGTAGGCGTTGATGGAGGGTTTCATCATCTTGGCCAGGGTCTTGTCTTCGCTGTGCTCGGGCGCGATTTTCAGATAGCCGCCGACATGGTGGGTCACCAGCTCCTCGATGTATTCGGGGTCCTTCAGGGCCAGGTCGTAGCGCAGACCGGAAGCAATGGCGACGCGCTTGATACCGGGCAGGCTGCGTGCCTTGCGATAAAGCTGGGTGGTCGGCTGGTGATCGGTATTCAGGTGTTGGCAGATGGTCGGGTAGACGCAGGACAGGCGTTTGCAGTTCTTTTGTATGTCGGCGGATTTACAGTTCAGTTTGTACATATTGGCGGTCGGGCCACCGAGGTCTGAAATGGTGCCGGTAAAGCCGGGAACCTGGTCGCGGATTTTCTCGATCTCGCGCAGAATGGATTCTTCCGAACGGCTTTGAATGATGCGACCTTCATGTTCGGTGATCGAGCAGAATGTACAGCCGCCAAAACAGCCCCGCATGATATTGACTGATGTCTTGATCATGTCATAGGCCGGGATACGGGCACTGCCATAGACCGGATGCGGCCGGCGCTGATAGGGCAGGTCAAAGACCCCATCCATCTCGTCGGTTTCCAGCGGTATGGGAGGCGGGTTGACCCAGATTTCACGGGTACCGTGTTTTTGTACCAGCACCTTGGCGTTATGCGGGTTGGATTCCTGATGAAGAATGCGAGAGGCATGCGCATACAGGGCAGGATCGTTGCGCACCTTGTTGAAGGCAGGCAGGCGGATATAGGTATGGGCCGAATCAAGCTCACTCTTGCGCTGCAGCGGCATGGGGATGATGCGCAGTGGCTGGGTTTCGTTTTGAGTTGATGGCTGGTTTGTCGCGGGAGTTGCCGCCGCCAGAGTTGTCGCTGCGGTCTCCGGCTTGGTGTCGTGCGGATAATCATACGGGTTAGGCATTTGCTCGATGCGGCTGGGCCAGTCGATACGGGTGGAATCAATCTCGGTCCAGCCTTCGGGGATGCTGTTGCGGATGATGGCAGTACCACGCAGATCATTGATCTCGCTGATTTTTCGCCCGTTGGCTACTTGATGACTTAATTCAACCAGAGCCCTTTCCGCATTGCCGTACAGCAAGATATCAGCGCCAGAGTCGATCAACACGGATTTGCGTACCTTGTCGCTCCAGTAATCATACTGGGCGATACGGCGCAGGCTGGCCTCGATGCCACCGATGACGATGGGGACATGGTAATAGGCTTCCCGGCAACGCTGGCTGTAGACAATGACCGAGCGGTCAGGACGCTTGCCCGGCGCAGCATCAGGGGTGTAGGCATCATCACTGCGAATGCGCAGATCAGCCGTGTAGCGGTTGATCAGGGAATCCATATTGCCGCCGGTGACACCAAAAAAGAGCGTAGGTTCACCCAGTTGTTTGAATGCTTCGGCTGAATCCCAGGCTGGTTGGGCGATGATTCCGACGCGAAAACCCTGGGCTTCCAGCAGACGGCCAATCACAGCCATACCAAAACTGGGGTGGTCGACATAGGCATCGGCAGTGACGATGATGATATCGCAGCTGTCCCAGCCCAATTGGTCCATCTCGGCCCGCGACATGGGCAGATAGGGTGCCGTGCCAAAACATTCGGCCCAGTATCGGGGATAGGAAAACAGATGCCGTGGTGCTGTCATGCGGGTGGGTGTCCGGGCTGGGTAATCAGGAAGTGACGATGGTCGGGGATTATACGCAATAGCCCGCCTGATTGCACAAGCTCCGGCTTAATCAGTCCAGACAGTGATCATTAAGCGCTGGCAGGCATTCAAAACCGGGTCTGGCAAAATAATAGCCCTGGAACAGATCCACGCCATGAGTGAGCAACCAGGCATATTCTTCCTGCAATTCCACGCCCTCAGCAAGCACGTCGATATCCAGCAGCTGGCAGGTCAGCACGATGCCTTTGACAATCGCCTGTTTGGCTGGGCTGTTGTGCACCCCATCGATCAGCACGCGATCCAGCTTGATGCAGTCCGGCTGGAATTCTGCCAGCAGGTTTAGGCCTGAATAACCGGAACCAAAATCATCGATGGCTGTCGAGAAGCCCAAACTTTGGTATTTGGAGATGATATTGATGAGGTGGTTTTTATCGACCAGTTCTTCGCCTTCGGTGACTTCAAAGCAGATGTGTTGCTGCGGGAAGTTGTATTCTTTAGCGGCGGCAAGCGTGGTTCTGATGCACAACTCGGGACGATACACCGCATTGGGCGAAAAATTGATATTCAACGTGGTTTGCATGTTCAGCTCAGCCGCCAGCTTGATGGCCTTGACCCGGCAGGCCTGGTCAAAACGGTAGAGGTTTTCCGTAGTGACGTGCTGATAGACACTGAGAAAGGGCTCGCCCGCTGTGCCCCTGGCTAGGGCTTCGTAGGCGACTATGCTGCGAGTGCTGGCCCGGATGATGGGCTGGAAGGCGAAGCTGAAATTGAAATCCAGTTCACTGGCATTGACGCACTGTTGGCAACTGAGGTTTTGATAAAAGGCCTGCTTCATGTTTGGTTCAGGATGTTCTAGTGGCGTTTAAATAGTGATGTGGTTTGATGGTCGCGGCAGTTTTCTGGTTTATCGGCATATTGGCAGCAATGTTTAGGGATTGCCAGTCAGCCGTCATTTTCTGACGGTGTATCCGCTCAGCCAGCATAAGCCCATGCTTGCCACCATCAGCCAGGAACTGAGAATAAAGGTGGTGCGAAATCCCCCGGTGCTGGCAATCAGCAATCCGGCAGCAGCCGGGCCGGCGAGCTGGCCAATGGCAAAGAACAAAGTGACGAAACTGACTGCTACAGCGGCATGTTGGGGCATTACCGTGGTGGTCGAAGCGGCCAGTATGGAGGTGAACAATCCGGTCACCGAGATGCCCAACAGGAAATAATGCAGACCAAAACCCAGGGCATCAGGCCACAGTACCGGTAGCAGGGTGCCGATGGCAGACAGGCTCGAGCAGATCAACAAGGCCCTGGCATGTCCCATGCGGTCAGCCGCCCAACCCCAGGCCGGGCCGGCAAAAACTGACAGCAAGCCCATCAGGGCGACCAGACTGCCGGCAAACTCCGTGCTGAGGCTGGACTCCAGGGCAAAGCTGACCATGAAAATAGACTGGACGATGTAAGTCAGCCCGACCAGGCCATAAATCAGGCCCATGACAATCACGTGTGGATTGCGGTAGACCCCTTTGTCCTTGCGGCCTGCTTGGTCTGTATTGCGTTCAAGCGCGGGTGGGTTGCGCAGGCTGAACCAGGCCAGCAGCAGGGTCAGTGCGCCAAGCACGGCAAACAGCCCCCAGGTATAACGCCAGCCAGTGATCGGAAAGCGGCTCATGATGAGAGGCACCACGAGGCCGGAAAACAGCATGCCCAGGCCCACACCGCTGTTGGCCATGCCTATCACTGCACCCCGTTTTTCCGGATACCAGGCTCCCAGCAGGGAGATCAGGGGGGTATAGGCAAAGGCCGTGGCAAAACCGAGCATTACCATCAACAGCAGCAACAAGGTATAGCTGGTGCTCAAAGCCAAACCGACAAAACTGGCAATGGCCAGCGCCAGGCCTGACAAAATGGTAAGCCTGGCGCCAAAGCGGGCGGCAATCATGCCGGCAGCCATCACCAGTACCAGGTATCCCATCGCCGTCACCGTGCCCAGATTGGCAGCCTGAGGGTAGCTCAGCCCCAGGTCCTCGCGCATGGCGGGCAGGATCAGGCCATAGGCCAGGCGGGCAAAAACCACGGTGACCAGGGTACAGAGCATGCCAGTGCCGACCAGCAGCCAGACGGGAGGACGGTTATCAACAATGGCAGTCAAGAAAGTACTCTGCTGAATGAAGTGAAAAGAGCCTGCACTATAACCCAAGCTGGCTCGAGTTCAAGGGCAAAACCGTGCTGGCCTTGATCTGTTCCATGACAAAACTGGCGGTGACATCAAACAGGTCGGCATCAATCAGTTGTTGGTAAAGCCGGTCGTAACCTGGCATGTCCGCCACCACCGCCTTGATCAGGTAATCGATCTGGCCACCCAGGCGATAGACTTCCAGGACGCCTTCAACACCCTGCACCACCTCATTGAAGTGCCGGGCCCAGTCGGCATTGTGCTGATTGGTGCGGATGGTAATGAATACGGTCAGGCCCAGACCCACCTTGGCCGGGTCGAGCAGGGTGACCCGTTGTCGGATCACTCCGCTTTCTTCCAGCTTCTGAATCCGTCGCCAACAGGCCGATTTTGAGATACCTACCTGTTCGGCCAGTTCGGCCACCGACAGGGCGGCATTGACCTGCATCAACGACAGCAGTTTGAGTTGCTGTGTATCCATCTGGAATCCCCTGTGCGAAGGAACAATATCTCGAATAATAGCAATAAATTGAAATTATGTTTCAATTTAATTGGCTATAACGATACAAATAGGAACAATGTTTCATGCAGCATCCACTAGAATAGCAGCTGTCTTTCCCCTTGCTGCCCAGGACGAGAAACCAGCCATGAATACCCTGATAAACCGAATCCGCGATGAAGTCATTGGTCAGCAGCATGCGATCACTACTCCTTTTGGCAGCAAGCCTCTGGTCTATGCCGACTACACCGCCTCCGGTCGCAGCCTGGCATTTCTGGAGGAGTTTATCCGTAGTGAAGTGCTGCCGTATTATGCCAACACCCATACAGAGACCACCTTCACCGGTGCCCGCACCACCGCCTGGCGTGAATCGGCCCGGGCCATGGTGCGGCGGGCGGTCAATGGCAGCGAAGACGACAAGATCATCTTCTGTGGTGCCGGGGCCACTGCCGCCATTAACCGGTTTATCGATATTCTGGGTTTGCGCCAGGCGCAGGATCAGCCCCAATCGGTGCAAAAATCAGAAGAGACGGTGGTTTTCATCGGGCCTTATGAGCATCACTCCAACGAGTTGCCCTGGCGTGAATCACAAGCCAGGGTCGAGGTGATTCCGCTGGATGCATGCGGTGGCATCGACGCCAAGGCCCTGGAAGAGGCATTACAAAAGAATCAGGGCTGTGCGCGCCTGATCGGCAGTTTTTCGGCAGCGTCCAATGTGACCGGCATCAAATCTGATGTTGCTGCCATCACTGCGCTGCTCAAACGCTATGGGGCGCTGGCCTGCTGGGATTATGCCGCGGCCGGACCCTATCTGCGTATCGACATGAATGGTGCAGTGCCGCTGGATGCGGTATTCCTGTCCCCACACAAGTTTGTCGGTGGGCCGGGCACACCCGGTATTCTCATCGCCAAACAGACACTGTTCCAGAATGCCGTGCCGGGCATGATCGGTGGTGGGACGGTTGCCTACGTCACCCCACTGGACCATGTCTATATTCAGGATATTGAACGACGGGAAGAGGGAGGAACGCCAGCGATTGTCGAGTCCATCCGTGCCGGGCTGGTGTTTTCCCTGCAACAACAAGTGGGGCTGGACAATATACAGGCGCGTGAACACGAGCTGGCCGAGCGCGCCATGCAACGTTTGCAGGCCTGTCCGAACATAGAAGTGTTGGGCAATCCGGAGGCCGCAAGATTACCGATATTTTCCCTGCGCTTCTGGCATGCGGGACAGGAGCTGCATTATGGTTTTGTGGTCTCTCTGCTCAATGACCTGTTTGGCATTCAACTCAGAGGTGGGTGCTCCTGTGCCGGGCCGTATGCACACAGCCTGCTGGGCATGAATATGGCCTACAGCAAGCGGCTGGAGGCGGCAGTTACAGAAGGGGTTGGGGTGATGCGTCCGGGCTGGGTGCGTCTGAACTTCAATTACTTTCTTGCCGAAGAGGAATTCGACTATCTGTTGCGGGCACTGGAACTGGTGGCAGAGTATGGTTGGCAGTTGCTGCCCTGGTACCGTTATGATTCGCGCCAGGGTGTCTGGCGTTATGCACAAACCGAAGCGGACAGAGTGGACTTGATGGCAAGGCTGGATTGGGAGGAATGGCTGAGCCAGCCCCAGCCCCAGCCCCAGCCCGAACCGAGCAAACATCCGCGTTCTCTGGCCCAGGAAATGATTCTGGCCGAGCAGACTCTGCACGCAATGATTGCCAGCGCCGCCAGCGCGGCCAACCCGGCTGAGCTGCTGCTGTCGGCCGAACACGAAGCCATGCGCTGGTTTGTCACCCCCAGGGAGGCGGCCGCAGCCTGCCGGCAGAAAGCCGGGGACGCCTGAGCGGTTAGTGACTGAATAAACCTCCTGAGCTCTTTGCGCAATCTCTTTGCCGCAATCTCTTGCCTCCTGGTTCGTGCAGCGTTTTAATACAGCTGACACTCAAGCCTCCAGGGGATAACAATGCGAATCAGGATGCAAACCCGCTACCCAAGTTGTGCAGCACTGCTGGCACTGGCAATGCTCTACCCGCTGGCCAGCACAGCACAGGAAAGCACAGCGCAACAAAGCAAGGCGCAGGATGAGCAGTACGATCTTGTCCGCACAGTCCATATTTTCGATGAGCCCAGACACCGCACCGTTCATGTCGATGGCGATATCCGGGTACTTGACGTACAGATCAATCCTGGCGATACCACGCTGCCACATACCCATGATGCAGCCATCATGTATACCTTTATCAGCAACGGGGATGGCCCCTTGTATGGCCGCCTGTCCAGTGTCACCGAGTATGCCAGTGAGCCGCTGACACATCGGGTGAACAATGCCGGACCAGAGCTGTTCCGGATCATTGCCCTGGTCAACCAGGGTCCGCCTCTGGCAGACAGCAACGACCGCCCCGCAATTGCTGAGGAGCCTGCCCTGGAGAACCCCTGGTTTCGATCCTATCGTATCGAGCTGGCGCCAGGCCAGAGTACAGCCCTGCGGGCACACCTCAACCCTGGGCTGATCGTTCAGGTCGCGGAAGGCCTGGTACATGTCAGCCGGGAAGATGGCATCACCGCCGAACTCAATGCCATGGGGGATTGGGCCTGGCGCGATGCGGGTTCAGCTTTCAAGGTCAGCAATGTGGGCAATACCGCTGTTGCCGTTGTCATCAACGAGGCGCGCAGACAGCCGCAGTAGCGGCAAAAGCTTGTAGCAGTAGAGCCTGGCAAGAGGAGAGATTCATGCGTCAACTATTATTCATCATGCTCTGCCTGCTGGTTGCGCCAGGGTACGCGCAGCTGGCCCAGCCCGATGAGGCGGGGATCAGCTATGGCCACATGCATCTAAATGTGGCTGATGTGGCGCAACACAAACAGCTGTGGCAGGAATACTTCGGCGGAGTGCCGGTTGGCGATGGCGCATTGCAGGCGATCAGGTTTCCCAATACCTTGATTCTGTTCACTGAGCGGCAGCCTGGTGGGGGTTCGCGTGAATCCGTGTTGCATCATTTTGGTTTCAAGGTGCGCAATATGGACCGATTCCTTGCCCACTGGCGCGCCAGTGGATTACCGGTGGGAGAAGTCTTCACCGGTGCCGAAGGCCAGCGCAATGTCTATGTGACCATGCCGGATGAAGTCTACGTGGAACTGCAGGAAGACAAGTCACTGGCTACCGAGATCAGTGGGTATCACATCCACTATTTCACGCCACAGTACGAAGAACTGCTGGCCTGGTATGTCGATATATTTTCCCTGGAACAAAGGCCACGTGGCACAATTCCAAGTACCACCAATGTGCCGGGCATGAACTTGAGTTTTGGTGATGCCAGGGAAGAACGCTTGCCTACGCGGAGAAGAGCCATCGATCATATTGGTTTTGAGATAGTCGGTCTGGAAGAATTCTGCCGCAGGCTGGAACAGAAGGGCATCTCCTTTGATGTGCCATACCGGGAAATCCCCAGTCTCGGCCTGAAGATTGCCTTTCTTACCGACCCGTCCGGTGTCACTATCGAGCTGACCGAGGGCCTGGCCAGGTTCTGATCAGGCCGCTGTTTCTGATCAGACTGTTTCTGATTAGATCAGGGAGCGCCAGTTTGCGGCCAGGTACTCTGCGGTGCGCCAGGCCAGTGCCTGAACGGTCAGTGTCGGGTTGCGGGCGCCGCTGGTGCCCATCGTTGAAGCGCCAAGTATCCCTAAATTAGGTGCTTCGTGGGCAAACCCCCAGCGGTTGACCACATTCGTCTCAGGATTGTCGCCCATGCGGGTGCCGCCATAGGCGTGAGTCGAGGTTCCCATGGTGTTGCCAAGCCCGGAGCGAACGATTTTTATTGCGCCGGCCTGTCGATACCATGCTTCCATTTTGTCCTGGGCAAAGGCAGCTATGCGTTTTTCGTTGTCACCGTAGCGGGCAGTGATGCGTGTCACCGGGAACCCCAGCGCATCCTTGAAATGCGGGTCCAGGTCCAGGTAATTGTGGGTGTAGGGCAGGGTGGTTTTCTGGATGTAGGAGGAATTGCTGCGATCGGCATTCTGCATCAGGAAGGCTTTCCATTGTGCTCCCCAATTGCGTTCCAGGCCGAAGCTGTTCATGCCGGCAGCGGCTATCGGGCGGCGATCGGTGTGAACCCAGAGATTGGCGCCACCGATGAAATCCAGGCCGCTGTGATCGAAATTATCATCGGCCCACTCATCAATGGCCACCCCCTGTGCCGGGAGTCCATACCAGTTGTGCAGGTCCTGGTCGAACAGGGCTGTTACCGGCGCCCCCTGGTGATGACTGAAATAATGACGACCCACCTGTCCGTTGTTATTGACCAGCCCATCGGGGAATGCGGGCGAGGTAGACAAGAGCAGCAACCGGACATTCTCGTAGGTATAGCTGCCCAGCAACACCACATCGGCCGGCTGGAAGTAGGTTTCACCGCCCTTGAGGTAATCGACACCGGTCACCCTGCCGTCAGTGTCGGTGACGATGCGGGTTACCCGTGCATGGGTGACAACATCCAGATGGCCCGAGGCCAGGGCTTTGGGAATGGTGGTGATGGCGGTGGAATTTTTCGCCTGGGCATGGCAGCCGCCACGATTGCAAAACCCGTGATACAGACAGCCGGGGCGGCCATCATAGACCTGACTGTTGATTGCAGCTGGCCCCTGAAAAGGGTTCCAGCCCAGACCCCGTGCCGCACCGGACATCAACTCGGTGAACGGTGAACTGCGCAGGGCAGGCATGGGGAATTCCCTGCTGCGCGGCCCCTCGAAAATATTGCCGCGCTGATCGATACGACCCTGCACATTGCCAGCCTGCCCGGAAACACCAATGGCGTACTCAACCTTGTCGTAGTACGGTTCCAGTTCCGCATAGTCAAAAGGCCAGTCTTCGACCGTGGTTTCCGCCGGCAGGCGTGAGGCCCCATAGCGCGCTGTGGTTGCACTGAGCACCTTGAAATCCCAGGGGTTCAGGCGCCAGCTTTGTGCCCAATAGTGCAGGGTGGTGCCGCCCACGGCATTCATCATGGGATGCCCGTTACCCTGGGTGGCGGTGTCGGTTTCACTGGCACGGACAGTGGGTACTTCCTGATTGGCTTTCTGTACGGACTGAGGCCAGTCGCGGATATTGTTGCGGACCTCGTCCGGTGCAAAATCCCTGTCGCTGAGCCAGCCGCCCGCTTCCAGGCCGATCACGTCCAGCCCGGCATCGACCAGGGGTAAAACCGCAACACCACCGGCGGCACCCAGGCCGATCACGACCACATCGGTTTTGGGCAGGTTTTGCTTCATCTGCTCATCTCCTTCACCTCACCTTGCACCCTGATTCTGATTGTTTGCAGACTTGGTAAACAGGGCATGGTCGTAGGCCGACTGTCGGGATGGAGGCAGGGCAGCACCCTGGGCAACATCAGCAGCTGTGCTGCCCAGACGTACGCCCGGATAACGCAGCAGGTCCCAGCCGATGAAATTGTGGTTGCCGCCGTAGTAAGGATCGCTGAATGTGCCTTCCAGGACATGGCTGCGCAGAATGCTGAAAAAAGAGGTGGGAGCGCCGCTGACCTGGCTGGATTCAAGCGCAATCAGCAGCTTGTCCTGCTCTGCGGCAGTCAGCGCGGTCAATGGTTTGCCCTGCGTTGCCATAGCGTGTTCATGCAGGGCCTGCAGACCGTCAGTGTAGGCTGTGCGGTGACGCCGGTGGTGGGCAGCCAGGGCACGATCGATGTAATGCACGGCCCTGGCTTCACGCGCACCCGGACCGTTCTCGTCCGCAGGCAGGATGCGATCGGCAATGACATCCAGCATCCCGGCCTCCAGGGCGGTCAGGTTTTCCAGTGCTTCGCGCAGGGGAATGGTGGTTTGCGTTGTTTGTGCAGCGACGGGTGGCACTGCCGTGAAACCAGCTACGGCACCCAGCAAACCGGCATTCTTCAGCAGCGCGCGCCGCGAGGGATCTGTCGGGATGGAGGTATCGCTGTTCTTGTCATTCTTTATCGGGCGCATTGTTTTTCCATAGGTACGGTTTGCTTATCATACTCTTTATGTTTTCTCGCTATGCTTGCTCTTTATACTTTGGCATTCTGGATGGCTGATGTCAGTCGCTCAACGGCAATTTCGACCCGCTTGATTTCGCGCAGTGTGGCAATGCGTCTGGCTTCCATCCAGGCCCATTGCTTCAATGCGGCTTGCGCGGTCAGGCTGATAATAAACCAAACACCCCAGAAAATGCGCTCATCAATATTCTCGGCAAGGTAGAACCGATAAGCACTCCACAGCATAGCCGCAGAAACCAGAAAGATCACCACCGTGGCCAGGATCATCCACTGGCGTAATCCGCCTCTGAAAGCGTCCATGCCCAGGCCGACAATACCCTGCTTGTCGATCAGCAGTTCATCAATGTCCTTCGCTTCATTTTCCAGCTCTTTCTTGATTCTATCGTCTATACCCATTGTCTTGTCTCCGGTCAATAGATTAATTGATTTTAAAGCGCTGCCTGAGCAGTTTTCTCGCTCGGTTGAGTCTTGATTTCACTGTGCCGCTGGCTATATTCAAAACGCTTGCAATCTCCTTGACCTGCAACTCGTCCAGATAGAATAAATGGATTATTTGCCTTTCCAGCGAAGGCAAGCGATTAATGGCCAGTCGCAATGCCTCCGGACCCTCGTCATCCACTTCAAGCGTTGTCGCCTGGTCCAAAGGTTCTTCCTGCTCTTGGCAGTAGCGGTCGGCGGTGCGCAGAAGGTCAATAACCCGCCAGCGAACCAGGGTATACATCCAACTGCGGAAAGCACGAGGGTCTTCCAGCCGAGTGAGGGTTTTCATTGCCCTTATCCAGGCATCCTGGATAGCCTCCTGGGCCAGTTCGCGGGTTCCACCAATTTTATAGGCGTAGCGAGATAGCCGTTGATAATAATAACGATAAAGCATACCGATGGCCCGCAGGTCACCTCCCTGTGCTGTCATTACCAGAAAATCCTCTTCAGACTGATGCATCAACTTGCTCGCAGTAAGTGCTTGTTGATAAGACGGAGCAGGGGCCGTTTGGGTTCATTTGAAATTAGTTTGATACTACGTGGTGTTAGCAGAGGCGGGCAATGCTGGGGTTGAATTTCCGGGTGATAATGCTTTAGGGGCCTGAAAGCTATGCAGAAGCGTCCGGTCCCCAGGTTCCTGTTCTTGGATCAATCCTCGCAAGTATATTTTCCTCCAGAGCCAGCCGTTGACAGATCAATTGAAGAGTCAGGCGATGATGACAGGCACGATCTGAGGAGGATGTTTGAGTTGATCTTCAAAGCGGTTGAGGTGGTGGCGTAGCGGTCTTAAGTTGGTGCCTGAAGATTGGCCGGGCAGATAAATCACGCCACCAAGGCGCGGTTATATGGCGCAAGCATTGAATTACGCCACTAAATAAGTTAATGTGGCGCAATTCGGTGTATCGCGCCACTATTCATATCACACCACCGGGGAGGGACAATATGGCCAGACAGGTCCCTGAAGAGGAGCTTGAGGCTATTGTCGAAGCTGTCGCCAAGCGGGGTGAGGCAGCCTCTATTGGTGATATTGTGGCTTCACTGCAAACAGCTATGCCACACCGCACCTTGCAGCGTCGGGTGGCGGCATTGGTTGCACAGGGGCGGTTGCAACAGGAGGGTCAGGCCAGAGCCAGCCGTTACCGCTTGCCGGAAAGCAAGGGCGGGGTAATTAATGTCAGCATCACCGACGGCATTGCGCTTGGCGATCAGGCTGAGGCTCAATTACCTGTCTCTGCCGAAGGCCGGGAAATTCTGCAGCATGTTCGTGCGCCAGTTCAGCAGCGCAATCCGGTTGGATACAACCGGGAATTCCTTGATCAGTACCGGCCCAATCAGAGTTTCTATTTGTCCGCACCACTGCGGCAGCGGCTTCTGGCCTTGGGTCAATCTGTGAAGAAGGTGGAACCGGCCGGCACCTATGCGAAGAAAATCTGGAATCGTTTGCTGATAGATCTGTCCTGGAACTCCAGTCGTCTTGAAGGTAACACCTATTCATTGCTGGAGACCGAACGGCTTTTGGAGCTGGGTGAGGCCGCAGCAGGTAAAAACGCCGAAGAGGCGCAGATGATTCTGAATCACAAGGCTGCCATCAACCTGTTGGTAGAGCAGGCCGAAGAAACCGGCTTCAACCGCTATACCATTCAGAATGTGCATGCGCTGCTGGCGGATAATCTGTTGGAAGATCCGCAGGCAGTGGGGCGCTTGCGCCATATTCCGGTGGCAATAGGGGGTACGGTGTTTCACCCGCTGGAAGCGCCGCAGTTGATTGAGGAATGCTTTGATCTGATATTAAGTACCGCCGCTGCGATTGAAGACCCCTTCGAGCAGGCGTTTTTTGTCTGTGTACACATACCTTACTTGCAGCCTTTCGAAGATGTGAACAAGCGGGTATCGCGTTTGGCCGCCAATATTCCGTTGATACGGCACAACCTGTCGCCCCTGTCGTTCGTGGATGTGCCGGTACAGGTCTATATTGATGGTTTGTTGGGTGTGTACGAGTTAAACCGTATCGAACTTCTGCGCGATGTTTTTGTGTGGGCCTATGAGAGATCCTGTGCTCGCTATGCGGCGGTGCGACGCTCACTGGGAGAGCCGGACCCGTTCCGGCTGCGCCACCGGGACTTGATTGGCGAGACGATTAAAAAGATTGTGATCGACGCCATGCACAAACAACAGGCGGTTGCCTATATTCGCAAGGTCGCTGAGAGCAAATTGAATCCATCTGAACAGATGCGTTTTGTTGAGGTGGTAGAGACAGAGCTTATGAGTCTGCATGAAGGCAATACGGCCCGCTACAGGATCCGACCCTCTGAATTTGCCAACTGGCAGGCGCACTGGAATTAACGATGACAAAACTTGGCGAACACAAAACCATCCAAGCCCGCATCTATCGTGATATTGGAGGTGCTGTCGTTAGCGGCATTATCCTTATTGATTATTCTTGAAGCCCTCAATCTAAGCCACGAATACACCATTTTGCTTGCTACTGTTAGTGCAGTCTTTCTGGGTGCCGCGATGGGCAAAAGCAGGTGGGTTACTGTTTCAAGGGATCAACTGATTTTGACGTTGGAAAAAATTATAAATAGCGATCCAGGAGCCTTAGTTTTGCTGTCTGAGAAAAAGCGTAGTCAGGTTAAAGCACAAAAAATCACATGATAAATGAGGATATATGGGTGGGCGACCAGGCAAAAAAGAGCGCTTGAAGGAGCTTCAGGCATTGCTGCGCTCAGTGCTCAGGCCTAAACAGCAATCCCCAAGCCTCCCGAGGCGAGATGATGCGCATATCCCCGCGCGGATTCCAACCCAGTACACGCTGGTCACCCGTAACAAATAGTTCGGCTTTAGCTGTGATTGCGGCAGAGATGAGTCGGGCATCGGCATCGTCAATGGGATCAACGCAGTCGGCAACACGCTCCGCCTCGTGCCAAATGTGTTCGAAAAGCGCAATGGATTGATTGTTTCGCTGGAATTTGCGTCGGATGACGTCACAGGTTTCGGTGTGGATCAGTGCGCTGGTCAGCAAGGTGTGGTCCGATTCAATGATGCCGGTTAGCAGCTCCGAGCATAAACCGGGGAAAACGATGGCTGACAGCCATACATTGGTATCCAGGAATACCCTCACGACACATCACGCAGAATATCATCCTCCGTTAGCCAGCCCGCGGCCCGTGCCTGCGGCCCAAGGTCGTCTTGCAACTGGCGTAGCGATTCACGTATCAAACTGGCTCGCAACAGGCTGCGGGCCACTTCACTTTTGCTTTGGTGGCGTGCTTTGGCCAGTCTTTCCAGGTCAACTTCAAGCTCGTGATCTATTCGTATGGTTAATGTACTCATGGGAACTCCGTAGAATGTATGACAACGTCTTACAGAGCTTAGCACAAAGATGACCGCCATGCCCGATTTCACATTCCAGGGGGATGCAGGCAATGAGGGCAAATTGCAGCAAGGAGCATCTGCAGCAAGGAGTGTCTGGTGTTTCCATGAAATTGTGTGCACGATATACGTGCATGCATGACATACAGGATTTACAAGCTCCTCTGATTCAAGGCTTTAAGTGGATTGCTCGATGAACCCGTACAGTGATGAAAAAATAATTGATTCGTGGAAGAAAAATGCGTCTCAGTGGGCTGTGACGATACGGGGTGGTCAGATCGAGAGCCGCAGGCTGAGTACAGACAAAGCTATCGTCGAGGCTGTGTTGAGATATTCTCCCAGATCGGTTTTTGATATCGGTTGTGGCGAGGGATGGCTTATCCGTGAACTTGCGCCTCATGTAACAGATTTAGTCGGAGTTGATGGGGTGCCAGATCTCATTGACCAGGCTAAAAATGCTGGCGGAGGCCATTTCCTGGTTGCATCTTATGCAGCTGTTGCTGCTGGTGAGATTGAAGGTTTATTTGATGTTGTCGTCTGCAATTTTTCTCTCATCGGAAAAGAGTCAGTCGATGCTCTATTTAAGGCTGTCCCAGCGTATCTGAAACCGGGCGGTGTTTTTATCGTGCAAACGCTTCACCCTGTGTTCGCTGGCGATCTGCCTTATCTCGACGGTTGGCGCGAAGGCTCCTGGGCTGGTTTTGGCTCGGATTTTATTGATCCAGCCCCTTGGTATTTCAGAACACTCGAAAGTTGGGTGGCACTGTTTTCAGCTAACGGATTTCGCTTGCTGGAAATGCGTGAACCCTTGCACCCAAAGACTTACAAACCTGCGTCGGTCATTTTTATTGGCGCTAATCCTTGTGACGCCGGCCAGAATCAATGACATTGTGCGGGAATGCCGGGGTGTAACTCGGATACCGCCTAAAATACCCTCATTGCTGGCGATTCAGCATCATTTCCTTGTAAGACCTCATTACTAATACCATAATATTGACAAACTGCTATTTACATTAACTGGTAATACATTGATGTTACTTATCACGTCTGCAAAAGCGCAAATGAGGCTGGCTGGGAATGTTCGCCAGCGGCGGCTGGCCAGGGAGCTTACCCAACAGGGGCTTGCGGAGCGCTCCGGTGTGCCTCTACCCACATTGCGCAAGTTTGAGCAAAAAGGACAGATTGCACTGGAATCATTCCTGAAGCTGCTCATGGTGCTGGGTGGTTTAGAGGAAGTCATTAAGGCAACGCAGGCCCAGTCCTCAGAATTTACTTCGATTGATGAGGTGTTGAGCGCCAAGCAGACGCCTCAGCGCCAACGAGGTCGTCGCAAATGAGCAAACCGCTGTCTGTTATGGAACTTAAGGTCGGGCTGAATTTTGGCGCCGGTGTGCAATCTGTTGGCCGAATGGCGATACGTGAGCGCAAAATTTATTTTGAGTATGACGGCACATTCATTAAAAGCGGTTTGGAGATTTCACCTTTCCACCTGCCTTTGAAGTCGGGTCTTGTTAGCTTCGACCCGCAACCGTTTGAAGGACTGGCGGGCGTTTTTAACGATAGTCTGCCCGATGGCTGGGGGCGTTTGCTGTTTGATCGGCTTTTGCGCTCTAAAGGTGTTTTGCCTGCAGATATTTCGCCGCTGGAACGCTTGGCGCATGCAGGGCATTTCGGAATGGGGGCATTGGTGTATGAGCCTGACCTCAGCACACAACAATCCGGTGACGAAGTCATCAGCCTCGACAAATTCGCGGAGCAGGCACGGCAGGTGTTGGAAGGGGCAGCTGATGAGGTGCTGAACGAGCTGTTGGCCTTGAACGGTTCATCGGCAGGTGCACGGCCTAAGGCACTTATTGGGTTGGACAGCACCCGTCAACGCATCATTCATGGTGTGCATGATATGGCTGGCGGATATGTACCCTGGATTGTTAAATTTGCAAATTCTCAGGATGCTGCAGATGCGGGCGCTGTTGAATATGTGTATGCCTTGATGGCAAAGGAAGCTGGCATAGCCATGCCTGATGTTCACCTGTTCCCGGCCGCACAGAGTGCCGGCTATTTTGCTGTCAAACGATTTGATAGAGACGGTGAAAGGCGCTTTCACATGCATACTGCCTGTGGCCTTCTGCATTCGGATTTTCGCACTCCCGCGCTGGATTATGAAGACCTGATTGCGCTGAGCAGCCAGCTCACCCGGGACATACGGGAAGTGGAGAAAATGTATCGCCTGGCCGTGTTTAATGTGCTGGCACATAACCGTGACGACCATTCAAAAAACTTCAGTTTTCTAATGGGGCCTGAAGGGCAATGGCATCTGTCGCCCGCATATGACCTGACATTTTCATCAGGGCCGCAGGGAGAGCAGAGCACCATGGTGATGGGCGAGGGGCGCAACCCCGGTATTGCCCATCTGATTAAGCTGGGAGAGGCAGCAAAAATTGCCAGGCCTCGTATCAGCGAAATTATCGAACAAACGCAAACAGCACTTGCCGGGTGGCCCGTGCTCGCCAAAGAGCATGGTGTCAGCGCAGCGAATATCAGCTTGATTGCGGCTTTAATTGATTAAGTTTTCTGGGTTGTGATGTTGGTGTGCAAGAGGATGTAAAGCCCTAACCCTCCCAAAGTTTTCCAACGGGACAGGCGAAACATTTGTCGGCACCAACAGGTAGCACATAACCCCCGCCATACAGCAGCACGCCCCCCTTGAAATCCTTCCCGGCCCGATCTGCAAGGCGTTTCAAACCAGTGCCATCCTTGTTTCTATCAACCGTACTTGCCTTCTTGACCTCCACGCCCCACACCTCTCGGCCACGCTCAATAACTATGTCCACCTCAACTTGATCTTTGTCCCGGTAGTGCGTTAGGCGCAACTCCTCGTCCAATACACTGGCCTGGCAGACGATCTGTTGCAGCACAAAACTCTCCAACAGATGACCAAACGCGGTGCTCTGCGTCATCCAGTCATCGGGTGCCAGTTTGCTGAGTGTCGCGGCAAGGCCTGAGTCCACGATGTGTATCTTGGGTGCCTTTACCAGCCGTTTCGCATGATTGCGGTGCCAAGCGGGCAGACGCCGTATCAGAAACAGCCGCTCCAGAATGCTGAGATATTTCTCCGTTGTTTGCCGTTGGGCGCCAAGCTCTTGAGCTAGGTTGTTGATATTGAGTAGTGAGGCTGTTCGGTAGGCAAGTAATTCGATCAGGCGCGCCATGGTGTCTTCGTCATGGATGTTGGCTATGTCATGTACATCGCGCTGGATGATGGCATTGATATATTGCCGGTGCCATTGCCGTGCTCGCACCAGGCTGCGTTGTACAGGTTCTGGATAACCACCTTTGCACAGCAGGCCGGCCAGGGCTGGTACGTCCGGGTTGGTTTCGGCAATCTGTGTGCGGAAGCCGCCTTCCAGCAATGTTGTGAGAAAAGTGGGTGGCCTCTGGTGCAGCTCGGCCATTGAAAGCGGATGCAGATGCAGGACTTCCATGCGCCCGGCAAGTGAGTCCTGTACCTTTGGCAGAAGTAGCAGGTTGGCTGACCCAGTCAAAAGGAAGCGCCCTGGTGTCCGTTCCTGATCTACCGCGCTTTTTATGGCAATCAGCAGGCCGGGCGCTCGCTGTACTTCATCCAGTGTCACCTGATCCGGCAGGCTTTGTACGAACCCGTCCGGATCTTCATTGGCCAGTTGGCACACAGCGGCGTCATCCAGGGTGATGTAGGCGCGTTCGTGCTCCAGACTGCGCGCGAGCGTGGTTTTTCCGGACTGGCGGGGACCCAGCAGGCAAACAACGGGGGTGTCAGCAAGTGCTGTCTGAAGCCGGTTCTGGATGGCTCTGGGGTAGAAGTCGATACGCATTTATCGCGCCTTCCTTCATGGCGTCCATTTGCTTGGTATAATAGCGTCCATTTGTTGGTTTTACTAGCGTCTACTTGTATAACGACTTATCGTCCATTTGGTGGCAGGATACAGCGCAGACCCTGTTTTTATTGGTGCCCCGGGCAGGGTTCGAACCTGCGACCTGCCCCTTAGGAGGGGGCCGCTC
>JAVVEG010000007.1:0-141689 GCA_032251455.1 Pseudomonadales bacterium | reverse complement strand
ATTCCGGTATATACTTCCGGTCCGAGGTGGCGAATGCTGACATTGACCGATATCAGCCTGCTTGCTTTCCTGGTGCTGGGCGTCAGTTACTGGTGGCAGGCGCGGGGCTACAAGACCGTGGCGCTGGAGTATGCCTGGCAGCGCTGCCAGCAACTGGAGCTGCAATTGCTCGACCAGAGTGTTGTGCTGCGCAAAATGCGGCTGCACAGGGGGCAAAGTGGCAGCCTGCAATGGCAACGCACTTATGAGTTCGAGTTTTCATCGACCGGTGAGCAGAGGTACCGGGGCAGCGTGGTTTTGGACGGCAGTCGTCTGTTGCGCCTGGACCTGGACGTGCATGTGACGCACTGAATCAAAAACTGACCGGGATTCCGTGTTCAACCTGGTCAGAAGGAAACAGAATCACCCTGTCACCAGTGCTGAGTCCATCAAGAACCTGTGCGTATTCCTGATTGCGCTGGCCGATACCCACCTGGCGAAGCCGGGCCGTGTTTTCTTCGACCACAAAGACATGCCAGTTACCCTCGCGCCGGAACAGTGCAGCGGCAGGTATGGTCAGTATATCCTCCTGTTCCCAGGTTATTATTGCTGCTTCAAACCGATAACCCGCACCAAGAGGAATGTCGCTGGTCAGCAGTTCTCCGATCACATTCACGCGCTGTTCCTCCACCCCAAGAGCGGAAAACTTGGTGAAGGCTTCTGGTTCCACATACAGAACCCGTCCAGGCAGAACCGTGTTGCCGCCCCAGCCTTCGATCTGGATGGAATCTCCTGGAGAGACCAGTACGGCTTCCTGGGTCAGCAGATCGATAACCAGTTCCAGCGCATTACCGTCGCTGAGTTCGAACAGGGGTGTCCCAGCCACCACCACCCGTTCGCTTTTTTCATAAACCCGCAGCAGAGTCCCGGAGACTGGAGCCAGAACTGGAATTGTGGGCGTGTCATTGTCGGCGGTGATACCGATCAATTGGGAATTGGCGCTGCTTACTTCGGCCTCACTGGCGCGCAGAGTGGCACGGGCAGCCAGCAGGCGTGATTGGGCGGACACATAGGCCTGGCGGTAGAGTTCATTTTCTTCCGCACCGATCATACCTTCATCAAACAGGCTCTGTCGTCTGGCCGCTTCGCGCTGACTGCGCTGGAGCTGGCCCTCGGCTTCCTGAAGCGTGGACTGGGCTGCGTTCAGACGGGCCTGGGCCGCTTCCAGATTCGCCCTGAGTGTGGCAGCGGTGCGCTGATTTTCCGGAGCGATGGCAATATGGCTCAGCACCTGGTTCTTTTCCACCTGTATGCCCTCACGCAGGTCGGTGCGCAACAGTTGCCCATTGACAGGCGCGGCAATGGTATAGGGTTCCCTGGCCCGGGTGCGTCCCTGTTCCCGTACAGTGACCACGAGGTGGCGGGGGATCACCTCCCCGAGGCTGACTGCCAGCCCTGGTTGGGAGCGATCGAGCAGCCACAGCACACCCAGCGCAAAAAATGCCAGCAGCAGGAGTGGTTTGCTGAACCTTTTGATCTTCATGGCTTTTCCTTATTCCCTTGTTTTCAGCACACTGACCAGATCGATTGCATCCAGGCGCCGACGCACCAGAATGCCGCTTGCCGTTGCCGCTACCAGGGTAACACCGGCGGAGAACAGATAAGAACGGGCACTGATGACAAACGGGATTCTGAACATATCGGTCCCCAGGCTGTTGACCAGGGCCAGAGCAATAAAATACCCAATCAGCCAACCCAGGGGAATTGCCAGCAAGGTGATGACTGCCTGCTCTCCCAGCAACAATACCGCGACTTCATTACGATGGAAACCCATGACCCGCAGGCTGGCCAGCTCCCGCCCCCGTTCTGACAGCGCGATGCGCGCCCCATTGTAGATGACGCCAATGGCGATCACGCTGGCAAAGCCCACGATGAATGCCACCGAGACAAAGATATTCTGCGCCATTTCTGTTTCAAATGTTGCCAGCATGGAGGCCGGGGAGCTGATGCCGGCAACCAGGGGAATTTGTTTCAGATTGCGGTAAAGAGCCTCAATGGCGTTGGCATCCACCGCCAGCCAGGCACCGGAGATTACTGCTTTTTCCCCGCTCAATTCGGCCAGTGCCTCCTTCTCCATATAGGCTGATAACCCCAGGTAATCTTCAATGATGCCTGCGAGAACAATATTGCGGGTTTGACGTTTGCCTTCCAGCAGCTCCACTCTCACCTGATCCCCGGGTTCAAGACGCAGCTCTCTGGCCAGCACACTGCTGATGACCAGACCCGAGGCAGGCAGTGGAAAGGGTTTTGCACGCTTACTGATGATTCTGCGCAGCTGACCATCTCCAGCCATACCCTGGATGGCGGTCTCCGTCTGCAAATGTCCATTATGCAGACGGACCGGAGCAAAGCGGTAGGTTTCCACCCGGCGGACTCCGGGTAAACGGCTCAGGTCATGGGCAACCGATGCGGCGACATTCTGTTGAAAACTGACACTGACATCTTCGCGCTGGATTTCACGAAACTGCAGATCCATCAGCCGCTCGATACCGTCAAACATGAATAGCCCGATCAATAGAATCGCTACCGAAAAGGCAACCCCCAGGGCTGAGAAGAAAGCCTGCATGGGTTTGCGTTCCAGATTGCGCAGAATCATCCGGCCGGAAGCCGGCAACAGGCGGCCCAGACCAACACGTTCGAGCAGTCCGGGCTGGAAACTGGCCGGAGGTTCCGGGCGCATCGCTTCTGCGGGGGGCAGGGCCGCTGCCTTGTGGGCAGCCCCCAGGGCGCCGGTAATGGCGCCTCCCAGACTGAGGATGACGGCGGTCATCAATAGACGCGGACTCAACCGGTAGCTCAGCTCAGGCAGATCAAAATACTGGCGATAGATGTCAATATAGGCTTCGCCCAGGGCCACTCCTCCAGCGGTACCCAGGAGTGCTCCACTGCCGCCGGCAATAATGGCGAACAGCAGAAAATGCATACCCACTTCGGCATCATGATAGCCGAAGGCCTTGAGTACGGCGATTTCGCCGCGCTGGGTGGCAATCAGTCTGCCCAGTACCAGATGTAACAGGAACACGGCAACACTCAGGAAAATAATCGGTATCGCCGTACCCATGACCCGATTCTGATCCAGTTCACCTTGCAGCATCAGATGGGAAGCCTGATCGGCGCGTGGGTATGCTCCCAGTCCACCATAGGGTTGCAACAGGGAATTGATCCGGCTGAGCACTGCCAGTTCATCGGCGTCAGGCGCCAGAGTGACATAGGCTTCATTGAAGGCGCCTGCCATATCATAGGCCGGTCCGAGCGCCTGTTCATTCATCCACAGCACGCCGTAACGATCATCTTCAGGCAAAAGAGAGCCAGGTGGAACAGAAAAGGAATGCTCGGGAGAAATTGCTATGCCGACAATATCCAGTTGCTGGGAACGGCCATTGATGATGGCTTTGATAGTGTCACCAGGAAGCAGTCTGCGGGCAGCAGCAAACTTTTCGCTGATAATGATCTCGTCAGGTGCCCCTGTTGCTGGCCAGCGGCCGTTGCGCAGAATCAGATCATTCAGTATGGGTCGTCCGCTTTCAGGCAGGGAAACCATGCGTGCTCTTGCCGGTGCATCCAGACCCTCGATGTCCAGATTTGCCAGCAGGCTGATGCGTGTGTCTGCCAGCGCGACACCAGGCAGAGAGGCAAGTTGATCACGCAGGGTATTTGGAGCCCGGCGCAATGAGACCCAGACATCGGCGAAACGGGTTTGATGGTAATAACTCATCTGCGCGGCAACAAGAGATTCGTAACTGCCACGCATGGTGATCACTGTCATGACGCCAGTAGCAACCACCAGTGCAATGGAAAACAGCTGTCCTTTAAGATGCCAGCATTCCCGTACTAATTTGTGGTTCAGTGCTTTCATTCTTTTGCTTGCACCTGGGTGTTCTGCTTACCATTGTACGGAATCGACTGCTGCTCTTTGGGCATTGTCATGCCGTTTGATGATCTCGCCGCTGCTCATGTAGACCACACTGTCGCCCAGGCTGCCAATGGCTGCATTATGAGTGATGATGGCTGTCGTTGTTCCGGTTTCCCGGTTGACTGTGTCCAGGACCGATAACACCAGTTTGCCGGTTTGTGCATCCAGAGCGCCGGTAGGCTCGTCACAAAGCAGAATCTGCGGTCTCTTGGCGATTGCGCGGGCGATTGCCACCCGTTGTTGCTCGCCTCCGGACAACTGGGCCGGGAAATGATCAAGCCGCGAACTCAGGCCAACCAGCTCCAGTGCCTCTTCGGCCCGCATCGGGTGTTCGCTGATATCGGTAACCAGGGCGACGTTTTCCCGGGCAGACAGGCTGGCAATGAGATTGTAGAACTGGAAGACGAAGCCGACATGCTGGCGACGGTAATGGGTCAACTCACGCTGGCTGGCGGCGGTGAGTTCCTGCTGGTGATAAAACAGCGTACCGCTGCTGACCGTATCCAGTCCGCCCAATATATTCAACAGGGTTGACTTGCCGCTGCCGGAAGCTCCCAGCAGCACCAGCAGTTCTCCTTCGTGCAGGTCGAGGCTGACCTTGCGCAAGGCATGCACAGTCACCTCTCCCATGACATAGCTCTTGGATATTGCTCTGGCGCTGAGTATGATTTTTCTCTCTGCAGCGGCCACAATCATCCTTTGTCTTCAGGGCAGAGGCTGATACAACAGTGTACGCATGGCACTGTGAACCTGCAGTGAGTACAGGATATCGTCATTCTGGATCATCCCTACAAATACGATATTCTCGACCGGATCGATCCAGAACCAGCTGCCGGCGATGCCCCACCACCAGTGTGTGCCCTTGGGAGCTCCATTGAATACCGCTGGATCATCGACAATGGCGAAGTCGACCCCGAAGACATTGCCCGGATAAAGCGGGCTGATGGCGTCGATATGGTCAGGTAGCTGATTGCTGCGCATGATGTTGACTGCATTCTCGGAAAGAATGCGCACACCATCGAGCTCCCCCTTGTTCAGGTGCATCTGGGCAAATTTCATGTAATCGGCAGCAGTAGAGGTCAGGCCACCACCACCGGAAAAAAAGGCGGGTTTGTGCAGAAAGTCGCCGTTATCCGTGCGCTGTAAACCACCAGTGGGCAAGGGGGCATATTGGCGGGCCAGCCGCTCTGCTTTTTGGGCATCAACATAAAAGGCCGTATCCTTCATGCCCAGCGGGGCGAACAGCCGTTCCTGCAAAAAGACATCAAAGGACTGTCCGGACAGCACTTCCACCAGATACCCCTGGACATCAACCGAGACACTGTAAACCCATTGTGAGCCGGGTTGGTGATTGAGGGGAAGCTTGCCGAGTGCAGCCGTCATCGCTGCCAGCGGAGTGTCCCGGTTCAGGATGCCCGCTTCCACATATGCGTCCGGGACCGGCCCCCGGGAAAGTGGGGGGATATAGACCAGGCCACCGGTGTGGCTCATCAGTTCGCGGATGGTCATTGGGTGGGCAGCAGGTTCGGTAACAAAACTGCCATCCGGGTTGCGGGAGACAAATACTTGCAGCCCGGCCAGCTCGGGCAGGTACTGTTCGACCGGGTCATCGAGCTGGAAACGACCCTCATCAAAAAGCATCATCAGGGCCGTGCCGGCAATGGGTTTGGTCATGGAGAAAATGCGAAAAATGGTATCCCGGTTCATCGGCACCTGGTCTTCAATGTTCTGGTAGCCCAGAGCCGTATGCAACACAATTTCACCGTCTTTGGCGATCATGGCCACAACACCGGACAGGCGTCCGGCATCGATCCGGGATTGCAGGTCGGCAGTGATGGCATCGAGGCGACGCTGATCGATCTGGGCGTAGGCTGCTGGCAGCAAGGCCAGCAGGGCACCCAACAGAATTGCGCTGGAAAAGGTTTTGCGAAATATCGTGGTGGACATGTCTATTCCCTTGCAGTTGAGTTCGAAAAGCAGTCAAGCATGAATCAGGCGGGTATTAGAACACCAAATCCGGCAGGCATCCAGCGTGGAATGGCGGTAACATGATAGCCAGATGACAGGAGGAATGAACATGGCTGAGCTATCTGGAACAATCGAGCGCATACTGCTGTGTTTGCTGTCGGTTCTGATCCCGGCATGTGGTGTTGAGACAGAGCCGGGCTCGCTTCCTGCCGGGTTTGTCAGGCTGGCAGAATTGAGTCCGACCGTTGGGCAGGATATTCGCTATGCCGGCGAGAACAATTTCATCGGCCGGCCTGTTGCCGGCTACCTGGCACCCGCCTGCATTCTGAGCACTCCGGCAGCACAGGCCCTGTTGGTGGCGCAGCAACAGGGCATGCAGCTGGGCTATGCGCTGAAAGTGTATGATTGCTATCGGCCACAGACGGCGGTCGATGATTTTGTTGCCTGGGCGGTTGATCCAGAGCAGCTCGCCATGCAAAACCGCTTTTATCCGGACGTGCCCAAGGAAGAACTGTTTTCTCGCGGGTATATTGCCGAACGTTCGGGTCATAGCCGAGGCAGCACGGTTGATCTGACGCTTGTTCCCTATGCCAGCAGTTCACCGGCAGCATCACAGCCAGCCAGTGCATATGATTGCCGGGCGCCGGCAGACCTGCGCTATCCCGACAACAGCATCGATATGGGTACCGGATATGATTGTTTTGACGAGCTGTCACACACCGATAATCCTGCTGTCGGGCCAACTGCCTTGCAGAACCGACATCTGCTGCGGGACATCATGAGCGCGGTCGGCTTTGACAACTATGCCCAGGAATGGTGGCATTACACCTTGCGGGATGAACCTTTTCCGGATCAGTTCTTTTCTTTTCCGGTCAGATGAAGAGGGGGTTATCGCTCAGGAACCGAAGCGGTAGCGGAGTTTTACCACCAGGGTTTCGACGATAGGGTCAGTAAAGGCGTCGCTGAGCAGCCCGGAGAAACTATCGTCGGTGTTTCGGGGCAGGTTGCCACCGCGCGTATAAACCACGAACAGGTCGGATAAAGGAGCTATTTCCCAGCGATAGCGAGCCTGGAATGTGAGCTGGCTGATGGTGAAGCTGTCCGACACCAACCCGGGTTTGGCAACTTCCTCCAAAAAGTCGAGACGATCAGGATCCATCAGAAAGAACTTGTCTTCGTGCGCTTTCAAACCCGTCCATTGCAGGCTGAAGCGCAACTGTTGATCGGCATTGATGAAGTAGTCCATGGTCACCCGGGGCGACCATTGATTGGCCTCAAAGCTGGTGAAGCGATTGGAACCCATGAACTGCAGCAGGCCTTCCCTGTCGGTATAAGCCACATCTATGCCCAGGGAAAAATTATCGACAGGGCGATAATTGATGCCGGCTGAGGTGGTCAGCAGTTTTTGACCCAGATCTTCCTGGCTGGCGTTCAATTCCGTACTGTAGACCAGTTTCTGGCTGGGGTCGCTGCTCCAGCCCACGACGGCCTGCCAGCGTTCAGGAATGCGGAATTCGCCAGTGCCTCTGCCCAGACGGTCATCGATGCGTGGATTGAAATAGCGGATGCTGGTGTTGAGACTGTTGTTGTTGAGGAAGGTGTAGTTGCGGTTGGCAAACAGGCCCAGGCGCACAGGCTGGCCTGAGGTATTCCACTGATTGATCAACTGGAAGCTGGTGGTGCGTGAGCGCAAGCCTTCAATATCTGATTCGGTCAGCGAGAAATTATAATCCATCTGCACCAGGTCATTGCGGGTGAGGAAACCCAGGTCATTGAGATCCAGGGTGTCATCGAGGTAAGTAAGTGAAACCCGATGCTGGCGTCCGCGTGCTGGCCGGAAAACGATGTCACCGAAAATTCCGCTGCCGGTTTCGCCATCGACATCGCTGTGCACCAGTTGGGCATCCATTACCCAGCGTGTATCCGCCGAAAAATAATGCAGGTCGATGCCGTTGACGGTGGCCTCGATATCAGGGTGGGAAATGGTGGTGCCCATCCAGCCAATAGAGCGACGGCCACCATTGGCAGTATCTTCATACAGCAACCTGGCGATGAAAAAGTCTCTACCTTCAGCTTCCAGCTTTATTGGAGTGCCATCGGCAAAAGTGCCACGTATGGCCGTATCATCTTCCAATGCCAGCATGGTCCCATAGCGCCAGTTGCCACTTTGTCCGGTAAATTTCAGGGCACCCAGAAGCTCAGTCTGCTGGCTGATATCGGTTGCTCTGGCGCTTACGCCGGCCGGTATCTTGAAAGAGGGAGCCCGGCCTATGCGCCGGGTGTTGAGCAGCGTGGTTGGCCCGCCAGGCCCATTGGCTCCCTGGGAGCGGGGAGTGGTGTTGAACACATCCTGCCCCTCCAGGAAAAAGGAGCGTTTCTCCGGGAAAAAAACCTCGAAAGCAGTCAGGTTGACGACGACATCATCGGATTCGACATTGCCAAAATCCGGGTTCAGGCTGGCAGATATTTGAGTATTGGAAGTGGGCCGCCAGAATATTTCGATCCCCGTCTGCTGTTCGGTTTCATTGCGTATGCCATCATAGGTGTTTGACACAAAGGGGTAATAGGTAATCTGGGTGCGAGGCTCGATGGCTTCCAGTTCCATCATGTAGTAGGCAGAAAGAAATTCATTGACGGTATTGGGCAGAGGCGGGAATGACCAGGTCTCATTCAATGCCCCTACCTGCCGTTCCAGATAAATGCCCATGCGTTGTACGTCACCGGAAGGTTGCGGCAGGGCCACCATGGACCACGGAATGAAGTATTCGGCAGACCAGCCACCCTCGACGACAGCGGTTTCTGCATCCCAGGAGCCGTCCCATTGCAGATTGAGCTGTCTTTCCGGCAGAATGGTCGCATCGGTTTTGGAGCCGCCCAGATTGATGCGCATCATGTAGCCATACAAACCTTCGCCGGAGGGGTCAATGTTGAAGACTACACCATCCCGCTCAAGCCGGGTGTCACGCGAAGTCATTCGTGCTATCAGGCTATCGGCGGGCTGATGGTTCATGAAGCCGGCATAGATGCCGCGTTCGGTGTAGAAAATACGAACCTCGGTCTGGTAGGCGGCGGGCACCAGGGTGTCGGGATTGATTACCCGCATGCCATCGATGGCTGGTACGCGTTGCCAGACTGCTTCATCCAAAATGCCATCGAGGCGAATAGCCGCGCTGTCATCAGCTACTTTTGTCAATGCTGGCACTGTTTCCTGGGCATGGGCAGTTGCCATGAATACAAACATGAATACAAAAATGCCGGCTACTGGCAGGAAGGTTCTTTTTGAATTCATTCAGTATGCCCTGAAGGCTGTTGGAGGCAGCTCTGTTATTTCTTATAGGGGTAGGAATATACCTTGCGGTGGCTGTAAAAACCCGCGCTGGATACAATTCGTTGCAATCAGGGGGAGGGTGGCCTTGTTCAGAGACGGTAACTGAGCTGCTTCATGACAGTTGACATCAGGCCCATGCCCAGTTTTACCGGGGCCGGCAGATCAGCACCGCCAGCTTGCCTGGCTGTTTCGCCATGATGTCGTTCATCCTGCATCATTTGTTCCAGAATGGCGCGGCTTTTATGATCTTCCGGAGGCAGTTTCTGCAGATGATCCTGCAAATGCCGGCATACCTGTTCTTCAGTTTCGGCGACGAAACCAAGGCTCCATTTGTCACCGGCAAGCCCGGCAACCGCTCCCAGACCAAAGGACATGGCATACCAGGCCGGGTTCAGATAACTGGGCCGGCTATTCAGCTCCTGCAGGCGCTCCTCACACCAGGCCAGATGATCGATTTCCTCGGCTGCAGCCTGTTCCATGGCCGCACGCACATCGGGCAGTTTGGCTATCAGCGCCTGGCCCTGGTAAAGCGCCTGGGCACAGACTTCGCCAGTATGATTGATGCGCATCAGCCCCGCTGCAAGATCTCTGTCAGTAGAATCCAGTTCAGTGTCGGTCTGGCCCTGGGCCGGCGAAACCCTGCTGGCATGGCTGCTGCCTGCATTCAGGGTGCGCAGGGTCAGATCGAACTGCACGATCAGTTGGTCAAGTCGGCTCAAGAAAGTTGGCGTGGATGCTGAGGGGGGCATTGGAGGCTCCTGTTCATGGTCTTTACCGGGATTGTACTTTACAGCCTGCGGATAACCAAGCAGCCCAGGTTGCCGGGTGGTTTTCCCGCCTCTAGCATGGGCGTATCAGGCCAGCATCAGACTGGCATCCACGTATTCCAAACCGAAGCCCGAGGCGACCGCTTCATTGGTCAGTTTGCCATCGATGATATTGAGGCCATTACGCAGATGGGGATTGTTGCGCAGCGCTGGGAGTACACCTTGGTCCGCCATTTCCAGCAGGTATTGCAGGGTGGCATTGCTCAAGGCCTCTGAGGCGGTCACCGGAACGGCACCCGGCATGTTGCTGACACAGTAATGGATCACGCCATCGACCACGAATGTTGGGTCGGCATGCGTGGTTGCTCTGGAGTTTTCACAAGAGCCACCCTGATCGATGGCGACGTCAACCATCACTGCGCCGGTTTTCATCTGCTTGATGAGACTGGCCGGAATGACCTTGTCAGCACTGCGCCCTGCCGTCAGTACGGCTCCGATCAGCAGGTCGGCAGCAGGTGCATGCTGCTCGATATTTGCGGTGGAGGCATAGACGACCTCCAGCCCTCTGCCGAAGCGCTGGGTCAGGCTTTCCAGCTGGTTGATGGAGCGATCCAGGACAACCACATGAGCCCCCATGCCCAGTGCAATCTGGCAGGCATTGCTGCCAACGACACCACCGCCGATGATGACCACGCGTCCAACCGTGGTGCCGGTAGCCCCGCCCAGCAGGACACCTCTGCCGCCGTTGTGTTTTTCCAGGTGGGCGGCACCGGCTTGAACCGACAGGCGTCCGGCTATTTGCGACATGGGAGTCAACACGGGCAATCTGCCTGCCGCATCGGTAATGGTTTCATAGGCAATACAGCAGGCACCACTGCGCAACAGCTGCTCGGTCAACTCACGGCTGGCGGCAAGATGAAGAAAGGTAAACAGCGTTTGACCCGGGCGGAGCATGCCGCACTCCTGAGGCAGGGGCTCCTTGACCTTGACAATGAGGTTGGCCTGGGCAAAGACCGCTGCTGCATCCGCCAGAATCTGGGCGCCTGCAGCGGTGAAATCGGCATCACTCATGCCTACACCAGAGCCGGCCCCGGTTTCGACAAACACCTGATGCCCACGTTTGTGAAGTTCAGCCACGGCGCTGACGGTCAGCCCTACCCGGTATTCATGATTCTTGATTTCCTTTGGGACGCCTATTTGCATAGCCCTGCACTCCTGATGAAAACAACCTTGATGAAAACAATCTTGATGCGAACAACAGATGCGAAGACTATAACATGGCTGTCAGCAGGAGGAATGGCCCAGCAGGCAAGAGTTTGGCGCTGAGCTGGGTGCCTGGCTTGCTTTTGCACGATGCCCGGTTAAACTCATGCCATTTGATCAACCGGGGATAACAATGAACATGATTAGCAAAGAGCAGCTCAATCAGCGTGGCGCCGATAAATTGCCTGGCCACCTGGGTATAGTCATTACCAAGGTGGGGCTGGACAGTGTTGCGGGGTTTCTGCCGGTCAGGACCTCGTTGATGGCACCAAACGGTTATCTGCATGCCGGCAGCATAGTGACGCTTGCCGATACCTGTGCCGGCTATGGGTGTATTGCCAATCTGCCAGCCGGCGCCAACGGCTTTACCACGATAGAGCTGAAGTCCAACCATCTGGGCACAACCCGCAATGGTCATCTTGACTGCACGGCAAGCCCGGTACACATCGGCAAAAGCACACAAGTGTGGGATGCCGTGGTCAGTCATCGCGAAACAGGCAAAACCCTTGCCCTGTTTCGCTGCACTCAGATGGTTCTTTACCCACAGGGAAATACCTGAACAAATACCTGAGGAACCTCTGAATCAAGGGGCCGAATCCCTGCCATAGAACATGCGCGCCAGTTTGAAGTACACCGGACCGAGGGCGATGGCCATGAACAGGTGCAGGTAACTCAGGTTTTGCCAGAGATCATCCGAAAGAAAAGTCATCCAGCGCAACAGCATCAGAACAGGGGAGTTCACTCCGAAGACAAGAAAAGTGTTGTTGATGACGGCTAGCGCTTTGGTGCTGATGAAAAAGAGTGGGAACACAAACGCCATCAGGCGAACGGATTTCTGACGGATCAGTTCATTGTATTGCCAGGCCATTTTTTCGGCCAAATACAGGCAGAGTAAAAATACTATATAGGGGATCACATGCGCGTAGTTGAACAGCAGCCGCAAAAAACTGGATGTGTCCACGTACGGGTTCAACTCCTGCCCTGAGGGCAGGGCCACAACCAGATAACGGGTGCTGAGTGGATCGAGAATGAAAAGAGCGGTCATGATTCCGGCAAGAATGAATGGTCTTTTTTCCATGGCTATCCTGTTGCTTGTTATGAGGTGCTGTTGTGAAGCCATGCAACAAGAATGGCTTCACAACAATGCTTGACCGCGGGCCTGCCTACATCTGGCAGCTGGGCGTTGGATTCATAAACTCATCATAAACATGGGTAGCGGCTTTGCTGATTAGGGTGCCTACAAAAATTGCCCCACCCCATTTCACACCGGTGGCAATTATCGGTGGAATCAGGAACGGCAGCCCCCCGCTGGCCATGGCCAGCTCCTGGCTGCTCAGTTCGCGAATTCCGGAGGACAGTGCCGGCCATTGGGCACCGTCATTGGCGTTGTTGGTACAGCTGGTCAATTCATTCATCATGCGTACTCCTTGTAAGGTGATGTAATGTGTTGTCTTGCGTTGAATTTGCATTCTGGATTGCAATTGTCATCCCTGAACCCTGGTCTGTAGTTTGCTGGCCCTGGTGTTTTGCAGAGGATAATAGGCTCAGCAACTCTGCAGGCAGCCCTGGTGCGAGATGAAAACACCAAGCCTGTACCTGTTATTTAGACCATGGTTGGCAATTCTTCCACTATTTGCCGGGATTTGTATTTGCTGCAGTTGTCTGGGTGACAATTTGCTATAATCCACCGCCTTGACAGCAATTGCCCAGAGGAGCTTGCGTGCAGTGGTGCCGCAGGAACAGAGTGGGCGGATGGTAATGATGAACGCAGCAAGACGCAAAAGAGAAAAAGAAGTCAGAGCCGAGAATATTCTTGATGCGGCCGAGCAGGTCTTTTTCGGGAAAGGATTTGCCCGTACCTCCATGGAGGAGATTGCCTTGCATGCCGGTGCCAGCAGGGCCCTGCTCTATGTTTATTTCAAGGACAAGGCCGCCATCATGCGTGGCATCATGCTGCGTGCCGCCCAGGCGCTGTTGCTCAGGCTGCAGGCGGCGTTCGCTGCCGGGGACAGCGGTCTGGCCCAGCTGGAAGGTTTTGGCTGGGCCTATTACCGGTTTTCGCTGGAGCAGTCAGATTATTTTGATGTGCTGACCAATTTGAACACTTTTCCGTTACCTGATGAACCGTGTCCCCTGTTTGAAGAAGTCAGGAAATGCAGCGAACAGCTCAACCTGTTGCTGGTCACTGCGCTGGAAAATGGCATACAGGACGGCAGTCTGTGCCGGCAACGGGTTGCAGACCCGGTGCTGACTGCAAATTTCCTTGAAGGAGCCCTGCACGGTGTGATCATGCAGACACGCAGTGCAAGTATTGATGAATGCCAATATCCTGATGATGCCACCCTGATCCGCTATACGATCGGGATGCTGCTGCATTCTCTGAGGAATTGACTCGCTGAAGTCCATTCGCAGAAGTCCACTCTCTCCAAACTGTCCGCTAAACAGCGCCCGGGTCACTGTCCCGCTGCTCACGGGTGATGGCCCGGTAGGCAATGTCAGTGCGACAAAAAGCCTGATCCCAATGGATACAGCCGACCATCCGGTAGGCGGCAGCTTGAGCCTGAGTGACGGAATTGCCCAGGGCCGTGACGCAGAGCACCCGGCCGCCATTGCTGTAGACCTGTCCGTTGTCAAGACGGGTGCCGGCGTGGAAAACCTTGGCGGTCAAGCCCTGTTGGCTGGCTTCCTGTGCTGCCTCGTCCAAGCCGCTGATCAGGTGACCCTTGCTGTAAGCCTCGGGATAACCACCGCTGGCCATGACCACACCAACAGCGGGCCGGTTGTCCCACTCAATGCTTTGTTGATCCAGAGTTTGCTCCAGGGCCGCTTCACACAAGGTCAGTAAATCGGTTTTCAGGCGCAGCATTATCGGCTGGGTTTCCGGGTCACCAAAGCGGCAATTGTATTCGATCACATTGATGTCACCCGCAGGGGAAATCATCAGGCCGGCATAGAGAAAACCGGTATAAGCATTGCCATCCTGGCGCATGCCCTGCACGGTTGGCATAATGACCTGGGCCATGATGCGCTCATGGATTTCAGGAGTCACCACCGGTGCGGGTGAGTAGGCACCCATGCCGCCGGTATTGGGGCCCTGGTCACCATTATCCCGTGCCTTGTGATCCTGGGAGGTCGCCATGGGCAGCACATGTTCTCCGTCCACCATGACGATGAAACTGGCTTCTTCACCACGCAGGAATTCCTCGATGACCACCCGGCTGCCGGCGCTGCCGAAACGATTCCCCGAGAGCATGTCCCGAATGGCGGTTTCGGCTTGCTGCTGGTCCTGGGCGATGATGACACCTTTGCCGGCAGCCAGGCCATCCGCCTTGATGACGATGGGCGTGCCCTTGAGCCTGACATAATCGATGGCTGCAGCGGCGTCAGTGAAATGCTGATAAGCGGCGGTGGGGATGCCGTGCCTGAGCAGGAAGTCCTTGCTGAAAGCCTTGGAGCCTTCCAGCCGGGCTGCGGCCTGGTCGGGTCCGAAACAGCGTAGACCCTGATCCCTGAAATAATCGACCACTCCGGCAACCAGTGGTGCCTCCGGACCAACAACGGTTAGTCCTATCTGCTGATTGCGGACAAAGGCTGTCAGTGCGGGAAAGTCCATGGTGCCGATATCCACATTTAGGACACCTGGCTCCAGAGCTGTACCGGCATTGCCAGGTGCCACATAAACCAGTTCAACGCGGGGGGATTGTGCCAGTTTCCATGCCAGGGCATGTTCGCGGCCCCCATTGCCCAGTATCAGAACTTTCATTCCATGCTGCTCTCTTTCAAGTCAATGACGGAAGTGACGAACTCCGGTGAAGACCATGGCCATGCCTGCGGCGTCGGCAGCAGCAATGACTTCTTCATCGCGCAGAGAACCGCCGGGCTGAATGACTGCGGCAATACCGGCTGTTGCGGCGGCATCGATACCGTCCCTGAACGGGAAGAAGGCATCCGAGGCCATGACCGAGCCACGGACTTCCAGGCCTTCATCTGCGGCCTTGATGCCGGCGATTTTTGCGCTGTAAACGCGGCTCATCTGGCCAGCACCGATGCCGATGGTCTGCTTGTTGCGGCAATAGACAATGGCATTCGATTTGACGAACATGGCCACCTGCCAGGCAAACAGGAGGTCGTCGATTTCTTCTGCGCTGGGTTGGCGCTGACTGACCACTGTCAATCCGTTCGCATTCATCTGGTGGATGTCGCGGTCCTGAATCAGCAGGCCACCATTGACCCGCTTGTAATCATGAGCGGACACTCTTTGCTGTGACCATTGACCACAACTGAGGACCCGCACATTGGGTTTGGCGCTCAGCACCTGCAGCGCTGCCGCAGCAACAGCAGGTGCGATGATGACTTCGCTGAACTGCCTGTCCATGATGCATTTTGCCGTATCGGCATCCAGTTCGCGGTTGAAGGCGATGATGCCGCCAAAGGCAGAGGTCGGGTCGGTTTGAAAGGCGCGCTCATAGGCCTGTTGAATCGAGCTGCCGATGGCGACACCGCAGGGGTTGGCATGCTTGACGATGACACAGGCCGGCTCGGGGAATGACTTGACACATTCCAGGGCAGCATCGGTATCGGCAATATTGTTGTAGGACAGCTCCTTGCCCTGATGCTGAACCGCCGTGCTGATACTGGCTTCGCCAGGATTCTTCTCGGTGTAGAAAGCAGCCTGCTGATGAGGGTTTTCCCCATAGCGCAGATCCTGGCTCTTGCGGAACTGGGTGGAATAGGTGCGCGGAAACACCGATGCGGGTTCTGCTTCGGCGGCAATCTGCTTGCCGAGGTAGTTGGCAATGGCGGCATCATAGGCTGCGGTATGTTCGTAGGTTTTCACGGCTAGATCGAAGCGGGTCTTTGCACTCAGCGCGCCAGCATTTTCTGCCAGCTCCTGCAGTACCGGCTGGTAATCTTCCGGATTGACGAGCACTGCTACCCAGGCATTGTTCTTGGCGGCTGCCCGCAACATGGTTGGGCCACCGATGTCGATGTTCTCTATGGCAGTGGGCAGGTCACAGTCCGGCCTGGCAATGCTTGCTTCAAACGGGTACAGATTGACCACGACCAGATCGATGGGAGGAATGTTGTGCTCGTGCATGACGGCAGCATCAATATCCCTGCGGGCAAGAATGCCACCATGGACCTTTGGGTGCAGGGTTTTGACGCGACCATCCATCATTTCCGGAAAACCGGTGTAATCAGCAATCTCGATGGCAGGAATATTTTCTGCTTGCAGCAGTTTGAAGGTGCCGCCTGTTGACAGGATTTCGATGCCAGCGGTATGCAGGGAACGCGCAAATTCAGCAATGCCGGTCTTGTCCGAGACGCTGATCAGTGCACGCCGGACTACCACAGGTTGTTCTGTATTCATGAGGATGGGCTTATTGATTCGGGTGCAGGGGCCGATACATCATGTTTTGGCATTTCTGCATTAAGTTCAGTAAGTTACAGCAATCCGTGCTGCTTCATTTTCTTGCGTAGAGTACCACGATTCATGCCCAGAATGATAGAGGCCTTGCTTTGATTGCTGCCGGCGTGGCGCAGTACCGCTTCCAGCAAAGGAGCTTCCACCTCAGCCAGCACCAGGTCGTAAAGACCCGTCACCGAGGTGTTGTCCAGTTGCTCAAAGTATTTTTTCAGGCACTTTTCCACTTCCTGGCGCAGGCTGCCGGAAGTTTCCGGATTGTCATAGTCGGATTCAACTGGTGCCGACCCATTGGGTGCTGGCATCAGGTCATCTGTCATGCTCATGCGGCAGTTTCCTTGTTGGTCGTTTTGCCTGTTCTTTCGGCCTGTATTTTCCTGACAGGCTCAAGAGTTTTCAGTGGTATTTCAGTGGCGCTGAAGCTGGCAGCTAAAAAACTCTTCAATACATTCCAGTTGGGCTGAGCCTGATTCTAGTTTATTGAAACGGGTTTTGAAACCGCTGCCATTGAATAAAGTCTGGCTGTACCAGCTGATGTGCTTGCGGGCAAAGAGTATCCCGGTGGGTTCGCCATAAAAATGATGAAGATGCCGGGTATGCGCCAGCAGGATGACAGCGATATCGGTTTGCTGTTTTTCCGGCAGCAACTGGCCGGTGTTCAGGAAGTGCTTGATTTCGGCAAAAATCCAGGGTCTGCCCTGGGCGGCCCGGCCGATCATGAGACCGTCTGCTCCGGTATGCTGCAGAACCTGGCGCGCCTTCTCCGGCGAGGTGATATCACCATTGGCAATCACCGGTATGTCCAGCGCCTGCTTGATGGCAGCGATGGTATCGTATTCCGCCTCGCCCAGGAAACGGCATTCACGGGTTCGACCATGAACTGACAACATCTGGATGCCGGCATCCTGCGCCAACAGCCCGATATCGACTCCGTTGCGGTGCTCACGGCTCCAGCCTGTGCGGATTTTCAGTGTCACCGGAATAGCGACGGCCTGTACGACGGCGCGTACTATCTGTTGCACCAGCGCCGGGTCCCGAAGCAGGGCCGAGCCAGCTGCCTTTTTAAGGACTTTCCTGGCTGGACAACCCATATTGATATCGATGACATCAGCGCCGGCCTCGGCATTGAGCCGTGCTGCCTCAGCCATCATGGCTGGATCGAAACCCGCTATCTGCACGACGTTCAGCCCATTGCCCCGGATGCCGCGGCGGCGGTTGCGGTTTTTCCTGGACTGCCAGCAGCTGCTATCGGCTGGTAACATTTCACCCACCACCAGACCCGCACCCTGCTGCAGGCAAAGTTCGCGAAACGGTCTGTCGGTGACGCCGACCATTGGCGCCAGCAGCAGCGGGTTATCTATGCGATGTTTGCCAAGAGTGATCATAGACTTATTGAGAGGTTCCCTGATTCAGAGATTGCGGAGTTGAACTTCATAGTTTATGGCATCCGGGCCGGGATCAACAATTTCCAGGGTCGCCTGTATTGATGTGCCTGGAGGTATGGTATTGCGCAAATGCAGCCCATCCGTCAGATACTCATGCGGAAGAAAGCTGCGCATGGCCACTGGCTGTTGTTGTTCATTGGTGAATTTCAGGGTCAAGCCTGGGTAGGGCTGTGCAAAAGTAGCATTGTTCTGGAAGGTCATGCGGACTTCCAATGCATTGTGGGCTCGGGGATGGCTGCGTACCAGCAGGTCTTGCGTGCTGATGGCGGACAGATCACGCAACGGAGCCAGGGTACAGGGTAACCAGCGACAAAGAGTTTCAAGCTGGGGCCGGCGCGCCGGATCCTGGCTCAAAGTCTCCCGATGGAACCAGAGATACTGCACCGGAAGCATGGCAAGCAACAATACAGCGGTAAACAGGTAGGCCAGCGTACGCAGTAGACCGGGACGTTTGCGTTTGAACCATTCCAGTTCCAGGGGATTGCTCAAGCCGCGCAGGGCTGCCAGATTGTCGTGGCTGAAGCGTCCGTGTTCAGTTTCCTGATCCAGCTCCGCTGTCAGGGCTGCGGGACGGAACTCTTCGGCAGCAGGCTCTTCCACCAGTTCCCAGCGCAGTGGAGTCGTTTCTGGAACGATATGTTCTCCAGCCAGGAATATATTCATGCAGGCGCCACAGCGCACTTTTCCAGCTGCTGCAGCCAGTTGGGTTTCATCAGTGCGAAATGTAGTGTTGCAATGTGGGCAACGAGTTATGAATTGCGGCATTTCATTCAACCCCAAGGGTGCTCAGGTGGCTTTCACCGTCGCTGACCATCAATTCTTAGCCATTCATCCCGGACGACAGGCGCCGACAGCATGAAATATTCCTGATAGGTTTGCAGCAGCTGTTCACTTTGAGCAGAAAGTACACCAGAAAGTACGATTTTGCCACCCGGTCTGGTTAGTCCGGCCAGTACCGGGGTCAGTTCCTGCAAGGGACCGCTGAGAATATTGGCCAACAGAAAGTCAGCGGGCTCAGGGTTCAATACACCCGGCAGGCAGACTTGCAGCTGGTCCGGACTGATGGCATTGATATCCCGGTTGCTGAGACAGGCGCTGATGGCTTGCGGATCATTATCGATGGCAATGACGTGGCGCGCCCCGCACAAAGCCGCGGCAATGGCCAGAATTCCAGACCCACAGCCATAGTCGATGACGGTTTTGCCGGCAAGGTCCTGAGCATCGAGCCACTCCAGGCAGAGCGCTGTTGTGGGATGGGTTCCAGTGCCGAAGGCCAGGCCAGGGTCAAGCATGATGGTGATGGAATCAGGTTCCGGCGGTGTAATCCAGCTGGGGCAGACCCAGAGCCGCTGGCCGAAACGGATGGGTTTGAAATCATCCATACAGACCCGTTCCCAATCCTGGTCGGCGACACTTTCCAGGTGCATGGCGGTGGCAGGGATGCCTGTTGCTGTCTGGACCGAGGCAGCCAGTGCCTGCAGGGAGGAATCGGCCGGGAACAGGCCGACGACAGCAGTCTGGCTCCACAGCGGCGTGCTGCCTGGAGCCAGCTGGAAAACCGCCTCGTCTTCAGCGTCCAGCAGGCTGACTGAGACAGCGCCCAGGGTTTCAAGCAAATCTTCCGTGCTTGCCACCAGTGCTTTAGGTACGCACACCGTCAGTTGTTGCCATGGCATAAAGGGATGGCTCTGGCTTAGCTGGACATTTTCAATTTGTGTTCCAGGTAGTGGATATTCGTGCCACCTTTCCTGAATTCCGAATCGTGGATAATCTCTTTCTGGAGTGAGGTGTTGGTCCGGATTCCATCGATCAGCAGTTCCTCCAGTGCATTGCTCATGCGGGCCAGGGCCTGGTTGCGATCTTCGCCGTAGGTGATCAGCTTGGCAATCAGTGAATCATAGTACGGGGGAACCGTATACCCACTGTAAATGTGCGAGTCGACACGTATCCCATTACCGCCAGGGGCATGGAAGAGGCTGATCTTGCCGGGAGATGGCAGAAAGGTGATCGGGTCTTCGGCATTGATCCGGCACTCTACCGAGTGGCCTTTAACGACGACATCGGATTGTTTGATAGAGAGAGGTTCACCGGAGGCGATTTTCAATTGTTCCTTGACCAGGTCTATGCCGGTGACCATTTCGGTGACCGGATGCTCCACCTGGATGCGGGTATTCATCTCGATAAAGTAAAACTGTTCATCCTGATACAGGAATTCCATGGTGCCGGCACCGCGATAGTTCATTTCCACACAGGCCCTGACGCAACGCTCGGCTACCTCCCGGCGAATATCTGCCGGAATGCCGGGTGCCGGAGCCTCCTCCAGTACCTTCTGATGTCGCCGTTGCATGGAGCAGTCACGATCGCCCAGATGGATGGCATTACCCTGGCCGTCAGCAAGTACCTGGATCTCGACATGGCGGGGATTTTCAAGGAATTTCTCCAGGTAGACTACGCCACTGCCAAAAAAGGCCTTGGCTTCCGACTGGGTGACATAAATGGCCTTCAGCAGCGCAGCTTCGTTGTGCACAACGCGCATGCCTCGCCCGCCGCCGCCCGCAGCGGCCTTGATGATAACGGGATAGCCTATCTGACGGGCGATTGCCAGCGTGCGATCCTTGTCATCATCGATCGGGCCATCCGAGCCGGGGACGGTTGGTACCCCAGCCGCCTTCATGACACTGATGGCCGAGACCTTGTCTCCCATCAGGCGGATGGTTTCCGGGCGTGGCCCGATGAAGATGAAACCGCTTTTTTCCACTTGTTCGGCAAAGTCGGCATTTTCTGCCAGGAAACCATAACCGGGATGAATGGCGACCGAGTCGGTGACTTCGGTGGCACTGATGATGGCCGGGGCATTCAAATAGCTGTCAGTGGCATTGGCGGGCCCTACGCAAACAGACTCATCAGCCAGGCGGACATGCATCAGGTCTCTGTCGGCACTGGAGTGCACAGCGACTGTCTTGATACCCAGCTCTTTGCAGGCACGCAATATCCGCAGTGCAATCTCGCCGCGGTTGGCAATGAGAACTTTCTCAAGCATGAGACTAAAACCTTTTGTGATTGGGGCAGGAACTGACGTTTAAACAATGGTGACCAGAGCCTGATCAAACTCAACCGGCTCTCCGTCTTCCACCAGAATGGCCTCGATGACTCCGCTGTGATCGGCTTCGATCTGGTTCATCATTTTCATGGCTTCAACAATACAGATGACATCACCCACCTTGACATGCTGGCCCACTTCGACAAACGCAGGCGAGGAAGGAGAGGGTGAGCGATAAAAGGTGCCGACCATCGGTGATTTCACCACCTTGCCATGCGCCATTTTTTTGGTTTCGTTGGCTTCCTTACCGGCATCTGTGGGTGCCGCCGGAACTGGTGCTGGGGCTGGCGCAGCAGCCGGGGCAGGGGCCTGAAATGCGACCGGTCTCTGCATGCGGCTGATGCGCACGGCTTCTTCCCCTTCCTTGATCTCTATCTCAGCCACATCAGAGGCTTCCAGCAGCTCGATGAGTTTTTTTACTTTTCGGATATCCATAGGACTCGCTCTTGTTAGCAGGTTGATTGTTATTCGTCTTTATCGAGCAGGCTCAGGGCCGCCTGCAGGGCCAGCTCATAGCCTTTGGCGCCAAGGCCGGTAATGGTGCCTGTGGCAATATCGGAAAACCATGAGTGGTGGCGAAAGGTTTCGCGCTTGAAGACATTGGACAGGTGAATCTCGATAAACGGTATATTGACCGCCAGCAGGGCATCGCGCAGGGCAATGCTGGTATGCGTGAAGGCTGCCGGATTGAAGATAATGAAATCCACGCCTTCATTGCGGGCAGCATGAAGACGTTCTATCAACTCATACTCGGCATTGCTTTGCAGGTGGTGCAGATGATGACCTGCTTCCAGACACTGGTAGGCCAGTCGGGAGTTGATGTCATCCAGGGTGTCGCGACCATACACTTCAGGCTCACGGGTGCCGAGCAGATTCAGATTGGGGCCGTGCAATACCAGGATGGTTGCCATGTCGGGGTTTTTCCGTAAATGCCAGTTTTCTTATACGTTTGACTATTTTGGCAGCATTTTCGCAGATTTTTTCCAAGGTTTCACTAAAAAAATCATGCTGAATGATCACAGATCGAGCTGTATCCGTCGGGTTTGCAATGGATAGCAAAGGCCGTCTTCGGAACAACCCTGGAATTGCACATCCAGGGTCATCGAGGATTGCTGAAACGCACTAATGTCAATTTCTGCCGTAACTTCGGTGTAGTAGACATTGACGTCACCGAAAAATTCATCGGTGTGCGGTACCGCTGCAGGCAGTTTATGCGCAAGCTGCCAGTTTTCGGTGGAGTTCTGAGGGACGGAAAAATGGAATTTATCCTGGTAGAGGTAATAGCCATCGGCAATCTGCCAACTGATGAGCAGGGTTTCCCGCGAGTGCAGGCTGGTATGGAAGCGAAAGGCATCCTCTACTGGCAGAAAACGATTATTCTCCAGCGGGTTGGCACTGCCGGTGATTTCCGACAGGCTCTGCGCGTATACGCCGGGCCAGAGACCTGCGAGCAGTGTCAGCACAAGCCCGAGCCGACAGAGAGTGAGCAGGCGGGAAAACACTGTATCAGGCTTGATAGCGTTCAAAGACAAGACAGGCATTGGTGCCCCCGAAACCGAAGCTATTGGACATGACGCAGTTGAGGGTAACATCATCCACGCGCTGACGCACAATGTTCAGCCCAGCTGCTTCCGGGTCCAGCTCCTCGATATTGGCGGATTCACAAACGAAATTGTTTTCCATCATCAGCAGGCTGTAGATGGCTTCCTGTGCTCCCGTGGCGCCCAGCGAGTGACCGGTCAGTGACTTGGTGGAATTGATCAATGGAGACTTATCACCGAATACCGTCTTCAGGGCTTTCAGTTCAGAGACATCGCCGGCCGGGGTGCTGGTGCCGTGGGTATTGAGGTAGTCTATCGGCTGGCGGGCAGTACTCATGGCCATTTTCATGCAGCGGATGCCGCCTTCACCAGAAGGGGCGACCATGTCATAGCCATCGGAAGTGGCACCGTAACCGGTGATTTCCGCATATATCCTGGCGCCTCTGGCCAGGGCATGATCCAGTGCTTCCATCACCAGTACGGCGCCACCCCCGGCAATGACAAAACCGTCACGCCCGGTATCAAAGGCACGCGATGCCTTGTCGGGAGTATCGTTGTACTGGGTGGAGAGCGCACCCATGGCATCAAACATATTGGTCAGGGACCAGTGCTCGGACTCCCCGCCGCCAGCAAATACCACATCCTGTTTGCCCAACTGGATGAGTTCCATGGCGTTGCCGATGCAGTGGGCGCTGGTGGCACAGGCCGAAGAGATGGAATAGTTGACCCCCTTGATCTTGAATGGGGTGGCCAGACAGGCCGAGACGGTACTGCCCATGGTGCGGGTAACCCGGTAGGGGCCGATGCGCTTGACTCCCTGGGAGCGGAGAATGTCGGCAGCCTCCACCTGGTCTGCGGTGGAGGAGCCGCCAGCGCCCATGATAATGCCGGTTTTCTCGTTCGAAACCTGCTCAGGTGTCAGGCCAGAGTCGGCAATGGCCTGTTCCATGGACAGATAGCCGAAAGCGGCAGCTTCTCCCATGAAACGCAGAATCTTGCGGTCAATCAGTGCGCTCAGATCAAGATCGATACTGCCGGAGACATGACTGCGCAGCCCCATCTCCTTGTATTCGGGGTTGAAGCGTATCCCGCTGCGGGCCAGTTTCAGTGATTCCAGTACGGTCTGCTTATCACTGCCAAGGCAGGAAATGATACCAATACCGGTAACAACAACGCGTCTCATAAAAACCTCATGCGATCCTGATCAAAATAAAACTCTGTACTCATGAACGAGTGCCGGTAATCCTTCCGGTTCAGAACCGGTCCTCAGGCGTGAACAGACCTACTTTCAGGCTTTTGGTGGTGTAGATCGCCTTGCCATCCACGGATACCGTCCCGTCGGCTATGCCCACCACCAGCTTGCGCTCGATGACACGGCTCAATGATATATCATAGACAACCTTTTTGGCAGTTGGCAGAATCTCGCCGCTGAATTTCACTTCACCGGAACCCAGGGCCCTGCCTTTGCCCAGATTGCCGCGCCAGCCCAGGAAAAAGCCCAACAGTTGCCACATGGCATCCAGGCCCAGGCAGCCGGGCATCACAGGGTCTTCGGGGAAATGGCAGGCAAAAAACCAGAGCTCCGGATTGATATCCAGTTCGGCAATGATTTGTCCCTTCTTGAAGAGTCCCCCGTCGCCATTGATTTCTGTAATGCGATCCACCATCAGCATTTGCCCGACTGGCAGCCGGGCATTGCCGGGACCAAACATGCGTCCGTATCCACACTCCAGTAACTCTTCCCGGTTGTAGGAACTTTTAGGTGTAAAGACTGTGTTCATAAAGATGTCATTCATAAAGTAAAGGATGTATTTCTGGCGATTGAACTAAAGCGTGGGATATTATCGCGTGCAGGCCAAATAATCGACAGTATTTTGCTTTGAAGGGGTCGGAGCAATCAGGTATATAATCGGCCACAAGCTCCATCGAAGTAAACAGGACTTTACATGATCATTCCCGTTGTGCTCGCCGGTGGTACCGGTTCACGTTTGTGGCCGCTTTCCCGCCAGCTTTTCCCGAAACAATTCATAGCCCCCGACACCCAGGATGAAACCCAGGGCCAGACCCTGTTCCAGCGCACGCTGAGCCGGTTGCAGGGAATGTCCGGCCTGGCTGCTCCCATCGTCATCTGCAATGAAGAGCATCGTTTTCTGGTAGCGGAACAATTGCGCCAGCTTGGCCTTGCCGGCGCGTTGATCCTGCTGGAGCCGGTGGGCAGAAACACCGCGCCGGCCGTTGCGATGGCGGCACTTGCTGCTGATCCGGAGGCTACCTTGCTGGTTCTGCCTGCCGATCATGTCATTCGTGATCAGGCCGCCCTGCAGACGGCCATAGCGCTGGGGCAGGATCAGGCCGCACAGGGTCAGCTGGTGACTTTCGGCATTGTGCCGGCCAGCCCTGAAACCGGTTATGGCTATATTCAGCGTGGACCCGCTCTGGCACCGACCGTCTTTGCTGTTCAGCGCTTTGTTGAAAAACCGCCCCTGGCCGTTGCACAGGATTATCTGGCCAGTGGCGATTACTACTGGAACAGCGGCATGTTCCTGTTCAGGGCAGATCGCTATCTGCAGGAGTTGCAGGACTTTGCTCCGGACATGCTGGCAGTTTGTCGCGAGGCGGCGAACAACATCCACAAAGACGGGGATTTCAGCAGGATCCCAGCGGACAGTTTCGGCAGATGTCCTGCCGAGTCGATTGATTATGCGGTCATGGAAAAGACCTCGCGGGCAGCAGTAATCCCGCTGGACGCGCAATGGAGCGACCTGGGGTCCTGGAATTCTCTCTGGGAAACCGGCAACAGGGACCAGAATCAGAATGTCGTTTCCGGGGATGTCTGTACTATCGCCACCACTAACAGTTATCTCAGGTCGGGATCACGGTTGGTAGCCGCCATCGGGCTCAAAGATACCATCGTGGTGGAAACCGCCGACGCGGTTCTGGTGGCAGACAAGAATCATGTCCAGTCGGTCAAGCAGATCGTGCAACAGCTTGAGGCCGCCGGGCGCAGCGAGAGTCAGCATCATACCGAGGTGTTCCGTCCCTGGGGGTCGTACCAGTCGCTGGCCTCGGGGCCAGGGTTCCAGGTCAAACTGATCAAGGTCAAACCGGGCGCTTCGCTGTCACTGCAACTGCATCACCATCGGGCTGAACACTGGGTAGTGCTCAAGGGGGAAGCCACGGTCACCTGTGCCGAGCGGGTATTTACCATGCGGCACAATGAATCCACATTCATCCCTTTGGGCAGTCGACACCGGCTGCAGAATCAAACCAGTGAGTGGGTGGAACTGATCGAGGTACAGACCGGGGACTATCTGGGGGAGGATGATATTGTCCGCTTCGAGGATGTTTATGGCAGGGCAGAGGGTTGAATGATGGAGCTTGCCTGTTTCAAGGCGTATGACATTCGTGGCCGGGTGCCGGATCAGCTGAATGAGGACATCGCCTATCGCATTGGCCGGGCTTATGCGCAATGGCTGCAGCCGCAGCAGATTGTCGTGGGTTACGATATCCGTCTCAGCAGCCGGGCCTTGTGTACGGCTTTGAGCAATGGTCTGATGGCCGCTGGCGTGGAGGTGATCGATATCGGGCAGTGCGGAACCGAGGAGATCTATTTTGCCACCTCTTATCTCAACGTCGATGGCGGTATTGTCGTCACCGCCAGTCATAACCCCAAGGATTACAATGGGATGAAACTGGTGCGGGAGCAGTCCAGGCCCATCAGTGGCGATACCGGGCTCAAGGCAATCAAGGCCTTGGCTGAGACGGCCCGATTCAGCCCGGTAGCCAACCCGGGTAGCCGGCGAGAGGTGGATACCCGGGCAGCCTATATCGACCATCTGCTGTCCTATGTGGATGTGCCCGCTCTCAAGCCATTGAAGCTGGTGGTCAATGCCGGTAACGGTGGCGCCGGGGTGGTGGTCGATGCACTCGAATCAGCCCTGCCTTTCACCCTGGTCAAGGTGCATCATCAGGCAGATGGTCATTTCCCGAACGGGGTGCCCAACCCCTTGCTGGCAGAAAACCGGCAGTCCACAATCGATGCCATTCTGGCTCATGGTGCCGATATCGGTATTGCCTGGGATGGAGATTTTGATCGTTGTTTTTTCTTTGATGAGCAGGGCAGATTTATCGAAGGCTATTACATTGTCGGCCTGCTGGCGCAAAGTTTTCTCGAAACTGCAGGGGGGGGAAAGATCATTCATGACCCGCGCCTGACCTGGAACACGATTGAAATCGTCAACGGCCTTGGCGGTGAGGCCATTCAATGCAAAACCGGGCATGCCTTCATCAAGGAGCGTATGCGTCTGGAGGATGCCGTCTATGGTGGTGAGATGAGTGCACACCATTATTTCCGCGATTTTGCCTATTGCGACAGTGGCATGATTCCCTGGTTGCTGGTGGCACAGTTAGTCAGCAGAACCGGCAAGAAGCTGTCGGAACTGGTCGATGAGCGCATGGCGGCGTTCCCGGTCAGTGGAGAGATCAACCGCACCGTCGAAGATGCCGGCGCGCTGCTGGAAAAAATTGAAAACCATTATCGAATCCAGGCTGTTGTGATAGATCATACTGATGGCCTCAGCATGGAATTTGAGAACTGGCGGTTCAATTTGCGCATGTCCAATACCGAGCCGGTTGTTCGTCTGAATGTAGAAGCGCGGGCGGATGCCGGGCTGATGCAGGCTAAAACTGAGGAGTTGCTGGCCTGGGTTTAAGGGACGGGTTTAGAGGGAGAGCTTAGGTCAAGGGTTCAGGTCAAGGGTTCAGGTCAAGAGGGTAGTCTCCACTCGAGTTTCAGGCTCCAGTCATCCTCGCCGCAACAGACAAATCCACGTTTGAGGTAGAATTCATGGGCAGAATTTATCTTCAGCACACTCAGACGCAGCGGTTTTTTCCTGGCCAGGGCTTTTTTCTGGATTGTCTCAAGCAGGCGTGAGCCCAGGCCCCGACCTTGAAACTGCTCCGGTAGCAACAGCATGTCCAGCCACAAATGATCCGTCTTTTCCATCAGGCTATAGGCACCAATTGCCTCCTGGTCCAACAAGGCTATGGTAAAGCTGCTGGCCGGCAGGTTTTCGGCAAAGCCATGCTTCTGGAAAAGTTCATCCCAGCCCCAGGTTTGTTCGATATGGTGCTTCATCGTGCTGCGGAAAAGGGCATAAAGCCAATCCATGTCCTGCACCGTCGCCTTGCGGAATGTCAGCTCATTCATGGTTCAGTGCTCAGCTGTCCTCATCCAGTGCCATTGCCAGCTTGCGTTTCCAGCCCAACTGTTTCTCGACGGCACTGATCAGGTTGCCGGCCAGATCCCTGCCACTGACATCTTCGATGTCTCCCAATTCGGGGGATGAGTTCACCTCCAGCAGCAAAGGCCCGTTGCGGGAACGGATGATGTCCACCCCAGCCACTTTCAAACCCAGCACCCTGGCTGCTTTCAGGGCCAGCTGGCGCTCTTCGCGGCTGATAGTGGCAACGGCAATGCTTGCCGCCCGATAAAGATTGGCCCGAAATTCCCCCGGCGCAGCCTGGCGCTGCATGGAAGCCACCACTTTGTTATCGACCACCAGCAAGCGCAAATCCTTGCCATCGGCTTCCTTGATGAACTCCTGTACCAGCAGATTGGCCTGCAGGGATTTGAACGCATTGATCAGACTTTCGCCAGCCGTGCGGGTTTCTGCCAGGACCACGCCTCGCCCTTGCGGTCCTTCCAGCAATTTGACCACCAGCGGCGCGCCATTGACCATATCGATCAGGTCATCCGTATCCATGGGACTGTCGGCAAAACCCGAGGTCGGAATGGCCAGGCCATGCTGCAGAAGATGTTGCAGGGAATAAAGCTTGTCACGGGAATGCGCTATCGCTTCAGCGCTGTTCAGTGAGTAGACGCCCAGGCTTTCAAATTGCCGCACCAGGGCGCAGCCATAAAATGTGAGATCGGGTCTTATTCGCGGGATGACGGCATCGAGCGAGTTCAGAATCTTGCCGCCGCGATAATGGATTTCGGGATTCTCTGCATCCAGTTTCATATAACACTGTCTGATGTCGTAGAAGCGCATGCGGTGCCCGCGCTCCTCGCCGGCTTCCATGATGCGCTGATTGCTGCGCAGGTCTGGATTGCTGGCTAACAGTCCAATGCGCAGTCCGGAGGTTTCACGGGTGTGCTCGTTGTACATGAGTCTCAATTGTTGTTCCGGAATGTCTCCGCCCAGATGATCGGCGGCTGGATCAACCAGAATCCGCCCGTTCATGGCCTCCCTGCCCAGCAGCATGCGGTAACCCATGGAGTCACGATTGGTCAGGGTCAATTCAATATCCCAGTGTTGTCCGCGGTGCTGCAATGTGGTCTTGACCACATAGCGTTTTTCTCCAACGCCGCTTGAGCTCTTGACCATGCGCTTGTCGATGACTTCCGCTTCACAGCGGACGATGGTGCGCCGGTTGCTTTGCAAAGGGTGGACCTCGAAGCTCACCCAGGGCAGCCCGGTACGCCGAAAGGCCCGGATATTGAAGGCGTGCAAAGAGGAAGTCTTGGCACCGGAATCCACTCGCACCTTGATGGCGGGAATTCCCAGCGCCGGTAAGGCACACCACTCTTCGCTGCCGACGATGATCTTGTCTGCGTGGGCCATCATGTCTTGTCCTGTTGCAGCCCGGTTTGGCTGCGTCTGATCAGTTCGCGGGTGGAAGCGTCCAGTGAGCCGGCTGGTTCAGTAGTCTGCAAAGCCGCGAAAATTCCACTGCTCAGCTGCTTACCCAATTCCACACCCCATTGGTCAAACGCATTGATGTCATGGATAACACTCTGCACATAGACGCGATGTTCGTACAGGGCAATCAGCAGGCCCAGGGTATGAGCATCGAGCTGATCGAGTAGGAAAGTATTGCTGGGTTTGTTGCCGGGGATGGTTTTATGTGCCGCCAACTGCCTGGCAGTTTCTGTGGGCACGCCTGCGGCCAGCATCTGTGCATGCGCCTGCTGCTGGCTGCATCCTTGCATCAGGGCCTGGCTCTGGCTGAAACAGTTGGCCAGAAGCAGGGCATGCTGCCGCGACTGATCCCGGTTCTGTGCTTGAGCGACGGCAATGAAATCGACGGGAGTCAGGCGCGTTCCCTGGTGCAGCAACTGATGGAAGGAATGCTGCCCGTTGGTACCGGCACTGCCCCAGAGTATGAGGCCGGTGTCATGATTGACCGGCTCGCCATTGAGTTGAACCCGTTTGCCCAGGCTTTCCATTTCGAGTTGTTGCAGGTAGGCTGGGAAGAGAGCCAGATTCTGCCAGTAGGGCAGCACCACATGGGTCTCGGCCTGCCAGAAATTACTGTACCAGATGCTCAACAAACCCATTATCACCGGAATATTGCTGGCCAACGGGGCATTGAGAAAATGTTCGTCAGCCTGTCTGCCACCGGCCAGCAATTCCCTGAAAGCGGGCATGCCGATGGCCAGCGCGATGACCAGACCTATGGCTGACCAGAGCGAATAACGGCCTCCTACCCAGTCCCACAGCGGGAAGACATTTTCCGGGGCTATGCCAAACTGCTCGGCGGCTGCGATATTGCTGCTGACAGCCACAAAATGTCGGGCCAGGGTGCTGCGGTCAGCACCGTTCTGCAAACACCACTGTCTGGCCAGCTCGGCGTTTTCACGGGTTTCCATTGTAGTAAAGGATTTCGAGGCGACTATGAACAGAGTGGTTTCCGGATTCAAGCCAGACAGCGTGTTGTGCAGATGATTGGGGTCGATATTGGAAACGAAATGACACTGTAGCTGTGGCACTTGCCAGGGCCGCAGGGCCGCCACTGCCATGGCAGGCCCCAGATCCGAGCCGCCGATGCCGATATTGACGACATCGGTTATGGTTTTTCCACTGAAGCCACGCCAGTTTCCAGAGTGAATAGCACTCACAAAATGCTGCATACGTTCCAAACAGCGGCTTATTTCCACCGCTGTTTCGGGTTTTGCCGCTGGTTGGTGGCCACGCAGGGCAACATGCAGGGCCGGGCGTTGCTCCGTAGTGTTGACTGGCTCCCCGGCAAACAGTCGCTTGATCGCAGACTCCAGATCGTGTGCCTGGGCCAGATCGAGTAACAGGGTCAGGCTGTCCGGCAGCAGCAGGTTCTTGCTGAAATCGAAAAACAGCTTACCCAGCTGCAGAGAGAAGTGTTGAGTGCGATCGGGATCCTGCGCGAAAAGTTCGTCAATGCGGGTACTCTGCTGCAACAGGTCTTGCTGGTGCAAGGCCAGTTTCTGCCAGCATTCCTTCTGCCTGTCCGTCACCATCTGTTACCCGCCGTTCACCTGGAACAAAGGCTTAAGCTATCCTATAACGTGTTGGCATTCAATTATGAAACGCGGGCTGGTGCTTGGCAGGTGCTTAAAGAATGGCTTGCGTGCGCTGCAGACAGACCGGTTCTGAACGGGGAAAGGGGGCACGAAAGTGTGTGATGGGATGTGGTGACAGGCGCGAAAAATTATTTGCCGAAGCACCCAATCATTGGTAGTATGCGCGGCCTGAAAGTGTGAACTTTCCTGTGCCGCTATAGCTCAGCTGTGGTAGAGCAACTGACTTGTAATCAGTAGGTCCCGAGTTCGACTCTTGGTGGCGGCACCATCTTCAGCAAACAAAAAAGGGTTGCAGCGATGCAACCCTTTTTTTCTGCCGCGACAGGTCTTGACAGTCAAGGCCTCACTCCTGTTGATAATGCCCCATCAACATGCCGGTGCCGATGATATGCCCTTCAATGGCCTCCAGCAGAGCTTCCTTGTTCAGCCCCTCCGGCAAGTCCAGGGCGGCATCCAGGGCATAGAATCGATAGTGGTAAGCATGTAATTTACCGTCGGCAGGAGGACGTGGACCAAAATAACCGGTCTGGCGTATGCCGTTGACGCCATTGATCATGCCCGCCAGCGAGGCATGGCCACTGACCTGGATATCCTTGTTGAGGCCTTCCGGCAGCTCCGTGGCCGTAGCCGGGATGTTGTAGGCCACCCAGTGCACGAAAGGTTGCGGGGTGGGAGCAATCGGGTCATCCATGATCAGGGCCAGTTGCACGGTGCCCTCGGGCAGCGTTGACCAGCTCAACTGGGGCGATACATTCTCACCGTAGGCGCTGTATTTCAGGGGAACAGTTCCATGGTTGTTAAAGGCTGTGCTGGTGACCTGGAAATTATCGGCCACCGGCTCTGCGGCCCAGACGGAGATGCTCCAGCAGCATAGCGCCACCAGGCCTGCGAGAATCCGGCTGTAACGGGAAATGCGGTATTCAGTAAAGCTGTGACTCATGGTGTGCTCCTGCTGTTGTCAGTGAATGGTGCTATTGAACTTCAGTGTAAAAATCATTGTTTTGCCAGCCAGGCGGCACCCTGTTGCCGGGCAATGCTGACCAGATCCCCCATGGCCATGTTGACATCGATCAGGTGCAGGCCCCAGTTGGCGGAAATCTGGCCATTGGCGATGACATCGCCGCTGATTGTATCAGTACGCGGGTCATCCGGGTTGGCATTCACGGTCACCTGCAGATAGCTGAAAGAGCCGTTATTGACGCACTCCGCGCTCAGCAGGCCAGGCACACTGACAAAGGGTGTCTGAGGTTGCTGGCCACTGTGGGTCCAGGGGGCAGGTGGTGCCGAAGAGGCTCCTTCCAATACGCTATTGCTGAGGTAGGCATGCAGCTCTTTGCTGCCCTTGGCCAGCAGAGCCGGATTGGTACAGGCGCTCTCCGTGTCGTCGCTGCCGCGACCGAACAGGCTGTTCTGGGGTGGTGGTACGGTATCCCGGAACGAGGCGTAGGTGATGATGCAGCCTGTCTGCTGTGCGGACTGGCACAAGGGCATCTGCTTGAAGGTACTGCCAACAAGTTTGCCTTTGGGTACCTGAACGCTGGTGCCCAACAGCATTGCCGAGATGATCCGGTTCTGGACGGGCTTGCCCTCGATTTCTGTGCTGATAAGGCGGGCAAGCACTCCCGAGCCTTGTGAGTGACCGACCAGAATCACGCCACGGCCATTGTTGTCATGGCTCAGATAATGGTTCCAGGCATCGACTACATCCCTATAACCCAGCTCCCGGTCCGGCGCCATGCCCTGGCCGCCACCGAGATTGGCCCGCAGTGCGGTCAGGGTTACCTGGCGGTACAGAGGGGCAAATGGTCGGCAGGCAGCGCCCATACGGGCGAACTGGGCGGCAATGACATTCAATTCCTCAGGGCCCGCATTCATGTCACTGTTGGCCGTGGTGTCGCGGGAAACGGTCGGATAGACATAAAAACAATCGATTGCCGCATCAGGATTGTGCTGGAATTGTTCCGTCTTCATGCTGCCATCGGCAGCGACCACGGTGGTGGTGAGGTCAGTGGCACAGGCCTGCAGGCTGTCAGGCCGGCACAGCCAGGCCGAAGCCTGTGAGTAGTCAACCGCCTCCTGCGCCAGGCTCTGGCCAGTGCTCAACAGGCCGCCCAGTAACAGGGAAGCACCGAAGATCAATCGGGTCGTTGTGCTAAACATGTTCGAGTATCCTTTTGTCTTGAAGTCGGGTTCGTGGACAGGTCGTAAATAAGTCTTGAGCAATATCATGCCCGTGGGTAAACACTGCTTACTATGCCGCTAAATTCGCTGGAGGTGCAGGGTTGATCTTAGCCAATTCGATGAGTGCACCGCGAAACGCGTTATTATGTCCGCTGCGTTTGCAGCAAGCTGCATCAATAGTATCATCAGCCGCGTTGCAGAGGTGCGTCAATTTTTACCAGCCGAGATTTTTACCAGCCGAGGCCAAGCCGTGTTCCATACCACGCTGTCAGTCAGGGATTATGAGTGTGATATGCAGGGCGTTGTCAACAACGCCGTCTACCTGCACTACCTGGAGCATGCCCGACATGAATTTCTGCACGCCAGGGGGCTGGATTTTGCTGAATTGACACGCCAGGGGATTACCGTGGTTGTGATCAGGGCGGAGCTTGAGTACAAGTGCTCTCTGCGCAGCGGAGACCATGTCCGGATAAGTGTAAGAGCTGAGCGTACTTCGCCGTTGAGAGTGTTGTTTCATCAGGAAATACGCCTTGCGGATAATGACAGGCTGGCTCTTTCAGCTGTCATTACCACAACCGCAGTCAATGCGCGCGGCCGGCCCTGGTTTCCGGAAAAATTAGCTGTATTGCTGGAGTGACTGAGCATCCGGCAGGGTCTCTTCCTGGCCGCCGGTGCGCAGCAGCCAGTCAACATACTCTGGGACCACGCGTGCGGCAGGGCCATAAATATGCTGATCAAAGCTGGAACCGGTTTCCTCCAGGTTCAGTTCGACAGTGTGGGCCCGCTTGATTTTGGCAGTCTGATAGAAGCCGGAAGCTGGATAGACATTACCGGAGGTGCCGATGGCCAGAAACAGATCGCAGGTCTCCAGCGCCTGCGTGATGCGCGGCATCTCCAGGGGCATTTCGCCAAACCAGACAATGTGTGGCCGCAGGTTGCCGGGAGCCCGGCAACAGGAGCACAGCGTGTCGAAACCCAGCTCAGCCCTGAGCGGGAAAATCTGACCGCTCTCCTGGCAACGCATTTTCAACAGTTCGCCATGCATATGAACCAGGTTTCTGCTGCCGGCCCGCTCATGCAGATCATCAATATTCTGGGTGATCAGCAGGAATTTGCCCGGGAACACCCCGCTGAACTCCCGCTCCAGCCGTGCCAGGGCTATATGGGCCGGGTTGGGTTGGGTATCTTCGTGCAGCAGCAGTTGGCGGCGCTGGTTATAGAAGTGATGGACCAGTTGTGGATTGCGGGCAAATCCCTCCGGGGTGGCGACATCATCGATGCGGTGGTTTTCCCACAATCCGTCAGCTGCGCGAAAGGTCTGTATGCCTGATTCGGCGGATACGCCGGCGCCGGTAAGCACGACAACTGATCTGATTGGTCTTTTCATCTGTAGAAGAATAGTCATTGCCGCAATAAGTTGGTGTTTACTTTTACAGACAGGCCTGCGGCTGTCAAGGAAGGCCAGCAGGAAGGCCAGAAAAGAAAGGCCATGACGCCTGCGCTGGCACGGCGGTATAATTGCTCCCCAGTTCACAGACAAGGAGAGAATCATGAGTCTTCCCGTTGAAGGGAAACCGGCCCCGGCATTCAGCTTGCTGGACCAGAACGCAAAACAGGTCACACTGAAAGAATGCAAGGGCAGTAATGTCATTCTGTACTTCTACCCCAAAGCGATGACTCCTGGCTGTACTGTTCAGGCCTGCGGTATGCGCGATAGCGCGTCTGCCCTGAAAGAACTGGACAGTGTGGTACTGGCCGTAAGCCCGGACAAGGTTGAGAAATTACAGAAATTCGCGGAGCGGGACCACCTGAATTTCACCTTGCTCGCCGATACCGACCATGCGGTTGCCGAAGCCTACGGTTCCTGGGGGCTGAAAAAATTCATGGGACGTGAATACATGGGGGTTTTACGCAATACCTTCATCATCGACAAAAAAGGGGTGTTGCGAAAAATCATGCCAAATGTCAAAACCAAAACCCACCACGAGGATGTGCTGGGCTGGATTCGCGCCAATCTGTAATTCCCTGGCGAGGGACATTTGAGGGCAGCAGTGAAACTCAATTACAAGGAATACCCCGGCCCGGGCGAAACCCTGCTGATTCTGCACGGTTTGTTTGGCAGTCTTGGCAACTGGAACTGGCACAGTAAAATGCTCAGTCAACACTTCAGGGTATTTGCGGTTGACCTGCGCAATCATGGCAATTCCCCGCACAGTGAGCGCATGGACTACACCAGCATGGCTGCAGATGTGCTGGAATTGCTGGATGATCTGCAATTGACTGCAGTCAATCTGCTGGGGCATTCCATGGGTGGCAAGGTTGCCATGCAACTGGCATTGACCTGTCCCGAGCGGGTCGTGAAGCTGGTGGTTGCCGATATCGCCCCGGTCAACTATGGCAGTGAACATGAGACCATCTTCAAGGGGCTGCAGGGTGTGAATCTGGCCAAAGTCACATCCCGTGCCCAGGCTGATGCCCAATTGGCACAGCAGGTACCGGATGAGGTGGTCAGACAGTTTCTGCTGACCAATTTGCAGCGCGATGCCGAGGGGCACTTCAACTGGCGCATCAACCTGCAGGCGCTGGCCGCCAATTATGCCCATTTGCGCGAACCGCCAGCGGCCCCGGGTGTTTTTGACAAACCCGTACTTTTTCTCAAGGGGGACTGGTCTGACTATCTATTGGAAGAGTACCGGGAGGCGATTATGGCCAGGTTTCCCCAGGCGCAATTGAAAACCATCCTGCAGGCCGGCCACTGGTTGCATGCCGAAAAACCCCAAACTTTCTATCGTCTGGTGGCCGGGTTTCTGGGGGTTGATGAGAGTGCAATGGAGGAAAGCAAGTGACTGTGTTCAGTGCCAATGTGAACAAAATCGCCTTGTTGAGAAATTCGCGTGGCAATGATTATCCCAGTCTGCCTGACTTCATCGTGCGGCTGCTGGAACTGGGCGTGCGTGGCATTACTGTTCACCCCCGGCCGGACCAGCGCCATGTGACGCGGCAGGATGTCAGGGCCATCAGTGCCCTGTTGCGTCAGTATCAACAAGTCGAATTCAATATTGAAGGCTATCCCAGCGAGGAATTTCTGGCCCTGGTCCTGGAGGTTCGGCCCGCGCAGTGCACTCTGGTTCCGGATGAGCCGGGACAGTTGACTTCCGATCATGGCTGGGATGTGGTGGCCAACCGGGAATTACTGCAGGAGATCACTACCCGTTTGCGTGATGCGGGCATTCGCAGCAGCCTGTTCATGGATCCCAATCCGAAATTGATGTCTGCAGCCAGGGCAACCGGTACCGACCGGGTTGAGCTGTATACGGAAGAGTATGCCCGCGCTTTCGGTACTGCCCGGGAAAATGCCGTCTTTGCCCGCTATCGGGATACGGCACTCCAGGCTGCGGCCATTGGCCTTGGGGTCAACGCCGGGCATGATCTCAATCAGGATAATTTGCCGGGTTTCCTGCGTATCCCCGGCATAGAGGAAGTCTCGATTGGTCATGCCATGGTCGTGGAGTCCCTGTATCAGGGTTTAACTCAGGTGATTGGCAGCTATCTGGCCATTTGCCAAAAGTAAACTTATTCAGGGGCTCCTCAAGGTTCAGGTGCGGTTCATCTTGCTGCAGTGATACTGAGCTTGAAATCACAGAAAGCAGGAGGTTCCCATGAAAACGGTAAATCGCTTCAATCTGGTTGCAGCCCTGTTGATTGCTGGTCTGTACTCGGTAAACGTCAGTGCTGACCCGCACAATTACTCGCATGAAGCCGACAGACTATACGCGGCCAGTATCCATTTCAGTACCCAGCTCAAGCATTACCCGCAATATCGTGCTTATCGCCATGAGGTGGAGCGGTTTGGCCGTGATGTCGCCTCGTTTCGCCATGCCGTGCACGAGCGGCGAGATCACCGTTATCTGCAGCCACGCTACGATGAGCTGCTGCGCTACCATTACCGGTTGGAGCGCAGGTTCCCGTCCGCAACCCACTCCCGCTCTTATGTTCGGTCTTACAGCCGGCCTTATTACCGGTCATACACCCATGATCGGCATGATTACGGGCATCGGGCACAAAGCAGACGGTATTACGGTGCGCCCGCTCGATCCCGGTATTATCGTCATACCCGGTAGAGACCGCATGCCTGTTCCCGACAATAGGCATGGCTGTGTGCAGGACCGATAGAGTAAAATAGCCGGAAATCATTGATGCGGGTCGCCTGTTTTGCTGCAGAGAAAGCCGGTTTTTTACGGGTACTGGATAGTGTTGGCAGCATTTGTCACCCAGTTTGTCGCTATCGGTCTGCAGAACTATGTGGTGGGGGCCTTCATGATCCCCATGACCGAGGAGTTTGGCTGGAGTCGGGCTGAATTTACTTCGGCCCGCTCGATCGGGCAAATGGTGACGGCCTTTACCGGATTCGCCATCGGGGCCTCCATCGACCGATATGGTGGCAGGCCCTTCATACTGGCCGGTATGGTGATTCTTTCTGGTGCAGTGTTTGCGCTGGGTGGCGTGCAGAATCTCAGTCACTGGCTGCTGCTGAACGGGCTGATCCTCACCATCGGTGCCGGCATGATCGGCAATCTGGTGGTCAATGTCACTCTGGGCAAATGGTTTGTCGAGCGTCGTGGACGGGCAGTGGCCCTGGCTGCGATGGGCATTTCCCTGGGCGGCATACTGATTCCTCCCGTTTCAACCTGGCTGGTTGATATGCTGGGCTGGCGCGTTGCCTGGCATGTTCTGGGGGTGGTGGCGGCCGTGCTGATACTGCCTGCCGCCCTGGTGGTTCGTCGCAGCCCGGAAGACTATGCCATGCATCCGGATGGTAAGTCGGGTGAAGAAATCGACTCCTCTCCGCACTCCGCCGCCAATGTGGACTACAATACGTCCATGACCCGAAGCCAGGCGATGCGTACCGGACGCTTCTATGCGCTGGTGCTCGCTTTTGGTTTGTTCCAGATATCGGTCACCGTCATGCTGTTGCAGACCATTCCCTACATGACAGATGCCGGATATCCCCGCTTGCTGGCAGCAGGAATGATCTCCCTGACCTCAGTGCCTGCCTTTCTCAGCAAACCTTTCTGGGGTATTTTCATCGATCGTTTCAGTGCCAAACCACTGGCCGCATTGGGCGCAGCGATTACGGGTCTGGCGGTGATCCTGATTGTGTTCAGCGTGCGCAGCCAGATTGATGCGCTGGTTTATGCCAGTTTTCTGTTGATGGGTTTGGGCTGGGGAGGCCTGATTCCCTTGCAGGAAGTCATCTGGGCCTCATTTTTTGGCCGACGTTATCTGGGAGCAGTCCGCAGCACGGCCATGCCTTTTTCCTTTGCCATGTCGGCCATCGGGCCGGTGCTTGCGGCATGGCATTATGATACCTTTGGCACGTATGATAATGCTTTCCTGTTGATGGGTGTCTGTAATCTGGCCTCAGCGGGGATGTTGCTGGCCATCCCTGCACACAGGCCTGTATTTGGGAAAGCTCAGGAGCAGTTATGAAAAGGCTGGTATGCAGTATGCCGGATTTACAGGTGGTAGTGCCCAAGGGACTGGCGCAGCAACTGGTTTTCCGGGTATACAGTGGCGCAACGCCCATCGCCTACGCGCAACTCAACCGCGGGTCGGCAAAAATCCGAATGGGGTTTGTGCCGGCTACAGACACGCCATCGGTCAGCTACTGTCTGAAGAATATTGAGGTTCTACAGAATTTTCGCGGCCAGGGCATCGGCAGTGCCTTGCTTGATGAGGTGATTGAATACTGTCAAAGTCATCAGGTCGCCATGATTTATGGCGAGGCCAAGGGGGATGTGCTGGCGCTGAAAAGATGGTATCGAGGGCGTGGTTTCGATATCAGCGAGATGGATACCATCAGGCTGTCTCTGTAGGCGGCGCCAGGTCTCTGCTGAACCAGCGGGTTTCCATCAAAGATCTGAACTACAGGGCCCGTTCAAGTACAGGCCAGACATTTTCCACGACGATGGGCTGGGCCTCGGCGACAGGATGGATGCCATCATTTTGCATCAGTTCGGCATGTTCAGGAATGCCTTCGATCAGGAAAGGCACAAGCAGCAGATCTCTCTCTTGCGCAATCTCAGGAAAAATGCTGGCAAAGGGGCCAGTATAGCGGGGACCATAATTGGGAGGTATCTGGATACCTGCCAGGATGGTCTGGGCACCACTGGCCTCGATGAGATCGATCATGGCCAGCAGATTCTGCCGAATATTGCGGATTGGCAGGCCGCGCAGGCCGTCATTGCCACCCAGTTCCAGAATGACGATATCAGGTTTTTGCTGATCCAGAATCGCGGGCAACCGGGCCAGTCCCCCTGAGGTGGTTTCCCCGCTGACGCTGGCATTGGAAACCCGATGCGGCAGTTCCCTGATGATCATTTGCTCGGCCAGGAGGTTGACCCAGCCAGCTTCCTCATCAATGCCATAGGCTGCGCTGAGGCTGTCGCCGAATACGAGTATGCTTTTGCCCTGAGCATCTTCCGCATGTCCGTAAGCTGCGATCAGGGAAGCAAATAAAAGCAGGAAAAACAGTGGCAGGGTAGACCGGGCGGTGACTTTCCTTCTCTGCAAAGTGCTGTGGGATTTCTGCTGCATAAGTCGTTACAATGTTTGGATCATGGTTTGGGTCAGGATTATCGGAAACACTATCTGCTGATATGAACTGATTTGTAAACTTTCAACGTATCATACTGATGAGAGGTTCCCGGTACTGCTCTGGTCACGCTACAAACTTTTTTGGATACTCTTGTTGGGTACTCTTGTGTTGAATACTCTTGCTGGAAACTCTTTTCGAATACTCTGGCACATATGCCCCGATATTGATACCCGGAACAATCCGGTACGGGAAGGATACTACGAATGATTGAGATTGAAAATCTAAGCAAGGAAGTCATGACCAGCGAGGGATTGTTGCGGATTCTGAAAGGTATCAATCTGCGTGTGGAGGAGGCAGAGACGGTTGCCATTGTGGGAGCCTCCGGTTCAGGCAAGTCTACGCTGCTGGGCCTGATGGCTGGACTGGATAGTGCCACCGCAGGGGAAGTCCGCCTGGATGGCAACAATCTCAGCACCATGGATGAAGAGGCCCGGGCAATTCTGCGCGGACGCCTGGTAGGGTTTGTATTTCAATCGTTTCAATTATTGCCCAGCCTTACCGCTCTGGAAAATGTCATGATCCCGATAGAGCTGAAGAATGATCGCCATGCCAGGGAGAAGGCGCAGATTCTGCTGGAGCGGGTTGGCTTGGCAGACCGGGCTCATCACTACCCCAATCAGCTGTCCGGCGGAGAACAGCAACGTGTGGCCATAGCCCGTGCCTTCGGTTCGGATGCCAAGATATTGTTTGCGGACGAACCCACCGGAAACCTGGACACAGCAACAGGCGGCAAGGTAATTGAGCTGTTGTTTGCCCTGAATCGGGAATACGGCACCACGCTGGTACTGGTGACCCATGACGAACGCCTGGCCAGTAAATGCCATCGGATTATCCGCCTGGTTGCGGGTGAGGTGGCAGGTGAGGTGGCAGCCAGTACCGATGCAGGTGCTGATAGTGCCGCTGCGCTGCGGGAGACTGCTCATGGCTGAACAGAGCAATACGGGAGTTCTTCATCTCAGTACCCTGTTGCGGCTCTCTGGCCGCCTGCTGTGGCGCGACTGGCGTGGCGGCGAGCTGCGCCTGCTGTTGCTGGCCATGATCATGGCAGTCACGTCGGTGACCGGGATTGCCCTGTTCACCGATCGCCTGGAACAGGCCCTGTTGCTGGAATCGGCCAATATGCTGGCGGCAGACCGTGTGCTCAGCGGCCGTCAGCAGGCACCTGAAGAATGGTTGGAGGAGGCGCGGGCGCGAGGGCTGCAAACAGCCGAGTTCATCTCCTTTGCCTCCATGGCCTTCTCGGACCAGGATAATACCCTGGTGTCCGCCAAGGCAGTCAGTGATGCCTATCCGCTGCGGGGTAATCTGCTGGTTGCGGATCAGCCCTTTACCGCCGGGCAGGAGATTGTCGGTGGCCCCGGCGTTGGCGAGGCCTGGGTGGAGTCGCGGATATTGCCAGCTCTGGATATTGCAGTGGGTGATGCCATCTACGTGGGTGAGGCACAGTTGACGGTGACCCGGGTCATCGTGCAGGAGCCTGACCGCCAGCAGGGGAATATGCTGGATAATGCCGGGCCCCGATTGCTGTTCAATCTTGCCGATATGCCCGCCACCAACGTCATTCAGACGGGCAGTCGGGTGAGCTATCGCTATCTGTTTGCCGGCGACCAGAGAACCTTGACAGAGTACGAGGAGTGGTTCGATACCCAGGCCAATGAGGGGTTCCGGCTGCGTGATGTGCGGGATGAGAGTCAGGAAGTCAGTGAGGCGCTGAACCGGGCGGAAAGTTTTCTGATGCTGGGCAGCCTGTTTGCCGTGCTGCTGGCCGGGGTGGCTATTGCCTTGACGGCAAGACGCTACAGTGAGCGGCATTTTGATTATGCCGCCATCCTCAAGACTCTGGGTTGTACTTCGGCCCAGGTGTCAGCCATCTATCTGCTGATTCAGATTCTGGTGGCGGTAATCGCGATTGTCATCGGCTCGGTACTGGGTTGGGCCGTACATGAGATGATTCTGCTGACACTCAGCTCGGTGATACCGATAAGCTTGCCTGCGGCAGCCAATACGCCCTACATCATCGGTGCATTGACCGCGTTTATCTGTCTGCTGTCTTTTGCCTTGCCCCCCTTATTGGCCTTGCGTGATACCTCACCTTTGCGGGTGTTGCGCAAAGACATGGACGAGCAGAATTTAAGTGCCAGGCTACCGTATATCTTCGGGATGGGGGGAGCATTGGCCCTGGTGCTCTGGTACAGCCAGGATGTTTTTTTGACAGCGGTGCTGGTGCTGGCGGTTGCGGGCACTGTTGCCGTGCTGTCCTTGATTTCCTGGTTTCTACTGCGCTCGGGCGCGGCGGCCGGCATGCATGCCGGCAGTGCCTGGAAGCTGGCGATGTCGGCCACACGGCGACGGCGCAAGCAGAGTGTTCTACAGGTTCTGGTGTTCTCGCTCACCATCATGTCCCTGCTGACCCTGACCTTGCTGCGTACGGGATTGATTTCAGACTGGCAGGCGCAACTGCCCGAGGATACCCCGAATCATTTCCTGATGAATGTGTCACAATCACAGGTGGCGGGTATCACAGAATTTTTCGAAAGCCGGGGGATACAAGCGAACCAGTTCTACCCAATGGCGACAGCCGGGCTGGTTTCGGTCAATGGTGAGACGCCCCGCCGCCCCTGGGGAGATAATGAAGAGGGAGGGCGTAATCTGACTGAGCGCAACACGAGCGAGGGCGCTGATGAACAGGAAGAGGGCGGGGAACGGCGAGCAGGAGGAAACAACCGGGTCATCAATCGCCAGGTCACCTGGGTACCGGACCTGCCGCCTGACAACACGGTTGTGGATGGAGAATGGTGGTATGAGGATGCTCAGCCTGGCCTGGTTTCAGTAGAGGCGGACTATGCATCCCGGCTGGGAGTCAGAACAGGTGATGTGCTTGAGTTTCGGGTGGGCGCAGGCGAGTTGATCAGTGTGACTGTACAGAACCTGCGATCAGTGCGCTGGGATAATATGCAGCCCAATTTCTTTTTTATTTTCTCCCCTGGCACCATGGATTTTGTCGGAGCCACCTATCTGTCCACTGCCCTGATGGCACAGGAACAGAAACTGTTTCTGAATGATCTGATCCGCCAGTTTCCCACCATAGTGGTGCTGGAGATTGATGCGCTGATTGAACAGATACAGAGCATCATTGCCCAGGTTACCTCGGCCATCGAGCTGATTGCATTTCTGGTGCTGGCCAGCGGTGCCCTGGTGTTGCTGGCCTGCGTGAATGCCACACTGGACGAGCGGTTTCGCGAGAATGCGATACTGCGTACCCTGGGAGCAGGCAGGAAGTTGATTCTGAGCAGCCTGGTGATCGAGTTTGCCGTGATTGGGCTGGTTGCTGGTATCATTGCCACGCTGGGCGCTGAAATCAGTTTGTACTACCTGCAGACAGAGGAGTTCGAGCAGACATTCTCCCCACATTACTGGGTTTGGTTGACCGGTCCGTTACTCGGCACATTGATCATTGCCCTGCTCGGTGTCATGGCAACCAGGCGAGTTGTCAGCACCAGCCCTCTGATCGTGCTGAGAACGGCAGTTTGAACAAACGGAAAAACAGGAGTAATCGATGAGGTACAGACGACAGCAGAACCATTGCAGCAAGCTACAGGCGTTGCTGTCCGTCATGCTGTTGCTGGCGTCGGCTTCTGTCATGGCGCAGCTGGCTGGCAGGGAACCGCCGCGTGAACTGTCCAGGCAATGTATTTATGGTGATTGCCAGAATGGCTACGGCGTGCTGGAAATCAAGACCAGTTTCGGCACCGGCCATTACCGTGGCAACTTCAAGGATGGCAAGTACCATGGTCAGGGCAAGCTGACCGAGATGGTCAGTATCAACCATCGTGCCTATTACGACGGTAACTGGGATGAGGGTATCCGCAGCGGTCGTGGCACCTATTACAATGGTGTGGATAAACTCTATATCGGCGAATGGAAGGATGATAAGCGGCATGGCCATGGATCCTATTTCTTCGGGCTTCACGACTGGGTTGAGAACAAGTACTCAGCGGACTGGCTGTCGCGGAATACAGAGAATTACACGGGTGAATTCATGACAGATTTCTATCACGGGCAGGGGACTTATCGCTGGCCGGATGGGCAAAAGTATGTTGGCGGCTTTTTCGCTAATGAAAAACATGGGCCAGGTACCTTTTATTACCCGACTGGCAGCATTCGGCCGCAGATGTGGGAACATGGCAAATTGCTTTACTGAAATCTGCTCATGGCAGACGGCAACAGGGAAACAATGACGATGGATCTGGCCGGAATCAGGCGCGAATACCTCAAGGCTGGTTTGAGCCGGCAAAATCTACTGGCTGATCCGGTACAGCAACTGAATACCTGGTTGCAACAGGCAATCAGTATGGAGCTTGCCGACCCAACCGCGATGATTCTGTCCACGGTCTCGGCCAGCAAGGCCCCATCACAGCGCATCGTGCTACTGAAACATCTGGATGAGGCAGGCTTGGTTTTTTATACGAATTATGCCAGCCACAAGGCCAGGGATATGGCTGAGAATCAGCAGGTCAGTCTGCATTTTCCCTGGTATGCCATAGAGCGCCAGGTCAGTGTCGGTGGGCTGGTGAGCAAGGTCTCTGCAGAGGAGTCTGATCGCTACTTTTCTTCCCGGCCGCGGGAAAGCCAGATTGCCGCCTGGGCTTCAGCCCAGAGTGAACCCTTGTCTTCAAGAGATGAACTCCTGCAGAGGTATCAACAGACCCTGGCGCGATTTGCCGACAGGGATGTTCCCAGGCCTGAAGGTTGGGGCGGATACAGAGTGCAAGCGGTGCAATTTGAGTTCTGGCAGGGCGGTGCGCATCGTTTGCATGACCGCTTTTGCTATACACGCAATGCCAGTGGCAGCTGGGATATTTCGCGTTTGTCTCCCTAAGAAGCCTCAGAAGGCCAGGGTTCCAGTTTTTTGCTTGCCAGTACCCGCTTCAGGCGTGCATATTGGGGGAGACCGTTGCGGTAGGGCGGGTAATCCTCGCCCATGATCAAGGGTGAAAAATAGTCCCGCGCTTTCTGGGTAATCCCATAACCATCGGCTGTTATGTAGTTTCGCGGCATTTTTTTCTCGACATTGGCCACGCGAGACAGTGCCACCTCTCCCACAGTCCAGCGATAGCTTTTCCCCGGCTTGCGCACGATCGTCGGCATGACGGCATTCTTGCCGGCAAGGGCAAACTCCACTGCGGCCTTGCCCATGGCATAGGCCTGTTCCACGTCGGTGTTCGAGGCCAGGTGCCGGGCTGCGCGCTGCAGGTAATCGGAAACGGCCCAATGATATTTATAGCCCAGTTCCTGCTTGATCATGTCTGCCAGAAAAGGGGCCACCCCGCCCAGTTGGGTATGCCCAAAGGCATCCTTGCCACCGCTGTCGGCCAGAAATTTTCCATCCTTGTCCTGAGCGCCTTCGGAGACGACAATTGCGCAGTAACCAAACTGTTGGACACAGTGCTGCACTTTTTTCAGGAACTTTATCCGGTCGAACGGAATCTCTGGAAACAGGATGATATGGGGGGCATCGCCTTCCTGCTCCACGGCCAGCCCAGCTGCACCTGCAATCCAGCCCGCATGGCGACCCATGACCTCCATGACGAACACCTTGGTTGAACTTGCACACATCGATGCCACATCCAGACCCGCTTCGCGAATGGAGACTGCAACGTATTTGGCCACAGAACCAAACCCCGGACAGTTGTCAGTGAATGGCAGGTCATTATCCACGGTCTTGGGGATGCCGATGCAGGTGATGGGAAAACCCTGTTGCTGACTGAACTCGGCAAACTTGTTGGCGGTATCCTGGGAATCCCCGCCGCCATTGTAAAGAAAGTAACGGATATTGTGTGCTCGAAACACAGCCATCAGCCGTTCGTATTCAGCCGCATTGTCTGCCACCTTTTGCAGTTTGTAGCGGCAGGAGCCAAAAGCTCCGGCAGGCGTATGCCGCAGGGCAGCAATGGTGGTTTTGCTTTCCTTGCCGGTATCGATCAGTTCCTCACGCAGGGCGCCGATGATGCCGTTGAGACCCGCGTAGATTTTACCAATCTGCTGTTTATGCTGGCGTGCGGTCTCGATTACCCCACAGGCACTGGCGTTGATGACAGCAGTAACACCGCCGGACTGGGCATAGAAGAGGTTGGCTTTGGGCATGTGGGAACCTGTTTTGTCTTGTCGGTAGGTGTGTGGGCAAGTGTGGAGATTCGGAGGCTTCTCAAGCTTGTGCGAGGTATAATGTTACAACGATGCCGGAATGGCTGGCAATCAGACACCGCATTGGTGCTCATCGGGAGGAATGGATGAAGCGACTCGTCATTGGCATGTCAGGGGCAAGTGGACTGATCTATGGTATTCGTCTGCTGGAAGTTTTGCAGCAGATTTCCGGGGTGGAAACCCACTTGATCATGAGCTCCTCGGCCGCCTTGAACATTACGCTGGAAACCGACTGGCAGGTGAATGAGGTGAAAGCCCTGGCTGATCATGTGCATGCCAACAAGGACCTCGCCGCCAGCCTGTCCAGTGGCTCTTTTCGCACCGACGGTATGATTGTCGCCCCCTGTTCGATGAAAACCCTGTCCGCCATTGTGCACTCCTATGCCGATAATCTGCTGGTGCGCACTGCGGATGTCATGCTCAAGGAGCAACGGCGGCTGGTTCTGATGCCCAGGGAGACCCCGCTGCATACCGGTCATTGCGAACTGTTGCTGCAGGCTTCCAGATATGGCGCCATCATTGCCCCGCCGATGCCAGCCATGTACAGCAAACCGAAAACGATCGATGATCTGATCAACCACAGTGTTGGCAGGGTGCTGGATCTGTTTGATATCGAATCAGGACTGGTGCGACGCTGGCAGGGGCCAGAGAGTCAGTGAGGTTTCGATCAGCGGCTGCAGCAGCGAGTTGTCTGCCGCGCTCAGGTCGGTGTGGGAGACAGCAAGATAGGCTGCCAGATTGGTCTGGATCAAGGCCTGGCGGTTTGAGCCTGAACCCGGGTTTTCCAGACCGGGTTGATCCTGATCTCCTGGCTGTGAAGCGTGAACAAGGGTTTCGTCAAGCAGATCGGCAAGCCGTGTTTGTTGATATTGCTCGGCAGTCAGCTCGAGTTGCTTGATGGCGGCCCGGATCTCCTGAGGTATTCGGGGTAGCGTATCGATTTCGCTGTCTGGCCCTGGCTTCAGCCATCGTCGGCAGTGGCGCAAAGGGGCCAGGAGATGCTGCTGCCAGGCCGCGGAGAACGTGATGGCAGGACGCAGCAGGGCAGGCGTCAGAGCCACCCCCCGGCAGGCACTCCAGCAGCAAAACAGCAAGAGATTGACATCCAGATCGAACTCATCCTGCAGGCGCAGGCAGTTCTCTGCAACCGATGGGCCATCATATAAGCGCAGTGAGAATTGCCAGAAATCTCCACCTTGTCTGCTCATTGTTCCAAAAAACCTCAGCATAAATCCATGATCGCTCCGGATAACATGGAACAGTTGTCTGCTATACAATAACGGGGTTTGCTGGTTTAGTGAAGGAAGTCTGATGCACATACATATATTGGGAATCTGCGGCACGTTCATGGGTAGTCTGGCTGTGCTGGCGCGTCAGGCCGGGCATACGGTAAGCGGCTCGGATGCCAATGTCTATCCGCCCATGAGTACCCAGCTGGAACAACTGGGTATAGCATTGCTGGAGGGCTACCAGCCAGAACATCTGCAACCACATCCGGATCTGGTGATCATTGGCAATGCCTTGTCCCGGGGCAATCCGGCGGTGGAATATGTGCTGGATCAGGGGCTGGCCTACTGCTCGGGTCCGCAATGGCTGGCGCAACATGTGCTGCATGGCCGTTGGGTATTGGGGGTGGCGGGTACTCATGGCAAGACGACTACCAGCGCGATGCTGGCCTGGATACTCACCGAGGCGGGGCTCGAGCCTGGCTATCTGATAGGTGGCGTGGCGCGCAATTTTCCAGCTTCGGCCGATTTGGGGAAATCAGCCTTCTTTGTCGTGGAGGCGGATGAATACGACAGTGCCTTTTTTGATAAGCGTTCCAAGTTTGTCCATTATGCGCCAAGAACGCTCGTACTGAACAATCTTGAGTTTGATCATGGCGATATTTTCAGCGACCTGGCAGCCATCCAGACCCAGTTCCACCATCTGCTGCGCACCGTGCCAGGCAGTGGTCTGATTCTGTCGGCCAGAGGAGACGAAAATCTGGAGACGGTGCTTGCGCGTGGTTGCTGGAGCCAGGTGCAACGCTTTGGCGCAGGGCCGGCAGGTAGTGCCGAAGAACAGGCCATACAATGGTTTGTCGAACCGCATGAGCCGGATGCCAGTACATTCACCATCAGCCGGAAACTGGCGGCAGAAACAATCAGTGCCCAGGTGAGCTGGGAGCTGACTGGTCTGCACAATGCCTTGAATGCACTGGCCGCAGTGGCGGCAGCTCATCACGTCGGGGTTGAGGTAAACACTGCTTGCCAGGCGCTGCAAGGCTTTCTGGGTGTCAAGAGGCGCATGGAGTTGCTGGCAGAAATCAAGGGGGTCAGAGTTTATGATGACTTTGCCCACCATCCAACCGCCATAGCGAGCACCTTGCAGGGGATGGCTGACCGGCTGGCTACCAGCGCTGTCCCCCAGCGCTTGATTGCCGTCATCGAACCAAGATCAAACACAATGAAGATGGGCCTGCATAAACAGCAGCTGGCCCAGTCCTGCGAGCGCGCTGATTTGAGTCTTTGGCTGCAACCCCAGGGGGGTGATCTGGATGTGGCCGAAGTCATTGCTGCCAGCAAGGCGCCGGCGCAGCTTTTCCATGAGGTAGAGCAGATTGTCGTTTATCTGAGTGAGTATTGTCGACCCGGCGATCATATAGTGATCATGAGCAATGGGGGTTTTGGTGGCATTCATCAACGTCTGCTGGCGGCCCTGGCCAGCAGGGAGGGACCATGACAACTGAACAGATAATTCCATTGTTTCCACTGAAATCGGTCCTGTTTCCCAAGGGTAAACTGCCATTGCAGATATTCGAACAGCGTTATCTGAACATGATCAGCAGGGTGCTGAAAGAGGAAGGCAAATTCGGTATCTGCCTGCTCAAGTCAGGGGAAGAAGTGGCCAGGCCAGGGCTGCAGCAGACTGTGCACCGCATCGGCACGCTGGTCAGAATCATTGATTGGGACCGATTGCCCAATGGCTTGCTGGGAGTGACCGTGGAAGGGGTGGCCAAATTTTCTGTCAAGGACTGCTGGTCGCAGGATGACAGTCTGTTGCTGGCCAGAACCGAAGTGACCGCTTATGATCATACCGATGAACCGGCAATTCCGATTGATGAGGAAAGGGATAATCTTTGTGGGCTGTTGCAGCAATTGATGAATCATCCCTTGATTGATCAGCTGGATATGACGGTGGATTACAGCAATCTGCGTGAGGTCGGCTGGCGTCTTGCTGAGTTGCTGCCCATCCCGGTCGAGCAAAAGCAGACCCTGCTGGAAATCAATGATCCGTATGAACGCGCACGTGCGCTGGAAGAAATCATCGCCTCGATGGTGCGTCAGATGTAATCACAATCGATGGGTACCCGTTTCATCCAGACGTGCAAAATTGACCAGGATGTACAAACTCTGCTCATGGTTGTAGACACCGTCAATGAACAGGCCAGCAGATTCATTACCCGTGTTGGGTGAGCTTTCCATGCTTCTTGTGTCCAGATCGACAACCTCGACCACACGGTCAACGAGAATGCCGATGGAGTAATCAGCGATATCCACGATCACTATGCGTGATTGTTCGGTGAGTTCTGTCGCAGGGAGACCAAACATGGTTCTGGCAGATAAAACGGTAACGACATTGCCGCGCAGATTGATGATGCCCAGTATGTTCTGTGGCGCACCGGGTACAGGGGTAATCTCGGTATAGCGCAGAACCTCGTTGACGGTTGAGGCGCTGACCGCATAGGTTTCCCTGCCCAGAATGAAGCTGACATATTTCTCGGTCTGACTGGATTCGGCCATGGATCCCGAATCCTGGATAATATCAAGCGCGACAGCAGCCATCGGGTCATCTCTCCATTGCATTCATGATCATTGTCAGTCGGGTTAGCGGCAGTCCTGCGCAGAAGTTGAGAGACCCGTGAGGAGAGCAGAGGGCACCAGCTCAAAGCGCTTTTTGTTCAAAGCATTTTCTGTTCAAAGCACTTGCTTGACAGACGGGCAGGGGTCTGCAAAAGTTCCGGCTCGCTTATTCAGAGCTTCGCTGGGTTTAAAGAAGAACAAAGTTCAGTACGGCGGCTGCCGTAGCCAGAAAAATGATTACCGCAGTAAGCCCCAGTAACAGGGCCAGCAGGCGAAAAGGCTTGCCTTCTTTTGGGTACAGGCCGGATTTCTCGTACTGTCGCTGTGTGGAATCAACTGGAGTATTGTTTTCCGCAGTGCTGTTTGTGGTCTTCATGGTTGGAACTCAGGATTTGATTTCATGGGGTTAAGGTTTCAGAGGCTCCTTAAGTTGTCTAAAAAGATTTTCAGATCAGTGATCAGCGGTTTGGTTGCGCATGCGGCAGCAAGGTTTGGCCTGCTGGCGTGTGCTTGTGCGGGCCTGATCATATGGGTTGCGCCGTTGTCTCTGGTGCCAGAGGTTCAGGCCATTGTCATCCGGCATGATACCGGATACCAGCGACATATCGCCAGCGAGTCCTCGTTTCCGGCTGTTTTCTTCCTGGAGCAGCGGGCGCAGAGGCGTATTTGTGTTGCCACTCTGATCAGCCCGCAATGGGCCCTGACGGCTGCACACTGTACCGAGGAAACAGCGCTGGGTGAAACCCTGGCCCAGGGACAAACTTACCCGGTACAGATTGGTGGGCAGCAGCGGCAGATTGCAGCTGCCTTCATTCACCCTGATTACCAGTATCGTTATGGTGCCGGCTCGGCCCAGGTCGAAGTTGATCTGGCCTTGCTCAGGTTGCAGCAACCGTTGACAGGGTTGCGTGCCATCCCTTTGTACCGGGAGTTCGATGAGCAGAACAAGGTGGTAACCCTGCTGGGCTGGGGGTATTTTGGTATAGGCACTTTGGGTGTTCAGGTGGATGATGGCCGTTTTCGCATGGCCCGTAATATCATACATACAGCCGCCAGCAGGCTTTGGTTTTCTTTCGATGATCCGCGCCTGCCTGATTCCAGGGCGGTGGAGCTGGAGGGTTTGCCCGGTCTTGGCGACAGTGGCGGGCCTGCACTCATCGATACGCCAGTGGGTTTGCAGTTGGCAGGTATTGCCATAGGTGAGCAGAGCGCTGCAGGGGAAGCACGACAGGGCCGTTATGGTGCCCAGGGTGTGTATGAGCGGATTTCCCTGCACCAGCGGTGGATCGATGAGGTGATGTCCGGTGCTGCGACTGAGCCTGCCGCCGCCGAGGAATTTTGATAAGATCAGGCTCAGTCACATTAATAGTCACATTAACAGTCACATCAACAGTCACATCAACAGGCAAGGAGTGGAAGTATGAGTATCAAGACAGGAGACAGGATTCCAGCGGTCAGTTTCAAGGTCATGGGTCCGGATGGACCAGGCAATATAACATCCAGCGAAATTTTTGATGGCAGGAAAGTGGTGCTTTTTGCGGTGCCAGGGGCATTTACCCCAGGTTGCAGTGTGACTCATCTGCCGGGCTTTGTGGTCAATGCAGACAAGATCAAGGCCAGGGGGGTGGATACGATAGCCTGCGTTTCGGTCAATGATGCCTTTGTCATGGGGGCTTGGGGCAAAGCGCAGAATGCTGAGGAAATTCTGATGCTGGCCGATGGTAATGGGGAGTTCACCAAGGCGGTTGGCCTGGAACTGGATGCCAGCGGATTTGGTATGGGCGGGCGTTCACAACGCTATGCAATGATCGTCGAGGACGGTGTTGTCACCCATTTGGCCGTTGAACCTGGTGGTGGCATCGATGTCAGCAGTGCCGAAAAAATTCTGGAACAACTGTAAGGTGCCCTGTTACAGACCGTTATCCAAGAGAGGTAGACAAGGGGCGGACGAGGAGTAGACACAGATGCTGAAAACCGAATACATCGAATACCTGGACGGGGAAACGGTTCTGGAAGGCTATCTGGCCTGTGACGAGGAGCAGACCGAAAAGCGACCGGCGGTACTGATAGCTCATGACTGGAGCGGGCGGCGCGATTATGCCTGTGCTGGCGCTGAACGGGTTGCCGAGCTGGGCTATATAGGCTTCGCCCTGGATATTTATGGCAAGGGAGTATTCGGCAAAGATCATGATGTTGAGGCCAATACCGCATTGATGATGCCTTTTGTCGATGACCGTGAACGTCTGCGGACCCGTCTGTTGGCTGCCTTGGCGGCAGTGCGGGCCATGCCCGGCGTGGATGCGGATAAGATCGCCATCATCGGTTACTGTTTTGGTGGCATGGCTGCACTGGAACTGGCTCGCTCTGGCGCCGATATCAAAGGGGCTGTCAGTGTCCATGGCTTGTTGGGGCAGGGCAAGGCAGAGGGGCATGCCATTCAGGCCAGTGTTCTTTGTCTGCATGGTCATGAAGATCCGATGGTCAAACCGGATCAGGTGTTGGCATTCGAGAGTGAGATGACAGCGGCCGGAGCTGATTGGCAGGTTCATGTCTATGGTGACACTCTGCACGCATTCACCAACCCGGCTGCCAATAACCCTGAATTCGGCACCCTGTACAGTGAGCGGGCGAATCGTCGCGCCGAAAATGCAATAGCCGATTTCCTGCAGGAGGTCTTCAGTTGAGCAGGCCTGTCGAGAAGTTTGCAGAGCCTGAGCCTGACTCTGGTTCAGGGTCTGGCGTAGACTCAGGCTTAGACTTGGACTCAAGCCCAGGCCCAGGCCCAGGCCCAGGCCCAGGCCCAGATTTGACTTGTCTTCAGGCTGGGAGACCTTGCCGGCTGGGTGAGGCTGTCAAGCAGCTGCGCAAGGAAGTCAACACACTGGCAGAGCTGGTCAATATAGATGAGTTGACGGGGCTGTATAACTTCCGCCATTTCAGCAAGGTCATCGAAGTGGAAATGGAGCGCAGTCGTCGTTCCGGCAAACCGGTAAGCCTGCTGATTCTGGATCTGGATAATTTCAAGCGGCTCAACGACAAGTATGGACATGACTTCGGCAACCAGGCCCTGGCGGCGCTGGGCAGCTTCCTGCAGCAGGTCCTGCGCAAGCCGGATGTCCCCTGTCGCTTCGGGGGCGAGGAGTTTACCGTTATTCTGCCGGATACGACGCTGGAAGAGGCCGTCGGGTTGGCGCAGCGGCTGAGAGCGGGGATTGCCGCAATAGGCCTGAATAAGGAAGGACAGCCGGTAAGCATGAGCGCCAGTTTTGGTGTTGCCGATTTTCATGCCGATTCCCAGGAAACTTGGCAGCAGTTTGTTCAGCGTACTGATGGCTATCTGCTTGAAGCCAAGAGTCAGGGCAAGAATTGTGTACGCCACCCCGACCTGACAGAAGAGCAGGGTTTGAGTTCGGATGAGCGCGAAGCCTTGCATTTCGATGATGAAGAAGGCAGCCTGCCGGCGTGAGTGCTGCTTACCAAGGGCTACGGCCATTGCCGGCGCACGACGCCTTGCAGCAGCGCGCGCCAGACTCCCGCAGAGTGACCATAGACTTATTCAGAGGTTCCCTAACTCTTTGCCCAGGTGATGAAGTATGGTTGCAGTGGCACCCCAGATGCGGTGTTGATTGAAGTACAGTTCCAATACCTGGTGTTCCGATTCGGCATGGCGATACAGGCTGCGCTGGAAATTTCCAGGGTTCAGCACCAGTTCTGCAGGTGCAAGAAAGATATCAGCCACTTCATGCGGTGACGGGACCAGTTCTACCTCAGGATCAAAAAAACCCACAACAGGGGTGACCTGGTACCCGGAAGGCAGGAAAATATCGCCAAGTTGCCCCAGAACCTGCACCGATCCGGCCGGCAGACCAATCTCTTCAGTACTCTCCCTTAATGCCGTCGCAATGGCACTGCTGTCCTCAGGGTCACATCTGCCCCCTGGAAAACTGACCTGGCCGGCATGCCGGGCCAGGGTGTCGGTGCGCACGGTAAACAGAATCTGGCTGGGCAGATGGCCTGTAGCTCTTTGCACCGGAATCAGGACAGCGGCCTTCTGATAAGTGGCATTGCAGGCAGAATTTTTCCCTGTTCCAGAATCGGGGTTGAAGCGTGGGTCCGGGTGAGGAATTACTTGTCCTTGCCTCTGCGGGTCCCTGCTGTGGAAATAATGCAACAGGCGCCTGGCATGAACACAGTCGCCGCTGATTATCTGTTGGGTAGAGATACAATCCATGCGCTTATCGTAGCACTTTATGCAGTGACCTTGCTGTTCATTTATCGCTATAATCCTTCACTTTACAAAACGGTCTTTCAATACACTGAGCAGGGGCCAGTCCATGATGGGCTGTCGCATCAGCGGGGGAGCAACATTATGCAGATCAAGGATAAAACCATTGTGGTCACTGGCGCGGCCAGCGGAATAGGCAAGGCCCTGTGCGAGCGTTTTGCGGCCGAAGGGGCTGCCGCAATCGTCGTGTCGGATATCGACGAGGCCGGTGCGATGGCTGTTGCCAATGCCATTGGCAGTGGCACTACCCGGGCATTTGCCCTGCGGACCGATGTCAGCAAGGAAGCAGATATCGAGCATCTGGTGCAACGCACTGTTGACGAATATGGCCCTATCGATCTGTTTTGCTCGAATGCGGGTATCTTCACTCCGGGCGGAGAGGAGGTAGCCACCGAGAAATGGCAGAGCATTTGGGAGATCAATGTAATGTCCCATGTTTTTGCCGCTCGTGCCGTATTGCCCGGAATGCTGGCCAGGGGTGAAGGGTATTTGCTGAATACGGCATCTGCTGCCGGCCTGCTCAGCCAGATCGGTTCGGCACCCTATGCAGTGACCAAACACGCTGCCGTTGGCTTTGCCGAATGGTTGTCCATTACCTACGGCAATCGGGGCATCAAGGTATCCGTGTTGTGCCCACAGGCCGTGAGAACCAGGATGACGGCCGGCAGTGAGGGTGGAGGCGTTGCAGGTGTCGATGGTATGCTTGAACCTGATCAGTTGGCACAGACGGTAATTGAAACACTGGCTGAGGAGCGCTTTCTGGTGCTTCCCCACGCGGAAGTGCTGACCTATATTCAGCGCAAGGCCACTGATTATGATCGCTGGCTTGGCGGTATGCGTCGTCTGCAGGACAAGTTTGCAGACATATACAAAGGCCGGGTCTGACAGCAATTGGAGCGGGTCGAGTGGCTCCGTAAATTTACTCAAAGACAGGAAAACAGTTATGACGTTGATGATTGGCAAGAACTCAGTGGTCTCTATCCATTACACACTGAAGGATGATGATGGCCAGGTGATGGACTCTTCATCGGGTGGTGATCCACTGGTTTATCTGCATGGTGCCAACAATCTGATTCCCGGCCTGGAAAAGGAGCTCAATGGCAAGACCGTGGGGCAGAATTTTACGGCAAGCATTCCTCCGGCAGAAGCTTACGGTGAGACCAATCCGGCACTGGTTCAGGCCATCGACCGGAGCATGTTCCAGGGCGTTGATGTCATCGAGCCGGGTATGGCATTTACTGCCCAGGGCGAGCATGGTCAGCAACAGATCACGGTAACGGCGGTCGATGGTGATCAGATTACCGTCGATGCCAATCACCCCATGGCGGGGAAAACCCTGCATTTTGATGTGGAAATCATGGATGTGCGGGCAGCTACCGAACAGGAGCTGGCCCACGGGCACGTTCATGCCCATGGGCACGATCACTAATCGTTTTGCAATAACTCAACCCAGTTGCCATCGGGGTCAGCCACGATGGCAATCTGTATTCCAGGCCGGACGGTTTTGCTTGGTACGACGATGTTGCTGCCAGCCTCTTTACAGGCGGCAAGACACTCGGCCATGTTATCCACGGTGATGGTCCAGTAGCGGTATCCTGTCGCCTTGCGGATACCTCCCGGGACAGCATCGGCGGCAGGAGGTGGGTCCAGCTCCACGATCTTGATGACGCTGCTGCCCGCCAGCAGGCGGTGCATGGTGCCACCACCAGGCATGGGAATGCTCGCTTCCTGCTTGAGTCCCAATACGCCGACATAGAAATCCAGCATGGTTTCCGGCTCGCGGGTAATGATGCCCAGGTCAATCCCGGGTTTGACGATATTTGCGGTCATATTTTTTCTCCTCAGGCCTCATAGCCCATGATGGCTTTGGTTTCCAGAAATTCCTCGAAGCCTTCGATACCCCATTCCCGGCCGTTGCCGGATTGCTTGTAGCCCCCAAAGGGTGCGGCAAAATCCGGCCCGGCACCGTTGATATGAACCATACCAGTGCGGAGAAGTCTGGCCATTTTGCGGGCATGCCCGGGCTCTCCGGAGACATAACCGGAAAGTCCATAATCGGTATCATTGGCGATTCTTGCTGCATCGGCATCATCTTCATAAGGAATGATGCACAGCACCGGACCAAAAATTTCCTCGCGGGCGATGCTCATGTCATTGCTGACATTGGCGAAGACAGTGGGCCTGACAAAATAGCCAGTTTCCAGGCCTTCCGGCTTGCCGGGGCCACCGGCAATGAGTTCCGCCCCTTCCGCCATACCTTGCTCGATCAGGGCCTGTATCCTGTCGTACTGGGCCTTGCTGACCACAGGGCCAAGCCGGGTGGCTTCATTCTTGGGATCACCCATGACTGCCTTGGCTGCCGCTGCTTTGGCAGCCTCTATGGCTTCAGCCATGCGTGCCTTTGGTACCAGCATGCGCGTTGGTGCATTGCAGGATTGGCCGCTGTTGCCGAAGCAGCCAAAGACACCTCCGGCTACGGCTTTGGCAATGTCGGCATCGGACAGGATGATATTGGCGGATTTTCCACCCAGTTCCTGGGTAACCCGCTTGATGGTATCTGCCGCTGCTTTGGCCACTTCGCGACCAGCCCGGGTGGAGCCGGTAAATGACACCAGATCTATCTCCGGGTGAGCGGAAATCGCTGCGCCCACAACTGGGCCGTCACCGTTGACCAGATTGAAAACGCCGGCGGGCACCCCGGAATCGGCAATGATTTCAGCCAATATATAGGCGCTGACGGGGGCCAGTTCACTGGGCTTCAGTACCATGGTGCAGCCTGCCGCCAGGGCTGGTGCCAGTTTGCAGGCAACCTGATTCAGCGGCCAGTTCCAGGGGGTAATGAAGCCACAGACCCCAACAGGTTCCTTGGTAACCAGGGTTTTCCCGCGGACTTCATCAAACTGGTAATCGGCCAGGATTGCCCGGGCGGTGGCAAAGTGCGCCATGCCAGTACCCACCTGGGCCGTGCGGGCAGCACTGATCGGAGATCCCATTTCCGAGCTGATGGCCTGGGCCAGTTCTTCACTGCGTGCCTTGATGCCGGCAATGATCCGGTCGAGAATAGCCAGGCGTGTAGACCGATCAGTTGCCGACCAGTCCGGAAATGCGGCGCGAGCGGCCCTGACGGCCTGGTCAACATCCTCGGCGGTTCCCATAGAGATGGTGGCAAATGGTTTTTCAGTGGCCGGATCAATGACATCCAGTATCTGCCTGCCGGCAGGCTGCAGCCATTGGCCATTGATGTAAAATCGGTTGTAGGCTTCGCTCATGGGTAGAACTCCTGATTTATGATTTGCCCGTGAACCCTGCAATGCTGCATGATGCGGGCTGAACTGTGCAAGCGTAGGGTCAGGGCTGTGAGTATAACCGAATTTAAGACACTATTCAGAGATTGAGCTCAGAGCATGAGGAGGCGGTGACAACACTATGTTGAAGATAAACCGGGTGCTTGGTGGCTATCTGGCCAGATATCTCAGCCGTCCCAAAAAAGGATATGTGCGGCATGACACGGTTCCGGTTGCTGAAATCATGAAAGTGCTGCAACCAGGGGACATAGTCCTGGTCGATGGCAACAGTCGCATCAGCACGGCGATCAAATACCTGACCCAGTCCACCTGGTCGCATGCCAGTCTGTTTGTTGGCCCGGTGGGGGCAGACCCGGAAGTACCCAGCCTGGTCGAAGCGGATTTGAATGACGGGGTGATTCTGGTGCCACTGAGCAAATACGCCGCCTATAACGTCAGAATTTGTCGACCGGTCGGCCTGGCCGATGAAGAACGCCAAATGCTGGTAAGTTTTGTCGAGGAAAGGCTTGGCTATCGTTATGATCTGAAAAACATCTTCGACCTGATGCGCTACCTTATCCAGAATCCCTGGGTGCCACCTCGCTTTCGACGCCGCTTGATCAGCCTGGGCAGTAGTGAACCCACCAAGGCTATCTGCTCAACGCTGATAGCCCAGGCTTACCAGTCAGTCAATTACCCGATTTTACCCAGGCGTCGAGAAGAAAGAGATGATGCCGGGAAAATAGCGTATCTTTATCGGCATTATTCACATTTTGTACCGAGAGATTTTGATCTGTCGCCGTATTTTCGCATAGTCAAGCCAACACTGGAGCGCAATTTTGATTTCCGCACCTTCAATTGGGGGGCGGATCAGGAACAGGCGCCGGAGTAGTATTCCTGCTGCCGACACCAGTGCATTCAGAAACCCTCTGCCAGAAACTGTTGCAGCTGTTGCTGCAGGGAAAGGTTTTCCTGCTCCAGCTGCTCACGCTGGGTCAGCAGGTCAAGAATCAGGATAAGTGCTGTCGCTTCAAGATCCAGATCTTGCTGCAGGCGGCGAGCCCGGTGTGCGATACAAATGGCATGGGTGTCAAATACCCAGGAATGTGGCCCTTCGCCGGCAGCCTGGATGATGCCGTGCGCGACGAATTCGGTCAGATGTTCCTCATTGAGTCCGCTAAGCCTGCAAATATCCTGCAAGGTGAACTGGCCTTGCTGTCCGTTCATGTGCTTTTCTCCCAGTCACTGCGGGGGTTGAAAGGATTGTGTGCGGCCAGAGCCTGCCACAGCTCGGATTCCCTGGCATCCGGTTTGGGCGGCATGGTCACCTTGAGAATTACCAGCAGATCGCCGTTGGCTTTTTTGCCATGCAGGCCTTTGCCCTTGATACGCAATTTCTGGCCGGTCTGGCTGCCCGCAGCTATCTTCACCTTTATTTTCCCGTCCAGGGTTGGCACGGTTGCTGTGGTGCCCAGTGCTGCTTCCCAGGGCGTGATCGGTACGGTCAGGCTCAGATCCCTGCCAGAGACCAGGAACAGGGGGTGGGGCGCATAGCGGATACGCAGATAGAGATCGCCGGCTGGCCCTCCAGCGATGCCGGGTCGGCCCTGTCCTTTCAGGCGGATCCTTTCGCCATCACTGATTCCAGCTGGAATCTTGACCTTGAGGGTTTTATCAGCCCGGCCACCTGTATTCAGATTCAGGTTGCGGGTTTGCTCCTGCAGGGTCTCTTCCAGAAACAGCGGCAATTCCATTTCAATATCCTGGCCTCGTGCGTTGAAGCCTGCCTTGCCGGGTCCGTTTTGTGCATGTTGCGCAGAGGTGAAAAAGGAGCGGAAAAATTCCGAAAAATCCTCATAACCTTCCTGTGCTCCAGCCTCATTCTGTTGCCAGCCAGGAGGCGGTTCGAAGGAACGCTTGTTGCCATAACGGCGCAGTTGATCATACTCAGCGCGTTTGTTGCTGTCGGAAAGCACTTCATAGGCCTCTGCCATCTCCTTGAATTTCTTCTCCGCGTCAGGCTCTTTGCTGATATCGGGATGATATTTTCGGGCCAGGCGTCGATAGGCCGTCTTGATGGCCTTTTCATCCGTGTCAGGTTCCAGGCCCAGAATCTTGTAGTAATCCTTGAATTCCATGATGTGTCCAGCTTGGGGGAAAATTCAATTGACGATTGCCAGCGCCCGCTGACAGGCAGGTCGGGCGTATTGCCTGTCCTTGTAGGCGGCAAACTCGGGTGGCAGCTCAAAACCGAAACGTTCGCCCCAACGCAGGGTCTGGGCTATCAGGATATCGGCACAGGTAAAACGGTCGGCAACGGCATATTCACAGTTCTCCATATGCCGGCCCAACGCGCGCAGTGATTTGGCAAACTCCCAGTGGCTGAGGGGGAGCATGCTCTCGATGCGCTGCTCTGCCGGCAGGGCAAAACGATGTTTGCCATTACTCCAGAGTGGTTGTTCGAGATCGGTCAGCACAAACAGACAGAGTTCGTCATAACGGGCCCGCTGTTGTGGTGAGCTGTCCGGCAGCAATCCAGCTGCCGGGTTCTTGCTGGCCAGATAGTTGAGGATTGCACCACTTTCAGTCAGTATCAACTCCCCGTCCAGCAAGGTTGGAACCTTGCCCTGGAAATTCAGGGAGCGGTACTCATTACTGTTGGTACCGGTCGGTCCTGCATCACTGCCGAACTGGACCGATGCATAGCTATATTCCAGTCCGGCTTCTTCCAGTGCCCAGAGCGCCCGGAAGGATCTCGACTCTCCGGCACCATACAGTGTGATCATGTGTAAATCCTTTCCCGTTGTGCTCAGTTGCTTGCGAAACAGTAATAATACCCATTGCCACCGGTGGCAATCAGATTGTCCTGACTGCAGCCGCGTGAACCATGGGCACTGTTCCAGGAGGTGGGATTCTGGCCACCGCCAGAGCGATCATGGTGTCCTACCTGCGCCGAACCTTCGTTATTGCTGCTCCAGTTGTTGCAGGTATGGTCAGCGTCATCGGTAAACGCAGTGCCATCGGTTTGTGAGCCGGTAAGAATGTCATGCTGGTTGGGTGAATCGCCACGGCCATTGACGATGGCGCCGGTTTCAGTCACCGAGTTTTCCTTGTTCAGCAGATTGTTGTCGCTGTGCAGGTCGGCGACATTCCGGGCCACCATGACGCCATTGGCATTGTACCAGGGGCCGGAGCCAATACGGTCCCGGGCATTCACTGCAGCCTGAGTACCCTGGGCCTGGGTGCTGAGATAGGCACGCCAGGTTCTGTTGCCCGCCCCCGCCGCTTCCGCCAGTACGGCACAATGGGCATCGGCACCGGCAAGGCCACTCAGGTTGGCGCCATCACCGGGTCCGCGGCTGGTAATGAAGAAACTCAACTGATTTTCCTGGGAATCAGCCGTTTGAAAGATCAGACTGGCCGTACTGACAGCCAGGAGTACTGCAGTGGTAAAAACGGTCTTGTTCATAGTCTGTCACCGTGTCATCGCATGAATGGGCTTCATAGTGTGGCTTGCGTCGGGTATCAGGTCAATGCCGTCCTGTCGCTATGCTATCGATACGATAATGGTGAGCAGGATGGAGACGGTGTAAACTGGTGGCCCCGGGAAAGCGTAACGAACGGGGCTAGTGGCGGTCTTGATTACTATGAATAAATTCAATGTCACCTACCGGCAACTCTGTCTGACCAGCATGGCCGGGTTGGTATGCATGCTGAGCTTGTTATCGTCACCGGGCATGGCCGCGGAGAATACAGCATCGAGTGCTGAAACGAATACAGCAACGACAGAGCTATTGCCCGACAGTCAGCTTGCAGAACAGCAGGAATATTTCCAGCAGCAAATTCAGCAGCTGGAAAGCCAGTCAGGCCCGTTTGAACCCGGATTGATCGAGGTGCTGTCAGATATGGGACGCTGGTATCAGGACCAGGGACAACATGAACAGGCTATCGAAGTCTATTCCCGGGCTCTGCACATTCTGCGCGTTAACGAGGGGCTTTATGCCGAGGCGCAATTGCGGATTCTCGACAGTCTGATTTTCAACTACAAGGCCGTGCAGAACTGGCGCCTGGCTGACGACAGGCATCACCTGCGCTTCCGGCTGGCCCGCAAACTTTATATTCCCGGGACAACAAAGTATCTGGATGCTGTGGCAACACAGGGCAACTGGCGTCTGCAAGTGAATGGCGGCAATCTGCTGGAGCGCTCCATCGGCCAGCAAATAGAGGAAGCACGCAATCTTCAACAACTGTATCAGCAAAGCATCGGGGAATTGAGTGCAGAGGTCGATACAGAGGCTGATAAAACAGACCGGAGTCTGGTCTTGCTGCCGATTGCCCATGGACAGGCAATTGCAGCGTACCAGCAAAGCAATCTGTTGCTGGAAATGCCAACGAGTTATTTCCAGGGCGATGGTCAGCGTTATCGCTTGAGGACTGTCTGTTATCCCGTGGCGGGACCTTCAGCGGATTCCGGTAGTGGAGGAGGGGCTGCCGTACAATTGGCTGAAGGTCGTGACAATCTGTCGAATGTTGCCAGCGGAGGGCAGGTCAGCAGGGTCTGCAGCAGCGAACGGATCAATAACCCGGCCTATATGAACTCCCGCAACAATGAACGGCAATTGCAGCTGGAGAGGGCCGCACTGTCCATGCAGGCAGCCATCCAGCAATTGCAGTTGCTGGTGCAGACCCTGGATCCCCAGCAAAATCATGAGGCCAGGCGGTATTATGCCAGCCAGTTGTCCGAACTGGAGGTTGGCTATATCCGGTTGCAGCGGGATATTCGCCGCAACAGCCTGCGCTGGAGTCAAATCGGCATCCGCTGAGAGCCCGCCGGGTAGAGAAGCGGGCTGGTTCAGAGGCTCCTGGATCATGACTCGAATCTGACACTTCATGGCAGTATTCTGATTTTGGCAGAGGCAAGTTGCCCCTGCCTTTGTTGCTGTGCCAGAATACACTCCTTTCATGCTGCTGGTGGCGCTGTCGGCAAATGGCGCGTACCTGCCAAGAAACTGGGTTGAAAAGCTTGACTGGAGAGTCTGATGGGCAATAAAAGCCTGGCAATCATTGCGGCCATCTCGGTTATTGGTCTGCTGTTTCTGGTTTATCTGGCTGCGACATTTGAAACGCCTCAGGGCACAACCACTGTGCCTATCGAACAACCAGTCCCCCGTGCGCCGCAGGCGGTCCAGCCTCCACCGCCACCCGCGCCGGTGATCGAAGAACCTGTCGAAATTGTGGAGCCGGTGATTGCTGAGGCAGAGATCGCACAACAGCCTGATCCCGTTCCTGTGGCTGAACCATTACCGGATCTCAATGCCAGCGATGACTTTGCGTTTGAACGCCTGCGCGAGCTGGAAGCCGGGCCTGCTCTTGTGCCGCTTCTGACCAGCGAGCAGCTGATCAGAAGTTTTGTCGTATTTGCCGACAATGCCGCGCAGGGCAATCTGCCCCAACTGGATTTTCCCTTGCGCAAGCTGAACCGGGAAATGGAAGTCGGCACGCTGGATGACAACCTGTTTGTCATGGAGCCGGTATCCTTTCGACGCTTTGATCTGCTGATCAATACACTGATTGCAGTCGATGTGGACAGTGCCATGCGTCTTTACCGCATGCTGAAGCCTTTGCTGCAGGAAGCCTATGCCGAACTGGGTTACGGTGACCGTGACTTTGAGCAGACTCTGGTGCAGGCAATTGATACCGTACTCAATGCCCGGACGGTAGAAGGTCCTTACCAACTGGTCAAACCGTCGGTGATGTATCTTTTCGCCGAGCAGGATATCGAGGACATGAGTCCTGTCGAGAAGCAGTTGATTCGTATCGGGCCTGATAATGCCGCCAGGCTCAAGGCCCGGCTTGCCGAGTACAAACGCAGGCTGGAGTAGCTGCGGGTATAACACTTTTCTGGTCTGGGTCTATAATCTGTAGTGTGCAGTCTGTCATAATCAAGACCATGACCAACCCAGCAAGCACTTCCGCAATCCCTGTCTCAGCCCCTGTAGCAACTCCTGCTGCTACCCCTGGAGCAAGCCCGGTAAACAACAACCCTGAAAGCCCGGCCCGAAAAATACTGAGAAGTATCTTCGGTTATGAACAATTCCGTGGTCCGCAGGAACGCATAATCACGACAGTGATGGCTGGCAGAAGTGCGCTGGTACTGATGCCCACCGGCGGTGGCAAATCCCTTTGTTATCAGATACCGGCCCTGTTGCGGCCCGGGGTTGGCATTGTCATTTCACCCCTGATCGCACTGATGCAGGATCAGGTGGACGCCTTGCAGCAGCTGGGTGTGCGGGCTGGTTTTCTCAACTCCAGCCTGACAGCGGAGGCACAGCGTGAAGTGATCCGCGCCCTGAATGTCAATGAGCTCGATGTGCTGTATGTGGCGCCCGAAAGATTGAATCAGGACCACACGATTGCCCTGCTGAAAACCTTGCCGCTGGCCTTGTTCGCAATCGACGAGGCGCATTGTGTATCGCAGTGGGGGCATGATTTCCGTGCCGACTACCTGCAGCTTTCCCGCTTGCAGATACTGTTCCCGGATGTGCCACGTATTGCCCTTACCGCTACTGCCGATGCAGAAACCCGTGCCGAGATCAGTGAACGGCTGGGTCTGCAGGAGGCAGAACACTTTGTCAGTGGTTTTGACCGCCCCAATATCCAGTACCGCATTACCCAGAAACAAAACCCGAAACAGCAACTGTTGCAGTTTTTGCATGGGGAACATCAGGGCGATGCCGGCATTGTCTATTGTCTGTCCCGTCGCAAGGTGGAGGAAACCGCAGACTGGCTGCAGGCCCAGGGTTTCAATGCGCTGCCGTATCATGCCGGCTTGCCGGCGTCGGTCCGGATGGAGAATCAGCATCGGTTTCTGCGCGAGGAAAGCGTGGTGATAGTGGCTACCATCGCCTTTGGCATGGGCATTGACAAGCCTGATGTCCGGTTTATCGTTCATCTGGATTTGCCCAAGAGCCTGGAAGCCTATTATCAGGAAACCGGACGTGCCGGCCGTGATGGCGAACCGGCGACGGCCTGGCTGGTCTATGGCCTGCAGGATGTCATCAAGCTGCGGCAGATGATGGAAGCCTCACAGGGCAATGAAAAATTCAAGCGTGTGGAGCGGGCGCGGCTGGATGCCATGCTGGGCCTGTGTGAGATTAGCAGTTGCAGGCGGCAAGCCCTGCTGCGCTATTTTGGCGAAGAGGCGGCCGACAGTTGTGGAAATTGTGATGTCTGTCTATCGCCTGCACCAACCTGGGACGGTACCGAGGCGGCGCAGAAAGCACTGTCCTGTGTCTACCGGACCGGTCAGCGTTTTGGCGTGGGATATCTGATCGATGTGCTGCGCGGCGCCGATGCCCAGCGGATTTTTCAGAATGAACATCAGCATTTGTCCACATTTGGCATAGGCAGGGAATTGAGTACCAAACAATGGCAATCGGTATTCCGTCAACTCGTGGCCAGAGGCTACCTGAATGTGGATCATGCCGGCTTTGGTGGCTTGTACCTGGCAGGCAAGGCCAGAGATTTATTGCGTGGTGATGAACGGATTGCCCTGCGCGTGGATACGCAGGAAACCCTGCAAAAGGAAAAGCGTGTGCGGCGTCCATTGCAGGAAGTCAGTGCAGAGGAACAACCGTTATGGGAGGCCCTGCGTCGCTGTCGCAAACAATTGGCCGATGCCAATGACCTGCCACCCTACGTGATTTTCCATGATGCCACCCTGCGCGCGATGTTGCAGCTTCGTCCCATCAGCGCTGAGCAGATGCTGAACATCAATGGGGTTGGTCAGCGCAAACTGGATAAATACGGTGCGGAGTTTTTGCGCGTAATCAAAGAGTTTGAATAGACATTGGTGTAGAATTCTGCGGGTTCTAGGCACCGGATTTACGTTCCGGCCAGCAACAGGAGAAGCAGTCACATGAATACCGTCGTCGTTGCGGCACTTTACCGGTTTGTTCGGTTGGAAGATTATCCCGCGTTGCAGGTTCCCCTGCTCGCTCTGATGAAGGCCAATCGGGTCAAAGGCACCTTGCTGCTGGCCCGTGAGGGCATCAATGGCACCATTGCCGGCTCCCGGACCGGCATCGATACTGTGCTGGACTGGCTGCGTTCCGACCCACGGTTTCGGAATCTGGAGGTCAAGGAGTCGTTCACCTGCGAGAATCCCTTTTACCGCAGCAAGGTGAAACTGAAAAAGGAAATCGTCACCATGGGGGTGGAAGATATTGACCCTCAGGAAATTGTCGGTACCTATGTCAAGCCACAGGACTGGAATGAGCTGCTTGCTGACCCCGAGGTCCTGGTGATCGATACCCGCAATCACTATGAGGTTGAGATTGGTACATTCCACAATGCCATCGATCCCGGCACAGAATCATTTCGTGAATTTCCTGCCTATGTGCAACAGCATCTGAACCCGGATCGACACAAAAAGGTGGCGATGTTCTGCACCGGGGGCATTCGTTGCGAGAAATCAACGGCCTACCTCAAGCAGCAGGGCTTTGCCGAGGTTTATCACCTGGAAGGCGGCATACTCAAGTATCTGGAGGAAATTCCGCAGGAACAGAGTCTCTGGCAGGGTGAGTGTTTTGTTTTTGACAACCGGGTTACCGTCAGGCATGGGCTGGTCAAGGGAGACTATGATCAATGTCATGCCTGCCGCCGTCCGATCACCACGGCAGACAAATCTTCACCTCATTATGAAAAGGGAGTCAGTTGCCCCTATTGCCACGATCGTCATACGCCCGAGCAAAGACAGCGCTACGAAGAGCGGGAAAAGCAGGTGCAACTGGCAAAACAGCGAGGCGAGACTCATATCGGTGAATCCATGGCCGAGACCATAGCCCGGCGCAAACGCGAAAAGCGGGAGCAGCGCGAACGTCAGCGTCAGGAAAGCTGATTGGCCGCTGCAAACCGGGGCTTGAGGCTACCATCAGGCCAGGTGACTGTCTCGGTGAACATGCCCAGTGGTCTTACCCATAAACCCCTCTCGCCATATTGTGGCCGATAAACCACCAGGGTTTCTCCGGTTTCGCTGTGCGTGGCCAGACCAATGACTTCGTATTGTTTTCCCTTGTAATGGGTATAGATACCGGGTTCAGGTATGGTCTTGCTCATGGAGTGACTGCTCCTGGTTGTGAAGACATTATAAAAAATTCCGGATGCGTTTTCCTGGATCAGGGATTACCATGTTGTCTGTGGTCAAGAACAAAGACCGCATTGAACTTGTTGAACATATCATAAGGAAGGAAAATATGCGTTTTTTGCGGAATTCCCTGCTGTCTGTTTCGGCGGCAGTGTTGCTTTGGTCCTGTGCCAGCACCGGGCCCAGCAAACAGGAGATGATTCTTGGTACCTGGAGTGCTGATTTTCAAGGCCAGAGCATGACTCTGACCTATGGCCCCGAAGAGATTACAGTGAACGAGTTTGGTATCAGCTTTCCCTATGAATGGGTCAGTGAAGATGAAATCCGGCTCGATGCCCTGGGTCAGGTGGTGACCTCCCGGGTTGATTTCGTGTCTGCCGATGAGATGACCCAGACCAGCGATCAGGGCGTTCAGACCCTGACGCGCGTGGTGCAATAAGCTGTTTATCTGCTGTCTCTGGAGCTGTCCCGGCGGTCTCCGTTCCAACGATCCCCATCCCGGCGATCATCATCCATTGGATTGCGTCGGTTGCGCATGAAACTGAGGGCATACTGGCGCTGTTCCGGGGTCAGCGCAGCCAGTATTGACAGAGTTTGTTCATGGCTGGCTTCCTGGTAGACCAGGTTGGTGCGGCGCAATTCAGCGAAAGCCGCGCGGATGGCTTCCTGATCCAGCGGATCAGTTGCCATCAGACTGTTTAACTGGCGTTGTGCCCGAAACATATTGCCACGCAACGGTCTGGTTTCCTCTGCATATTGTTCCAGTTGAGGGCGTAACTGGTCACGCGTGTCCGTATCCAGATCACGCAGCAACCACCCCACATTGGACGGCAATGGCCGGATGGAACTGCGGTTCAGGAACCGGGCACTGATACCACCGATCAACAGCAGATTGAGCGTCAGGGAAACTATCAATACCCAGGTGCCCAGCGATTTATAGTTCAGACTCATGGCAATGGCTCCGCGTAATCATTCAGCGACAACAACATGAGTTCTTCCTCCCAGTCATTCGGAATCTCTTCTATACCAAAACTGAACTGGGTACCCAGATAGAGTCCGAATACCAATGGTAGACAGGCCAGCAACGCGGGTCGCCAGAAAGTCTGCAGGAATTGGTCCTGTCTGGGCGATATCCAGTTGAGTAGTCGTTGCATCACACTTGTCGGTTGTGGGGGTAGTTCGCGGGCAAGAATCTTCCGCTGTAAACCCGCGATATCAGTAAATTCGGTATTACTGGCGATGTCAGCCAACAGTGCATCCAGCCACAAAGCCTGCTTCAACATGGCTTCGGCGGCAGGGGTGGCGGCAATGAATGCCTCAACCTGACCTGGTTCCTGGCCTGGCCAGTGCTGGCAATCAGCGCCATGGGTTTCAAGTAAATACTGAAAATGTTCAAGATTCATTTTATGCCAGCTCCTTGAGTGGGTCTGGATCATGCAGTTTCTGTTTGAGAGTTCTGCGGGCCCGGGCCAATACGGATTCCACGGCTTCCACGCTGATATCCATGACAGCAGCCACGTCGCGATTGGAAAGGCCCTGAAACTGATTCAACACCAGGGCACTGCGCTGACGCTCTGGCAGTTGGTTCAACGCCTGGTGCAGGCGGGCAATCAGGGCTTGTCGGTCGAGTTCGGCTGCGGTATCAAAGTCATCCGGAATGTTTTCATTCAGCTCCTCTTTGCTGCTGGATTTGTCCCTGCGCATGAAATCGATACAAAGATTGTGTGCAATGCGGTGCAGCCAGGTAGAGACACTGGCCAGTTCCGGCTTCCAGCTATGGGCATGAGTCCAGAGTTTGAGGAAGGTTTCCTGTGTCAGATCCTCGGCCTCACCGCGATTGCCCGTCATGCGCAGGCAGTAGCTGCTGATCAGGCGCAGATAACGCTTCACTGCATCAGCGTAGGCATTTTGATCTCCTGCTGCTATGGCTGCCATCATCTCTGCTTCCGGGCTCATGTGTCAGTTTTGCCTTCAGGGTTTTGGGCAGCGTTTATTCCTGCGGTCGTTGGCGGCCTTGGTCATACCTCTGCCTGGCGGCCCCATGACGGCGGGAGTCGTTTTCCTGGGCAATGCTGGTCAGAGATAACAACAGGGTAGCAAGGCTTAACCCGGGAATGATTGAATGTCTGGGTAAGGAACGCATCATCGGAATCCTCAATTGATTGGTTTCGATGATGTATACGGGGGCAGGGAAAAAAACTGTCTGTAGGGCGATAATACCGTTCCATTTGCCTCTGCGCACTGCGTGATCAAAGGCGAATGGAACGGATAAGCGGTTTCAGATTCAGAATGGAACCGGCACATTGCTGCTGCAGACAACGGCATGTGCGACTATTTCCAGGGTGCCCCCGGGGTTGGCAATACTGAGAGTCTGGGTTGTGGCATTGATGTTGGCAAGCGTATTGCCATAAGTGCTTGGAGACAATGAATTGAGCAGATTAAACTCACCCAGCTGTCCAGCGAACAGGTTGATCGCGCTCAGTGTAAGGCCGGAGCCAACCGGCACAGTGTAGGCCAGGTTGAGCTGGCTGCCAGCATTCTGAACAAGGAACTGGCCAAGATTCACGGCTTCAGCGGTATTGTTGGTGAACAGCGAGGTGATCACAAATGGTGTTTCTGCAGCTAGATTGAGGATTGAACCTTTCGTGGATTCAGTCAGTCCGGCTTGGGCGAATGAAGTGGCGCCCTGGGCAAATACATTGGTGCAGTTTGCTGCTGTTTCTGGCAGCCAGGCATCAGGATTCTTGGGTTCTGGGCAATTGGGTTGAACCGTGAAGTATGTGGCCTCGGAGCCGTTGATGCTCATGGTTCCAGCCCAGGCAGTCTTGGTGCCATCGCTACCTTCATCACCACGGTCATGATGGCCCCAGCCCCAGCCACGATGATTTTCATGTCCTCGCCCACTTTGATTCTTGTGAGGGTCGTGTTCACTGGAATCGTGTTCTTCGAAATTATTTTCCTTGCTGGTCAGATCAAGGCTCTTGCGACTTGGTTTGCGGCTTCGATCGTTGCTTTTGGATTTGGCATTCTTGGTGTTGGCAGAAGAATAGGACGACTTGCCAGATTTATCGGACTTGGCATATTTTCCGAACTTGCCTGATTTGTCCGATTTATCGGACTTGGCATATTTTCCGAATTTACCGGATTTGCCGGATTTATCAGACTGGCCGGATTTACTGGACTTCCCAGACTTATCGGATTTGCCAGATTTATCGGATTTACTGGACTTATCGGATTTCCCGGACTTATCGGATTTCCCGGAGTCATCATCTGCCTGTGGTTGTTTCACTGTAGCCTGGGCCACAACCAGCAGGTCGTTGCTGCAGAAAGTATCTGCATTTACTACCAGGTCCGACAAGGGGATGACAAAACTGTGGTCGGCAACACCGCTCAGGCTGCTGACCTGATAGGGAAACAGACTGACTTCCGGATTGCCGGAACCATCAACAGGCAGATTGTTCAGTGTATCGCCAATCCAGGCGTTTGCATCAACCAGCTGCCAGTCAGCGATCAGCAGGTAATCCAGAAAAACCTGATCCCCCTCATGATCTATGGTGACGCAGACACTGCCCACCTCGGTAGTTTGATCAGTAAACAGGATAGAGCACTGGGCATCCTGGGCTGTACTGCTCATGCTGGCGGTCAAAGATCCAATGAAGACGGCAATCAGCAATAACGCTCTGGTTTTGATCATTCTGGCACCTGGCTTGCGTGATGAATTTTAGTCAATCTTATCACTTGAGGCGGGCATTTTATCCAATTTCAGCACATGATGCACTGGGTAAATGGGAAAAAACCGGGTAGAAAGAAAAATTGCAGATTTTTCCGACTGCCCGTTTTTGAGGTGACTGGTCAGCACCGTATGGCCCTCGACTGCCTTTATCGTCTGGGGTATTCTGGCCGCAGCCAGATGAGGAATCTATGAGCAAGCCCGTTGTATCAGATGACAATTTTGACCGTGCAGCACGACGTCAGCTGATACTCTACGCAATGGGTGCGCTTGCTTTCCTGCTAGTGCTGATGCTTGGGCTGTCTCAGGCCGCACGGCTGACCAGCGGCGCTGTCGGTACGTTCAATGGGGCAGTGGATGCCGACAGCAAGGCCATCACCATTTATCTGCGCGACGAACCGCCCCTGCTGGACAGCATGCGCTCTACCGATGTGGTAAGCGGCACGGTACTGGGCCATGTCAGCGAGGGCTTGCTGCGCTATGATGAGCGCGGCGAAATCACCCATGGCGTCGCTGATCACTGGCAGCAGGATGGCACCCTGGTCAGTTTCCATATCCGTGACAATGCCCGCTGGAGCAATGGCGAGCCAATCACTGCCCATGATTTCGAGTTTGCCTGGAAAACAGCCCTTGATCCGGCCACTGGCTCGCAATATGCCTTCATTCTCTATGTGATCAAGAATGCCAAAGCGGCCAACCAAGGGCAACTACCGCTGAGCGAGGTGGGCGTCACGGCCGTGGATGATCATACCTTGCTGGTGGAGCTGGAAACTCCGATAGCCTATTTTGACAAGCTGGTTGCCTTTCCTACCTATGCGCCGGTGCAGGAAGCATTTTATCAGCGCAGCAATGGGCGTTATGCCGCTGATGCAGACCAGATGCTGTACAACGGCCCCTTCATGATCACCAGCTGGGTGCATGGCGCCAGTCTGCGCATGGAAAAAAACCCCTATTACTGGGATGCGCAGCGGGCGCGCTTGAATGTCATCAACGCCGCCTATATCACCTCGGATTCCAATACGCTGTTGAACCTGTTCAAGGATGGCCAGATTGTCGTCGCCGACCTGACTGCGGAGATGCTGGAGGAAGCCATGCAGCGACGCTGGCAGCTGGACCGGTTCATGGATGGCAGCGTGTTCTTCATGGATTTCAACTTCCGGGAAGGACGGTTGACCCGCAATCGCAATCTGCGCATGGCCATGCACCTGGCCCAGGATTCGGCCGAACTGGTCAATCGTGTCATCAAACTGCCTGCCTACCTGCCCGCCTATAGCCTGTTTCCGGTCTGGCTGGATGGGATCGAGAAAAAATTCCGTGAAGAGTATCCGGCTCCCCGTTATCCGCGCAATATCCCTCTGGCCCGTGAATACCTGACCAGGGCAATGACCGAGCTGGGTCTGGAGCGGCCGCCGAGATTGGTCATGTTGAGCAGCGATACCCCGGTTGCCCGCATACAGGCGGAGTACTACCAGGAGGTGTTCAGGGAAGTACTGGGCATGGAGGTGTTGATCGATGCGCAGATTTTCCAGCAACGCCTGGCCAAGATGAGTGCTGGCGACTTTGATATGGTCCTGGCCGGTTGGGGGCCAGACTATAATGATCCGTTGACCTTTGCTGATCTGTACGCCTCCTGGAACCTGAATAATCGTGGCCGATACCAGAATCCCGCTCTGGATGAACTGGTGCGGGTCGGCCAAAGCTCGCTCGACCCACGTGAGCGCATGGATGCCTTCGGTCAGATACAGCGCATCCTGCATGAGGATGTGGTGCAGATTGGCAATTATGAACGGGGTATCGTGTACGCCACCCACCCGCAGCTCAAAGGGGTGGTGCACCGGGTTTTCGGGGCGGAGATCGATTACAGCTACGCCTGGATAGAGACGGAGGGTGAATAGCTTGGCAGCCTATCTGTTCAAACGGCTTCTACAGGGAGTGATCACGGTCTGGTTCATCGCCACGGCCACGTTTTTCGCCATGCACAATGTCCCGGGCGACCCCTTGTCCGATCAGCGCGCGGTGTCCCCCGCCATTCGCGCCAACCTGGAAGCCCGCTATGGCCTTGACCGCCCGGTGCATGAGCAGTACCTGATCTATATGGGAAATATGCTGAAAGGCGATTTCGGCATTTCCTTTACCCAGCAGAACCGGGAGGTCAATGACATCATCCGTGAACACTTCCCGGTATCGGCGACACTGGGGATTCTGGCCATCACCTTTGCTGCGCTGGGCGGTATTCTCTGGGGGGCGCTGACCGCGCTTTATCGCAATCGCCTGCCGGATACCGTCATCATGCTGCTGGTGATTCTTGGGATATCGGTGCCGAGTTTCGTGTTTGCTGCGCTGGGCCAGCTCGCGCTGGTCAATCTCAATGCCTTCACCGGAGTCTCATTGCTACCCGTGGCCGGCTGGGGCAGCATCAGCCACATGCTGTTGCCGGCGCTGGTGCTGGGGCTGGGCACCATGGCTTATCTGACCCGCCTGATGCGCTCTTCGATGCTGGAGATCATCAACTCGGACTATGTGCGGACTGCACGTGCCAAAGGTTTGCCGCCCGCCCGGATTTTTGCCCGTCATCAATTGCGCAATGCCATCCTGCCGGTGATCACCGTGCTGGGGCCGGCCATCGCAGCCATTACCACGGGCGGTTTTGTGGTTGAGCTGGTGTTCGCCATTCCTGGCCTGGGCCGCTATTTCGTGCAGGCTGTGCAGCAGCTGGACTATACCGTCATCATGGGGACGACCGTATTTTATGGTGCCTTCCTGGTCTTCATGGTCATTCTGGTCGACCTGCTCTATAGCTGGATAGACCCCCGGGTGAGGTTGCAGTAATGACTCAGAGCAGCGCAACACCTGTCAGTCAGGACGAGTTTGCCCCCCTGCAGCGGCAGCAACAGCAGCACAGGCTGGTCCGGCCTTCGCGGACTTATTGGCAGGATGCCTGGCTGCGGCTGAAAACGAACACGCGGGCGCTGGTTTCCCTGTATCTGGTCATGGCGCTGGCTTTTTTTACCCTGGTTGGCCCTCTGCTCTGGACCGTGGACCCCAACAGTCAGGATGTTGATCAGATCAGCCAGCCGCCAGGGGCAGACCGGCGCGCCATGGTGGTGCCTGCCTTCACCGCCTGGGAAGGTGCGCTGCCCGCCGACAGTGCAGCTGATGGCTTGCAGGTTCTGGGTCCGGCGACAACGCAATCGGTCAGGCTGCATTGGGAGGTGATGCCTGGCGCTGCTGCCTATCGGCTGTATCGAACCCTGTTCCCGGTGGGAGAGGAACGGGCCTTTGGTCTACCCTTGATCGATTTCCCCGGTGAGCAGCAGACCTGGTACGAAGACCGCCTCGATCTGCGCGCGCGGACCTACTATTACAGTCTCGTCGAGCTGGATGAAAACAATCAACCGGGGGAGCGTTTCCAGACCCTGGCAGTGCCGGTGCAGCGCGTGGTTACCCGCAATGAAGTGGCTGAGCGCAACCTGCTTGCCGCGGCAGAGTTCGAGACCTTGCAGGCGGGAGATGAGGTGTTGCTCACCTGGCACCCACTGGGAACCGATTATCTGGGCCGGGATATGCTGGCACGCCTGATGGCCGGGGCCAGGGTGTCACTTTTTATCGGTGTGGTTGCCCCGGCCTTGTTTGTGCTGTTCGGTGTGCTGTACGGCAGCATGGCGGGTTTTGTCGGGGGCAGGGCAGATCAGGTGCTGATGCGCTTTGCCGATTTTGTGGTGGCGCTGCCCTTCCTGCTGTTCATGATTCTGTTTCAGGTGGTTTTTGGTATCGGCCCGGGAGAGAGTGGCATAGTACCGATGCTGATTGCCCTGGTGGTGCTGTCCTGGCCGGCCACGGCCAGGCTGGTCAGAGGGCAGATCATGCAGATTCGTCAGGAAGCGTATATCAGTGCAGCCCGATTGCTGGGTGGCAGCCGCATTTATCTGATCCTGCGCCATATGATCCCCAATACCATGGGTGTCATCCTGGTAACGCTGACCTTTGCCGTGCCCAGTGCCATTTTTACCGAGGCGTTCCTGTCGTTTATCGGCATGGGTGTAGCGCCACCGGCTGCCTCCTGGGGCAGCATGTGCAACGAAGGTCTGAAAACCATGTTGACCCATCCGCATGAACTGATTTTTCCTGCCTTGCTGATCAGCATCACCGTATTGGCTTTCAATCTGCTGGGTGACGGTTTGCGCGATGCGCTCGATGCCCGTATGAGGAACAGTGAATGAGTGCGGAATTGCTGAGAGTGGACAATCTGCATGTTGAATTTGCCACCTATGGGGGGACGGTGCAGGCCGTGCGCGGAGTTGATTTCAGTGTTGAAACCAGCCAGACGCTGGCCATTGTGGGTGAGTCCGGTTGCGGCAAGTCAGTGGCGGTGCAGAGCATCATGGGTCTGTTGCCCATGCCGCCCGCGCGGATTACTGCGGGTTCCGCGCTTCTGCACGGCGAAGAGATAATCGGGCGCAGAACGATTGGCACCGGGTCAGCCAGCCGGGTTGTCTGTGGCAATGAGATCGGCATGATTTTTCAGGATCCGATGTCCGCCCTGAACCCGACCATGCGCATTGGCGACCAGATAGCAGAAACATTGCAGGTGCATCGGGGCTTGAGCAGGCGCAGGGCATTTGCTGATGCGGTTGACTTGCTGCAGCAGGTGCGTATTCCGGAAGCAGAAAAACGTGCCCGGCAATACCCCTTTGAGTTTTCCGGTGGCATGTTGCAGCGGGCCATGATAGCCATGGCCATTGCCTGCCGCCCGTCATTGCTGATAGCAGATGAGCCGACCACGGCGCTGGATGTCACCATTCAAGCGCAGATTCTGGATCTGCTGCTGAATCTGCAACAGGAAACCGGCATGGCCATCATACTGATTACCCATGATCTGGGTGTCGTGGCACGTATGGCCGATAAAGTGGCTGTGATGTATGCGGGCAGGATAGTCGAGTCCGGAGAGGTTGATGAGGTGTTTTACCACTCTGGCCATCCGTACACCCTGGGGTTGAAGCAGGCGATGCCAAGCAACCGGCGTGAGGCCAATGCCGGCAGTTCCCGCCGGCATGTGCTGCAACCAATAGAAGGCAGCCCGCCCGACCTGTTTGCACCGCCGTCCGGTTGTGCTTATTGCGATCGCTGCCCACAGGCAATGGCAATCTGTGATCACCGGGACCCTGATCCTTTCCAGCTGGGCGAATCGCATTTTGCCCGTTGCTGGCTGCACCATCCGCAGCAGCAAAGTCAGTCACATGAATTGTCTCCGGCAACTGCCGGGACCGGCGCTGATGGAGATGATCATGAGTGAGTCTGCAGCGGAAACGCCCTTGCTGGCAACAGAAGCACTGAGCTGTTTTTTCAATCTGGGGCACGGGCAGCGGGTGCATGCGGTTGATAAGGTCAGCCTGCAGATTGCCCGCAATGAAATACTGGGCCTGGTAGGGGAAAGCGGCTCCGGCAAATCCACCCTGGGCAAGACGATTGTCGGTCTCAATAACAAGACCTCGGGGCAGGTCAGGTATCAGGGGGAGTTATTGCCCGCGCAGTATCGGCCGGAAGATTTCCGACGTTTGTCGCGGCATATGCAGATGATTTTTCAGGACCCGTATTCCTCACTGAATCCACGCATGACAGTGGGTGAAATCATTGCAGAAGGCCTGCGTTTGCATACACGCGCCGACAGCAAGGCAATCCGTGGGCAGGTGGCCGAAGCGCTGGAGCAGGTAGGGCTGCATCCGGACCATGCCTCGCGCTATCCCCACGAATTTTCCGGTGGGCAGCGGCAGCGTATCGGCATCGCCCGTGCCTTGATCCTGTCGCCGCAATTCCTGGTCTGTGATGAGCCGATTTCTGCGCTGGACGTCTCGGTGCAGGCTCAGGTGGTCAATCTGCTCAACCGGCTGAAACAGGCGCTGGGCCTGACCATGCTTTTTATCGCTCACGACCTGTCCATGGTGCGCTATATCAGCGACCGCATGGCGGTGATGTATCTGGGCTCCCTGGTCGAGGTGGGGCCGGCGGATGAGGTATATTTCTCACCGAAGCATCCCTACACTGAAATTCTGATAGCTTCGAATCCGGAGCCTGATCCGCGTTCGGAACGCAAACGTCTGTCCACCCCCATCAGCGGAGAGATTCCGTCTCCGGTGAATGTGCCGCCAGGTTGCCGCTTTGCCGCGCGCTGTCCCAAAGTGATGGCCGAGTGCCGCAGCAGGACGCCGGAACTGAAAAACCTGCCTGGCAGTGAATCCCGCCAGGTGTCCTGCCATCTGTATGCCTGATGGCTCATGTTACAAGCCATGTCATCAGCCATGGCATAAGCAGCGGCGGCCATGGGCAAAGCGCAAGAAAATTGGCTATACTGCTGTCCACTGTTTACCGGCAGCCAGACCCACAGGAATAACAACAGCCCGATGCGTGACTATTTCATTCGCCGTTTGATGTTGATAGTGCCGACCCTGCTCGGGATTACCGTCATCGTATTTGTCATTACCCGTATGGTGCCAGGCGGCCCCATTGAGCGGGCCATCATGGAAGCACAGCTCGGTGGTGGCCAGCGCGCTGTGGCGGGTCAGAACATGGCACTGTCCGAGGCTCAGTTGCAGCGGTTGCGCGAATACTACGGCTTCGACAAGCCGGTGCTGCAAAGCTATCTGGAGTGGGTGGGCAAGGTCGCCACCGGTGATCTGGGCATGTCCTATCGCTACAATCAGCCGGTCTGGGATGTCATCAAGAGCCGGTTCCCGGTGTCCCTGTACTATGGCCTGGTGACGTTGATCATCACCTATATCGTGTGTATTCCGCTGGGCATCGTGAAGGCCATCAAGCATCGCACGATGGTGGACAATGTGTCCTCCATTTTCATATTCATCGGTTATGCCGTGCCCGGTTATGCCCTGGGTTCATTGCTGCTGCTGTATTTTTCCGTCCGCCTGGAATGGTTTCCGATGGGTGGGTTTGTCGGCCTGCAGTTCGACGAGCTGAGTTACTGGGGTAAATTCAAGGACCTGGTCTCCCATTCTGTATTGCCTTTGATCTGTTATCTGGTCGGCAGCTTTGCCCTGGTCACCCTGCTGCTGAAGAATCATTTGATGGATAATCTGGCTGCGGATTATGTGCGCACCGCCATCTCCAAAGGGGTTTCATTCCGGCGGGCGGTCACCGGCCATGCCTTGCGCAACTCACTGATTCCGATTGCCACCACCTTTGGTCAGAACATAACCCTGCTGGTGTCCGGCTCCTTCCTGATTGAAACCATCTTCGACATCAACGGCTTTGGTCTGCTGGGCCTGACCTCGATCATTGACCGGGATTACCCGGTGGTCATGGGCGTGGTGTTCCTGGCCAGTCTGCTGTTGCTGTTGGGCAATATACTCTCTGATATCCTGGTCGCCCTGATCGACCCGCGCATCAGGTTCAGTTGAGGCTTCTTAGGTGATCAGACTCAATCCACAGACACGCAAGAAGCTCATCCGCTTCAAACAGATCAAGCGAGGCTACTACAGCTTTCTGATCCTGGTCGCTTTCCTGGTGTTGAGTCTGTTTGGGGAGTTGCTGATCAATAACCGTGCCCTGATTGTCAGTTATGAGGGTGAGCTGTTTTTCCCCACCTACAGCGCCTTTCATCCGGGCACCGAGTTTGGGCTGGATTATTCCTACGAGACCAATTACCGGGAACTGCAGCAGCATTTTCGGGAAAGCGGTTCAAGGAACTGGGTCATGATGCCCCTGGTACCCTACAGTCCTTTCGAGAACGATGCCTCCAGTGGCATTTTTCGTCCGGAGCCACCCAATCTGGCCAAGCAGCACTATCTGGGTACCGACAGCACTAGCAGGGATATCCTGGCGCGCTTGTTCTACGGTACGCGTATTGCCCTGGTGTTTGCGCTTGGCTTCATGCTGTCGGTCTATCTGATTGGTGTGGCCGTCGGCTGTGCCATGGGGTATTTCGGCGGCACCTTTGATATGTTGAGTCAGCGCCTGATCGAGGTGTGGAGCAATATTCCGTTTCTGTACATGGTCATCATCGTTTTTTCAGTGATACCCGACTCCTTTACGGTAGCGGCCAGGATTCTGATTCTATTGCTGGTCATGGTGCTGTTCTCGTGGACCTCCATGACCTATTACATGCGCACGGAAACCTACAAGGAAAAGGCCAGGGATTATGTCGCCTCGGCGCGTATACTCGGCGCCTCCAATACCCGGATCATATTTCGGCATATCCTGCCCAATGTCCTGTCCACGCTGGTGACTTTCATGCCGTTTACCGTGGTCTCCGCAGTGACGGCCATTACGGCGCTCGATTTTCTGGGGTTTGGCTTGCCGCCACCCACCCCAAGCCTGGGTGAGTTGCTGAAACAGGGTACCGAGACTCTGCGCACGGCGCCGTGGATCGTCATGTCGGCTTTTGGCACCCTGGTGGTGCTGCTGACCCTGGTGACCTTCGTGGGTGAAGCCATCAGGGAATCATTTGATCCCAGAAAGTTTACCGTGTACAAATAGTGAACAGGGCTCGGACTCTCGAGCTGTCAACAGATCAAAACCGAAGAGGTAAAACCCGATGATCAGATACGGCAGAATCAGCGCACTCATGATGCTCGTGCTGGGTGTGCTTGTTGCCTGCGGTTCCGACACCGAACAGGCAGACAGCACCCTGGACATCACGCCCGAGGTGGAAGCCTTCTATGCCGATAACCCGGAGCTGATCACTTTTGCCAGTCCCGCCGACATTCCCACAGATCTGGTCTGGGATGACGGCATGCAGCATCCTGACATCGGTTCGCCGGACGCGGTCAAGGGCGGTACCTATTATGAAGTTCTCGAAGATTTCCCGCCGACTTTCCGTAATGTCGGTCCGGATTCGAATTTTTCCTCTCGCTCCTGGATCAGTGGCTACTGGCGCCTAACCTGGGTCACCCAGCACCCGGATACCAAGGCGTTGATTCCCGCCATTGCTGAACAATGGGCCATAGATCAGGAGAACCGTACGGTCTATGTGAAGATCAATCCTGCCGCCCGTTGGTCGGATGGCGAGCGTATCACTTCCGATGATATGCTTTTTGCAGTCTTTTTCTATCTTTCCGAGTACATTCAGGCGCCTTTCCAGAACAACTACTTCAGCAATGAAATCGAGAATGTCACCCGTTATGATGAGCTGACTTTCTCGGTTCGCCTGCCCAAATCAAAACCCGACATGGCCCAGAACGGCTTGTTTCTGGCGCCGGTGCCGCAGCATCATTACCGGGAGCTGGGTGAGGATTATCCGGAGCGCTATCAGTGGCGCTATGAGCCTCATGCCGGCCCCTACACCATTGCCGAGAAAGATGTGGAGATGGGGGCAAGAGTGCTGCTGCGCAGGAATCCGGACTGGTGGGCCAAGGACAACAAATACTGGCGCAACCTGTATAACCCGGATGTGATCAATCTGTCGGTCATCCGTGATACCGCCAAACGCTACGAGGCCTTCCGGCGTGGCGATCTCGATATCTTCCGCATCGCCACGGCCGATATGTGGTATGACAATCTGCCTGATGACGATCCCGATATCGCCGGCGGCTATATCCATAAGAATACCTTCTACAATGGCGGCCCGCGCAGCAACTGGGGCCTGTGGATGAATTCCGCCAGGGAGCCGCTGGATAATCTTGATGTCAGGTTGGGCGTGCAGTATGCCGCCAACTGGCAACTGGTTATCGACAACTACTTCCGGGGGGATGTGGAAAGACTGGTGACCATGACCGACGGCTTCGATGAATTCTCGCACCCGACGCTGAAGGCCCGTGACTTCAATCTGGATCTGGCGGCGGAGCACTTTGCCAGGGCAGGGTACACCCAGCGTGGCCCCGATGGCATTCTGGTGAACGCACAGGGCGAGCGCCTGGCCCTGACCCTGACCACGCATTACACCCGGTTCTCGGATATTTTCACGATCCTGCGCGAGGAAGCCCGCAAGGCCGGATTGGAGCTGCGCATTGAACTCTTGGACGGTGCCGCCAGCTTCCGCAAGGCCATGGAACGACAGCACGAACTCTATTTCGTCAGTTTCAGCCCCACGCCGGTCATGTACCCGGATTTCTGGCAGTACATGCACTCGGAGAATGCCTATGACCAGGCTTTTCTGGAGGATGGCAGCGTTAACCCGGAGCGAAAGGCGAAGACGCAGACCAACAACCTGCAGGTTATAGCCATACCCGAGCTGGACGAGATGATTGATGCCTACGATGCCTCCGAAGACAAGGGCGAGATGGTTGCATTGTCTCATCGCATTCTGGAACGGCATTGGGAGTACGCCTCCTTTTCCCCCGGTTGGGTGGAGCCCTTCTACCGGACGGCCTACTGGCGCTGGGTGCGCTGGCCGGAAGGCTTCAACAACAAATACACGGTCTATCCCTATGACAGTTTTGCATTCTGGATAGACCCCCAGAGAAAGCAGGAAACACTGACGGCCAGGGAGAATGGGCAGACCTTTGAGCCCAGTATCGAAGTGTACGATCAGTTCCGGGAGGACTGAACATCAAAATCCACGACCAGTATTTCGAGCAGTAGCACCCCATGTCTGATGTCATTCTGGAAGTCAGTAATCTTGTCACCGAGTTCGATACCGATGAAGGCCAGGTACGCGCGGTCGACGATGTCAGTTTCAATGTCCCCGCGGGGGAGACGCTGGGGATAGTCGGGGAGTCCGGCTGCGGCAAGAGTGTCACCGCACTGTCGATCATGCGCCTGCTGCCGCAGCCGGCCGGCCAGGTGGTCAGTGGCAGCATCCGGCTGCAGGGGCAGGATCTGCTGTCACTCAGCCTGAAACAGATGCAGCAGATTCGCGGCAACCGCATCGGCATGGTGTTTCAGGAGCCGATGACGGCCCTGAACCCGGTACATACCATTGGTCGTCAGCTGACCGAAGTGCTGTATCTGCACAAGAAGGTCAGCAAGCAGGAGGCGGTGCGGGAAGCGGTGGAGATACTGGACCGTGTCGGTATTCCCTCACCCGATGTGCGGCTGGGTGAGTATCCCCACCAGTTGTCGGGCGGGATGCGGCAGCGCGTCGTCATTGCCATGGCACTGGCCTGCAAGCCCAGCCTGCTGATTGCCGACGAGCCCACCACAGCACTGGATGTGACCATTCAGGCGCAGATTCTGGAGCTGATCAAGGAGCTGCAGAATGATCTTGGTATGTCGGTAATCCTGATCACCCACGACCTGGGCGTAATCGCGGAAACCTCGCAAGCGGTGGTGGTGATGTACGCAGGGAAAGTGGCCGAACAGGGTTCCGTGTACCAGGTATTCGATCGTCCGGTCCACCCCTATACCCAGGGCTTGCTGGCCTCCATTCCGACGCTGGCGACCGTGCCCAAATCCAGACTGAAAATCATTCCGGGCATGGTGCCGGGCCTGCTCGACCTGCCCAGGGGCTGTCGCTTCGAGAACCGCTGCGAGTATCGCCAGGAAAGCTGTCTGCAGGCTCCTCCGGACAGTGAAGAGGTGGAAGCAGGACACCAGGTCAGCTGCTACGAATGGAAAAAACTGGAAGAGGCAGCGAGACAGGCATGACGGCAAACGGCGATACATTACTGCAGGTGCGCGACCTGAAGATGCACTTCCCGGTGAAGGAGGGCATTTTCATGCGCACCGGCACATGGAACCGGGCGGTGGACGGTGTCAGTTTTAGCATCCGGCCGGGAGAAACACTGGGTCTGGTTGGCGAATCGGGTTGCGGAAAATCCACACTGGGGCGCTGTATCGCCCGTTTGTACAAGCCCACAGCCGGGCAGATTCTGTTCTCCGGGGTCGATCTCGTCACTCTGTCGCACAAGCAGTTGCTACCCTATCGCTCAGACATTCAGATGATTTTCCAGGACCCGATGGAGTCTCTGAATTCCAGGCAGACCATTGGTGATATTCTGGAAGAGCCATTCATTATTCACAAGGTGGGAGACAAGGCCTGGCGCAACAAACGCATCGCCGAGCTGCTGAATCTGGTGGGTCTGCCGGCACGCTCAGTGACCAGGTTTCCGTTCGAGTTTTCCGGCGGACAGCGGCAACGCATTGGCATCGCCCGTTCGATTGCGCTCAATCCCAAGCTGATCATTTGCGACGAGCCGGTTTCCGCGCTGGATGTATCCATTCAGAGCCAGATTCTGAACCTGCTGGTGGACTTGCAGAAGGAACTGAACCTGTCCTATCTGTTCATCGCGCATGATCTGGCCGTGGTGAAACATATCTCGGACCGTATCGCCATCATGTATCTGGGCAAGATCGTGGAGGTGGGTGAGGGCCAGAGCCTGTATCGTCACGCCCGGCACCCGTACACCCAATCACTGATTTCGGCAATTCCGGTGCCCGATCCACATCACCACGCGCAGCGCCAGATACTGGTAGGCGATGTGCCCTCGCCGATCAACCCGCCGTCCGGCTGCTCCTTCCATACCCGTTGTCCACAGGTGATGGACATCTGCCGGTCGGCGACGCCGGTATTGCAAGTGCCGGATGTTTCCTTGATTCAGAGTGATGGGGGGAATCATCCGGTTTCCTGTCATCTGTACAGAACACAGGCAACTTCTGCCACCGGAAGTTGATGGCTTCAGCCCTTGCCCTTCATCTTGTTCGGGCCCTTCAGGGAATCTTTCTCGATGTAGGCGATGATGGCGCCGGCGATGTCCTTGCCGCTGGTCTTCTCTATGCCCTCAAGCCCTGGGGAAGAGTTCACCTCCAGTACCAGCGGGCCATGACTGGAACGGATGATATCCACGCCCGCCACGTCCAGGCCCATGACCTGGGCAGCCTTGACGGCAAGCATGCGTTCATCGGGGCGCAGTTTGACCACCTGGGCACTGCCACCACGGTGCAGGTTGGAACGGAATTCGCCGGGTGCCGCATTGCGCTGCATGGCGGCAATCACCTTGTCCCCGATCACGAAGCAGCGGATGTCGGCACCCCCGGCTTCCTTGATGAACTCCTGCACCAGGAAGTCCGCCTGCAGACCCCGAAAGGCAGTGATCAGTGCCTCGGCGGCCTTGGTGGTCTCGGCCAGCACCACGCCGTTGCCGTGGGTGCTTTGCATGATCTTGACCAGCAGTGGCGCACCACCCACAGAATCGATCAGGTCCTTGGTTGCATCAGCGGAGTGGGCATAGCTGGTCACCGGCTGACCGATGCCGCGGCGGGCCAGCAACTGATGGGCACGCAGCTTGTCCCGGGAGCGGGTGATGGCAATCGATTCGTTGACCGAGTAAGTGCCGCCGACCTCGAACTGGCGCAGCACGGCACAGCCATAGAGAGTGACACTGGAACCAATGCGGGGAATGACAGCATCGAACTCCATGGCCTCCGGGTCCCCTTCGCCCTTGAAGAAGACGGTGGGGTTGTTGGCGGTGATATTCATATAACATTTCAACACATCGATGACGCGTGCTTCATGACCTCGCGCCCGGGCGGCCTCGATCAGTCGTTTGGTGGAGTAAAGCCGGCTGTTTCTTGATAACACACCAATCTTCATAGCATTCCGGTCCGGTCAGGAGGTTCAGGGAGGTTAGTGGCGCTAAATTAACACAAGCCGCAGATAAAAGAGATGTGCGCCAGCAAATTCTGTTGCTGGCCTTGCGTTGTAACATGGTCACGGTAGACTGACAACGAAAACAACAATGGACAAAGTGATGGAAAAGTAATGGATAAGCTGCTCGAACACAGTTGGGTGTTGCGCATCGGGCGTCTGCAGGTACGCGTCAACTGGTATCTGGCCCTGTGCGTGGTCATGACCTGCACGGTGTTCATCAACCTGGGTTTCTGGCAACTGGACCGGGCTGCGGAGAAACGACAATTACAGCGAGACATGCTGGAGCAGCAACAGGCTGTGCCGGTCTTGCTGGAATCCATTGCTGATGATCAGATTGGCCCCGCCCTGACCAATCGCCGTGTCCGCCTGCTGGGCGAGTACCTCAACGATGCCACCTTTCTGGTGGTATTCCAGTTTTTGCAGGGCCAGCCAGGGTTTGAGGTGCTCAGTCCGTTCCGGCTGTCCTCGGATGGTTCCCTGGTACTGGTCAGTCGTGGCTGGATTGCTCCGGGTGAGGGTCCGGGCGGGATTCCCGATATTCCTGCCTTGCCTGGCCCGCAAGAGTTGATTGCGCAGGTTTTTATTCCCGAACAGACCCCGGAGGCAGGCCCGGTTGAAGACAGCACTTGGCCGATACGCCTGCGTAGATTGAATATTGCACAGGCCTCCCGTCTGCTCGGTGAGGCACTGCGGCCCATGACTGTGCGGCTGGAGCCTGCCCAGGCCGGGGTGCTGGCCAGGCATTGGCCGGCAGTCACCGTCAGCACACGCAACAATATAGGCTATGCCATTCAGTGGTTCAGCTTTACCGGGGTGGTTCTGCTGCTGAGCCTGTTGCTGAGCAGCAATCTGCTGCAGTTGCTCAGAGAGCGACGGCAGTGACGGCAGTGAGAGCAGCAAGAATAAGGGGTTGGCTGGAATCGTCATGGCGAAGCGATATCCTGCTGAGCGTATTGCTGCTGGCAACAGGCCTGTTATTGCATGGCTCCGTGCTGGATGGCAACTGGCGCTGGGATGATCCGCAGATTTTGTTGCATGCCCAGCAGTATTCGATTCTGCATGATTTCATCAGGCCGGAGGTCTGGCAGCAATTTTCTCCCGCCAATCTGACCCCGTGGCTGGTCCTGTCTCTTGAAGTGGATTTAATCCTGTTTGGTGTGCAGACAACGGCTTTTTATCTGCATCACCTGCTTGCTCTTGCTGCGGCAGCCATTGGCCTGTATTTCTGTCTGCGGCTCTGGGCCGGGCGCATTGCCTCGGCGGCAGGGGGGTTGCTGTTTTTGCTGGGTACGCCAAGCGGGTATGTCGCCGAGCAGCTGATGACCCGGCATTACCTGGAAGGGCTGGTCTTTGCCGAGCTGGCCTTGATTGCCTTTGTTGTGTTTCTGCGCACCGGCAGAGGCTGGTTGCTGGCGGCGGGGACGCTGTGTTATCTGCTGGCGGTCACCGCCAAGGAAATCTACGTGCCCTTGCTTGTGCTGCTGCTTTTTCTGCATGAAGGTTCGCCTCGGGCGCGGCTGCGGGCAGCAGTGCCCTTTGTGTTGGTGGCATTGGCCTATGTGCTCTGGCGAGGGTGGATGCTGGGCTCGCTTGGGGGTGGGTATACAGAGGCGGGTGACTATATTCAGCCCGGCCTGATACAGTCGGTTCTGTCCAGTTTTTCTCGCTTTCCTGTGCTGTTGCTGGGGCAGTGGGGGTGGTTTTACGGCGTGGTGTTGCTGGTTTTACTGCTGGCTGTCATCTACTCGAAGTCTCCGGGTTCTGTGGTTCCGGGCACTGTCCTGGCCTTGCTGGTGCTGTTGCCACTGGTGCCACTGGTCAACTGGCCGGGCATTGTCAGCCCCGACCGCTATCTGTTGCTGCCCTGGGTAGTGCTCAGTTTCGCCAGCGCCTGGATGGCGGATAAAGTAGGGCTGCACTGGCGATCGATGCGATTGCCCCTGCTTGGCGCCGGCTTGTTGCTCTTTTTGCTCTGCTATCGCTACAGCACTGAGCAAAGGGCGCTGCTGGCAGTGGTGGCTGATGAATTTGATGTGCAGGCGGATTTTCTCTGGCAACAGGACGAGCAGTCGGCTTTTCTGCCCTCTGCCAATGTGTTGCCGACATTCTGGTTTGTCACCGGGCTGCAACAGTTCAAGCGCGAAATCATGCCGGGCAGCACGGCGCCGCGGGCAATTGTTGATCCGGTCTATCTGGGCGCTGATGAGCAGCGGCTGTACAGTTATCAAAGGGAATGTCACTGCATGCAGGATATCAGTGCTTCCTTGCCTGAGCGCAACTTGGCATTTCAGACCAACAGACGGCAACAGGCGCCCTTGTCACTTGAATTTTCCTATCAGCAGGGTATTTTTGCCTGGCAATTTGGTCCTTACGAGCAGGGCAGTTATCATGTGGTCTCTGATTTGATAGGGGTGATTCCAGCCGCCAGAACCGGCCGCCTGAGGGTTACCCTGGCAGAAGGCACGCCGTTTTATGTACGTTACACGGCGCCGGAAGGCTGGGTAAGCTATTCATCGCTGCAGCGGGTGCAGCAGGGTGCCGGGCCGGTAACATGGGAGCGTTGATGATGCAGGGAACTGAACAGATGAAACAGGTGGCCATCATTATCCCTGCCTATAATGAGGCTGAAAACATCGATGCCAACCTCTCGCTGATCAAACAGCATCTGCAGACGGTGCCCAATGTCCTGTTCACCCTGATGGTGGTCGATGACGGTTCCAATGATGAAACCGCAGCCATCGTGTTACGCCGCAGCGAAAGCGATGCACAGATCAAACTGCTGTGCCTGAGCAGAAACTTTGGCAAGGAAGATGCCATCCATGCCGGTCTTGCCCATGCCCGTGCTTATGATGCCGCCATTGTCATGGACAGTGATCTACAACATCCCCCGGCCCTGATCCCGCTCATGATTGAAAAGTGGCAGGAGTCTTTTCCTGTAGTGGAAGCGGTAAAAAAATCCCGCGGTGGTGAGCCCCGCAGCAAACAGCTTCTGGTCAGGGGATACTACAGGCTGTTCAATTTCTTTACTGAATTGCGCATCAGTGGTGATACCGACTTCAAACTGCTGGATGCCCAGGTGATTGAAGCTTACCTGCAACTGCCCGAGCACAACCGCTTCTTCCGTGGCTTGATCAAGTGGATGAATTATCCTGCGGCCCAGCTGGCATTCGATGTCCCAAAATCAGTGCGACTTGACTCTACCTGGACACGCATAGGCCTGTTTCGCTATGCAATTTCCTCGATTACCTCGTTTACCGCCTTTCCCCTGCAGATAGTGACCGTGCTGGGTGCTATCACCTTTGTCATGAGCCTGCTGATCGGCTTGATGGTGCTTTGGGACAAGTTGGGCGGGAACGCTGTCGATGGGTTCACCACGGTGATTCTGCTGCTGTTGCTGATCGGCAGTGTACTGATGTTCAGCGTGGGCTTGATCGGGACCTATGTGGGCAAGATTTACGACGAGGTCAAGAGTCGTCCCAACTACCTGGTGGATAAAAAGCGCAGCAACGTAGAAAATACTGAAAAAAAATGATTCCCGGAAAGGATGTTTCATGAGCAGGTTTACGGTTATGTTAAGCCATGCGTTTCTGCTGGCTTTTTTGCTGGCTTCCTCGCATGCCTTGCTGAAATGGGTTTCGCTGCAGGCTCATGCCAATTACACCGAACTGCTGCTCAGGCAGTGGCAGCCGATACTGGCAGCGCTGGCAATCTATGGCCTGGTTTTTTTCTACTACATCCTGGTCTTGCGCAGCAGCCCGGTTTCCACCTTGTACCCGGTCTACACGGGGCTTTCGGTATTGCTGGTCATGCTGGCAGGAAGAACCCTGTTTGGCGAACCCCTGGGGCCTGGGCAACTGCTGGGAGCAGCCTTTATTCTGGCAGGTATTGTCTTGATGGGGGTGAACCGGTGAAATGATGGCAGCCTCGTCTCTATCCTTATTCCCATTAATGGGAAAGAAAGTGGTGAAATCGCTTCCCGGTATTGGGAAATTTCACCAATACCGGTTGCGTCCATAGGCATCATATTAAGCAATATCAACAGCTTGGTATTCTGGCACGAATGCTGCTAATAACCTGAGCATGGATATTATTAAAACCCCAACCCGACGTCCTTTCTACCGCCGCTACTGGTATGTGCTGGTCGCCTTCCTCCTGATCGGCGCCGTGCTCATCGTCGCCAATCGCTACCGCAACGTGACCTACCTGGTGAGCGAGGAATCGCTACTGATCGATACAGTAAACGCAGGAGAACTTCGGGTTACGGTTCGTGGTTATGGCCAGTTGAGTTCGCGGGACGTCTACTGGATAGGCGCCGAAACCGAGGGCCGCGTGGCGCGTATCCTGGTCCGGCCCGGAGACCAGGTTGATAAAGGCGACGTGCTGGTGGAATTGACCAATCCGCAGTTGCTGCAACAGTTGCGGGATGCGGAACTGGAACTGGCGGCCCGCAAAGCGGATTTCAAGGCCAATCGCATTGCCCGGGAGTCGCAACTGCTGGACTTGAAAACCCAGGCGGCCAATGCCGGGATCGATCATCAAACCGCGCGTATGGATCTCGACGCCAAGTCCGAGTTGATGGCAAAAGGTCTGGAAATAGTGTCCCGCATCGATTTTGAAAGCACCCAGCTTTCCGTTCAGAAATATCAACAACGTCTGGACATGGAACAACAGCGCGTCATCAAGAGCGAGGAATCCATGCACGCCACCAATGAGGCGGAGCAGGCCCGCTTGCTACAAACCGAAAACGAGGTGCAAAAATTCCGTGATCAAGTGCATGATCTCGCCATTCGCGCCACCGTCAGCGGCATTGTCCAGGAAATGAATCTGGAACTGGGACAACAAGTCTCCCGCGGAGGCAACATCACGCGCATTGCCCGGCCAGACCAGCTTGTGGCCGAAGTGCAGATCCAGGAGTTGCAGGTAAACGACATTCAGATCGGCATGCAGGCAACCGTCGATACCCGCAGCAGTAAGATCACCGGTGTCGTGTCACGCATTGATCCGGCGGTGGTGGACGGCTCCGTCCTGGTTGAAATTGAACTGACCGGTCTGCTGCCGGCTGAAGTCCGTCCCGACCTCAACATCGAAGCCAACATCGAGGTCGATCACATTGAACAGACACGCTTTGTCCGCCGGCCGGTATTTGCCAGGCCTTACTCCGTCGCCACGGTCTACCGCCTCAATGCCGAAGGCGATATTGCCGACAAAGTCAGCGTGGAATATGGTCAGGCGTCCACCAATTACATTGAAATTATCGATGGCGTTGAGGTGGGTGATCGCCTGGTTGTGTCAGACCCCAGCGCTTTTAGTACTCACGAGAGAATTCTCATCAGATAGGACCGCCCATGACCGATTCCAGCCTCATCGAACTCAAAGGCATTAGCAAGGTATATTCCATCGAGACTCTGGAAACCCATGCCCTGCAAAACATCAACCTGAGAATCAACAAAGGTGAGTTTGTGTCCATTGCCGGCGCTTCCGGTTGCGGCAAGTCCACCCTGCTCGCCATCATCGGCCTGCTGGACGTAGCGACCGCCGGTGAATATTTTCTGGCCGGTCATGACGCGTCCAGCCTGGGCCGCGACGAGCGGGCGCGGCTGCGCAACAAAGAAATCGGCTTTGTCTTTCAGTCTTTCAATCTGATCAGTGATCTCACCGTCTACGAAAACGTTGAATTGCCCCTGACTTATCGCAGTGATCTGACCGATACACAGATCCGGGAAATCGTCATGCAGTCTCTGGGAACCGTGGACATGGTTTCCCGCAAGGACCATTTTCCATCCCAGCTTTCCGGTGGCCAACAGCAACGGGTGGCGGTTGCCCGCGCGATCGGTGGCAGTCCCGCCATGATTCTGGCGGACGAGCCCTGTGGCAACCTGGATTCAAAGAACGCTGAATCGGTGATGCAACTATTGGGAAAACTGCATGAAGAAGGCACAACTATTTGTATGGTGACTCATGACCCTAAGTCCGCCCTGCGTGCGGATCGCTATGTGGAGCTTTTCGATGGACAGATTGTCTCGGATGAGATCATCCGGGAAGGAAGTAAATATGACACGACGGTTGTCTGAGCAGTCCCGATGACCTGTATCCACCCCACGAATCTCTCAGTCTCCAACTATTGGTGAACAGCTTGATAATCTCGAAATCAGATTTGAAATACACGTTCAGGAAACTGGCCCAGAGCCCCGGTTTTGCACTCCTGGCGACGGTGGTTCTGGCCGGCGGCCTGGGCGTCAGTCTGTTTACCTTCACCCTGTTCTACATCATGGGTTACAAAACCATTGACCTGCCCAATGGTGACCGGGTCGTGCAGATTTGTGCCGAAGGTTATGCCAGCGGCTGCATTCCTTTCAAAGCCTTTGAATTTGCCTCATTCCGGGACGACATCACTACCCTGGAAAATATCAGCGTCAGTACCGAGTACCGGGTCTATGTGCAATCCGATGAAGTGTTTCACCAGGCGTCGGTGCTGGCTACGGAATCGAAACTGTTTCAACTTACCGAAAGCAGTGCCTTGCTGGGCCGCGTGCTACAGGAATCCGATCTGCGTGCTGGGGCTGAACCGGTGGCGGTGCTGGCCCATGATTTCTGGCAACTGGCTTTCGACGCCAGCCCCGCCGTAATCGATGAATATGTCGACATGGGCGGCGAGTCTACCCGTATAGTGGGTGTGATGCCAGCGGGATACAAATTCCCTCGCTGGACCGACATCTGGGTCCCGGCCACACCTGCCCTGATAGATCCCGCCGTCAATACCATGACCCAGGTGGCTGGGTATGCCCTGCGAAAACAAGGCGTATCCGGGCACGACGCCAGCGCGGAGATTGCCGGATTGATGAATCGCATGCGGCGGCAATACCCGGTTGAAGACCCGGATCAGTATCAAGGTGGTCAGCGCTTGGTCAATGCCGCCGATTCAGGCTTTGTAACCTCGCTGCCCGCGGAGATGATGAGTGGCCTGGGCAACCAACTGGCCTCTTTGCTTCTCAGTGTCATGGCAGTGATACTTTTCCTGCTGGCCTGTATCAATGTGGGCACCTTACTGCTTGCGCGCACCAATGAACGGTTAAAGGACCTGTCCATCCGGGTGGCGCTGGGGGCACCCCGGGTTCGCCTGTTGATGCAAACCATGGGAGAAAGCATCGTTATCGCCCTCGTCGGCGCCGTTCTTGCGGTTCTGTTTGCCGGATTATGTCTTGAAGCGATGAATATCTTCATGACTACCTTGTTATCTGAAGAAGGCCTGCAATTCTGGATGGATTTCAAGGTCGACGGATTCACTGTAGTGATCGCTCTGGTGTTCGCCATCTTAACCGTTCTACTAACCAGCGCTCTGCCCGCCTGGAAGCTGATCAACGGTAATTTCAATTCCGTAATGCAGGACGGCACCCGCGGCGCGCTGGGATTGCGCGCCGGGCGCTTCAGTAAATCCCTGGTGATTGTGGCCATTGCCCTGATCACCATATTACTTTACACGTTCACGGTCTTTATCAGTGTACTCTGGTCCATGGGCAGCACCTACGAGATCATCGATCCGGAAGGCATTTCCAGCGTCGAGATAGGCACCAACGAGCAGTTCAACACCCGTGCTGAGCGCTTACAGTTCTTTCAATCCTTACAGGGCGCATTACAGGCTAACCCCGATGTATCCGAAGTCCTGATGATGGGTATCGCCGGCGTCAAGACATTGGAAGTAGAAGGGACCGCTTATCTTTCGGAGCAGGACAAACCCACCGCGCCTGTACAGATCGTCTCCGGCGACCTGAATTTTATCGGCGCTTCGCTGCTGGAAGGCCGCTATCTCAGCGAGCTGGATAATCAGAATAACGCGCCGTCCGCACTGGTCAGTCGTTCCCTCGCCGAACGATTATGGCCGGGCGACTCTCCCATCGGCCGCAGTTTGCGCATTGCCGGCCCACAGCAATCCAGTCCGGCACAAAGCGTCACCATCGTTGGCATGATCAGCGATTCGCCGATAGATGGAGCGCAAATGTTTAAACAGGAATTCGATATGGTGTACCTGCCGCTGGGTCAGATGGACTCCACCCAGATCACGGCTATTATCCGCAGCGGAGTTTCTCCGCAAGCTGCTATCGAGATTCTGGGCAATACCGTGCTCGGACTGAACTCAGGCGTCAACATGAGCATTGTGGCCTGGGTGGAAAACCGACAGACGGTCACTTTCGTCATTCTGTTCGGCATCAGTGTGTTTACCGCTATCGGACTCTTCGCTTTCCTGGTGTCGGTTGCTGGCGTTTTTGGTTTAACCCAGAATTCTGTCATCCTGCGCACGCAGGAAATCGGTACGCGTCGGGCACTGGGTGCTACCGACGGGTTGATTGGTCGAACTTTCACCCTCCAGGGCGCCCGACAGGTTTTCATCGGTATCGTGATAGCAACCCTTGTCTGTTCACCGTTTTCTTTACTTATCTACAATACCGCCGGGCCACAATATATTTTACCGGGGCTCGCCGCCAGCTCGCTCGCGCTGACGCTGTTGCTGATCTGTGTACTGCTGGCTATCTACCATCCGATCCAGACAGTGTTGCGCAAGGAGCCCAGCGAATTGCTGCGGTATCAATGAGGAGAGAAACCATGATGATAAAAGACAAGAAGGCGGCGCGGAGGCAGATACTCCTTATTTTTTTCTTTGGGCTTATTCCGACCCTGGGTACATCGGCATCCGCCCAATCATTATCGCCGGTTGACGGGTTTTTTGAACAATATGCGGAAATACAATTGCTTTGGTCTGCTGATGCGGACCGGGAAGGGCCGTTGACACAATTGCTGGAGCAGGCGGAAGCCTATCGTGATGCCCATCCCGGCGCGGCTGAAGCCTGGGTTGCAACGGCGCGTATACGCTTCGGTTATGCCGATACGCAGGGTATCGTGCGCGGGGTGAGGTTGATGAAAACATCTCGTGATGAACTTGAGCATGCGCTTACCCTTGATCCCGCGGTGCGCAATGGGTTTGCACAGGCATTTCTGGGTTATCTTTATGTTGGAATGCCACCCTGGCCACTGGGTTTTCGTGATCGGGAAAAAGGTGTTCAGTTGCTGGAGGACGCGTTACGCATCAATCCCGATGGAATGGAAATCAACTACTATTTCGCCGAGTACTATGGCGCTGAAAAGGATTACGGAAAGGCGCTTGAGCATGTGGAAAGAGCCCGTGCTGCCGCTGATGATGCCTTGCCTCAGATGAGACGGTATTATCTGCGCTCGATCGATGCGACTTACCAGAAACTATTGCAGAAAATATAACGACGAAAGTAAAGCTGTTACAAAATCCGATACGAGCAATGTCATGTCCCAGAAAGCTGCTCAGCCGCCGACACGCAACACGTTTATAGCATCGCGTGATAGACTCCCATGTGTTTTGTTTCCATTGACTGACTCCTGCCTATGAAAGAGCCCCTGTTAATCGCTGACGACGACCCCGATGTCATCTCCGCCCTGCGCTATCTGTTGCAAACGGAAGGCTACGAGGTCACGGCGGCAAGAACACCGGCGGAAGTCCTGGAAACTGTCAAAAGCACGGACTTTTTAGCAGTGCTGCTGGATCTGAATTACCGCAAGGACACCACCTCCGGCCGGGAAGGACTGGCGTTGATCGAACAACTCGGCAAAATGGATATACAAGCTGCCATCATCGCCATGACCGCCTGGGGCAGTATAGAAACGGCCGTCAAAGCCATGCAGGCCGGAGCGCGGGATTTTATTCAGAAGCCCTGGGAGAACGAGCGGCTCATTTCAATCGTCAACAATCAGATACGCTTGGTCAAGGCCGAACGCAAAACCCAAAAACTTGTCGAAGAAAATAAATTGCTGCGCGGCGAGCTGGACCGTGAGGGTGAGGCGTTTTACGGTCAATCCGCCGCCATGCGGCGCACCATGGCAGAACTGGAGCAGGTGGCGGCCAGCGATGCCACGCTATTGCTAACCGGTGAGAACGGTACCGGCAAGAGCTTTCTTGTGAACCGGATTCATGGGCTCTCGCCGCGCCGGGACAATCCCCTCATCAAAGTCAATATGGGGTGCATTACGGAAACCCTTTTTGAAAGCGAGATGTTCGGGCACGTTAAAGGCTCGTTTACCGACGCCCGGAAAACCCGCATAGGTCGCTTTGAACTGGCGGAAGGAGGCACGCTGTTTCTCGACGAGATTGGCAATACCCCCTATTCCCAACAGGCAAAGTTGTTGCGCGTGCTCGAAGACCATCGCTTTGAAAAAGTCGGCGCCAGTCAAACCCAGGTTGCGGATTGCCGGTTGATTTTTGCGACTAATTGCGACCTGGACCGGGCCGTTATCGACGGTAGCTTTCGCAAGGATTTGTTGTACCGGATCAATACCGTGGTTATCGAGGTGCCGCCGCTGCGTCATCGCCAGGAAGACATCCTGCCGCTGGCCGACTATTTTCTGACCGCCCATGGCAGGAAGTACCACAAACCTGATCTGGCACTAAGCCATGAAGCACGCCAGGCATTGCAGCGTTACCCGTGGCCGGGTAATGTGCGGGAACTGACCCACATCCTGGAACGCGCGGCGATTCTGGCGAAACAGAGTATTGATCGGGATTTATTGGGCCTGGGTGGCAAGGGACCAGGGGCGTTTGAGGGTGCGGGTTGTGATAGCGAGACGGAAAACGGTGCCGCACCCGATTGGCGGCAGTTGACGCTGGAGCAGGTTGAAAAGCAGGTCATCCGCAATCGCCTCGATCAGTACCCGGCAGATGGTTCGCAGGCGGCAAGAACATTGGGCCTGTCCAAGAGCGCATTTTACCGGCACCTGAAAAAACATGACCTGAAGTAAACCCTTGTTTTCACGTAATGAGGCGCGCTTTGTCCCCCCAAAAATCAAGCGGCAGGAAATTAAAAGACGACAAGTACGTCCCCATAGAAAGCCGGTTGGCCTTATTGACTCTGGCGGCCAATCTGTTGCCGTCGCTATTGCTGATCGCTGCACTCTGGTACTTCAGCATCTCGGTCTATCTGCTGGGGATTATTGCCGTTCTTCTGTTCTTTTTGTCGCTCTACAGTGTCTCCACCGTCTGGCGACAGGCGCAGTATCAGTTTCGCAGCCTGCACAATCTGTTGGATGCCATTGTCCTTGGCGATTATTCGTTTCGCGGCAGCCACAAGGCCGGTGACGGCGCCTTTGGTGAACTCGTCACCACCATCAATGCACTGGCGCGCACACTGCAACGGCAACGCCTGCAATCGGCGGAAAGTCAGCTACTGGTGCAGAAGGTCGTGGATCAGATTGACGTGGCTATTATCGCCTGGGACAGGAACCGGATTATTCGCATGATTAATCCCGCCGGTCGCCGTTTGCTGGGGCTCGCCGATACCGATACGGATAAACTGGATGCCAAACCGGTGCGACTACCGGAATCACTAAGCTTTGTGACAACGATGGATTTACGCAACACCGAAGTGCACGACCTGCAATTCAATGACCGGCCCGGACGTTACCGTGTCTATCTGGATTGCTTTCTGGCTGAGGGAAATCCCCACCACCTGTTGTTTCTGACCGATGTCTCCAGCATTTTACGCCTTGAGGAGAAACGGGCCTGGCGTAATCTCGTGCGCGTGCTCAGTCATGAAATCAATAACACGCTGGCCCCACTCAAGTCATTCAGTGACACGGTAATCAGGCAGGTGAAGAAACGGGAAGCGAACGATGATCTCAAGCGGGAAATTATCGATTCCATGACCATAATCGGCAAGCGTGCCGATTCCATTGCCAATTTTGTCCAGAGCTATCATGAGATCGCCCGCCTGCCGGAACCGGACAAGAAATCCACTGACATCGCAGAGCTGATGACTGGCCTGGTCAAACTTTTCCCTGAAACCACGATAAAGGCCAATGGACAATCGTTGAAAGTCGCGCTGGACAGCAATCAGGTCGAGCAGGTTTTGATCAATCTGATAAAAAACGCTATTGAAGCGACTCAAACTGAAGCCGAAATTGAGGTGAACTGGCGCCAGGCAGGGTCGCGTATGGTCCTGACTGTTACCGATCAGGGTGACGGCATCGACAATGAAGAGAATCTGTTCACACCCTACTACAGCACCAAACCACAGGGTTCGGGGATCGGCCTGGTTTTTTGTCAGCAGGTGGTTGAAGCTCATGATGGTGTGCTGTCATTGCATAATCGCGATGATGGCTTGCGCGGCTGTGTTGCCAGGCTTGAGCTACCGCTTCAGTGAGTATCCCCCGGCGTGATGAGCCAAGAGCTCTCTATTGTTCGTCGTGCAATCACGACCGCTTGGTTTCAGTCTCGATTCTGCACTCGCATTTTTCGAAAGATCGGCCGATAATTCTTCTCACTATTTTGCAGGAGACAGGCTATGAAGAAACTGAAAATTTACGGTAGTCCCCGCTCCCGTACAATTCGTGTGCTGTGGATGGCCCATGAACTCAAGCTTGAATATGAGCACATCCCAACCGCAATTGCGCGTCTGCCGGAACCCACGGCAACAGAGTATTTCGCCCCGGGGGAGACACACACACCGGAGTTTCTCGAGCTTAATCCCAATGGCCGCATACCGGTTATCGATGATGGCGGCACCGTCGTCTGGGAATCCATGGCAATCAATCTCTATCTGGCTATCCGCTATGGTCGGGGCAGTTTATGGTCCGCAAACCCGGCGCACCAGGGACATTGCCTGCAGTGGAGTTTCTGGGCCGTGACAGAACTGGAGGGACCGCTGATGCGCTACCTGTTGCACACAGCCTTTCTCCCCGAAACAAAGCAAAACCCTGAGCTTGCTCGTACTGCGGAAGTGGAACTCAGGCGCAGCCTGAAAATATTGGATCAGCACCTGGCCAACAGTGAGTATCTGTTGGGTAGTGAGTTCAGTGCAGCTGATCTGAACCTTGCCTCGGTATTGTCGTGGATCAGAATGGCCGCTTTCGATCTCTCTGAGCTGCCCAATGTGGGTACCTGGTTACGTCGTTGTACCGATCGACCGGCATATTTAAAAACGGCAGCAATGATGAGGAATTAAATCCTGTTTGGCGAACCCCTGGGGCTGGGGAACCCGTGGAAGCAGACTTCATTCTGGCTGGTATTGTCTTGATGGTATTGTCTTGATAAGGGTGAACCGCTAATCTGCGTGCAATCCCGGCCGGGATTCTCAATTCAGGAGCTGGCATCCACCCATTATGTCCCATGTCTACCTCGTCCTGGACGATCTTGCTCTCTGGCCACATACGAAGCTCATGGATGCGGTCATCAGCTTTGATACCTATCTGCACGAACATCCGATCAAGGGCCAGAAAAAGACCCGTGTCATCAATCTGTGCAATACGGATCGTTATCTGAGCAAAGGCTATTATTGTTCCTTGCTGGCCGAAGCCAGGGGGCATAAGGTATTGCCCGCAGTGAATACCCTGACCGACCTGGGCAACAAACAGCTTTATCTGTTGAGGGTAGGGGAAATACTGACCCGGCTTGGCAAAGATGAGCTGGGGGCAATGGAGGGGGACGAGTTGTGCTTCAAGATTTTTTTTGGGCGCAGTGACATCGCCGAACTGAAACTGCTTGGGCGCAGGTTGTTTGAACGCTTTCCCTGCCCGATTCTTGAGGTGACCTTGTGCTGGCAGCAATCCTGGCAAATCCAGTCGATAAACCCGGCTGCCTTTGCCGGTCTGGATCAGCGTGAACTGCCCGATTTCATGTTTGCCCTGGAGAAATTCACCCAGAGTCTGTGGCGCAACCCGCGCAGCAGCAAGGCTAGTCGCTGGGAAATGGCCATTCTGGTCAATCCCGATGAAAAATTGCCACCCAGCGATGCCAAGGCCTTGAAAAAAATGGAGCGGGCAGCCAACAAGGTGGGTTTCCATGTGGAGTTCATCGGACCCAGGGATTATGCCAGACTGGGCGAATTCGATGCCCTGTTCATTCGGGAAACCACCGCCATCGATCACCATACGTACCACTTCTCCCGCAAGGCGGAAATCGAGGGTTTGGTGGTGATGGATGACCCGACTTCGATTTTGCGCTGCTGCAACAAGGTTTTCCTGCATGATGCGTTCAGTTACAGTGGGGTGCCAACGCTGCGGACCGAGATCGTGTCCAGCGACGATGAAGAAAGCATTGCAGCCCTGGAGTCGATCTTCTCTTACCCACTCGTTCTGAAAATTCCCAATGGGGCATTCTCTGTCGGTGTCATGAAGGCGGAGAACCGGGAACAGTTGCAGAGCATGCTGGGTGAGCTGCTGAGCAAGTCTGCTCTGATTCTGGCACAGGAATACCTGTATACGGAATATGACTGGCGTATTGGTATCCTGAACAACCGGCCCTTGTTTGCCTGCCGTTATTTCATGGCCAAGGGACATTGGCAGATCTACGACCACGGTGATGGCCGCATCTCTCCGGGAGGATGGGAAACCCTGCCCACCTATGAAGTGCCCAAGGCCGTGCTGGATGCGGCACTGAAATCAGCGCGCATCATCGGTGATGGTCTGTATGGCATAGATATCAAACAACAGGGCAGCAAGGTTTATGTTATCGAGGTGAACGACAATCCCAGCCTGGAACATGAGGTTGAAGATGCCTTTATTGGGGATGAACTCTACATGCAGATAATGAGCGAATTTGCGCGCCGCCTGGAGAACCGCGGCCGCGATTGAGTTTATCAGTGTTGTCCAGCCTGGCTTTCAGCGTTTGCCGGGTTTGGCAGCACGAATAATGACGGCAGTGCGCAAGCGGTCCCGCCCAAACTGTGACATCCGGCTGAAATCCTGCCTGGCAATGGGCAGGTCGGCACAATCCAGACCGGTCTGTTCCTCAAGAGAGGGGTCTGGGTCATGCACATACAGACACTCCTCGTCCATGGCTGTTACCAGCACCCAGTGCGGGGCTTTTTTTCGATCCAGGCGATAACTGCTTACCAGGACCAGCACCATTGCCCCATCCTGCATCTGTGTTTCAATCTCCTGCTGGCTGATCTCCTGATAATGGACTGACAAGTCTGTTTTATGTGCCTGTGCCACGAACTGATGATGTACCAGAGCGATAATTTCCTTTTTTTCATTGCTGCGTACCCCTTCCAGGAACAGAGGTCCACTCTGGTTGATATAGACACTGGCCTTGAAGCCACGTTTTTCAGCTGCCAGTGCCAGGCCCAGAGGATGGCAACCGCCATGGCCAGAGGTCATGAAGATGGTGGTGGCTTCGCGCCAGATGTCCAGCTCCATCTGTTGATCGAGAACCAGCTTTTTGTTCAGTCCGGCCATGGCCATCATCAGTGCGGCCGGACCGCAGGTAAACCGGGTGGTTTGCTGATACCAGGGGATAATGTGACCACGTTTGCGTGTGGGCGCGTAACGGATCAGTTTCTGCATGCGCACGGCATTGCGCTGGTCTTCATAATACTTTTCGTAAGTGCCGAATATCACATAACCTGATTGCTGATAAAGGAGGATGGCAGCCTGATTGTCCTGAGCCACCTCAAGACGCATGAACAACCTGCCTCTGTGTGCCGAAGCGGCTTCCAGTGCCTGCAAGAGGCTGCGACCCAGCCCGGTACCACGGGCCGAGCTGTCGACTGCCAAGGAGTAGAGCCGGGCCAGGCGGGTTTTGCCGTGAAACAGGACCAGGCCATAACCCAGCAGCCTGCCATCGTGGTCGGCAACCAGAAACTCCCGGTTACGAGCCTGAATCCAGTGGCGCAGGCGTCTGCGGCTGAGCCGGTCGCTGGCAAAGCAACTGGTTTCAAGTGCATGCAAGGCCTCCAGGTCCGTTTCTCTGGCTTCTCGTATCAGTATCTGTGTCTGTGTCGACATGGAGTGCTCACCCGGTTGCGGGCTGGAGTGGGTTTCAGGGATTGATCTGTGTCGAGATGGTGGTCCCGGCATCGGTATGCATATACGTGAGCAAGGCATTGATGAACAGGATGACCCCGAACATTTCCATGCCTTCTTCTACCGGGGTCCAGAGATTGTAGGCCAGTGTGTCCAGTGCATCATTGTACAGATAGGGCTCGGTATACAACTCGACACCGATGGCACCGCCGAGAAACACGGCGCCGGAGAGGATGAACTGCACAGCGGTCCTGGTGGGCAAATGATAGAGAAAGCGCAGATAGGCAATCGCCACAATAATCACAAGCCCGGCTCCATACACAGCCCAGGACGATTCCGTCACGGAATTGAGACTTTCATGCAGTCCGGCCATTTCATCCAGGGACAGCAACAGGAAACCAGCACTCAGCCCCAGCCAGTAAATACTGAAAGGGTCGCGGGTCGCTTTCTTTTCAGAGGCCAACAACAAGAGCAACAGCGCCGCCAGGAAAAGTGCGATTGATGAGTACCAGGTGGGGATGTTGTTTTCCTCGTCCACGTCGAACAGTTGACGCAGCAGCCAGGGCAGTTCATCGACAAGGTAATGGTAAAGCGTCAGTCCGCTGTGAATGCCAAGCAGAATGATGCTGCACAGGCTCAGCAGCAAGACCAGTTTCCGGCGGCGCAATGGCAAGGTATAGGTCATTATGTCTCAGCGTTCTTCTACGCGGTTTTCGGCGCGTTCTTGTGCCTCTTGCGCGTCCTGTTCCTGTCGCCTGGCCCCGGCTAGTATGCCCATCAGGGCATAATTGCCTTCATGGCAGGCATATTCATAGATTTTTTCCTCGGCCGGTCGTGCCCGCAATGGCATCTCGGCAGTCCAGGGGGCACTGTAAACGGCAGGGTCATCCATGGTGAAGCGATAGTCGATCTGATCTTCCGCCGTGCGGGTGAAGTGCTCGGTGACGACCAGGTCCGGGCTGGCTCCGTAATGTGATTGTTGGGGATGGAAGTTGCGCGTGACCACGACCAGGGTATCGCCCTGCCAATGGCCAACGGAATCGCCCATCCATTTGCGGATAGAGGCCGGCTGGTGCTCATCATCGATGCGGATGATGCGGGCATCATGCATCATCTCGGCAAGAATGACGACATAGTCTTCAGTCTGCACGATCTGGTAATTGTTGTTATAGATGATCGGCATCATGGGCGGGCCGGCGCTGGAATTGGATGTGCGGAAATCGAAAAACAGAAGGCAGCGTTCGCCGATGCTCTGCAGTTCCGGGCCGTCAAAAGGAGCAACTCCGGGCTGGGCCAGCCAGCGAGCCAGCTGGTTGGGTTGACGCTCGGACTCAGGGAGCCAGGGGATGCGGCCGTTCTCTGGCGAGATGATCATCGAGGTGCGGTACTCGCCATCGATACGGGCGATATTGGTGCCCCGGTCCAGCCAGAAAGCGTTATAACCGGCGGCGGTATTGCCATCGGTGGGAGGGGAGCGGTTGGGGTCACTGGGGCTGTTGGCGCGTTCTTCTGCCAGCTGCGCCCTCTGTTCGCGCGCAAGAGCATCCTCAGTGGTATAGAAACGCTGATTGCCAAGCGCTGTTGGCCGTTCCAGTGGGGTTTGCGTGGCGTTGCTCCAGATACCCTGTAGATCGGGGTGCCCCGAGGCGGTACGCGGCACCTGCCAGTCGGCAGCAGCGCTGAGGTTGGAGGCCAGGCTCATGCCCAGGGCCATGCTAAGACTTATAGCCAGTTTCAGACCCACCATGCGCAAGCCCGAAGCCCAGTCCGCAGTCAAACGCAAACGGATAGTCCTCCCAGCGTAAGTGTTCATTATTGCCATCAACCTGCAGCCCTGCATCCACCGTCATGGCAGGAATGTACCATGAAAAACCGGCTGGCGGCCATGTCTGGCCATAGACTTGTTCAGAGGCTTCTTCGCACAAGATAAATAGCGTGCCCTTTTTTCTCGAAAGGTGTGCCCAAAAGATCATACTTTACATTCGCCCTTTGCAGAGCTACTTTCTATAAAAGCCTCCGGCTTACAATAAAATCTGGGAGATCAGCCATGCTCAATACCAGCCATTCCATCGCCATATGCAAGCTCGTTGGTTTAACCCTGGCCATCAGCAGCACGATGAGCAGGGCGCAAGAAGAGCCCCGCCCGGAGCTGGGCGGCCTCTGGACCAATGCGGCGCTGACCCGACTGACCCGTCCGGAGAACGTCGACTCACTGGTGGTCACTGCGGCCCAGGCGCAGCAGATCGCCGCCAATACCAGCATCGCCGGCTTGCCCGCAGGTCAGTTCGAGGCGCCTGATGCTGATGCAGCTGGCAATGCCGATATCCCCGCCGCACCAGCGGCCGGCAGCGACGACTTTGGTTTGCGCGCTTACAACGATTTCTGGATCGATCCGGGCTCGTCACTGGCGCGGGTCAAAGGCGAGTTCCGCAGCTCCTACATCATCGATCCGGACAACGGTCAGATACCACGCCTGATGACACCGGCAGCTGAGCTTCAGCGCCGCAATTTCGGTGCGCGTTATGCCACCGGCGTGGGCGACATGTCCGGCCCTGAAGCCCTCCCCTTGTCCGAACGTTGCCTGATCGGTTTTGGCAATACGGCCGGGCCAGGCATGATGGGCACGCTGTACAACAGTACCTACCGGTTTGTGCAGACCGATGATTATGTGGTGATTGAAGTTGAAATGGTGCATGACGCACGCATCATTCCGATCTACCCGGATGCCGCCACCGCCCGCGCCAATCTGCGGCCAGCAGTCTGGCAACAATGGTTCGGCGATTCGCGCGGCTGGTATGAGAACGGACAGCTAATCGTGGAAACCGTCAACATCAATCCACAGCAGATGGAGCAAAGCGCGGTGCCGATCACGGCCAGCGGCAAAATAACCGAGCGCTTCAGCCGCTACTCCGATACCGAAATCGTTTACCAGTTCACCGTTGAGGATGACAAACTGTACAGCCAGCCCTGGACCGCTGAGCTGAGCTTTCACGCCAGCGAAGGCCAGATGTACGAATACGCCTGCCATGAGGGTAACTATGCCATGCCGGGCATCCTGGCTGGTGCCCGGCGACAGGAAGCGGAAGCAGCGGCTCTTTAATCGTCTGCGCTGCTGAGGGTGATGATTCTGCCGCCGGCTGCGGCAGCGTCTTCGGCATCATGCGTGACCAGCACGCCGGGCAGGCCGGCCTGTTGCAGGCTGGTGAAAACCTGCTGACGGATTTCCTTGCGCAGATGGGCATCGAGTTTGGAGAAGGGTTCATCCAGCAGTACTGCTTCCGGTTTTGACAGGAGCAGGCGCAACAGCGCAACGCGGGCCCGCTGCCCTCCGGAAAGTGTTGCCGGATCGCGCTCGGCGTAGCCATCCAGCCCCATGGTGGCCAGGCCGGAGGCAATCACAGTCTTCCTGTTGCTTACAGTGGGAGGCAGGGCAAAGCGCAGATTGCCACCCACAGACAAGTGCGGGAACAGCAGCGGGTCCTGAAACAGCAGGCCGATACGCCGTTGCTCGGCAGGCAGCTTATCCAGCCTGCGCTCGTGCAGGATGATCTCACCGCTGGCCTTGAAGACAGGGGCAAGAAAACCGGCAAGATAGGCCAGCAGAGTCGATTTGCCGGAACCGGATGGCCCCATGACGGTGAGTATCTCTCCCGGCTCGATGACAGCGTCCAGGGCGATGAGTTGCTCATCGTGCAGGTCTATCCTGATCTGCTTGAGGTGTAAGGCGAGGGGATTCATGGTGTCTTGCGTGTACTCCTGGCTCGAGGGCTCTTAGTGCAAATAACGCATGGTTTGACGGTTGCGCCACAAAAAACGGGGAACCGACAAAGCCAGCATGAACCCCAGCATGGGCAGTAAGGCCTGCACCATTGCCCAGACCGAGATGATATTGCGGTTGCCGCCTGATGCCAAGGCCACTGCTTCGGTGGTGATGGTGGGTACTCTGCCGGCACCCAGCAACTGGGTGGGCAGGAATTGACTGATGCTGATGGCAGCGCCTATGGCGGCGGCTGTCAACCAGGCTGACAACAACATGGGCAGGCGGATGCGCCAGAAGCTGCGGTTGGGAGAGGCACCCAGGGTGGCGGCCAGTTGGCTCCAGCGCGGGTCCAGCCGACGATAGGCCTCGGACAGGGTCAGGAATACATACGGCAGCACAAAAATCAGATGGGCAAAAATGACCAGGGGCAGCCCCGGTTGCCACTGCAGCGATTCGGTGAAGACAACCAGGCCAAACAGAAAGGCAAGCTGTGGTACCAGCAAGGGCAGATAGAGGAACCAGATGCTGGACCTGGTCTTCAAATGATGACGGTGTTCGTTTTCCAGTGCAGCCAGGACCAGGGCCAGGGCCAGCACCGTGGCGACCAGACTGATGATGACGGTATTCAGCAGTGGTTGGCCCAGGCTGGGCAGGGCGGATAGCCAGTGGCGCAGCACCAGGCTGTCGGGGAAGCTTGCCGGGAAGCGCCAGAAACCGGCAAAGGCATTCATCAGCAGACTGAGCAGACTGCCTGCGGTCAGAATCGTCGCAAGACTGACCCCGCCCCGGCCGAGCAGCCAGATCATTTTTTCGCCATGATGCCGTTGCCCGCTTTCCAGCCAATGGGTGTTGTACCGGCGCGCCACGGCTTCCAGCAGCATCCAGATCAGGATTGCGGTCAGGCTCAGGCCCAGTTGCAGCAGTGCCCCGGCTGCTGCCAGGAAGCGATGAGCCAGGTCCGGGTCGCTGAACCAACCCAGGACCATGACGCTCAGGGTGCCTGGCAGCGAGGGACCAAGAATGATGGCGACATCGACGGTCGAGCTGGCAAAGACAATGACGGCAAATACCGGTAAACGCAGCAGTGGATAGAGTGCTGGTGCAACAGTTTTCATCCAGGCCAGTCCGGGTCGATAGCCCAGTGAGCGTGCCATGGCGACCCGGCGCTGCACGTCAAGCTGGGGCAGGGCAGCCAGAGCCATCAACAGCAGGAACGGAATTTCCTTGACGACCAGTCCAAGCATTAAACTGATGCCATAAGTATCGTTGATGATCAGCAAATCCGGTGGCCGTTGCCAGCCAGTCATCCAGGGCGAGAAAAGGCGGGACAGCAAGCCGGAAGGGGCAATCAGAAAGGCCAGTCCAAAGGCAGCCGCCGCATGGGGTACGGCCAGCAGAGGCGAGACCAGCCGTCTGATCCAGCGGTCCAGCCAGCTCTCCGAGGCCGTGGCCAGGTAAAGAAATACCAGGCTCAAGGCAAGGATGGGGGTCAGCAAGCCGGCCACCAGGCTGATCCCCAGGCTGCGCACAAGGCCTGGCACGGCAAACAGTTCCTGCCAATGAGTCAGGGTGAATTCGGTGGCATTGAGAGCTGGCAGATAGCCGAAAGCCGGCAGCAGAACCATCAACAGTCCCACCATGATGGGGCCAATCAGCAACAGGATGATCAGCACGGGTGCCGCCCGGAGCATGATGGTCTACCTGCCGCTGTAACGCTGCAGCCAGGCCTGCTCCAGGGCAGGCATCCAGCTGGGGTGAGGTTCTTGTAACTGGCGCTGCAACTCTTCGGCTGCAGGCAGAGCAGGGTGGCGCTGGAAATTGAAGAGCTGGCGTTGAGCCGGATTCAGTTGCGACAGGGCAATGACCGCCGTGCTGCCCAGAAAATCAGGATCTTGCGCCCGCGCCTGGGCTTCGGGTGAGAGCAGGAAGTTGGCTACGGCCATCGCTGCTGCTTTGCTCCTGGCATTGAAGGGTATGGCCAGGAAGCTGACATTGGCCAGGGTGCCGCCACTGAGCACATAGCTGCGTACAGAGGGTGGTAATTCCCCGTTTTTGATAGCGAGCATGGCTTCGGCCGGATTGAAGGAAAAAGCCAGAGCTATCTCACCATCACTCATATAGCGTCGTAATTCAGCCCCGCTGGCGGGAAAGCTGCGCCCGGAACGCAATAAATGGGGATGCAAGCGGTCGAGAAACTCCCACAACGGGGCTGTCACCTGTTCAAAATCGGCTTCGGTGACCGGCTGATACAAGGCTGCTGGCGTTGTGGCAAGCTCAAGAGCAGCCTGTTTCAGAAAAGTGGTGCCCAGGAAGTTGGGGGGACGTGGGTAGGTGAATTCACCGGGGTGACGTGAGGTCCAGTCCAGCAGGGCGGGGATGCTCAAGGGGGGGGCGCTGACCAGTTCCGAATCGTAGTAGAAAACCAGGTGTGCCCGTAACCAGGGTGACTCCATGCCCTCCACCGGTACGGTAAAGTCATAGCGGACTTCAGGGTGGTTTTCCGCATCGAGCAGGGCATGGTTGGGCAGTTGTTCCGCCCAGGGGCCAAAGAGAAGGCCATTTTCCTTCATACTGGCAAAGTTTTCGCCATTGAGCCAGATCAGATCAATGGCGCCATTGTCAGTATTCCCAGCCTGTTTTTCTGCCAGTACCCGGGATACAGCCTCGGCGGTGTCGCCCAGTTTGACATGCTGCAGATCAATGCTGTAAAGCGCTTCAACCCGCGCTGCGACCCAGGCGAGGAAATCATTGTTGCGTTGTTCTCCGCCCCAGGCATTGAAATAAACAGTCTGGGAGCGGGCTTCGTTGAGTACCTGGGGCCAGGAAGTGAAATCTGTCCGGGTCTGCTGCTCCTGCGCGGAAAGCGGATTTGTCAGCAAGAGCAGTAGGAGGGTGAAAGTTGTGAGACGCAACATCTGGCTCAGCCTGTACCACTGCGTGCCAGTATACCCATTCGCTTAGCCCTGCGCTGGGCACGCAGCGAGTCAAGAACGTCAGCCAGCACTTCGCGGTGAAACTTGTCACAGCCTATACACAGATTGGCATAGGGCTTGCCATCGGGTGCCGTGGTCTTGCTGGCAATGTGAAAATCCTCGATGCTCCAGCCCGCATTGAGCCCCATGCGCTCCGGCTTGCCAGCATTGATGGCTTCCAGGGCCGGGTGACCGGCAAAACTGTCCAGAATTTCATGTAGCGGTTCTTCTGTGAGATTGCCCAGGGGATGAGCAGTCTTGATGCAACAGGGGTAGACATCGCCGCTGGGGTCAATCGACACCTCGGAGCCTGAATAGCCCTGTTCCATGAAACCCAGTCCGCCTGACCAGGCATTGCAGAAATTATCCGTCATGGTGGCTGTGGACAGGCCGTTGCGCCAGGCTCGTCCGCGCGGCCAGAGCTTGCCTATCCAGGCATCCTCGGTGGCGCCGAACATGCTGTAGACTGGTGTGCTGTCCTGGTCAAGCTGTCTCCTGGCTTCGTGTACTGCTACGCTGATCATGCCGGCTGCTTCGAACATGTTGGTCAATCTGTCCGCCAACTCTTGCTTGCCTTCACCTTTCATGCCGACGTGGTAATCATCCATGCCTGCAGCGGAAACCGACCAGACACCGCGCTGCAGCAGTTCGTCAAGAATTTTTGGTGTCAGCAGGTCGCCCGTGGTCTGCACGATAACTTTGACTCCGCCCTGATCCTGATACTTGTCACGGATGGCCTCCAGGGTCGGGTACAGAACCCGTTCGCGCACAGGGTCGGTGAGCACATCGCCACCGGAAAGAATGATGCGTCCGGTTTTCTCGGCAAACCCGGAGGGGTGGTCCGGGTCCAGGGTATTGCGATCCAGATAACGCATCGTTGGAGGCAGGTTGGCGATTATCTGTGGGGCATTGCGTACTGCTTCACTGACGACAGCAGCCAGTTCTTCGCGTACGTAGGGACGAAAGCGTTCCTCATAACAGTGTTTGCAGCGGCGATGGCAATGCCAGCACAGCACATAATAGATAGATTCCATCACAACCCTTCAACTACAGAAAATGTCTTCAAACTCGTTAGACCGATACTAACGGGATATGTTGCAGAGGTACAGGGCAGTGACGCAAGGAGTCTTGCTTATCTTTCCGGTGCCGGATAGTGGGTCAACAGGTCTCTGAAAGCGGCCAGCATTTCCGGGCGCGCATTTTCCTCGTGCATGTACTCGCCGGGTGTGACCGTATGTATGCGGTTGACCTGACCGGCCCAGACGATATTGCCCGAAGGTTGTTCAAGCATTTCAATATCTATTGTGGCGACATAGCGCAGCATGATGTCCTGATCGGTGCGTCTTTCAAAAGGATCCACTTCTTCCTGTTCCGGGTTCAGGTTGATATGTCGATAAGTCAGCCTGACCACCACATCCGGGGCGAGCGTATTGCGTTGCAGTCCTTTTTCCTGCAATGCCGTTTCAAACTCCGCCAACATGTAGTCGGACAGGAAACCGGGCATTTCCCGTAATTCGATGCGGTAATTCCGATAATTTGCATAGTTGCCAGGGCAGCACAGGCTGACGCTGTTGCCAATCTGCATGCCATTGCCGGCGCAGCCTGTCAGGCCAAGCACCAGACCGGCAGTGAGGATAAATCGAAACAGTGAGAGTTGTGACATAAGTCTCCTTAATCTGCTGAACCCCGTAAGGCAGGGGGCAAGAACGGAGACATACTATCAGCATTATGGTGCCTTGAACATTGACATAGTTCGGATTTTAATACTGAAGATGGGGCGGGTTGATTGTGCTGTTATCAGTAGCCACATTCTGCTGCCAGCAAGTTGAGAGCAGATTATGCGACTATAATGACAGCTGGAAAATCAAAGCCGGTTGAAATTGTCAGTGTTCAGAGTTTTGGAATTAAAGTCCAAACATACTCTGCCTTTCTGCCAGCAGCGTCCATCCGACTCCTTTTCCAGGGATTGAGCAGCAAAGCGTTGCAGGCCCAATGGTGAATTTGTGTTCTGTTCTGGTGGCCAACTGGCTGGATGTGAGATGCAACCGGTACCCAAAGCCATTAGGCTATAAATTCCGATATGTTTAACAAGGCTTGTAATTTGTTTTGGAACAAAATATTTGATACTCATAAAGCCTCCTTGCTGATGTGTAAAATCTTGCTTTACAAAACAGCATGCGTCTTATGTAATGATAAAGACGAGTGAGGAAGCCAAACGTTACGAAAGCGTTGCAACGGTGTCAGCGGGCAGCGTTTACCGTGCGGTTGAAGTCAAGGGCTGTCTCCCAGTAGGGTGGGCAGCCATAGGCGGCAAAGCAGTCGATGTTGACCAGAATCCGGTAACGTTCGCCTTCGATCAGCTCCCGGGTCACCTGTACTTCTGTCCCGGCACGGGTGGTGTCGGCATCGAAGGTTTCGATTCGGTTTTCATTATTGACGCGAATACCGTAGGAGGCATTGTTGCGCACCCAGTCCAGGGCTGCAGCCCACTTGACCTGACAGTCGGCAGTGCCGTTGCATTCCGGTATGGTTTGATTGAATTCTTCCCTTTGAGCCTGATAGGCGCCAGACGAGCAGGCGCTAACAAACCCTGCCAGCAATAGGCTGTAAATGATTTGACGCCCGGTTTTTTTATTGTTTTGGTTGTTATCCATTATTCTGTCCGTCCACGGCTTATAAAGTGTGGCCAATTTAGCATGATTTTCCGGATAAACGAAAGAGTCGCCGGATAGGATGGTGACAATAGGAAAGGACATGAATGGTAAAGCATTTTTATTCGTCTTATACTCCTGGTTACTTCACCAAACGAGGGCTATAACAATGAAATTTCTGATCGCGATAATAACCAGCCTGATCACAGTATCTTCGATGTCTGCGGTGGCGCAGGATGTCAATGCCTTGAGTGCGGCCCTGAGCAATGCCCAGGGCCGTCCAGATGCAGACAAGGCCAGAGATGAACTGCGCAAACCAGCCCAGGTACTCGATTTCCTGGGTATTGAGCGGGGCATGACCGTGCTTGATCTGGTTGCAGCAACCGGCTACTACACAGAAGTGCTGGCTCATGCCGTAGGACCCAATGGCAAAGTTTATATGCAGAATTCACCGGCAGCCCTGACTGGTCAGCGTGGTGAGGCTACAGCGGCGGCCATAGCGGAACGGCTGGCCGGTAACCGTCTGCCCCAGGTGGAGCAGCTGCACCGCTTGCCGAATGATCTGGGGCTGCCTGATGGCTCGGTGGATGCGGCGGTGATAGTGTTGGAATTCCATGAGTTTTACCGATCCGATAATCCAAATGCAGCAAGTGAGTTTCTGGCAGAAATACGCCGCGTACTGAAGGTGGATGGCGTGCTGGGAATTATCGATCACGCTGCTTATCCGGTATATGACTATGGTCCCATGCACCGGGCCGAAGAGGCGCATGTGGTACGTGATGCGCAGGCAGCTGGGTTCTTTGTGCAAGCCAGCAGCCCGCTGTTGCGCAATCCTGCCGATGATCGCAGCCTGAGTGTCTTTGATGGCAGTATCCGGGGTAATACCGATCGGTTTGTACTGAAGTTGATCAAGCGGCGCTGATCCGGCGAGTATCAACATGCTGAAACAACGTTATTCCATGTCGAATTTGTGTATGTGGTTAGTGTTGTTCAGCCTGTTGCCAGCCTTTGGGCACGCTGCCAATGCGGCTGTAAATGACTGTGTCGTTCTGTTGCACGGGCTGGCACGAATCTCCAATTCCATGGGCGAACTGGAGAGGAAACTGGAGCGCAGTGGCTTCGAAGTGGTCAATATCAAATACCCGTCCCGCCAGCATGCAGTGACCGTATTGGCTGCTGATGCTGTTGGCCGTGGGGTGGCACAATGCCGGGAAAAGAGATCTGGCAGAATCCATTTTGTGACGCATTCCCTGGGTGGCATCCTGTTGCGCGTTTATGTGCAGGAGCAGTCGCTTGACGAGCTGGGCCGGGTGGTCATGCTGGGTCCACCCAATCAAGGCAGTGAACTGGTTGATGCGTTGACAGGCGTGCCGGGTTTCGGCTTTTTCGGGCCTGCCGGCAAGCAGCTGGGCACTGGCGAGGAAAGTATCCTGCACAGTCTGGGCGCAGTTGATTTTGAGCTGGGTGTCATTGCCGGTTGCGTGAACATCAATCCTCTCGCCCTGTTTGTTATCGATGGGCCCAATGACAGCATCGTCAGTGTCGCCTCCACGCGGGTTGCCGGTATGGCTGCCCACATTACCCTGCCGGTTATGCACAGTGTCATGATGCGGGATAATGAGGTGATAGAGCACAGTATCCATTTTCTGCAGACCGGTGAATTTCTGGGGGAATTAACGGATTGAATCAGGTCTGTTCCTGCCTGCGGGTGCGGGTGCAAGACTGGTCCAGGCTTTCCTGGGTCAAACCTGGGCCGTGTGGATTACTGCCCCGCCATAGGCACTACTGAAAGCCGGTGGCATGCGTCGGGGTTTGCCAGTGCTCAATTCGATGCAGACAAAGGTACTTTTTGCCCGCAACAGGGTTTGCTGGTCAGAGACCCGGACTATCTGAAAGTGCCGGGTCAGTCGCAGGCGTTGGTCAGAGTGCACAATCCAGGTTGCCACGCACAGTTCATCGTGCAGGTAGGCTGCAGCCAGGTAATCGATCTCATGCCGCAGCACCACCATGGCCCGGTCCAGCGCACGATAGTCATCCAGGCCCAGACCCAGGGACTGCGAATGCTGCCAGGCACAGCGTTCCAGCCAGCGCACATAGCTGGCGTTGTTGGCATGACCCAGTTCATCGATATCCTTCGCTGTCACGGTCATGGTCAGGGTGTGTGGGGCGGGCAGATCCCAGATCATCCGCGGACCCTCCCTGGCAGTTCAGATAACAAGATATTGCTCCTTTACTGTTGTTCCAGCGGCTGGTTGGAATAGCGTTCGAAATAACGCTCATAGAGTTCCTGCTGGGTGCCATAAAGGTCGATCAGACGGCCCTGTATGAAGGCTTCCTCCAGTTGGTTGCCGCGCATGTCCAGGGCATCGCCAAGGCTTATGAAAAAGGTGGCATCCTTGCCGATGGTCAGGGTGCCAACACGATCGTCCACACCGAGGATTTCCGCATTGTGTCGGCTGACCATGGCCAGGGCGGTTTCCCTGTCCAGGCCGTAGCCGGCAGCGGTGCCGGCAAAGAAAGGCAGATTACGCTGCCGGTCCAGCGCCGTTTCGCCACCCCCAATGCCGACAAGAATGCCGGCAGAATGCAATTGAAAGGGTACTTTGAACTGCTCGTCCACATCGTACCACTCGCGACCCGGCAAGGTGTGTACGGACTCATAGATCACCGCCACCGACTCGGCAAGCAGCAGGTCTTTCACTTTCATTGCATCGCGTCCGCCAACCAGTACGATGTGCTCAACACCATAGCGGCGGGCAAATTGCACAGCGCTGATGATTTCGCGTGCACCATTGGCGTGGATGAACAATTTGGCCTCGCCATTGAGCACAGCCTGCATGGCCGCCAGGTTCAGGTTTACGGGGGCACCGTTGCCAGCGCTCTCAGCATAGTTGACTGCATTCTGAAACAGGGTATGCAGCATCTGCGTCTGCTGCGGGTAGTCCTTGTTCTCCACGGTCTCAAACTGACCACTGAGCTCATTGCGTTCACGCAGGTTTAACGGTGGCCAGCGCAAATGCATGGCGGCATCGGCTTTGAGCAGGGTATCTTCCCAGTTCCAGCCGTCCAGTTTCATGACACTGGAACGGCCGGACACAAGACCTCCTTCCGGTGTCACCTGGGCGGTCAATATGCCGTTGAAGCGAAAAGTTGGAATCAGTTCGGAATCGGTATTGTAGGCAATCGCCGAGCGCACGCTGGGATTGATATCACCGGTTTCCACCACGTCATTGGTGGCGCGCAGGTTCTGCACCTCGGACAAACCCAGGGCCGTATTGGGCAACACGAAGCCGGGATAGACGTGTCGGCCCTGCAGGTCGATCACCTGATGGTCAAAGAATTCCGGGCGGTTGGTATCGGTGCCCACATAGGTGATGACACCGGCATCAAAGGCCAGTACGCCATCAGCGATCACCGTGCCATCGCCGACATGGATCACAGCGCCGGTAAGGGCAATCGGTTCGCTCTGGTCTGGCGCGGGTTTGGGTACCAGTGCCTGGGTCTGGGTCTGAGTAAGAGGAAAGGAAGTCAATAACAAGGAAGTTGACAACAGGGCAGCCAGGATAAAGGGTATGTATTTATTCATTTGCTTACTCCTGGGCGCTTGCAGTTGAGGAAGAAGAGTTGGTGTTGCCAATGGCGGCAATGATGCGTGCGCGTTCTGCTGCGATAGTGTCACGCAGCTGTTGATCACGCTGCCTGTCGAAATAGGCAATACCATCCACCCAGGTCGTTTGTGCCAGCGCGTAAACCGACAGAGGATGTTCGTTCCACAGCACCAGGTCTGCATCCTTGCCGACACGGATACTGCCCATGCGATCATCCAGATGCAGCAGCCTGGCAGGGTTCAGGGTGATCATTTTCAAGGCATCGGATTCGCTGACATTGCCGTATTTCACCATTTTCCCGGCTTCCTGATTCAGCCGGCGTGACATTTCCGCATCGTCCGAATTCAATGCCACCACCACGCCTGCCTGCTGCATCAAGGCTGCGTTATAGGGAATGGCGTACCGCACCTCCCATTTATAGGCCCACCAATCCGAAAAGGTGGAACCTCCGGCACCATGTGCTGTCATCTTGTCGGCCACCTTGTAGCCCTCCAGGATATGGGTGAAGGTGTTGATGGTGAAATCGAAGCTGTCGGCAATGTGCATCATCATGTTGATCTCCGATTGCACATAGGAATGATTGGTCACATAACGCTCGCCGTTGAGAATTTCCAGCATGGTCTCATGGACCAGGTCACGCCGTGGTCTGATCGCGTTGCGGCGCTGGGCATTGGACAGATTCTCATAGCTGTTCCAGCGTTGTTCGTAGGCACGGGCCTGGCTGAACGCGTCCATGAACACCTGCTCCACACCCATGCGCGTCTGCGGGTAACGGATGGAGGCCGGGTTGGTGCTGCGCTTGACGTTCTCGCCCAGCGCGAACTTGATGAAGGCCGGTGCGTCTTCTATTTTCAGTTGATCCGGAGGCAGCCCCCAACGCAACTTGATCAGGGAAGACTGGCCGCCGATGGGATTGGCGGAGCCGTGCAATTGTTGTGCAGCCACCACACCACCGGCCAGATTGCGGTAGATATTCACATCCTGGGAGTTGACCACATCCTGCATGCGCACCATGCTGGAGTTGGTGGCAACCTCATTGATACTGAACAGCGCAATATGGGTGTGTTCATCGATGATGCCGGGAGTCAGGTGCTTGCCGCTGCCATCGATCTCCAGCACATTATTGGCAGAGAGATTGTTACCCACTGCGGCGATGCGTCCGTCACGAATCAGCACATCGGTGACCAGGGTGCCGATATCTTCATTGGTCCATACAGTGGCATTGCGGATCAGCGTGTCGCGCTGCACTGGTACGGATTCACTGCCGTAAGCGGCAAACGGGTACAGTATCGGGGAGGGTAGTGCCGGGAGCTGTGCTGCTGCTTCAGCCTCAGTTTCAGTCGTATCCTCGGCAAGTGGTGTGGTATAGCTCAGGCGCCAGTCGATGCTGTCACCCCCGGCAGTCAGTCCGCTGCCTTGCCAGCCAGTGTCTGTTGCCCAGCCGCTAAGCCGTGTGCTGCCGCTGTCTCCATCGAGACTGAAACTGAGGTTGATCAGGTCTTCCCCTTGCACAGAGAGCTCAATCCGGGCGTTTTCAAGCGCCTCACCGGAAGTGCTGTCGATCAGGGTGGCATCCGGCTTGCCTGCCTCGAAGTCCAATGCAACGGTCAATACCCGGTTGCCGGCAGCGAGGGTGTAGTTGCCACGGCGTTGATCCAGATCGGTCGCCAGCACAAAGCGCTCGCCGCGTACCCAGTTCTCCAGCAAGCGGGTGTCTTCGGCGAACAAGGGACCGGAGGTGACCAGCAGGTTGGCCAGCGCGCCGGATCTCAACTGGCCGACTCGCTCCTCCATACCCAGCATCTGCGCCGGCACAGAGCTTATTGAGGCGATGGCCACCTCTTCCGGTAAGCCATTCCTTACTGCCAAGCGCAGGTTTTTCCAGAATTTATCAGCGGAACCGGAACTGGTGACAGCAAACTCGATGCCCTGTTCATGCAACAGGCGCAGGTTGAAAGGGGCCAGCTCCCAGTGTTTGAGATCAGCGAAGGGGATTTCATCAGTAATAAACGGGTCGGCAACCTTGGGTGCTTCCGGATAATTCACCGGCACAATGAAGCGGGCTCCGATGGCGGCCAGGGCAGCGGCCTGCTGATAGCCATCGGTGCCCATGCGAATGATATAACGGCTATCGAACTCTTGCGCGATATTGTGCGCTGTCAGAGCCTGGTGCCAGTTCTCGACGCTCATGATCTGCGGCAGAGACTGGGTGCGAATCCAAGCTTCCAGCGATTCATCGGCAAACGGTCGCGGGCTCTGCGGCTCGAACCACTGGGCATCCAGGTAGGTCTGCCGCAGCAAGGCCACCGAGCCCATCAGCGAGACCGGAATGGTCTGGGCGGAGCTGCCCTTGTTGAACGAATAATGGGCGGCGGCATCGCTCAGGATAATGGCTTCATTGGCATTGTGGTTGCCCAGTGTGACCAGTGCCGATGTGCCCCGCGCAATGCCATCGGCATGCAGGCTCAGGGCAGTGGAAAAGCCGAGTTGACGCAGCTCGTCACGCTGTTTTTCCTCGGGCTTGAAGTGCAGTGCTGCGCGGTAGTGGGCGCGAATGGCATCATTGGCATTGTAGGCCAGACCGCTGGACTCGAGGGTTTCCGCCCCGCCGCGTGCTGCCGGGCCAGCCGGTTCAGGCAGGCCATAGCCACTGTCAATCTCCACCAGTCCAGGGTAAATATGCTTGCCCGACATATCGATGCGGAAGTAGCCGTCCGGTATCTCCTCGACATCAGTGACCGTGCTGATGAGCCCTTCACGAATCAGGATCATGCCCTCTTCAAGATAGCTGCCATTGGGTAAATAGATTGATGCTCCGGTCAAGGCCAGGGCATTGTTGCGTTCGTCGGCAATGCCATTGGGTGTGGCGGTTTCCTGGGCGAGTGCAGGCATTACCAGGAAAAACGTTGCTGCCCATGCCGTCAAAAAAAGCCTGTTCATAGTGTCGATTCCCTGTTGCTGGATTATTTTTATGCGGGCTTGCATCAAGCCCCGGCTCAAGCCCTGGCGTGGATTTTCCTGAAACGCATTCTGCAGGATCTGCAAAAAGAAAGAGGAAGGCTGCCGGGTAAGAGAATCAAGGATTGACCCCAAAGATGATATAGAAAATCATCTTTGGGTAAAACACTATTTACAGCAGGGAAATAAACGCGGGGTTTCAGGGCTTGATGAAATCGGCCAGCATCTCCCGGGTCATGATGCCACTGTGCGCCGTGTTGTTGTGCGCGGCGTCATAGTAGTAACTGCGTGGCAGTTCGCCAAACCATTGCGGGTCTATGCTGTATCTGAGCTTTTGGGTGAACTCATCGGCAAAGATCCAGGAAGGGTGGCCTGCCAGTCCTGCCTCCTCGAGAATATCGGCAGCAGCCTGGCGTTCGCTGATCGGATCGGTGGAAATAAGGACCAGCGGGAGATCCGGATGGCTTGCCAGCATATTACCCAGCATGTCCAGCTCTATCCGGCAGGGAGGGCAATCGATCGACCACAGACTGACAAAGAATGGCTTGCCGGCATGCTTATTCTTGATTGCCGCAAAAGTCTCTGCGGTAAAAGGCTGGAAACTGTCGGCAGGGGCAGCCGCTGTGGGAGTAGCCGTTTTGCGCGAGAGGGTCGCAGGCAGTGGATTGAGCTTGCGGAACTGATAGCCCAGCTCCTGTGTCCACCAGCTCAGGAAAACCCCTTCCGCCGAGCTGACCAGCAAGGGATGGTCGCTGTTCTCGGTGGTGTGCAGTAAGGTTTCGGTTTCCGTCCAGCTTTGCCCCTCGTCATTTGAACGGATAAGCTGTAAGCGGGTATGGCTGCCATCGAAGGTTTTCCAGACCAGGAAAAGGGTATCAGTCTGTCTGGCCAGAAAGGGATGTCCGGCACCTGGAGAGGCATCAACCGTCATCAGCTGTGAGTGCTTACCCTCACTCAAATCAAGGCGAGCATAGGTGATGCCACGGTTATTGTTGCCAGCACTGAACCAGCTCATATGATAGTCATCGCCCTGGGTAGCGGCGATCATGGTGGGGCCGTGGTGCGGGCAGGCATTGATCTGCCAGTCATCGAAGCTGGCCCGTTGCTGATAGCTCACGGTGCCGTCGGCGGCCAGGACGGCAATGGCATGGTCGCGTATCTGGGCGTCTGTGCCGGCTTCGCTGAATATCTGCCGCCAGAGGATGCTGACCTGGTCTTTGCCATAGGGTGCCATGGCTATACGGCAGCACTCGCAACTGTTGTGGGCTACCCGGTAGTTCTGCGAAAAGGTTTTGCCCAGGTCCCTGGAAACAGCGTAATAGATGGCCGCACCGGCATAGTCCTGATCCTGCTGTAGACTGGCTTCGAGATCACGTTTGTCGATCCAGGTCAGATACAGCGTGCCGGCTTCGCTCAGGAACAGGCTGTCGAAGCGGTGTCCCGTGACCAGATTGTCGTCATTGATGGTACGAGGCGGGGTGTAGGTTTTGCCGCCATCCGTGGAGCGGCTGAAGCGGATCTCGCCGGTGAAATTGGCAGAGGTGCGTGTAGTCCATGACAGCAAGACCACCTGTTGACCGTCGGCCTTTCGGTGGACCAGGATTTTGGGTCGGTTTTCGCCATTGAACTCGGCATCTTCCGGTGCCGGCGTTACCCGCACTGGTGGCTCGAAACTAACCCCTTTGTCTGCAGAACGGGCCACATAAACCTGTTTGTCCTGCACGAAGGTCACCCACAAGTGTCCCTGCTCATCCAGAGTGGCACTTGGCGCCTGGCCGCAGTGAACCGAGATAACAGGCAGTTCCTGTTCGTCTTGCAATTGCGTACAAGACGATGCCTGTGCTGTTGCCGGCAAGGGTGCAAGCAAGGCGCCGGACAGCAGCAGGCCGGATAACAGTACAAAGGTGTCAATAGACTTTGATTTAAAAATCATAGGAAACATTCGCATAAAAAGTCCGTCCCGGCCACGGATGGGCCACAAAAGCAAGTTCATCGGTCAGGTTATCCACGCCCAGCCCCAGGGAAAGCCCTCGGTCAAAGCGATAGGTGGATTTCAGGCCCACAAAAGCGTAGGAATCCTGGGCATTGAACACTTCATTTTCACGATCGGTATTATCAATCCGGCCAAAACTGTCCGAGGCATACTGATAACTCAACCCGGCATCCCAACGGGTGTTGATATGGTAAGTGGCCAGCAGATTGGCACGCCACTCGGGCATGCGTGGGAATTCATTGCCTTCAATAGCTGGATTGGGGCGGTTGCGCAGGATCTTGGAGTCGGTGTTGACCAGGTTGAAGCGGATGTCCAGCCGGTCGATGAACAGATCGCTGACATTGGCGATAAACTCGATGCCCCGGGTTCTGACTTCATCCACCGGAATGAAGGTGCGTACCGACAAACCACCGGGTAGAGATTCGGACTGAGATTCGATGACATCTTCGATATTCTCATGAAACAGGTTGATGCGCACATAACCTCCGTCAACCTGCCGGTCTATCATCAGGTTGTGATGCAAACCTTTTTCCGGTTTCAGGCCTGGGTTGGCGACGCTGACTGCATTGAAGGCCTGGAACTCGCTGAAAAGCTCCTCAACGATGGGGAAGCGATAGGCCTTGCCAAAGGAATAGCCCAGGCGCCATTGATTGCTTAGCTGGTACCCCAGGGAAAATTTGGGGGAAAAAGTCTGCTCGGATTCACCGGGAACCCGGCTCAGGTCAAACTGGGCTGTCTCTGGCTGGTCTGCGGAGAAAAAACCACCATGGCTTTTAAAGGTCTCGTAACGCCCGCCGAGTGTCATGTCCCAGCGGTTATTGATCAGCAAGTTCATCTGGGCAAATACTGCGGCAATCTGGGTTTGGCCACCGCTGCGGCTGGTGAAGTTGTCAAAACTGCCTGTTCTGTAATCCGTGGTATTGAAAATATCCAGGTTCAGTTCATAGGCTTCGAAACGGGCCCCGGCGACAACATCAAAACCGGGTATCTCTGGAAATTCAAACTCCAGCTTGGCTTCGGCGCTCTGCCAGCCCGTGGTGCCAAAATCGCTCACCTCTCCAGCCCCGGTGTGTGCAGGATCGCCCGGATTGCTCAAGGAGAGCCGGGTTTCATCGCGCAGGACTTCAAACTGGTTGATATTGGCTTCCAGATTCACCCCATGGGACAAGGGGCCACGCAGACGCAGGCCCAGCGACAGGCTGTCGCGCTCCTGCTCACTCACGCCCAGCCTTGAGGCCGGGATATTGAAAGTCCGTCCTTCCTGCACCACATTACCGCTGTAGACAGGGTTGCCAAGGGCATCACGCAAGTAGGAGTTGGGGGAATCGGCAACCGAAAGTCGATCCTCATAGGCGATGTTGAGCAAGGCTTCCCAGTTGCCCAGTTCATAGCCGAACTTGAGTTTGTAATTGTTTGTAGTGGTCTCGACCACGCCGGTATCGCCAAACCACAGACGGGAATTGCCGAACTCGTCATTGCCTTCCAAAGCACCCTCGACTGGCGCTGCATTGCTGGCATTGCTGTTGCCGCCAAAAAAGAAAGTCTGCGGTTGTGAGTCGTTTTCCAGCCGGTTGTAAGAGGCATAAATGCTCAGGTCGCCCACTTTATCGCCATAGGAGAGAAAGGATTTGTAACCATTGACGGTGTCATCAAAGCCATAGGCTTCGAAATTCTGACTGAAGACAGAGCTGTCAAAGTGGAAACCGCGTTCCTGTGGAATGGCGGACTCTATCAACACCACCCCGCCCATGGAATTGCCGCTGTACTCGGCAGAAAAAGGGCCATACAGCACTTCAACCTGGGCGATCTCACTGGCCGAGATCATGGTCCAGCGCGGCGCTCCGTTCCAGCGAGACTGCAACAGGTAGTGCAAGGGGACTCCATCAGCAAAAACCATGGAGCGGGAGGTCTGGAACATATTGGAACCACGCATGCCCATGGTGCCGTTGGAGTCACCGATGAAGCGGCGGCGAATGATCAGGCTGGGTTCGTATTTGACGACATCTTCAGTGGTGGTGACATTGATGCTGGTCAGATCCTGTTGAGTCAGCAGGCTGGATGGATGAGAGAGTCCGCCGGAACGGGTCGAAACCTGTCCCCAGACAACGACCTCTTCAATGGCAGGAGTTTGTTCGGCGGCGAAGGCTAAAGGGCTGAGCAGACCGAGAGAACCGAGCAGGCCCAGACAGGCCAGGGTCGAGCCGGGCAGCTTTCGAGGCAGAAATTGGAACGACATCATTGATGCTCCTGGGCAGATTCATGATGGCGTTCATCTTAGTGTCAATCTGTGCGGCTGGCGATGCGACACAGTGTCGCATGCGGACTGGTCCTGGCTACAGTCCAGATTCAGGAAGTGCTCTCATTGTCAGCAGCGTTGTCGGCAGCGTTCTTCCCCAGCAACAAGGCTGAAATGGCGAAAATGGCTGCACCTGCCAGCCACAGTAATCCGGTGATGAGGTTGTTTTCATCGTTACCGGTCAATACCAGCAGGGCAATCACCAGCCAGATGGCAGATACCACCCAGCAGGTGGGCCTGGAAAAGCGGGCAAAGGTCGGGTTCTTGGAAATCATGGCAGCTCCGTGCTCGGTAGTTGGTTTCATTGGCTCAAGATTGCCAGCAGTGTTGCGGAGAATCAATCATTGCTGGCGATAAATCGGGGAGAAACTGGGGTCTTTTTGGGAAAGGCAGTGCCAGTGGGTTTTATGGCAAGGGCATTTCTTCGCTGTCCTGCATCCGGGCGCGGCTAAAGGCCGGTTGTGCTTGTGCACTGCGTACCTGTTCCAGCCAGAACACGCCATCATAGGGTGCACTGTTGCCCCGGGTGCCGACGAAGTCGATGTTCCCATCCCCGTCCATATCCCGGGCAATGAATTTGTCGAACATGCCGCGTTTGCGTCGCGAGATATCATGACGGGTCCAGGGGGTGTTCAGGTCCGCCCCAGGATTCTCAAACCAGGCCAGCCGGCCGAGAGGATCATTGACAGTCACCTCACCATCACCTTGTCGCGAACCCCGGCTGTAGCTGCCCACCATGACATCCATGTCGCCATCGCCGTCGATATCGGCGATTTCCAGTCCGGTGACACTGTCCGGGGCCAGACTGCCGATGGAATGTGCGTTCCAGGCGTGATCGATGGACGCTGGCTGCTCCAGCCAGGACAGACCCGCTGTGGTGGCGCCGATGATATCCAGACGCCCGTCACCATTCAGATCGGTGTACTCCAGGTTGAAACCGGCTGCCTGGCTACCGTTGATGCCGATGGCATGCTCAACAAAGCGGATTTCTCCGTCGCTGACATTTTCGAAGAACACCAGGCGCTGCTCACCGCGGGAACCGACCAGGATATCCTGGTCACCGTCGCCATCCAGGTCTACCGGTTCGGCATTCTGCGGCACACTGTAATGGCCCAGAACCTGCTCTTGCCAGTTATTACCCTCAAGCGGGTCTCCGGATACCTGGTAGACCGACACCGGATTGGAGCGGGCGAAGTCTTCCGGCCCAGGGGTCTGGGCACCCTTGTTGGGTGCGGAGATCTCCACCTGGCCATCGCCGTCAAAATCGGCGAAGAACACGCGGATAAAAGAGCCACGCCCCGCGGTCATGGGCAGAATCAGGCGTGGCCAGGGCGTGGTGCGTGCTGCAGCGCCCGGGTTCTGAAAATAAATAAGGTGAGACAGCTCGGCTGCGACGACGATATCCAGGTAGCCGTCACCATTGACATCGGCAATATCCGCATCCTCCGGGGCGGGGGCATCGCTGCCTTCGGCCAGGGTGATATTGAACCATTGCTGCGGGTCGGCAGAGCCGAAGGCGATGCGCACATGACCCTCTGCCGGAGCCACGAACCCAGGCACGAAGCTGGCTGAATCATAGCTGGCATCGAACTCATGCACTGACACGATGTCCTCGAAGCCGTCCAGGTCAATATCGCCCATCACCAGGCCATCGCTGCCACTGAGGTTGAATCCGGCGATGGCCGGGTCATCGATGATGTGTTCACGCCAACTTATGTAAGCACCGTCGGCAGCGCGAGCCCGGGAGGGCGTGTCGCCAACTGCTTGCTGTTGGCTGGGCACTGTCATTTGCTGTTTCAGGCTGACTGCAGCAAAGTAGGCCACACTGTCGTCGCCGGTCTCGTCGGAATCACAGAACAGGGCAATATCGGTAATGCGGACCGGGCCGGTATCCTCCGGCCAGAGCGTGTGGTAGATCTCCTGCAGATTGATCTCCTCATCCTGCCATTGACCCAGTTTGTCTGGGCCGCCATTGGCGACATAGTGGGGGAAGTTGCCGATTATCTTGTACTCCCCGGCACGCAATTCATTGCCCCAGATGATCTCCATGCTGCGGCGTTGTTCGCCATCATGACGAAAGCTGATAAACAGCCGGGCAGGATGATCATCGCCGGCTCGCGTGTTCTCATCCAGATTGGTATCGATAGGGTTTTCGACCAGCCATTGCCAGGCTAGCAGAGGGTACTGTTCCAGACCGACATCAACAAAACGGAACAACATGGAGGCACTGTTGTCGGTTGCCAGGCGCAAGGCATGGCGACCGGCTATCTGGGCAAAGGACATGTCCATTGCCGGTCGGGTCAAAAAGCGGCGATGCCACCAGCCTGAGGGGAGAGGATCAAGCGGCATGGGGCTGGAAAAATCCATGACGCTGAGTTCCAGTTCACCGGGTGTGGCCACAAAAGCTGAGAAATCATCGGCTTGGACCACACTCAACCCGGGTTCATCTGTGGGGGTGAGCACATTGCGGCGTTCTGGCACGCTGGTACGTTCCAGGTAGTAGAGTGCGCCGCCTGCCAGCACGATCACTGTCACGGCCAGGACCAGGACTCTCGGGCTGGTGAGGGATGTCAAGCTGGGTAATTTCATGGTATGTGCAAGACCCGCCTAAACCTTGTCGTCATCGAATCATCAAACGCCGGGAAACTCCCCGACACTGTAGCTGCCTCTGTCGGCGGTGACAAGACAAGTCTGGTGGTGATGCAGTGGCAGCCACGCTTGCTGTGGTCAGTCCAATGGCTGATAATCGGGTTCCTGCCGAGCAAACGGATCATGATTATGCCAACACTTCCAGCCAGGACTTTATCCAGACGCGCGCTGCTGACAGCACTGACAAGCACCCTTGCCGTGGTGGCTACCCGTTCCCTTCAGGTTCAGGCTGCGGATGCAGGGGATGATGTGGAGGCGCGGCTGAGGGCGCTGGGGCTGGAGCTGCCGCAACTGGCGCCGGCCGTTGCCAATTATGTGCCTTTCGTGCGCGATGGCGACCGGGTCTACATTGCCGGACAACTCCCTGTTGCAGCAGGAACCCTGCTGCATCCCGGCAAGGTGCCGACCGAAGTCAGTCTGGAGCAGGCCCAGCAGGCTGCGCGGCAATGTGCGCTGAATGTGCTGGCAGCGTTGAAGCGTGCCTGTGACGACGACCTGAATCGGGTCAGACGTTGCCTGCGCTTAGAGGGTTTTGTGGCCAGTGCTGATGATTTTCAGCAGCAGTCGCTGGTGATGAATGCGGCTTCCGATCTGATGGTGGATGTCTTTGCCGACAAGGGCAGACACACCCGGGTTGCCGTAGGAGTGAACAGTCTGCCCTTGAATGCCTGTGTGGAAATATCAGCGATATTTGCCATCAATCAGGTCTGAGCCGATCAGGCCTGCGCCGCAAAACCAAGCAGCAGATCCAGCACCCGATCCAGTTGTGCGTCAGTGGTAGCCATATTGGGAGCCAGGCGCAGATGATTCATCTGGCTGCCACCAAAGGCACGCAAATCCACCTTATGCTGACTATCCAGGATGGCAGCAATATCCCGGGCGGATCGCCCCTCTACGCGGACACCGACAATCATCGAGCCGTTTGCCCAGTCGCTGGGTGATAGCCAGCTCAGCTTCTGCTCGGCATCGACACGCTGCTTGATGCGGGACCAGATGGCCTGGTAGCGTGCCTGTTTCTGCTGTTCTCCCAGCGCCGCCTGGAATGCCAGAGCATCGCCCAGAGCGACCACGGCGGGCCAGGCGCGAGTGGAATAATCTTCATACTGCCGGGCGGAACCTGCCAGGCCCTTGTCCGGTGTCCGGTGCCACATGGGCGACAGGATGGACTGCAAGTCGGATGTCACCCAGAACAGCCCCAGGCCTTTGGGAGACTGGACCCATTTGTGCGGGCTGGTAGCATAGGCATCGACACCACTGCCCTGCAGATTGACCGGGATCATGCCCACGGCCTGGGCACCATCGACCAGTACCCACTGCACGCCCCTGGCCTTGGCCATGGTGGCTATCTCGTTCAGAGGATGACGCAGGCCAATGATATTGTCGATATGAGGTATCACCAGTGCGCGCGTCTGGGCACTGATCTGCGACTCATGCAGGGCAACAATGTCGCTGCGAGTCATGCGGGCCGTCTCGTCGATGGGGAAATCAAACTGACGCACCGAAAAACCACGTTGTTCCGCCAGGCGCTGCCAGGCGACAGTGGCACCAGGATGATTGAGTGAGCTGAACAGCACCTCATCACCCGGCCCGAGGGGCAAGCCGTGAGCCAGAATATTGAACCCTTCGGTGGTGTTATGGGTGATGGCCACATTATCGGCATCCACCCCCATCAGTTGGGCAGCCTGTTGCCGTACTTCCTGGGCAAGCAAACGCCAGGGCTCACCCCAGATGTACAGAGAGGGGCTGGTCTCACACAATGCCAGATAGCCAACATGAGCCTCATGCACGGCACGCGGTGTGGTGCCTATGGAGGCATGGTTGAGATAGGTGAAATCCTCGGGCAGAAAATAATGGCGTTGCAGTGCCAGGGCATCGCCGTCAGGGACAGTGTGCAGCACCTGTTCCAGGTTGTGGGTAACGGCAGCAAGGCTGGTGGCAAGCGGGGCTCCGATGGCGGTCAAGCCAAGGGCCTGGAGAAAGTGTCTTCGGCCTGGCAGGTGCGTGGGCATGGCTGACTCCTGTTATCTGTCGAACAACTGAAGATTCTTATTGATGTCGTAGGGGCGCTCTACAAGATCCAGCGGTTCCCATTCGCTGCGTTCCCTGGCAAAAAAATCGCCACCATAGATATGAATGGCTCCGGTAAAACCAGAAGTCGGATTGGTCACCGAATGAATGATATTCCTGCCGAGTGGCAGCACGTCGGCAGGGCCCAGGGATTTGGCACCGGCAGCTTCTATACGACCCTGCGGGTCGTCCTTGATTCGGCGCCAGAATATATTGTCCTCGCGGCCACAATAGACACCGATAAGAGCCCACATATTGTGATTATGGGGCAGTAGTGTCATGCCTGGCGCCCAGATTACATTGATCAGGGTCAGTTGGTCGGAAACGTAGAGTTTTTCTATCTGGGATTTCTGCGGTGTACCGATTTCCGCGTAGAGGTCTTCGGGGGCGGAGACGGCCTGCTGCAGCAGCGGCCTGATGGCCTGCTGGGCATCGGTAGCAGAGGCCAATGCCAGACAGTTGGAGACGAAAGTGTCGAGCTTGAAACTCATGTGTCTTTTCCTGACTGGTCACTGGCCTCACAGTGCTGCTTACTGAGCCGCCGCTTCCTGTGCTTCCTGCAGGCGTGCTCCGGCAAGAATGCCTGGCATGGCATAGTTGCCTTCGTGGCAGGCGTATTCGTAGACAGGGCCTTCGGTGGCATGGAAGCTCAACTCGGCAGTCCAGGGCTGGCTGTAGAGATTGTCATCCTCCACGGTAAACCGGTAAACGATTTCGGTGTCCGAGTAACGGCTGAAGCGTTCGGTGATCTTGCCCTCTGCGGTGATGGGTATGGAGCTTTGTTCCATCTGTTTGGGATTGATGTTGATGGTTTCAACCACCAGTTCACCGTTTTCGTACCAGCCCCTGGAATCACCCAGCCATTGTTCCAGAACAGCCGGTCTGGCATTGGCGCGGGCTTCTTCGGCTGACGCATAGGTGGGAATGATGCGGGCATCATGCGCCATTTCCACCAGAATCATCACATAATCATCGGTCTGCACAAACTGATAGGTGCTGTTGTAAAGCGTGCCCATCATGCCCGGGCCGGCCGTATTACCGAAGCCGAGCAGGCAGCGTTCTGCCAGCGGCAGGGCTTCCGGACCGGAGGCATCGCCCACGCCGGTGACATAGCGACTGCCAAAGTTGCGCCGTTGCAGACCCTGGGGATTCTCCAGCCGGGGAACCTGGCCATTCTCGGGGTTGATAATGTAGGAGGTGCGGAACTCACCTTTGACCAGAGCCAAAGTCGAACCCGGATCGATCCAGAAATCGTTATATCCACGCAGGCCGAAATCGAAGCTGCCCGCCGGCGGTGCCGTGCCGGGATCCCTGGCTTCGGGGGCGTCGACCTCGCCCGCAGGCAGGCCGGCTATCGAGGTATTGGCGGCGATCTCCTGAGCTTCCTCCGGGGTGACAACCAGTTTGTCAACGTCGCGGGGACGGGTCAGGTTGGTCAGCGAGGCATTGGTCCAGATGCCGTTCAATTCGGGTCGATCGGAATTCTGGGCAAGGCTCAGAGGGGTAAGCAGCGATAAAGAAAGACCAAGCAGACAGGTAGTGATACGTGGCTGTCCAGATAGAAACATATCTGTTCTCCTGATGATATAGGCATCCACCGCAGTAAGGCGTCATTGCCTTGCGGTGCGTCACGTGAAAGGTATCCCCCTTGGCGGGGATTGTAAAGAGTTTGGGCAAGATCACGGCGAGTCTGTGTGCCATTGAATCAGAAGCGATGACGTGATGCTGCTGACAGCACGACAACAGCTTATGGCGCAGTCGTGTGGTAAGCGCCTGGCTATTCACGACCCACCGCCGCCAGCGCAACACCTGCGCCCAGAAATAGACCGCCACTCACAACGCCAGATAATTTGTGGTGACGACCTGACCGAAACGCTGATGCCAGCTTGCCACTGAGCAGCGCATACGCTGAGTCCAGAGTGATCGCCATGAGCCAGAAGATACCCGAAAGCAAGGCAATGTCTGCAAAATAGTTTGCTTGCCCTGACACAAACTGAGGCAAAAATGCACTGAAGAAAAATATTGTTTTAGGGTTTGTCAGTGACACCCAGAAACCACGATGAAAAGAATCTGCGGCACTCGGAGAGTTCAGTGCGGTGTGGCCCAGCGCAGTCCGTATCTGGGTGATACCCAGATAAAACAGATACGCTACGCCCAGCCACTTCAGCCATTTAAGACCTTCGCTTACGGCAGTGACAAACCACACCGTACCCAATGCGGCGACAAGCAGCTGTACGATCATGGCACAACTCGTACCTGCAACCGTCTGCAGCCCTCTGAGCCTGCCATGAACAAGGCTGGTGGTGACGATGACAATCACATTGGGGCCAGGGATGATGATCAGACCAAAGGCCAGCAATAGAAAAAGCGCTAAATCCATGAATTGGATACTCATTTAATCCTGATCGGGGAATTTGTTTTGAAGCCCGCTATCTTCATCTATCCCACCACTTCCTGCAATACCAGCCACTCATCAAGGCCTGGCTTATTAAAGCTGTCGAAGAGCTGCACTGGAAGAGGTGGTTCGCTCACGACAAGGCATTTGCACTGAAATTTGCAAGCCAAGCGCTTTGGCAACCTTTGCTACCGTAGAGAATGTTGGATTGCCTTCTGGAGACAATGCCTTGTACAGCCCCTCACGCGTAAGACCTGTGTCCCTTGCCAGCTGGCTCATGTTTTTCGCACGGGCGATGACGCCCAGTGCATGGACAATAAAAGCGGGATCATCACCCGCTTCCTCCATGCACGCTTCAAGATACAGCTGAATATCCTCGTCGCTCTTGAGGTACTCCGCTGAATCCCAGCGAGTAGTTTTAATGCTCATACACACTACTCCTCGATATCTTTGGCAAGTTCTTTGGCCTTGGCTATGTCTGCCTGCTGAGTGGTTTTGTCACCGCCCATTAACAGGATGACCACGACAGGACCACGCTCAACAAAATAAACTCGATATCCAGGGCCATAGAAAATTCGAAGCTCACTGACGCCTTCACCCACAGGTTCGACATCGCCATAATGGCCCATCTCAAGCCGATCGATTCTAATCTGGATACGCACCCTGGCCCTTCGATCCTTGAGGGACTTGAACCACTTTGAGAAAGCGGCAGTTTTTCGAACTTCCTTCATGTATGAACTGTAGTTTGCTAAAGTTCGCATGTCAACTGTGGTTTACATGTCTGCGATAAGCTGGGATTGCTGGCGACCAAGACAGCGTCTGCTGCAATGTTAGAGTTCGTTTTCAAATTCATCCTCATATACGAACGGACTGATTTGCCTACTGAGCCTTACACGGGCCAGTCTAAGATCGAAATTCTCAGCCACCATTATCCGAATTTTCCGGCTCTTGTAGCCCTCGACAATTTTTGCTGAGTTACCTGAGAAATTTCCCAGCGATGCTAAAGTTGGAAATAAGTGGCCTTCACTGATAAAGCCCTTAGGAGTTCTGCCATAGATGAAACAAGGTTTTATTTCGTGCACGATCCCTAGAAATTGGGCGAGAAGCATCGGGTAGACCACTAGCTTTTTAACTTCTGCGAATGTTACTAAATCGCTGTTCTTGGCAGCAACCCAAGCTTCTTTCACGGCTTTTTCAGGGACACAGCCTATTTTTGTTAGTCCAAAGTCAACGCAGTACCGCCCTTCATCATGAGCACTTTCGACCATGAGGTTCATGTGGCCTTCGTATACGATCTCATTCCGCTCGAACTTGAGATGCGTAAAGTTCCAAGGATGTCCCCGAGTACAGGTCTTAACAACGAAAGTATCCGGTGTTTTCTTCGGGTTTACGACATGGATTGTGTAGCCGGTCGATCGATAATGCTCTGAAACGCCGACGGTGACAGCGAGTTCAAGTGCCTTCGATTGATTCGAATTAATAGTAAAGAAGGTTTGCTTGTGCTTCCTAAGGAATTTTTTGATGCTTTGCTGAACGGCGCTAACGTCCATTCGCGAGCTCCCGAACCACATCTACGTAAGGTAAGTTTTGAGCAAACTGCAATAACTGATGCTCAGATAGCAATTCGACTAAATCCCGTCGAACAGTCGCAAGTGTTTGGTGGTATGCCCCACCTCTGGACAAATCCGTACCGCCGACCGTAACGAAAAATTGGTCTTGTTGGCGCTCCAAGATGACTCCAGTGTTGTCGAGCACCCAGTAGTTGGAATCAACAATAGATAGCAGTTTTCTCAGCCCAGCGACGAATACCAGTGCATCGGCTAATTCGCGAGAAAATTGAACTCCGGCATCTTTGAAAATTTCTGGCGCAGCGACATCCAGCGAGCGGGCGTAGCTCAGCACCTGCTCAGATAGGCCATAGGGTAAATCCGTAATCGCGTCAGAAAGTGCTCGAATACTCATGTCGGTCTCAAATTTGGTGCGAGAAATCTAACAAGGCTGTAGAAAAACTCCCAGACTGTTTTGGTAAAAATATTTCATGCATTCTCACGTGAATTCCAGGCGGCTTTAGCAGTAGCAGGTTGAACTCTCTACTTTTTACGTAGGGACGCATTTTCCTGTGAAAATACTGACCGAAATTCACCGCAAATTTAGTTCGTAGGTTTTGCCACCGGTGATGGCTTAGTTATGCATTTGTCGACCAACGTGGCAATACTGACTTAGATATTTGGTTATCAATAAACCATTGGTTGGCAGGTATCTGCAAGGCGATAAGCTGCCCACCTTGCGCCACTCCTTTTACCTCACTTACCGCTGACAACCCACCCTTGTTGCCTGGCAGACCAGAAAGCCATCGCCGGCATCAACACCGCCAGAACAAGGAACAGGAAAGAGGAGCTTGCCGGGTTTAGCAACCAGCCTTCCAGCCACCATGGCAGGGCTGCACAAAACAGCCAGAAAACAAAGGCTGAGCCGATGGCCATTCTGCGCTGCTCAAGTATCCTGCTGTTGATCCACAGCCCGCCGCCCAGTGGCAGGAAATGCGCCAGGGCCAGGCTGAAACTCCAGCTCTCGCCCTGGAGTAGAAACCAGATGGTGAAGCCCATCAGAAACAGATGCACGGCAATGGCTGCGGCCAGGATGGGTTGAGGTGGCAAGGCATCGTACTTCTGTTGATTGTCCGGCAGGCAGCGCAACAGCGGATAGCGGGCCGCAACATCGGCAGGCCGCCAGCCGGTGGGCATGAACCAGAGACGAAATTTATCAGACCATTTTTCCGCATGCCAGGCATCCTGCAGCAGTTGCCAGTAAACGTGGAAGTTGGCGAAAAAGGGGTTCCAGCTGTGCAGTGGCTTGCGCACACCAAAAACGCAGGGATGCTCTGCCAGTTCAGCCTGATAGGTGCCCAGCAGCCGATCCCAGAGAATGAAAACCCCGCCGAAATTGCGGTCTATGTAGGCGTCGTTGATGGCATGATGGACGCGGTGGTTCATCGGGGTGACCAGGATTTTTTCCAACCAGCCCAGCGTGGTGATAAAGCGGGTATGCACCCAGTACTGATAGATCAGGTTCAGTGAGCCGACAAGCACAATGACCTCGGGTGGAAAGCCGACAAAAAGCATGGGCAGATAGAAGAAGCCGCCAATCCAGAACCCATTGAAGGGTTGGCGCAGCGCGGTCGACAGATTGAATTCTTCACTCTGATGGTGAACGACATGCACTCCCCAGAGAATATTGATCATGTGCTGGCAGCGATGGCTCCAGTAGTAGCAGAAGTCATAAAACACAAAGGCGATGACCCACAGCAGCGGGGTCATGGTGAGTTCCCCGTGGGGTAACACGGTCCAGAGCACCGCATAGCCCATGAAGCTCAGAAAGCGTGTGGCAAAGCTCATGGTCTGGCTGAGCAGCCCCGTGCTCAGTGAGGCCAGGGTGTCATTGGCGCGGTGGTAGCCGGTCTTGCGGTAGCGATCCAAGGCAATTTCTGCTGCCAGTAGCAGCAGAAATCCCGGAATGGCATAGAGGATCAGGTTCATACTCAGCGCCAGGCACTGGCCGGTTCGCTGGGGTCCGAGCGCAGGAAACGAATCAGGTCGGCATGGAACTGCTCAGGGATTTCGATCTGCGGGGCATGACCGATGCCGGGGTAAAGCAGGATTGTTCCGTTTTGCAACTCACTGACAACGTGACGGGCCAGGGTGGGGAAATCCGCTACCAGACCATCCTCTTCGCCTGCCAGCACCAGGGCCTTGCTGCTGATATGTTGCCAGTCATAGACGACCGGGTCATCATACAGCATCTGTCCCTGCAGTCTTCTGACCATGGCCAGCCGCGGCCATTCCCCGCTCAGGGTCTGACCATACTGACGGCGCACGAACTCCAGGTGTGCAGGTGGCCATTGGCTGGGGAAATAGCGTTGATGGCCGCGCAGGATCGACTGATAGGTGGTGTTGTCCGGACCAGCGGCATAGGGATCACTCCACGGACGGCCCTGGCGCTGATCGGTAAGGCCGATCTGGTTGACCAATACTACGTGGGTGGTGATCTCCGGGTACAGCATCGCGAAGCGGCTGACGACCATACCGCCCATGGAATGCCCCACCAGAGCTACCTCAGTGATGCCAAGCTCATCGAGCAGAGACTTCATATTGGCCGCCACAAAATTGAAATTGTAGGGGATGATGGGTTTGGAGGACTTGCCATAACCGATGCGATCGATGGCAATTACCCGGAACCCGGCAGCAGCCAGCGCGGCAAAGGAATCGGCATAGGCCTCGGCATAGAAATTCATGCCGTGCTGCCAGACAACCGTCTGGCCATTGGCTGGCCCGGTTGGAGGAATATCCATATAGGCCATGCGCATATCCTGGCCAAACCGGTTCAGTTCCAGGAAGTGGACGGGATAGGGATAAGGGATTTCCTCAAAATTGGCAGATACCGGTCCCCAGTCTGCGGGGGCTTGCGCAGGAGGTTCGGCTGGCCAGTTCTGGGCAGACACTGCAACGGCACAGAGTCCGCAAACAAGGGCAGTCAGGGCTTGGAGAATCAGATTTTTAGTATGCATGAGAATCGGCCTTTTAGTTCAAGTCAGTTTGTATTGCTTATTGTCCGGGTGCCTGGGTGCAGCCGTTGACTTCATTGACACAGCTGATGTCCCTGATCTCCCGGCCTTCGATCAACTCTCTGGTCCAGTCTGCAAAGCGCACTCCTTCCACCTGGTAGTCATAGAAAATAGGGCTGGCCAGAATGGTATGGACCGGTCCGCCGGCGGTGTAACTGTAGAATTCATCGACAGCGCTTTCTATCTCGACATAATGATTGAAGATACGCTGAGGCAGGCTGAAGCTGCCCGGCTTGTCACCGATGAGCAGACTGAAAGAAACCTGCGTCCGGTCTTCGGCGGCATTGTACTGGGCCAGGCGCAGATTCGGGTTGCGCTGGGCACTGGCTATGTAGAAATCCTCGAAAGTCAGGTTGTCGTTGGTCTTGCCGGCATACTCCGGCCAGGCGGGCAGAATGGCTGCGGTGTTCCAGGCCTTGAAAGTCACGGCCAGCGTGGGGCTGTTGTAACCGCCGGCCGCATCCGCCAGCAGCACGACCGGCTTGTCCCGGTAATGCTCGGCCACCAGTCCGGCATAAAAAGAGGCGCCGATGGCACCGGCACTGCTGCCGGCCATGACAATGCGCTCCGGATTGCCGATGTTGGCATACACCCAGTCCAGCACGGTGGTGCTGTTGGCATAGCCATTGTGATGGGTGCTGATGGTTACCGGCTGGCCGTCGGCATTATTGTATTGATACTGCCGCTCGCCAGCACCGATATGCACGTCTCCCGTGCAGTAGGGCACCGAGACGATGTCATAATCCGCGAAAGGGTTGGCCGGGTTGTCGAGAGAGAAAATGCCAGCGGCCAGCGCCGGGTTGTTGGCATCCATATCAGCAAAGGGGTAGTGGACATTGGGCTCGCTACTCAGATCACAGGCCTGGCCAAACCAGCAGGCGCCACCACCATTGAAATAGATCAGCAGCTTGTCACTTTGTGCCACATCGCGCACATAGAACTGATAGGGTGTGCCCGAGGCGCACAGGCCATCGGTTGGCAGTGTGTTCCAGCCAGGCGCCAGCGCATTCATGGCCGGAAGAGACGAATCCTGGGCCTGGGCAGCAGCGGGCAGCAGTGCTGCAAGCAGTGCCAGCATGGGCAGGCTCAAGGCAAGCGATAGCAGGTATTTCTTCACGGCAGTACTCCTGAACTTATCATTATTGGCCGGGTCAGCGGCAGACACGCCGGAATCAGCTTCCTGCGATGCCTTATTCTACCCGGCTGGCTTTCAAGTACAATACGCAGCTTGTCTCTTCACCTGACCCTTCGCGCCAGGCTTGTATCAGCACCTCAGGATTCATTGCATTATATTGACTTAAAAGGAAAAATTATGTGGTTTAAAAATCTTCGTCTGTATCGGTTCACCCGTCCCTTTGATACGGACACGGAGACGCTGACAGAAAAGCTGCAGGAAACGGCCTTTCGGCCTTGTGGCAAGGCGGAACGTTCGCGCTCGGGTTGGGTCAGTCCGCTGGGCAAGGAAAGTGAGAGCTTGTGCCATGGACTGGGCGACTATCTGATGCTGTGCCTGCAAAAAGAGGAGAAACTGTTGCCAGCCACGGTGATCAAGGATGTCCTGGCCGAGAGAGTCGAGCAGATAGAGGCAGCGCAGGGGCGCAAGGTGTATCGCAAGGAACGGCTGCAGTTGAAGGATGAAGTGGAAGCCGAGTTGCTGCCACGCGCTTTTTCCCGCACGCAGAAAATCCATGCCTACCTGGCCGTACAGGAGGATCTGTTGATCATCAACACCAGCAGTGCCACTCGCGCCGAAGAACTGATCAATTGCCTGCGCGAATCCCTGGGTTCGGTGCCCGTGGTGCCATTATCTGTGGCACATGCCCCGAGCGCCATCATGACCGGCTGGTTGCAGCGCCAGGAAGGCAGCCACCATTTTGCCATCGACCAGGAGTGCGAACTGTTCAATCCACTGGAGGACAGCAATGTGGTGCGCTGCAAGGGCCAGGACCTGTACAGCAAGGAGATCATGGTGCATCTGGAGGCAGGCAAGCAGGTCAAGAAGCTTGGTGTGGTCTGGAACCAGACCCTGAGCTGTGTGCTGGGCAATGATCTGCTGATCAGCCGCCTGAAATTTGAAGACATGATTCTGGAGCGGGCCCAGGACAGCAATGCAGAAACGGCGGCCCAGCAGTTTGACCAGGATTTTGCCATCATGAGCCTGGAGCTGTCCGGGTTCTGCAAAGCCCTGTTTGCGGCGTTTGGCGGACTGCAGGAGACGACGCCAACATCGGTAGAGTGAGCATGGGTTTGTTCATGGATTTCCCCAGTTTATTTCAGTCTTGCGGGCTTGCACATCCACAACACTGGTTTATCATGCGGGCATGAAAACCGTCGCAGCCTTCTGCTCGCTACTCAGCTTTCCCCTTGTCTTGGCCCTGGCCTTGACTCTTGCCTTGACTCTTGCCCTGACCCAGTGTCAGGCAGCAGCACAATCGACCATTGAGCCTGGGTCGCAGGCATTGGTCAACGCCTTGTGGCAGGCGGAGTCCGAGGCCGAGTTGCAACAAGCCAGGGATCGCCTGCTGGCTGCTGCCAGCGATGTGGAAACCCTGTATCAATGGCTGCAGCATGGACCGGCATACAGTAATTCAGTGCCGCGCGGGCAACTGCAGCGGGTACGTATCAGCGCGGATGGTACCGAATTCCCCTATGTCGTCCTGGTGCCGCAGAATTATGAGGCATCAAGGCCGATTCCGCTGGAGTTCAATCTGCACGGGGGTGTTAACCGGCCCAAACCTGCTGCGGGCGATGCCTGGTGGCGCAATGGCTATGATCATCTGCGCGACCCCGAGCGCATCGTGGTCCTGCCGGCAGGCTGGAACGAAGCCTTCTGGTGGTTCGATAACCAGGCTGAAAACCTGCCGGCGATTCTTGACGTGCTGAAACAGGAATACAATATCGACGAGAATCGCGTTACCCTGAGTGGCGTCTCGGATGGTGGCACGGGCACATACTTTTTTGCCTTCCACCAGTCCACCGAATGGGCCGCCTTTCTGCCGTTCATCGGCAGCCCCGGCGTACTCAGCAACCCCAGCGGGCAGGCTGTCTGGGAACTGTTTTACGACAATCTGCGCGGCAAGCCCCTGTACATTGTCAATGGCGAGAATGATCCGCTGTATCCGGCCAGTCGTGTCCAGCCTTATATCAAGCGGATGGCCGACGCCAAGGTTCAACATACCTTCAGGGTAATAGAAGATGGGAGACATGATACGGTTTGGCTGCCTGCGGAAAAACCAGCTCTTGCCCGATTCAGGCTTGAAAATCCACGTGACTCCTTGCCAGACAGTCTGGGCTGGATCAGCAACCGCACCAATGCCTATAACCGGAATCACTGGATACGGATAGATTCGCGCAACAGCCCGGGTCGGCCGGGAGTGCTGGAGGTTTCCCGGGAAGGCAACCGGGTGCTGGTCAACGCCCGTTATACAGACGCATTTACCTTGTTGTTGAGCCCACAGGAGTTTGATTTCAGCCAGCCGGTCACCGTGGTGGTCAATGGTGAGATAAAGATCGATCAGCGCATAGTGCAAAGCATGGACACCCTGCTGCACTGGGCGGCGCAAGACAAGGATCGCAGTATGCTGTTTACCGCCGAGCTGTCGATAGCCCTGCCGTAGTTACCGGGAAACCTGGTCGCCGGATTCCAGCTCGAAGATTTGCCGCAATATTTCCCGCCACTGCCGGTACTGTTCCTCCAGCGTGCCACTCAGACCATGAACACGCCGGTTCAGCTCAAGAATGGCGGGGGCCACCTCGTTGTTGAAGCCAGCAGCCAGGGCCATGAATTCCTGCTCGAACAACTTGGCCCATTTGTAGCGGTTGTAACTCTGACTCAGGGCCAGAAAACTGCCTGATTCCGGGTCTGCTCGTGAGCTTGTCCGCTGCTCCTGTGTTTTGTCCTCGATGGCCTCATCACGCGAGTAGCGCCGCCACAGGGCATAGGAGGGTTGCATCTGCTGATACAGGGATTCGTAATACTCGTCGACAGTGTCGATAAAAAGGTGATGACGGAGCTTGATGGTTTCCACCCGCTGCAACATCGGGTCATCCCGGGCCAGCAGGCTGGTGACACGCAACAGACCGTCTTCTCCGCGCTCCAGAGTCCGACCGAAGGTTGCTTCGGAAAGCTCGGCAGCATAGAGCATCTGTGATACCAGGCTGACGTTTTCCAGCTCGGCCGGTTCCATCGTGTTGCGCATGGCCAGCAGGTCATTGGCAATCTGCCGATAGATGTCGGCAAAGGGGTCAGTGTCGGTGATCAGATTGTCGGCCAGTTCCTCCTCACTGGCGAAGCTGCGCAGGAAGGGGTCACGACCGGGATAATCCTGGTCGGTGGTGACATCCCGATAAGTCTTGTCCAGCCAGAGTCTGCCGGTGCTGTCGGTGACCTTTACCTGCAGTTCCAGGGTCAGGCCGGTTGAAGACAGGATGGTGCCCGCCAGATTCAGGTCCACGGAAGGGTCGGCTTCCGGCAAAACCCTGACTGGCCCCCACTGGTTGGATTCCACCAGCGTGTTGCGCAACACGTAAGGCAGGTACTGTGCTTCTTTTTCGGCTATTTCCCGGTACAGGCTTTCACCGGGCCTTGTTTGACCGGCAAGCTGGGCGGGGAGATCGAAGACCACGATACCGATTTCCAGCAACTCATGCTCGGCGGGTAGCTGTGTGGCAGTGTGCAGGCTGACATTGCCGACAGCGGGTATTGGCGGCTCCAGTGGAACCGTCGGCTTCGGGGTGCTGCGGCTAAAGCTGTTGCAACCGGCCAGCACCAGAGCGAGCAGCAGGGGCAGGGTTTTACTCAGCATCGAGCTTGCTCTCCGTGCTGCAGACTCGGCCACGGGTAAGGGTCTGGGTACAGTTGTAACCGTCACCCGGCATATCGAAGCGGCGGTATACCTGGATCAGGTTGAATGGAACTGAACCCTGGCGGGAGACAGTGGTCAGATGATTCAACCACTCACGGTCCGGAGACAGACTGAAGCGATGCAGTATCTGAACTTCTTCCGGCAGGGTGATACGGAAAACCAGTTGCTGGCGCTCCCAACCGCAGACCTCCGTGCCATAGGGGCTGCTGAAGGATTGCATGCTGTTTTCGCGGGTACCGCAGATCAAGGCGGCATCGCCTTCGCGGGCGATGAACACCTCGTTCTCCGTCTGCGTGATATCGATGACATTCTGCCGGCTGATCAATTCGGCCAGCCTGGCCAGATCGATGATGCTGGAGTCCCGGCGGCTGGGCCCACCAAGTGGAATATTGGCCGTGGGTCGTTGCATGGTCGGTTGGCTGCGTGGCTGGCGGATGAGGCTGATCTGGCGGGTCAACTCATTTTCCCAGCGATCGCTGCGCTGGAAATCCTTTTCCCATGATCCGGAAAAATCAGGGCGCCAGGGGTGGTTCAGATTGGTGGAGGCACTAGCCTCTGCGGCTGTTGCCTGGACGGAAAAGCCAAAAAAGGAGAGCAGTAGCGCTGTTGCAGCAACTGGGAAAAGCAGGCGGCGTCTTGTCTTGATCAGGAGTACCATGTGCTAATAGACCCGGTTTCGAGCGCATCATTACATAAAACGTCTGTGCCGATTGGCAGCGTCTTGCAGCTTAACATGATTGTCGCATGGCAAGTTGCCATAAATTGAAACCCTTATTCCAGGGAACCCTTGATATTGACCATGCGCAGGCGCAGAGCGTTGGAAATGACACTCACCGAGGACAGCGACATTGCGGCGGCCGCGATAATGGGGGACAGCAGCAAACCGGTAAATGGATAAAGCACTCCGGCAGCAATCGGTACCCCGGCAAAATTATAGGCGAAGGCAAAGAAAAGATTCTGGCGGATATTGCGCATGGTTGCTTGCGAGAGCCGGCGCGCCTCGACCATGCCGGTCAGGTCTCCGCGCAGAAGCGTGATGCCCGCGCTTTCAATGGCCACATCGGTGCCCGTGCCCATGGCTATCCCCACATCGGCGGTAGCCAGTGCTGGCGCATCATTGACCCCGTCGCCGGCCATGGCCACAATGCGACCCTCGTCACGCAGTCTCTGGACGATCCGGCTTTTGTCCGCAGGCAGAATTTCAGCCTCCACCTCATCGATATGGAGTTTGCGGGCAACCGCCGCCGCCGAGGTGCGATTGTCACCGGTGAGCATCACGATGCGGATACCCTCTTTCTGCAAGGCCTTGATGGCGGCGGCCGTGGTGGCCTTGATGGGGTCGGCAATGGCCAGCAGGCCTGCAATTCGGCCATCCACTGCTGCAAATATCACCGTGGCACCATCCTGGCGCAGCGCCTCGGCCTCCTGCTCGTGTGCAGAGAGATCAACCTGCTCGCTTGCCATCAACAGGCGGTTGCCAAGGGCTACCCGATGCCCTTCGATGGTGGCCAGCACTCCCTTGCCATTGGGCGAATCGAAGTCGCTGGTAGCGGGCAAGCTGAGTTGCAGCTCCTTGGCCCGATCCAGAATTGCCTTGGCCAGGGGGTGCTCGCTGTTGCGCTCCAGCCCTGCTGCCAGGCGCATCAATTCGTTCTCATCAAAGCCCTGTGCCGGGCGCACAGCGGTTACCTTGGGCTGGCCCTCGGTCAGGGTGCCGGTCTTGTCCAGTACCACCGTGTCCACTTTCTCCATGCGCTCAAGGGCCTCGGCATTGCGAATAAGCACTCCTGCCTGGGCGCCACGGCCGATACCCACCATGATGGACATGGGCGTGGCCAGGCCAAGGGCGCAGGGGCAGGCGATGATCAGCACACTGACTGCGGCGATCAGAGCGAATGCCATCGGCGGTGCCGGTCCCCAGATTGACCAGACAATAAAGGCAATTACCGCGATCAGAATGACGAGGGGAACAAAATAGCCTGCCACCTTGTCGGCCAGCCCCTGGATAGGCGCCTGACTGCGCTGGGCAGTGGCGACCATCTGTACAATCTGGGCCAGCATGGTGTCCTTGCCAACCTTGTCGGCGCGCATGACAAAACTGCCCTGGCCGTTGATGCTGCCGCCAATCACCGAATCACCGCTGGCCTTGCTGACCGGCAGCGATTCGCCAGTGACCATGGATTCATCCACATTGGAGCGGCCTTCCAGGATCTCCCCATCCAGCGGAATCTTGTCGCCGGGGCGTACACGCAGACGATCTCCCACCTTGATCTGGTCCAGGGAAACATCTTCCTCCTCGCCATCATTGCCTATGCGCCTGGCCGTGGCAGGTGCCAGGTCCAGCAGTGCGCGGATGGCTCCGGAGGTTTTCTCGCGGGCACGCAGCTCCAGCACCTGGCCCAGCAGCACCAGCACGATGATGACGGCAGCGGCTTCAAAATACACCGCAACGGCACCATCCTGTTGGCGAAAAGCTTCAGGAAAAATGCCAGGTGTCACAGTAGCCAGGATGCTGTAAACCCAGGCTGCGCCGGTGCCGATGGCAATCAGGGTAAACATGTTCAGATTGCGTCGCTGCAGGGAACGCCAGCCGCGCTCAAAGAATGGCCAGCCAGCCCACAGTACCACCGGGGTGGCCAGTGCCAGTTGTATCCAGTTGGATGCCTGTGCGGCGACAAGTTGGCCAAGGCCGAGCAGATGACTGCCCATTTCCAGCGCGAAGACCGGCAGGGTCAGGACCAGGCCAATCCAGAAACGGCGGGTCATATCCAGCAGTTCCGCGGAAGGGCCGGTGTCGGCGGTAATCTCCTCAGGTTCCAGCGCCATGCCGCAGATTGGGCAGTCGCCTGGGCCCTGTTGTCGAATCTCCGGGTGCATGGGGCAGGTGTAGATGGCCCCTGGGGGCGCTGGCTCTGCCGCAGGTTTGCCGGTCAGATAGCGCTCGGGATCGGCGGAGAATTTTCCCCGACAGCCAGCGGAACAGAAGTACCAGGTCTTATCCTCATGAACAAAGTGGTGTTCAGTTTTGCCGATGACCACATTCATCCCGCAGACAGGGTCTTTTGCCGTTTCTTCTATCGGGTCGGACGGCTTGGTTGAAGGTGTTGTGGTCATGGTTGCTCCTGTGCGGTTTTGGGGTAAAAAAGACTCAGCCCATTGGATAGAGAATATCCTGATGGACCCGCTCACACTGCTGCAGCACTTCCTCACTCAGGGTCACATCCAGGGCTGCCAGTGATTCATCCAGCTGGGCAGCGGTGCGGGCGCCGATAATGGTGGAGGCGACAAAGTCGAAATTCATGCTCCAGGCGGTGGCCAGGGTCACCGCTGACATGCCGGCTGCCTGGGCGATTTCCAGGTAACGGGCAGTGGAGGCCAGGGTCCTGGCATTGACAAAACGCTCGCTCATGGCCCGCTGGCGGGGATTGGTCTGGTCCAGGTATTCGGAGAAACGGCAGTTCTCCGGCATGGGATCCTGGTTGTATTTGCCACTGAGCACGCCGCCGCCAATCGGCGAGTAGGGTAACAGGGAAATGTTTTCCCGTCGGCAGACGGTGGCCAGCTCGTCCAGGAAACGCCGGTTGAGCAGGGAGAAATTGTTCTGTATGGACTGGAAACGGGCGTACCCTTCATAGTCAGCGATGGTGTTGGCCTTGGTCAGACCGTAGGCATTCTCGTTGGAGGTGCCCAGATAGCGGACTTTGCCTGACTCAACCAGGCGGTCCAGCGCCGCCATCGATTCGGCGATGGGCACCACGGTGTCTGGCCAGTGCACCTGATACAGGTCGATATAGTCGATACCCATGCGGCGGAGACTGCCCTCGACGGCTTTTTCAATATGATGCCGGTCAATGGCGGTCAGGCCCTGGCGGATCGGTGGTACGAACCAGCCAGATGCGGCACCTGCTACCTTGGTGGCAATGATGAGAGAGTCCCGGTTGCGGCTTTTGATCCATTTGCCGAAGATGATTTCAGTCAAACCGGCCTGTTCGGCAGTAGGGGGTACCGGGTAAACCTCGGCAGTATCAAAGAAATTGATGCCGCGCTCGTAGGCCTTGTCGAGAATCCGGAATGATTCCTTCTCGTCGCTCCAGCTGCCGAAACTCATGGTGCCCATGCAGATGGGGCTGACCCGCAGGCCGCTTTTGCCGATGTACCGATGTTGCATTGTGCTCTCCTTCTGTGTTCTGTGGTTTTCCCCATCATACCTCATCGGCGAGTGGACGTAAGCAGGGTGTGGCTATATGCTGCGCACAAGTCAGCTGCATTGGCGACAGACAGGCAACCGGAAAGAGAATGACATGGACTATTTCATTGCCACGTTTCTGAAAATGTATTTTGTGATGACCCCGTTCTTCGTCTTGTCGGTGTTTCTGACGGTGACCAATGACGCACCGACCGTGGAGCGCAAACAGTTGGCTGTCAAAGTGACCCTGTCGGTGATTGTCATCAGCCTGGTACTGCTGTTTTTTGGGGGCCAGATCTTTGCCGTGTTCGGCATTACCCTGGATGCTTTCCGCATTGGTGCGGGCGCGCTGCTGTTTCTTTCCGCCGTGGGCCTGGTCAATGACAAGAAAGAAGGGCAGAAGATCAACGATCCCAAACTGTCCGAGCTGGCCGTGGTGCCCCTGGCCCTGCCCATTACCATTGGTCCGGCCACCATCGGTATCCTGCTGGTGATGGCGGCGGAGAGCACCGGGTTGGCTGAGATGGCGGTGGAAAGCGCTGCCTTGGTGTGCGCCATCCTCGCCATCGGATTGATGCTGTATTATTCCAGCGGCATTGAAAAATTTATCGGCAAGCAGGGCCTGTCGATCGTTTCCAAGATCACCGGTATCATCCTGGCTGCCCTGTCGGCCCAGATCATGTTTACCGGGGTGAAGAATTTTCTGGAAATTGGATAGCGTTTTATTGTCGGTGCAGACCTTCGACCAGGATGTGAAGCAGCTTTCTTGCTGTGCGGGGTACATTAAGGGCTAGGGAACCTCTGAATAAGTCTATGGTTACTCTGCGGGAGTCTGGCGCGCGCTGCTGCAAGG
>JAVVEG010000006.1:0-146921 GCA_032251455.1 Pseudomonadales bacterium | reverse complement strand
TGGTGCCCCGGGCAGGGTTCGAACCTGCGACCTGCCCCTTAGGAGGGGGCCGCTCTATCCAGCTGAGCTACCGGAGCCTGATCGGGGGGCGATTCTAGCATGCTGCTTGGAAGCGGGCTACCGACAACACCGACAACAGGGTGTCGGTAGCAGGGTGTCGATAGCAGAGCGTCAGCAAGCCAACAGCAATGCAGAGAAGTTTAGGGCTGGGAGAGCCTGGCCTAACGTGCCTGGGCGGCTGCGTTGCAGGCCATATGCTGGATGACGCCGGGTTTCTGGCTGGCGAGTTTGCGAATTTGATACTCGTAGCTGCGCGCGCAAGGGTCCATGCCACAGGCCTCGCCTATGGCAGCATCCATATCGGCCTGCGCGGCTTTGCGGGTCAGGTAGGGACCGGAGATATTGACCTTCAGGGTGGGTTCTTCAGGATCAACTGCAACGATGTAAAAATTTTCCAGGTTCATCAAATTTTCTGTTCCGGTAAGATAAGCAACGGATATGATGTGGGTATCGGCCGCATTACCAGAATTTCAACTCCTCACTTCAATAGAACCGGCAACTGCGGTAAATCTTGCCGGTGTGGCCGCCGCGACAGTGCCTTTTTTGCTTTTAAGCCCTCGGCGATGGCCGGAAAACACAGTGCCAGACCAGTTCGCATAGAAAAGCCTTGACTAAAGCGCGCGTATTATCCGCCTTTATTAATGAACTTCCTACCCCCGGATCAAATTATTAGTCAAATAATTCGCCAAATAATTTTATTCATTTTTGTGCCGCTGACCGCGTACACTGTTTCGCCAGGTATGAGGCAGGCGACACCAGGGTAAAATGAGCACCAGATTAAGCATCATAATTCCAGTATTGAACGAGGGTGGTTCGCTGACGCGCAGCCTCCAGCAGTTGCAAAGCTGGCGTGCCCAGGGTCATGAGGTGATCGTGGTCGATGGGGGCAGTGAGGACGATACCGCGCAGCTGGGAGTGGCGCTGGCCGATAAGATGGTGCACAGTGCGCGCGGTCGTGCCCGGCAAATGAATGCAGGGGCTGCTGAAGCGGCCGGTGATGTGCTGGTTTTTCTGCACAGTGATACCTTGCTGCCAGAGGGGGCCGCCGTGCAGATTCAGCAGGCATTGAGCCATCCCAGGCGCTGTTGGGGACGGTTTGATTTGCGCCTGAGTGGCCGGCACCCGGCATTCCGGCTTATCGAGTTCATGATCAACCTGCGTTCCCGCCTCTCGGGAGTGGCTACCGGGGATCAGGTGATTTTTGTGCGCTCCGGACTGTTCCGGCAACTTGGTGGTTTCCCGGAAATTCCCTTGATGGAAGATGTGGCCCTCAGCAAGACCTTGCGCCGCATTGGCTGGCCCTGCTGTCTGCGCAGCAAGGTGGTGACCTCCAGCCGGCGCTGGGAAAACCATGGCATCGTGCGTACCGTGGTGCTGATGTGGCGGCTGCGGCTGGCCTATTTTTTGGGGGTGAGCCCCGATCGGCTGCACGCAAAGTATTATGGTAAAAGCCGGCAGGTAAACGGCAAGTAGCTGTCTGCAAACTGAATTGAAAGAACCGAGAGAGCCTGGAAAGCATGTCCACCTATAAATTCAACAATGCATTGATCCTGGTATTTGCCAAACAACCGGTTGCCGGCAAGGTCAAGACCCGGATGATACCCCGGCTTGACAGTGCTGCTGCGCTGGCCCTGCACAAGGAGTTGATCGAGCTGGTCTGTAAAACCGTTATTGACAGCGGTTTGTGCCCCCTGCAGATTTGGGTTACAGCGGGGCGGGAAGAGGCGTTTTTTCAGTCCCTGGCCAGGCCCGCTGATCTCTTTCTGCAACAAGGTGATGACCTGGGTGCCCGCATGGCACATGCAGCCAGTACGGCTTTGCAGACTGTTGAATCGGTAGTGATCATCGGTGCAGATTGCCCCTCCGTGGATGCGGCTTATCTGGACCAGGCCCTGACAGCGCTGCATGCCGGTGAAGAGATTGTCATCGGGCCAGCGGAGGATGGGGGTTATGTGTTGCTGGGTTTGCGCAGGCTCAGTGCAGCCCTGTTCCGGGATATTGACTGGGGCAGTGCTGCGGTCATGCAGCAGACCCGGCAGGCGCTTACGGCAGCGGGGGAGCGCTGGCAGGAACTGCCGCTGCGCTGGGATGTCGACCGGCCAGAGGATCTGGCGCGTTATGAGCGGCTGAAAGTCCGGCTCAAGTAATACTTTCGCGTTGCAACTGGGTTACGAAACGGTTAACCAGCTGTTGTTCCATGCGCCCCAGCTTGAGCATCCTGCAGCCACAGATGGTCTGCTTGCGTGTCGGGTCATAAGCCGCAAAACGGATTTCGATCCCGCATTCAAGCTCCATATCCAGATAGGCGATACTGATGGCTGCCTCAAATTTCTCCAGTGTTTCCAGTGCTGGCTTGATTTCCCCGTCCAGGGCAAACCGGAAGCCCGTGGCTGACATATTGATGATGCTGCCCTCAAAACTGGCATCGCGCTCTTCGGAGTTGAGCTTGACATTGACCCTCATGCTGGCCGGGACATGAGCCCGGAATGCATCACGGCGTTGCAGGTACAGCAGTTGAGGGGGAAAAGCCACCCGATAATAGAGGCCCGACTCATTGTTCAGGACTTTGGCGACCTTCAGATCCTTTGCCTGGACGCGGATACCATTGACCGAAGCCCGCAGGCTGAACAGTTCACCCGCTTCGGCCAACCGGTGACCTTCTCTGGGGGTCATTTCATCCAGCAGCACATATCTGCCCGGCAGGTTGGCTTCCAGCACCAAAGAATTGAACAGTAAACCGGCCGGCTGGCCCCTGAACTGGATATTGATGCTTGAGCGGTCATTCTGCATGGCGCGGAACACCCCGAAAATATCTCCGGGGCTATAGTAGTAACGGTCTTCGTCGTCTGGCATCGTCAGGCATTACCAAGGCTTCTGAATTCCGTGGCATGAGCAGACTCACCGGCATGGGTATACAGTCCGGCTCCGGTGGGAATGCCGCGGAGGATATCAATTATTTTCAGCGTGTTGATGCGACTGCGATGAACAATGGCGCCATTGATCAAGGTCAGCTCCTTGCATTTCCTGAGATTGTCCTGCAGTGCCGTGAAGGAATCTTCCAGACCAAGCTGCTGGCAGTATTCTTTCATGCCCTGGCGGGTGCCGGGGAAGCCGGCCTGTTGCAAGAGGTTCTTGCAGGCCTTGCCGTTGCGCTCTATGCTTGCCAGCAGCTCAGTTTTCTGCTGCAGCAGGCTCTGCAAAGCCTCCAGATTTCTTGTTTCAAGTTGCAGACGCTCATTCTTCAGAAGTTGACTTAATTGTTCGGTATTGGCGAGATCGTTCTCGATAAGAGTGGATATAGTGTCAGCTGTCATGGCATCGTCTCTGTTATTTTTGTCAATCCCTGGTCAGTCCTTGACCTATCCTTGGAAAGTTATTTTGTCTTCCTGCAAACTGGTACTGTAGTTACAGTCAGCGCTGAAGTTGCCCCAGCTGGTGACCCTGCAGCTACTTAAGCATTAAGTTATTACTTCAGCGCGGCATCAAACCCCAGTATCTTTTCTGCAACGCGTGAAGAGTTGATCTCAAACTGACCATTCGCTATCTGGTTGCGCAGCTCGGTAACCCGGGCCCGGTCAACTTCCGGCAATTCATTGATGCGGGCCTCAAGTGCCTGCAGATCGACGGCTTTGGAACTTATATGCACAGTATCACCACTGGTTGCAGAAGAGGGTGTTGTACCTGTGGCCTCAGCTTTACCCTGGTTTGCCGGGGCCGCGCTTTGCGCACTCGAATTGCGCTCGGTAGCTGTTTGCGCTGGATTGTTGCCAATAGTATTTATGCTCATAAATTCTTACCTTGAAACGACAGTGACACTGATATTAACGACCGTTTTTACTGAAACTTTACCTTCTGGATGTGAGCTGCTTCAAAGTTTTGGCCGGTTTTCCTGCAACTCAAATCAAAAGACCGCTTCAGTTTCCCCGTAACCGCTTACCCGGACCTGAATGACCCGCTGCGAGCTGTTATTGCGTACATTGATCTGTTTACCCAACTCGCCGGCCTCCATGGCTGTACCCTGATGGCGGATCATGATCTGGCCCTTGCGAGCAATGATCACGACAGTATCGCCACGTTTGACTAGCTCAGGCTTGCTCAATCTATCCGCGCTCAGCGGGCTGCCTGCGGTAATCGTGCGCCTGGCTTCCTTGCCGATAACCTGTTCCGGATCACGCAGCCAGTTGCCCAGCAATGTCGAAATCTCGACAATTTCGTGGCTCAGATCCTCTGCGCTGATGATGCGGCCTCGTTCAAGCGTGCGTCCGGCAACCAGCACAGGTTCATAAATTTTGACATGGGCTGGTATGTAGCGGCTCCATGGTGCCTCATCGTTGCACTCCACCCTGACGGTTAAGCGACCCAGTGGCTGTTGCTGCTGGTTCATGCTGGTTTGCAGCTCTGTGCCACAGGCGGCAATGGTTTGCCTGGGGTCCAGTTGACCGATTTCTATTTCCACCCGCCGTCCTGCTGTCTGCCCGGTTCCTGCATTGTCGAGAGTCCCCGCTGCCGTCAGCTCCTCTGGTTGAAATGCCGCGGCCAGATGGGTAAACACTGCCTGGTAGAGTTGCTCCTGCCCTGTAGTTTCGGCCATTGCTGCGCTTGCCCAAATCAGTCCGGCCAGGACCGTGTTGCTAATCTTGATCCAGAAAGGATTGGTTCCAGAACCTGACATTGTTGTGCTCATGATAAAGGGTTTGTCGGCAATTTTGGCATCAACTTTAGTTTAAGTGTCAAATTTTTGCCGTTTCCAATAAAAAATCGCATTTACAGCTCATACGAAGCAAATACCGTGCCGAAAACAATGGCGTTTGATAAGCGTTTATTCCTGTCATGCCTTATCTGCAGATTAATTACTGATGTGACCTTATGAAAATCGCAAAGCGGACGACATAGTGGCCATGAATTGGCAAGCTTACTGTCGGCACGACTCAGCACTTGACTCAGAATAGGGAGAAAATCATGGCCGGAGTGATGGAATCCGTCGATCAACGAACCCAGCTGGTGGGTCAGAATCGACTTGAACTGTTGATGTTCAGGCTGAACAATGCCCAGTTGTATGGCATTAATGTATTCAAGGTAAAAGAGGTACTGCAGTGTCCCCCGTTGACCGTATTGCCGCAAAGCAATCAGGTAGTACGCGGCATAGCATCCATCAGGGGGCGGACCATTTCTATCCTGGATTTAAGTATTGCGACCGGGCATCGTCCTTTGGCAGATATCTCTACCGGCTTCATCATTATTACTGAATACAATAATGCGACACAGGGTTTTCTGGTCAGTGCCGTTGAGCGTATCGTCAATTTGAACTGGGAAGATATCCATTCGCCACCCAAAGGATCGGGCCGGGCAAACTACCTGACTGCGGTGACGGAAGTGGATAATCGACTGGTGGAGATTCTGGATGTGGAACGGATACTGGCAGAGGTATCCCCGTTGCAGAAGGAGCTTAGCGATGAACTGATCAAGGCGGGACAGGCAGAGGGCAAGGGCAGCAAGGTTTTGATCGTCGATGATTCCAGTGTCGCCAGAAACCAAATCAAACGCTGTTGCGAGGCGCTGGGTATAGAATGCATACTCATGCCGGATGGCAGCAAGGCCTTGCAGCATCTGCGTGAAATGTTGGCGCAGGGAGAAGATCCCCGACAGCATTATGCCCTGGTCATCTCCGATATAGAAATGCCGGAAATGGATGGCTATACCCTTACCGCTGCCATCAAGACCACTCCTGAACTGGCTCAACTGCATGTCCTGCTGCATACTTCTCTTAGTGGTGTGTTTAATCGGGCCATGGTCGAGAAAGTGGGAGCGGATGATTTTCTGGCCAAATTCCATCCGGATGAGCTGGCTACACGCGTCATTGCCAGATTAAAGCGTTGATATAACGAAACAGTGTACCGGGCTGATCTATTGGCCTCAGGACAAAAAGATATGGGTTCCAACCCAACTGACTTGTATTTCACCAAGGAAGATTATCGGGTTTTTCAAGAATTTCTTCAGAAGGCATGCGGCATTGTGCTGGGAGAGAACAAACAGTACCTGGTAGCCAACCGGATACGACGTATTCTTTTGGATGAGCAGGTAAAAACCCTGACAGAGCTGGTGCAACGTATCCAGCGTGGTTCCTCCATGCTGAAAGAACGTGTCATCGATGCCATGACCACCAACGAAACCTTCTGGTTTCGTGATGGGCAACCCTTTGATGTGCTGCGAGACATCCTGTTGCCACGCCTGTTGAAAGCAGGGCGAGGCGAACCTTTGCAAATCTGGTCTGCGGCCTGTTCTTCCGGGCAGGAGCCGTATTCCATCAGCATGATCATCGAGGAATTCAAGGCGCTGAATCCAGGGGTATTGCGACAGGAGCCGCGAATCATTGCCACGGATATCTCTGCTACCGTTCTGGCTGCCGCCAACCAGGGACGGTATGACCGGCTGAGTATCAGTCGCGGACTCAGTGATGATCGTCGCAAACTTTTTTTCAAAGAAGAGGAAGACGGATATTTTACCCTGCTGCCCAAAATTACCGACCGGGTTGAATTCCGTTCGCAAAATTTACTGGAAAGTTTTAACCGACTGGGTAAATTCGATCTGGTCTTCTGCCGGAATGTATTGATTTATTTCGCATCAGCAGTCAGAAGCGATATATTGCACCGTATCGCTGCCAACCTGAAACCCGGTGCCAGTCTTATCCTGGGTTCTTCTGAAGCCATGCCTGCTGGACTGGATTCCCATTATCGACTGGAGCGACTCAACTCCAGCGTTTCCGTGTATAACCTGCGCTGACAGGCTTGTTCCTGCCCCATTCGTATCTGCCCCCACTACAACGGCAAGAGACTTCTCGCGCCTGGCAAGCATTGGTCAGGCCTTGCTTTAAAAGCGGAAATGCCTTGCCGCTTTTACCATTTATCCTTTCCAACTCTCTGAAATCAATATAAAAAAATATTGGCACAGGCTTTGCTAACTCTTGTTTGAGATCAGAATTCAAAGCAAGGGGCGGCAAACCATGACGATCAATTTCCAAAATGCGCTGGGTGTACATGAACAGGCACTGTTACTGCGGGACAAACGCACAGAATTGCTGGCTGCCAATATAGCCAATGCCGACACGCCCGGTTACAAGGCAAGAGATATTGATTTCAGGGCTGTGCTGAACAACAGGTTGGGGCTGGAGCAGGGACTCTCCCTGCGCAGTACACATGCTGGCCATCTTGCCGCTGGCAGGATGGATCAACCGGGATTGTCCTACCGCGTGCCATTACAGCCATCACCCGATGGCAATACCGTTGATGAGCAGGTTGAGAATGCTGCATTCGCTCGCAATGCCCTGGAGCATCAGGCCAGTTTTGAATTTCTGAATGACAGGTTTGCCGGTTTGATCAAGGCATTGAGGGGAGAATAAGCCATGGGATTAATGAATATTTTCGATATTACCGGTTCCGCCATGAGTGCCCAGTCTGTTCGCCTGAACACGACAGCCAGCAATATGGCCAATGCCGACACCGCGGCAGGGGTGGCTGATCAGGTTTACCGCGGTCGACATCCGGTTTTTGCCACGGTCAGTGCCAGCGCCTTGCGCCAGGTGAACAACGGATTTGCCCAGATCGATTTCAGTGACAATGGCGCGGTCGGAGTCCGGATTGCCGGCATTGTTGAGGATGATCGCGAAGTGCAGGCGCGTTATGAACCGCAACATCCCCTGGCAGATGAAGAGGGGTTTGTCTATTACCCCAATGTCAATGTGGTGGAAGAGATGAGCGATATGATTTCTGCATCGCGTTCGTTCCAGGCCAATGTGGAAGTAATGAATGCTGCCCGCAGTATGATGCAGCGCGTATTGAGTATGGGACGTTGAGTGCCTGACTTATCAGGTCAAGAAATAATTCCAGGATAAGAGGTGACGACATGAACGAGATTTCCAGCAGTAATGCACTTGACAAGATACTTGGTGAGCTGGCCATTCAGAAACAGGATAAAAAAACCAATGAACTGGGTCGTGATGAGTTCCTGAAATTATTGATTGCGCAGCTTGAAAATCAGGACCCTACCCAGCCGCAGGAAAATGGGGAGTTTATCGCGCAATTGGCGCAGTTTTCCTCGCTTGAAGAAAGTCAGAAACTCAGCAGGAGTTTCGAGAGCTTTGCTGGTTCATTCCAGTCTACCCAGCATTTGCAGGCAACCTCCCTGGTTGGACGTCCGGTGCATGTGGCCTCTGATTTCACCATGCTGGATAGCACCAATGCCGTCAGCGTACTGGCAGATTTTCCAACCTCGGTTCAATCTGCAACTCTGTCGGTATTCAGCAGTAATGGTGAACTGGTTGAGAAGTTTGAACTGGGCGGACAGGAGGCTGGTAGAAACGAATTTATCTGGACCGGGGTTAATGCACAGGATGAACGATTCCCGCCGGGTTTGTACAAGTTCAGTGTGCAGACTTCAAATGGTGGAGAGGCATCAAATGTCCCTTTATTTCTTAGCGCCAATGTCAACAGTGTAACTATCGAGCCTGGTGGAACCCTGACCCTGAACCTGGCCGGGATCGGAGAAACTGCACTGGGTGATGTGATCCAGATCAATTGATGATTATTTAAAAAGTGAGGTATCAACATGAGTTTCAATATTGGTTTGAGCGGACTGAATGCGGCACAACAGGAAATCAACATTACCGGTAACAACATCGCCAACTCCAGCACGGCAGGGTTCAAATCTGCCAGTGCCTCCTTCGGCGATGTATTTGCCGCCTCTGTGCTGGGCGGGGGGGGAAGACAGCAGGGCAGTGGGGTGACCTTGCAGTCAATCAATCAGAGTTTTACCCAGGGCAATATCAGTTTCACCAACAACACCCTGGATATGGCCATAAATGGCGAAGGCTTCTTTGTCCTGCGTGGAGAGTCAGGTGTCAGTTTTACCCGAGCCGGCGCCTTTGGTACGGATAAAGATGGCAATATTGTCAATAGTGTCGGCGAGCGCCTGCAGGGGTTTGCCGCTACCGAGGCCGGAGAGCCTACAGGCGGCGGCCCTTTGAGTGATCTTGTGGTGACCACTGGTGAGATTCCACCTCGGCCAACCACCCTGGTGACCAGTGCCATCAACCTGGATGCCAGCGCCTTGCCTTCTTCCATTATCGGCAGCACGCTGAGCACAAACAATGGCATATCGGGTGCGCCACAGCAAATAACCCTGACCGACCCCAGAGATAACGGGTTTGCGGAAAACACCATCAATGTGCTGGGCAGTGATGATATTGAGCGTAAGGTAACCGTTCCAGCCAATGCCACCGCCAACGAAGTTGCACAGCTTTTTTCAGGTATCAATGGAGTAACGGCCAGAGGGGTCACTGTTGCGTACATCACTGATATTACCAGCACTGGTGTTGCCAGCTTCAATCTCAATGGGCGGGAGTTCCTGGTGGATACCACGGATCCTGATCATCTTCAGAACCTGGTTGACTCCATCAACAGTGTAGTCAGCAATCTGTCAGCTCGTCTGGTCGGAACCGATGTTGAAATTACCCATAACCTGGGCGCTGACCTGGTCATCACCCCCGGAGCGGCAGGCAATGGCAGTATTACACTCAACGGTTCGGAACGTGACGCCAGCGGTGATCCGATTCCGGCAACGGCTCAGGCTGTAGCCGATATGGCCAACAGTGAAGTGCTGATCATAGGAGGAGTAGTGGATTTCACCCTGGATGAAAATGTGGAGATGAGTGCTGCCGATACCACCGTGGACGGCACTGCCATCGATCAGACTACGGCCATCAACAGTATTTTTGGTGATATTTCGGCGCCAGATGCCCTGGATGGTGTGGCCTTTGAAAACAATACTTTTGACCCCACCAATCCCAATACATTCTTCCGTTCCACGGCAATCAGCATCTTCGATAGTTTGGGCAATCAACATGCCTTGACTCAGTTTTTTGTTAAAGAGAGACCAGAAGACGGTGGAACATCCAATATCTGGAGTGTTTATTTCCAGGTTGACGGTCGTGATGTCGGTTTTGATCCCAATTCACTTGATGGCACTCCGGTTCGGGCCAAAGAAACCATTACTTTCAATGACAACGGCACCTTTGATCAGAACCAGGCTCCGATAGAGATTACCAACTGGACCCCTGTGGATGGCCAGGGCAGGCCCATTGGTGCCGGACCGGTACCGGGTAACCCCAATGTTGCCGAAAACACAGCCAATTCGAATTTCCGTATCGACCTGAGTTCCTTGACGCAATTCGGTGGGGATTTCTCGGTGCAATTCAATAACCAGGACGGTTTTGCCAAGGGGCAGTTGACCGGGCTGGAAATCAGCACTCGCGGTCTGGTTTCAGCCCGCTTCTCCAATGGCCAATCACGTGCCATCGGTGAAGTGGCGCTGGCTAACTTTGCCAACCCCGGTGGTTTGACCAACCTGGGAGGCACGCGATTTGCCGAAACCAGTGAGTCCGGCTCTGCTTCCGTCAGTGGTGCGGGCACCGCCAGCCTGGGGGTAATTCAATCCGGAGCACTGGAAGATTCCAATGTGGATCTGCCTGAGGAGCTGGTGCAGTTGATTATTTCCCAGCGAAATTACCAGGCTGCGGCACAGATTATTTCCGCTGCCGATACCACCACTCAGACCATCATCAACCTGTAAGAACGTTGACGGCTAGTTGATAACGGCAAGAGGAATAGCAAGCAATGGATAAAGCCCTGTATACCGGAATGAGTGGCGCCATGCGCAGCATGCAGGCGCAGGCCATTCATGCCCACAATCTGGCCAATGCCACGACCACCGGCTTTCGTGCCGATCTGGCTCAGGCCGTTGCCATGCAAGTCAGCGGGGATGGCCTGGATACGCGGGTGCTGACCAGAGCAGCGGGCGCGGGCACTGATTTCAGTCAAGGTGTGCTGCAGGAAACCGGAAATGGTCTGGACCTGGCCATCAAGGGTGAGGGCTGGATTGCAGTGCAGGCAGCCGATGGCAGAGAAGCCTATACCCGCGCCGGTAATCTGGAGATCAATCCATTCGGTGAGTTGTTGACCGGCAATGGCTTGCCGGTTCTGGGCAATAGCGGTCCTGTCAGCCTGCCGCCTTTCGAGCAAATGGAAATTGGTCTGGATGGAATCATTTCCGTGCAGGAGTTGGGACAGGGCGCTGAAGTCATGGCCACTCTGGATAGGATCAAACTGGTCAACCCGGCCAATGCCGATCTGGAAAAGGGAGCTGATGGCCTGTTTTATCGACGCGATGGGTTGATAGAGCCTGCTGCCGCTGAAGTGCGAGTGGTTACCGGTTACCTGGAAGGCAGTAATGTCAATATCGTGGATGCCATGGTCGAGATGATATCCCTGACCCGCAATTATGAAATGAATATCACCCTGATGCAGACTCTGCAGGAAAACTCTGAAGTTTCGGCACAGCTCTTGCAGGTTCAGTAGCAAACAAACGGAGTATTGCAATGCACGCAGCACTTTATATTTCCAAGACCGGTTTAAGCGCCCAGGATAATCGTCTTACCACGATTTCCAACAATCTGGCCAACGTTGCCACCAACGGCTTCAAGCGCGATCGTGTGGCCTTTGAAGATCTGTTGTACCAGATTCAGAGGCAACCAGGTGCCAGCTCCACCCAGGATACCGAACTGCCTTCGGGTTTGCAGCTGGGGACAGGGGTCAGAACAGTCGGCACTCAGAAGATCTTTACCCAGGGTGCCTTGCAAACAACAACAGAGGCGTTGGATGTGGCCATCAACGGGCGTGGGTTCTTTGAGATTCAAATGCCGGATGGTACTTCCGCGTATACCCGTGATGGCCAGTTTCAATTAAGTGCAGATGGGGAGCTGGTCACTACACTGGGTTTGTTATTGGAACCAGGCATCAATATTCCGGAAAATGCCAGTACTGTCACCATTGGTACCGATGGGGTGATTACGGCGGTAGTGTCGGGAACGGGTACCGTCAATATCGGGACTCTCAATCTGGTTGATTTCATCAACCCGAGTGGTTTGGAGGCCCTGGGTGGCAATCTGTATGCAGAAACCATCTCCAGCGGTAACCCCCAACAGAATACACCCGGCCAGAATGGCATGGGTACCCTGGTACAGGGTGCCCTGGAAAACTCCAATGTGGATGTGGTTGAAGAGTTGGTGGACATGATCACCACACAGCGGGCCTATGAAATGAATTCACGGGTTATTTCCACTGCCGATCAGATGTTGCAGTTCATCACCCAGAATCTCTAATGCCAGGAACGTGCAACGAGGCCTATTGAAATGATCACAAGCCGAACCTTTTTGTTGATTGTACTGAGCAGTAGCTTGAGCGCCTGTGCGCTCAATCCCAATCCCGGTCCCATGCCCGGCGACCCAGGGTTTGCTCCTGTACTGGTTTCGGCGCTGCCGCCAGCATTGGAGCCTACAGGTTCCATTTACCAGCGGGGCAATGCAGTGGATCTGTATCAACGCCGGGCTCACCGGATGGGTGACGTGCTGACCATCAATCTCAATGAAGCTACCTCAGCCACCAAGACTTCGGATACCTCTTTTACCCGTGATAGCAGTACATCGATACCGGGTGTCACTTCTTTGTTTGGCAACAGCTTCAATGGCAGGACAGAACTTGGATCGGTGACCGATTTTGATGGTGAGGCAGAAAGTGAGCAAAGCAATCAGTTGATCGGAAATATCACGGTTACGGTGGCTGATGTTCTACCTAATGGCCTGCTGGTTGTGCGTGGTGAGAAATGGCTGCAACTGAACAAGGGTAGTGAATATATCCGTATCAGTGGTCTGGTAAGACGCGAAGACATCAATCCTGATAACACGATTTCCTCTACCAGGGTAGCCGATGTCAGGATTGCCTATAGCGGAACCGGAACTCTGGCGGACAGCAATGAACCGGGTTGGTTGACACGTTTCTTTACCGGGTATTTATGGCCTTTATAAGATAGCTCAGTCACTTTTCTGTGGCAGTTGTGATCAGTAGGCGGAGCGGAGAAAATATGTTGATGTTCAAGCACAATGGAAAAAGCAGGGTAGAAAAAGGCTTATCAGTGACTCTGGTTATCCTGTTGTTGCAGCAACTGTTGCCAATGCCGGTGGCCGCCGACCGTATCAAGGATATTGCCAATCTTCAGGGTGTGCAGGCCAACCAGCTGGTTGGAGTGGGGCTGGTGACCGGGCTCAATGGTACGGGTGATCAGACTACCCAGGCGCCATTCACGGCTGAATCCTTTCGCGCTTACCTCAATCAATTCGGCATTCCCATGCCTTCGGGCCAGAATTTTCAGCTGCGCAATGTGGCTGTCGTGTCAGTGCAGGCTGAATTACCGGCGTTTACCAAACCCGGGCAGACCATTGATGTGACCGTCTCCTCCCTGGCCAATGCCAACAGCCTGAGGGGGGGCAGTCTGGAGCGGACTTTCCTGCAGGGGGTGGATGGCGAGATTTATGCCATTGCACAAGGCAATCTGGTGGTGGGTGGTCTGGGTGTTGAGGGGGCTGATGGTTCCAGCATTTCGATCAATATTCCGAGTGTCGGCCGTATCCCCGGTGGTGCGACATCTGTGCGTGAAGTACAGACCGCATTCAATCATGGCGATCATGTCGTCTTCAATCTGAAGCGGGCTGATTTCACCACGGCAAAGCGGGTGTCCCGTGCTGTCAACGAGTTCCTGGGTGAAGGGACAGCACAAGCCATCGATGCTGTTTCCATCAAGGTACAGGCACCACATGACCCACAAATGCGGGTAGCCTTTGTTTCAGAGCTGGAGAACATGCAGGTTGAGCAAGGTGATGCCGTGGCCAGGGTGATAGTCAATTCACGCACTGGCACCATCGTCATAGGTGATCATGTACGTGTGTCGCCAGCAGCCATCACGCACGGCAGCCTCAGTGTCACCATCACCGAGCGGTCGATAATCAGTCAGCCTGAGCCTCTGTCGGATGGGGCTACAGTAGTGGTACCGGAAACCAATATAAACGTGAATCAGGAAAGCAACCGCATGTTCCTGTTTGATAGCGGCAGCAGTCTGTCTGATATCGTTCAGGCCATCAATGCAGTTGGTGCCGCGCCGGGTGATCTGGCGGCTATTCTTGAAGCATTGAAACAATCCGGCGCCTTGCGTGCCGATTTGATAATCATCTGATGAAACCACAATGACCAGTATTGCCTTGACTGACAACCGGAGTGTGTATACCGATCTTGCCTCCTTGCAGGGAATCTCGGTGCAGGGCCGGGAAAATACTGCTGAAGGGCTGCGTGCAGTGGCCAAACAGTTTGAATCTCTTTTTATCAATATGATGTTGAAAAGTGTGAGGGAAACCAATGGTTCCCTGTTTGAGGATAATTATCTGCGCAGCAAGGAAATGGATTTTCATCAGGAAAATCTGGACAACCAGTTGAGCCTTCATTTGAGCGAGGCTGGTGGCTTTGGCCTGGCAGAGGTTTTGTATCGGCAGATGGCTGGCAATTATTCAGTCAAAGAGATGACTGGAACTGATCCATCCGCTGCGGTATTGAATACAGTTACAGGAAATGACATACGTCCACGGCAGCCTGCTAAGCCAAGCGATCAGGCTGGCAATAAGCAGCAGGGATTTTCGTCTCCCGATGAGTTTGTCAGAGAACTGACTCCTTTGTCACGGCAGATCGGGTCGCAACTGGGGGTGGAATCACAGTCTATCCTGGCGCAGGCTGCCCTGGAAACAGGCTGGGGCAAGGCGATTCCGCAACGTGCCGATGGCAGCAGTACGCACAATCTTTTTGGTATCAAGGCTGATGCAGCCTGGCAGGGGGACCGTGCCAGGATAACTACCCTTGAGCATGAGAACGGAGTGATGAAAAAGCAGGAGGCTGTCTTTCGAGCCTATGCGTCATTTGCCGAAAGCTTTCAGGATTACGCCAACTTTTTACGCAACAATCCCCGTTATCAGTTGGCATTGAAGCAAGCTGAAGACCCTGCCCAATTTGCTGAAAGCCTGCAACGTGCCGGCTACGCGACTGACCCACATTATGCCAGCAAGATTGAAGCTGTCAGAGCCAGTCCGGCCATGCAGGCAGCCTCTGCCAGGCTAGCGATGACTGCCATGCCAGGAGAGAGCCAATGAGTCTTATCAGCACCGCTATCAGTGGGATGCGGGTCAGTCAACTGGGCCTGTCGACAACCGGCCATAACATAGTCAATGCGGGTACCGAAGGTTTTAGCCGGCAATCCATCACCAATACCAGCACGCAGCCTATCCAGACCGGTGTAGGTTTTATCGGCAATGGGGCAATCACTACCGAGGTATTCAGGAATACGGAAAAATTTCTGGTGGATCAGGTTGCCACCGATATTTCGGCACTCAGCGATGTGGATGCCTATCTGTCCAATATTACCCAGCTGGACAATCTGTTTGCCGGGGATCAAACCAATTTGTCACAGTCCATCAACAAGTTCTTCGATGCTTTCAATGAAGCGACCAATGACCCTTCTTCCCTGTTGGGCCGACAATTGTTGCTGACTGAAAGCCGTCTGCTGACCTCCAACTTCAAACAACTGGAAACCCGCCTGTTGGATCAAAACCAGACCATCAACAAGCAACTGGATACCATCGTTTCCGATATCAACAGCCTGGGGGTGCAGATAGCCGAATTGAATCGCTCGATCAGCAGCACCTTCAGTGCTGCTCGCGGGCAGCAGCCGAATGATCTGCTGGATAAACGCGATCAAGCCTTGCGCGATCTGGCAAAACTGGTGGATATCAGCACGATAGATCGCGGCAACGGGACTCTCGATGTGGCTATTGGCCAGGGTCAGCCTCTGGTTTCGGGGGTGACGACAAGAACGCTGCTTACCATTCCGGGTGCTGCCGATCCGGCCCGGCGCGAACTCGCCTTTGTGGACGGGAATACAATCTCAGCGGTCGGTCAATTATTGAGCGGTGGCGAGCTTGGCGGCTTGCGTCGCTTCCGTGAGGAAGCACTGGATACCGCCTTCAACTCGCTGGGGCGGATTGCCCTGGGCCTTGTCGATGCAGTCAATCAACAGCACCAACTGGGTGTAGACCTGGAAGGCAACCTGGGAAAGGCCTTGTTCACCGACATCAATTCACCCGTGTTCATGCGTGACCGGGTGCGGGAATTTGCCAATAATTCACTGTCCGCAAATCGCAGTATGACGGTGGCGATCGATGATATTGCCCAACTGGCCGCCAGCGATTATGAATTGCAGTTCTCCGGACCTTCGGGTCGTTTTTCGGTGCTCAGGCTGAGCGATGGCAAGGTGGTTGCCCAGGATATGCTGGGTAGCAAGTTGCCGCATGAAATCAATGTGGATGGTCTGAAAATAACCCTGGAAAGTGGCAGTTTCCAGAATGGTGACCGCTTTCTTATCCAGCCGGGTCGTGGTGCCAGCAGCAATATGCAGTTGCTGATCCGTCGCCCTGAAGAGTTTGCTCTTGCCGGTACCCTGTTGACCCAGGCTGCTGCGGGAAACCTGGGTGGTGGCTTTATCAGTGCGGGACAAACCAGCAGTGTGGATACGGCATTTTTCAACACGGCGAGCAATAGTCTCAGTCCCCCGGTGATTATTCGCTTTACCTCGGCAACGACTTACGATGTGCTTGATAACAGTGACCCTGCCAACCCCAAACCACTGGTGCCAGCTTTGATGAATCAGGTGTTTGTGCCGGGCAGTTCACAGACTGTGTTTCCGGATGACCCTGGTGGTACGACAGTCAGCAGTACCGGTCCGGCGGTTGCGCGACTGCAGTTTGGGTCTGCCAGCAATGGCTATCCGGGTGAACTGATCACAGTGCAGAAAACTGATCCGCTGACAGGGTTCATTACCGTGCAGCAAGTCACCATGGCCGCCAATCAATCGGCCGACAGTGTTGCCGCACAATTAACTGCGCTGACCGGTGTTAAGGCCAATGCGTCTTCACAAATGACCTTGTCTGCCTTTACCAGCGGCAGCAATGGTGAAGCATTGAGTCTGAGCCTCAATGGCGTGGACCTGAGTACGACATCTGCCCCCAATCCCTTGACGGCAGATTTCCTGCGCGACAGCATCAATGCCAGTTCTGTATTGCAGGCCCAAGGCATTCGTGCCAGCAGTGATGGTGGCAGCCTGAAAATAGTCTCCACGACGGGGGTCGATCTGACTCTGGGTCTTGCTGATGCGGATGCTTCGGTCCTGGTCAGCAGCCCCGTTACAGGCTTGCCCGGGACGAATTTCTCAGGCCCGGCAAGCGGTGACCCCGCTACCCAGTTGACTGTTGGTGGCAGTATCGATGTGCAACTGGCAGCGAACATGGAACTCAGTTCAAACAGTAATGCCGGGGTATTCACTCAGCAACCGGAGGCGCGCAGCAATTTTACCGGGTACCAGGTGACACTTGGCAGTGGAACCGGGCAGGGCGCCCCGCAGGCGGGCGACAGCTTTAGTATTGATTTCAATCGCAGTGGGTCGGCAGATAACCGTAATGGCCTGGCTATGATGGAGCTCTCATCCGCGCCAGTGCTTTCCAATGGCAATCTCAGTTATCAGGGGGCCTATGGTCAGATGGTGGAAGAGCTGGGCATATTGACCAATCAGGCGAACCTGAGCCAGTCAGCCGGTGCGTCCTTGTTGCGTCAATCCATGAACGCCTTGCAATCAGTTTCGGGGGTCAATGTGGAGGAAGAGGCTGCCCGCCTGATAGAGCTGGAGCAACAATTCAATGCATCGGCCCGTCTGATTGGTTTGGCCCGCGATTTGTTTGATACCTTGCTCAATATGTAACTTTTTATATGTAACTTTTTAAAATGTAATTTTGTTCAACCAGCAACAACGCAATAATGAGTATTCCAACAGGTGCCCTATGGCTGCAATCAGAATTTCAACTGCCCAGATCAATTCCACGGCTCTTGCAGGGATGCTGGATGTGCAGCGTGCGGTAAGCAAAACCCAGGAGCAGATTACCACCAACAAAAGAGTGACAACCCCGGGCGATGATCCCATCGCAGCAGCCCGGATTCTCCAGCTCAATCAGGAACTGGCCAAGGTGAATCAGTTCAATCAGAACCTGTCCACGCTGGAGAATCGCCTGCAGAGAGAAGAGGTTGCCCTGACCGGGGTCAGTGATCTTGTTTTTCGGGCTCAGGATCTGATTACCCAATCCGGTAATGCCGCATTGAATGCCTCTCAGCGCGGCTTCATTGCCGTTGAGTTACAATCAGTGGTGGATGGCATGGCGCAATTGATGAACACCCAGGATGCCAGTGGTGAGTTTATTTTTTCCGGCTTTCAGGGGCGTGAGCCCGCCTTCGTCAAGGGCGAGGATGGTCGGTATGTTTATCAGGGGGATGATGGGCAGCGCAGTATAGTCATCGCACCGGGTACTTCCGTTGCGGTCAATGATGCGGGCAAGTCCCTGTTTGTTGATATTGCTTCCCGCGAACCGAATATTACGGGCAGTGCGGCGGCAAGCAATCTCGCCTCGCCACCAGCATCCATCAACAACGTGCGAGTGGAAAATAAAACAGCCTTTGCCGAATTTTTTCCGGAAAAAGTAGTTATCCAGTTCAACGACGTGAATGATGTCAATCCGCCAGCAGCCAATTTCACCGTCCGTCAGGTGTCGGACGGACGTGTACTGAACAGTAATGTGCTGTATACGCCAGGTGAAAAAATCGAGTTTGGCGGCGTATCGGTGCGTATCAAGGGCGATCCGGCACCAGGGGACAGCTTTCTGGTTGAATCCAGCAATAAAAAGAGTTTATTGGGAGGGCTTGAGGATTACATAAGCCAGCTCAAGAGTCTCACCGATAGCAGTGCGGATATGGCAAGCCTTAACCAGCAACTGGGTCTGACTCTGGATAATCTGGGTAGTGCCCAGGACCGATTGCTGGAAACCCGCAGTTCGGTTGGTTCAAGGCTGAATCAGATTGATTCCACCAGGAGCAATAATGAAGAGTTTGAACTGACGGTGAGAGCAACACTATCAGCTCTGTCCGACCTGGATATTGCCAAGGCGGTGAGTCAACTGGCCCAGGAGAGTTTTGTGCTGGAGGCAGCCCAGGCCAGTTTTGCCAGGGTCAGTCGTCTGTCGCTGTTCAACTTCATCTGAGCCTGTTTGAGGAAATTGCAGAATTTTTCTAAAGTTCTTCAGTGTTGGTTCGATATATAGTTCTTGATGCGCCTTTTGTGTGCCAGTAAATCAATAATTCCTTCCCCCAGGGCTTCTCTATTTTTTTTGACCAGTCGTACTGTTTCCTCATCAAAAAAACGTATCCTTGAGATGGCATCAATTACTGTCTCACGTATGTCTGTGGAAATTTCATTGCTGAAAAACTGCTCCAGTCTTTGCTCTCTTTGCAGGCTCAGTCTATTCACCTCTGGCCAGTTGCTCTGTTCTGCCAGCCTGGTTAATTGTTCTGACAAATCAACCAGTTTTTCCATTTCCTGTATCCGCTGAGCGCTGCTCTTGATGGGCATTGTAAGAACCTTTCAGAAATTTTTAGCAAGATGATTAAAGCTTTTTCCCCGGTAGTCGTTAACTCTGGTAACGCATAGGGGTGAGCAGTATTAATTTTCTCTTCGATATGCGGCTCATTTTAACGTGTACAATCAGGAGTATCAAAGTATGGCTCAAGTAATTAATACCAACGTTGCATCACTCAACGCCCAGCGCAATCTGAACAGCTCCCAGGCCGGTACCAACCAGGCTCTGGAGCGTTTGTCATCTGGCCTGCGTATCAACAGTGCCAAGGATGATGCAGCGGGTCTCGCTATTTCAACCCGTTTCCAGTCACAGATCAATGGCTTTAATGTGGCTGTACGTAACGCCGGTGACGGTGTGTCCCTGGCGCAGACTGCTGAAGGCGCGTTGGGTTCCGTTACTGATTCACTGCAGCGAATTCGTGAATTGGCCCTGCAGTCCACCAACGGTACCAACAGTGCCGCTGACCGTGAAGCATTGAACGCAGAGGCCCAACAATTGCTGGCGGAAGTATCCAGGGCTACTAAAGAGTCCAACTTCAATGGTCTGAAGCTGCTCGATGGCAGTTTCAACAGCCAGTTTCAGATAGGTGCCAATGCCGGGGAGACCATCAGTGTCTCCATTGCCAAGCTGACCTCTGATACGCTGGGTGTTTCTGCCGAGTCCGGCGTCAGCTCCCTGGCCACTGCCGATGAGCTCAGCCAGGGTGATCTGGTCATCAATGGGGTGACTGTAGGTGCCTCGCGTGCCTCGGATGATACTGCCTCTACTGCCTCACAAAGTGCCAGTGCCATCGCCAAAGCCGCAGCAATCAATCGGGTGGCAGCTGAATCTGGCGTCACCGCACTGGTTGATGAAAATATTGCCGCAGGCAGTGCCCAAACTGCTTCCGCGCTGTCAGGCTCAGTGACCATTAACGGCACAGCCATCAATATTGATACCACCGGTGATGCCGCTTCCTCGCGCTCCGCGGTAGTTACTGCCATCAATGCTCAGTCTGAACTGACTGGCGTGACTGCGGTGGACAGTGGTGATGATGCGCTGGGGGTCAGTCTGGTGGCTGCCGATGGCCGCAACATAGAGCTTTCCTTCACTACCCTGACTTCTGCAGCAACAGGGCTTGCCGCTGCCGGTACCTTTACCGGGGGTGTCACGCTGGTCGCTGACAGCGATGTCAATCAGATAGCAATCAGCGGCAATAATGTAGCTAAGGCAGGTCTTTCTGCCGGCACCTTCACTGCCGGGGTTGCCAGCGTCAGCTCGCTGGGAACAGTGGCTGCTGCGGCTACTGCTGCAACTGCTGCCGAGGTTACCGTAGGTAATGCCAACCTGAGCAGTATCAATTTTGACTTCAGTACTGTTACCAGCGCTGGAACTGCGGCGACAATTACAGGTACTGCCGGCATTGCTGCGATAGGGACTGATTTTTCTGCTGGTGGCGCTGATGTCGCCTTCACCTTGACCACCACTGATGGTGGGGCACAGAATGTTACCATCAATGGTGATTTCACGGATGCTACGATAGGTGGTGGTGCTGGGTCGGGCAATACGGCATTGTTGGCTAACATCAATGGCCAGATTGTCGGCTCAGGTTTTACCGCCTCGCTGGATGGCAGCAACCAGTTGGTATTCACCGAAGATGCCAATGACGGTGATACCGTGACTTTTGCCGACAATGGCGGTACGACCAATGCCGAGACCTTCTTTAGTCTTACTGGTGCAGGCGCCACTGATACTGGTGTTGCAGCAACCACTGCGACGAATGCGACCTTTGATGTGGCTGTGGATGGCGGTGCCGTGCAGTCTGTCGATGTGAACGTCAATGCGATCGATTCAACCACTCTGCTGACGGAAATCAATGGCCAGTTGACTGGTGCGACAGCCTCCCTCGATGCCACTACCGGCTTCCTGGTCATCACCTCGAGTACAACTGGTGCGACCAGCGAGATTACCACCTCGAACCTGGGTGGTGCGGCTGGATCCCTGGCAGCGTTGGGTATCCAGGCGGCAACCGGCACAGGGACTGCAGCGGGTGCCAGCAATTTCGATGATCTCAATGCGGGTGACCTGGTCATCAACAATGTCAGCATCGGTGCAGCCAAGGTTTCTGATGATACGGCTTCCTTTGATGCCGCAGCGTCCAGCAGCAAGGCAGCCTCGGGTATTTCGATCGCTGAGGCGATCAACCGCTCCACGGATGCCACCGGTGTCACTGCGACAGTCAATGCGACTGAAACCAAAGGCACTGCTGCGACTACCGCCGGAACCAGCGGCGCAACCGGTACCTTGTACCTGAACGGGGTCGAAATCTCGCTGACCGTGCAGAGCAGTGCCGATGCCAACCGTGCCAGTGCCATCAACCAGATCAATTCTGTCAGTGGCCAGACCGGTGTCATCGCCGAAGACAACGGCAGCAGCTTGACCTTGACCGCTGCCGATGGCCGTAACATTGTACTGGCGCTGGATACCAACGGTGCCACAGTCAGCGCAGCCAACTTTGGCCTGGGAGGCGCGGGTATCTCTGAAAGTGACTTCACTGACGGCGGTGCAACCGGTATCGCCCGTGCCAATACTGATGCGACGACTACCTTCTCTTCGGTTACCCTGAGTTCAGCGGGTACCATTGAAGTATCAGGTGGCACCAATGGTAATGCGGGGCTGGAAGGTCTTGGCTTGAGGCAGGGTGAGTTTGGTGGCGCTGTGTCCGGTCAGTTCCTCAATCAAGTGGATATCTCCACCCAGGAAGGCGCCATTACTGCACTGAATGCCATTGATAATGCCTTGAACTCAGTGAACAGTGCACGGGCAGATCTCGGTGCGATTCAGAACCGGTTTGAAACGACCATTTCCAACCTGGAACTGACGTCAGAGAACCTGTCAGCCGCCAACTCGCGTATCCAGGATGCTGACTTCGCCGCAGAAGCTGCCGCCCTGTCGCGTAACCAGGTCTTGCAGCAGGCGGGTATCTCCATCCTGTCGCAGGCCAATGCAGCACCCCAGCAGGTTCTTTCCCTGCTGCAGTAAGTCCTTGACCTCCGCTTTGGAAAAGGGCCATCAGGCCCTTTTTCCAGAGCGGATTTTTTTGCGATTTAAAAGGCTTATTTGAATTTGTTGTTTGAACTTGTTTGTTGAGCTCTTTATTTGAACCAAGGCTCATACTGATTCGTGCTACAAGAGCGTATCTGATCTGGTCAGGTTTCCGAGGCGGTGCAATGTGAGTGAAATCAGCATTACACGATTTGTTCCTGCTCCTCCTGCCCGGGAGAAAATCTCCTCGGTAGATACCTTGCACAACGATCCCGAAAAAGAGTCTTCCTCATTGCCCCAGCACGAACGATCCCCACATAAACAACTGGATGATTCCCGACAGGAACATCAACCGGAAGATCAGAACATAGACAGTTCCGACGCTTATCAGCCTCAACAAGGTGAAGAGGATGCGCCGCTGCAGGCAGCTGTAGCCAAACTCAATGAGTTTGTCCAGAATGTGCAAAGAGACATCGTTTTTGGTATTGATGATGGTACCGATGAACCTCTGGTGAGGGTGCTTGATCGGGCTTCACGCAAAACAATACGTCAGTTTGGCGGAAAAGAGGCGATGGAACTGGCCAAAAAGCTGGATACACAGGAGCCCTTTTCCCTGCTGAAAACCCAGGTTTGATTCTGCTTGAATTGTCATGTCAACAAAGATTATTGTCCGGCAGCCTCCATCTCTGCCTTGCGGGCACCAGCCAGCGTGCCAGGCAGGGCATAATTGCCTTCATGACAGGCATACTCAAAGATTTTTTCATCCGAACCAGTCAGTGCCAGCTCCCCGGTGAAATCCGAAGTGAAGGTGCTGGGGTCATTGACATTGAATCGATAGATGATCTTGTTCTCTCCCACCCGGGTGAAATGTTCGGTAACCGTCAGGTTTTCCGAGGCTCCCCGGAAGTTCTGCTGCGGGTTGAAGTGACGGGTTTCGACGACCAGTGTGTCTCCTTCCCATCTGCCGATGGAGTCCCCCATCCATTTGTGCTGCACTTCTGCATAATCGGCATGCTCATCGGCGATCTTGATGATTCTGGCGTCGTGCACCATTTCCACCAGAATCACGACATAACCGGGTGACTGCACAATCTGGTAATGACTGTTGTACATCACCGGCAGCATGGGCGGGCCTGAACTGGAGCCAAAGGAGAGCAGACAGCGCTCACCGACGCCACGGCCTTCCGGGCCATCAAAGGACTGCGGGCCGGTTTCCCGCTCCCGGGCACGCTGCTGCATGAACTCTTCGGTGTAGGAAGGAATCTGTCCATCGGGCGGATCAATGATGATGGATGTCCGGAACTCCCCATTGATGGTGGGGATGAACATGCCGCGGTCTGTCCAGAACAGGTCGTAGTTGCCTACCGGTGGCAGGGCAGTGGCAGGAGGCGGTGGCCGATCGGGATCCAGTGGCTCATTGTCCTCTTCCACCGCTTGTTGTGCCTGACGTTCCAGCGCGTAGGCTTCTTCTTCGGTATAGGCTTGCCGGGTACCCAGATCACGTGGCCGGGTCAGTGGGGTGACGGTGGCATTTCTCCAGACACCCTGCAGGTCCGGAGACCCATCGGCAAGCCTGGGCACCTGGTAATCATCCTGGGCCAGCACGACAGTGCCCATCAAGACGGATGCGGTAATGCTGGCAATTACGGTGGTGAGTATTCTTGTTTTCATGTCTTTCCCCTGAGACTGCTGACAGGCCCCTCGGATGGTGGCTGTACCCAGGGCAGGAAAACCCTGGGCTGACAACTTGCGGGGCGCATTGGCACAGAACTTAAAACAGTTTGTCTGCTTTGGCAAGCGTGCTGCTGTTGACGGAATGTTTATTGAGACGGTTGTCAGGTCAGCCTGGCAGCTTGCCTGGCCAGGTCGATTGCTCAGATCGATTCGCAAGCAGGCGGCAAGATGCTGCCGCAGGCTGCAGAGAGTTGCAGCCCTGCGTCAAGTCGCTTGCCTTTTTGCCGATATCAGAAACAAAGAAAACAAGTATTTCAAGCTTGTTTGCTGCGTGCATGACAGTGGCACAGAACTTGAATAGGCCCTTATTGAATAAGCCCTTATTGAAATAAGCATGCGTGCAATAAACCCGCATGCAACAAACTGTAAACTGGAGTGGATATGGCCACCATTCAATCGCTGGGTATCGGGTCAGGATTGCTCACCAGCGAATTGCTGGATGATCTGATAGCGGCAGAAAGAGAACCGGTGGAATTGCGCCTGGATGCAAACCAGGAGCTGACCGAGACCCGGATATCGGCACTGGGGGAATTCCGCAATTCACTGGCTGATTTCGATTCTGCCCTGCAGGGGCTTACCCTGGCCTCAAGTTTCAATGCCAGCACGGCCAGCTCCTCCGCCGAAAACCTGGTCACTGCCACTGCCAGCAGCCTGGCCAGCAAAGGCGAGCACAGTATCTCGGTGACCCAGCTGGCGCAATCCCATGTCATTGCCAGTGAGTCCCATGACTCCATCAACCAGGCGCTTGGTACAGGGGTACTGACTTTCAGATTTGGTGCCACGGCCTTCGATGAGCAGGGGAATTACCAGAGTTTTACCCAGAATCCGGATACCCAGTCCCGTAACGTCATTATTGGTTCTGGCAACAGCACTCTGGGGGGGATCAGGGACGCTGTCAATGCCGCCAACATCGGCGTCCAGGCCAGTATTGTCGATGACGGTACCGGTTTTCGCCTGCTGTTCAGTGCCAAGGCATCCGGTGCCGAGCAAAGCATTGAATTGACTGCCAGTGGCAGCACGGGCCTGCAAACGCTCAATTTCAATCTCAACAGTGCCAACGCCAGTCTGGTTGCACAGACCGATGCCGGTACAGTCGATCTGTCCACCGGGGCTGGGTTGGATCAAAGCAGCCGCGTTTTTTCCTTCAGCTTTCAAAATGAGGCAATGACTATCGAACTGGGCCCGGATGCCGGCATCACCGATACAGCCAGCAGCATTGCTGCCTTGCAGGCTCGTCTTGACCAGGCCTTGATCAGCAAGGGGTTTGCTGCCGGTGATGTCGTGGCTGATGGCAGCGGAGATGTCCTCAGTCTGCGTACAGCGGATGAAGGTTTTGACACCACGCTGCGGGTAATCAGCGATGGGGACAGTGCCTTGCTGGCAGGCTCGCAAGCCTTGTCCGCTGGTTTTGATTTTGCAGCCAATAATGCCAGTTTCAGCATTGCCATCGATGGGGGGGCTGCAGCCAACATCCTGCTGGATACGGCCACTGCCTCAGCCCAGGAAAGTGTCGATCTGCTCAATACCAGGTTGCAGGCAGCGGGGATGGACACGGCCGTGGTCGCCAGTCTGGCAAGCGATGGCAGCCTGGTATTGACCCGCACTGCCTCCGGAGCGGCAGCAACAATCGATATCTCTGCACTTGATACTGTTGGCACAGCGGCCTCGACGGAGTTGGGGCTGACGCCTGCCAGTGTTGCCGGCAGGGATGGGTTTGGCCTGGATACAAGCCAGGGTACCGTCACCGGCTCCGCCCGTCTAAGCCAGACAGTTGCTGCTCAGGATGCCCTGTTCACAGTCAGTGGCATTGCCGTAAAACGCAGCTCGAACCTGGTGACCGGCGTGATCCCAGGTTTGACCCTCAATCTCAAGGGGGTGACCCCGGGGCCGGTGGCCCTGAGCGTAGATAAGGATCCGCAGAGCATCATCGATCGCATCGAAGGCTTTGTGGCCGCTTTCAATGAGCTGAAAACAGTCTCGGATTCACTCACTGCCTTCAATCCGGATGCTGGCGAAAATGGTCAGGGCAGCCTGTTCACCGGAGATTCCGCCTTGCGTTTCATCCGCGATGATATCAATCGGATACTGCGCGGAGCCGTTACCGGGCTCAATGGCAATATCAGGACGCTGACAGATATCGGCATTACTACCAACCAGAATAACGGGTTCCGACTGGATTTCAATGTCAGCAAGTTTCAGGAGAGTTTTGCCGCTGATCCACAGGTGGTGCAAGCCCTGTTTGCCATTACCGGTGCGGCTACAGACAGCCAGATAAAGCAAACCGGTAATAATACACAGACCCAGCCAGGCACCTACGCGCTGGAAATCACCCGGCTGGCCACTACAGCGGCTTATCAGGGCATTGGTATTGATACGCTGGCGGCAGGCAATATCGTCATTGATGACAGCAATGATGAGTTCACCATCGATGTCAATGGCGTGACGGCAAATATCAAACTGCAATCAGGTAACTTTGCCACGGCAGCCGAGCTGGCCAGTCATCTGCAGGACAGCATCAATGGGCATGAAAACCTGCTGCCGGGTAATAACCTGCTTACGGTCAGCTTCAATGAGGCAGAAAATCGCTTTGAGTTTGAGTCCAGTCAGTACGGCTCTACATCCAAAGTCAATTTCCTGGATACGGATGCCGGTCTGGCCGATACGCTGGGCCTGATCCGGTTTGGTCAGGGCGACTTTCAGGGAAATCAGCTTACTGCTCTGGGCACGCCCGGTGGCAGCAGTGCCGAGAATTTTGCCACTCCGGTGACGATTGATAGCGCAGCCTCTTTCCAGATTCAGATCAATGGACAAAGTTCAGGTCTGATCACTTTGCCGGGCAGCAGCCTGTCTCCGGTGAACTATAATTCACCCGATGAGTTGGTGGCGGCCTTGCAGGCGCAGATTGATGCGGACAGCTTTTTCCAGCAGGCGGGTGCCCCCCAGTTGACGGTTGCCTACAGCTTCAATCCCGATAATCAGCAGGGACGATTCGTGTTCAGTACCGGCAGCCAGGCTGACAGCATCCGCTTCAGCACAGTCAGTCAGGCGGCAGCAGCTAAGTTGGGGATTTTCACTGGCATTGGTTCAGCCAACCCCCTGCAGCCAGGGCTGGATGTCGCGGGCACAATCAACGGTGTGGAAGCCATCGGTCAGGGACAGCAGTTGACCGCAGCTGCCGGCAATGTCGCCGCCACGCCAGGATTCTTTTTGAACACAGCCATCGGCAATCTGGCCGAGAGTACGCTGGCTGACCGGTTTACGCTGTCGGTTGACGGAGTGGTTTCGGGACCGATTACTCTGGGCACTCTGACCAATACCGACCCAGTGGCCGTTGCGGCCACCATGCAGACTGCGATCAACAACAATCCGCAGCTATTGGCGGCAGGGGTTGGTGTGGTCGTCGAATTCGACCCGGTATCAGGCGGGTTTGGCATCATTTCCCAGAGCACGGGGATTGCATCGCAGGTGCAAATGGTCTCGCTGGAAGGCAATGCGGCCAGTATCTTTGGTTTTGCTCCGGGATTTGGTGCCAAGGGAGGTGCGGGCAAAGCCGCTACCGGACAGACCGACCCCGCAGCAGGGCTCAGGGTCCGGGTTGAAGGTGGCAGTCTGGGCCAGCGCGGTACGGTCAGCTTCATCCGAGGGGTGGCTGATCGCCTGAATACCCTGGTCGACTCCTATCTGTCTGTTGATGGTTTGCTGGCAAATCGCAACAACTCCTTGAATGCCGAACTTGCTGTCATTGCCGAGCAAAGAGAGGCGCTGGAGCAACGTCTGGCACGCTCGGAAGCCCGGCTACGCAGTTCTTTTTTGAGCAATGATTTGATCATCTCCCAGCTCAATACCACGGCAGACTTCCTGACGTCCCAGTTGAGTATTCTGGAAGAGATAGCCAAACCCCGAAGCAACAATCGGTAAGTGAGTTGAGCATCAATTCATAACCCGAATTTCCCCAAACCAACCCAGGCATAAAAGAGGATTACCATGTACGCACCACAGAACGCGTTGGCACAATATCGCAAAATCAATACGGAAAGTGCACTTGAAGGCGCCAGTCCCTACCAGTTGATACAAATGCTGATGACGGGTGCTCTCGACCGCCTGGTGCAGGCCAGGGGGGCGCTTGAACGGCAGGATATTGCCGCCAAGGGGCTGCTGATCGGCAAGGCCATCTCCATCGTTGCCGGTTTGCAGGCGAGTCTGGACAAGAGCAAATCCCCGGAGATCACCGAAAATCTGGATCAGCTTTATGACTATATGCAGCGTCGTCTGTTCGAGGCCAATCTGAAGAATGATCCGGTCATGATCGATGAAGTGACCAGCCTGATGTTGACGGTAAAATCCGGCTGGGATCAGATCAACCCGGCGAGTCAAAAATTTGACTAATCCTGCAGGGCATTGTCTAATCCTTTCTGTTGGTTTTGCCAGCATCAATAAGGAAGGGCTAGCGTGGTCAATACTGAACAAGGGAAGATTCTGCTGATCAATGACAGCAAGACGTTGTCACATGATCTGAATGTGGTATTGCAATTTCTTGGGGCCGCTGTGGTCTCGTCCGGTCGCACTGACTGGCATCAGAAAGTCGACAGCGAGTTTAAATCCAGTAATCAGGTACAAATGGCGCTTATTGGCCAGTATCGCCCGGATCATCTGGGTAAATTATTGCAGGAGCTGATTGAATGGCATGAAGGTGTGCCCATTGTTTTGATCGGTCAGGCCGATGCCGTGCAGGAGCCGCTGCGCTCCAGGCTTACGGCCGTTATTTCTTTGCCGCTTAGCTACCAGTCGGTGCTGGATGCCCTGCACAAGGCACAGGTCTATCAGGAGCATTATAATCGCCTGCGTGATATCGGCGGGGTGCGTGATTATAATATGTTTCGCAGCCTGGTCGGCAAAAGCCACGAAATCCAACGCATTCGCCAGGTCATGGGCCAGGTCGCCAACAAGGAAGTCACTGTGCTGATTACTGGAGAATCCGGTACCGGCAAAGAAGTGGTTGCCCGTAACCTGCATATGAATTCAGCTCGTGCCAACAAACCTTTCGTCCCGCTGAACTGTGGCGCCATACCTCCCGATTTGCTGGAAAGTGAACTCTTCGGACATGAAAAAGGCGCTTTCACCGGGGCAATATCCACCCGCATAGGCCGTTTTGAACTGGCTGAAGGTGGCACGCTGTTTCTGGATGAAATCGGCGATATGCCCCTGCCCATGCAGGTAAAACTGCTGCGGGTTCTACAGGAGCATTGCTTTGAGCGGGTAGGGGGAACACGGACCATCCAGACCGATGTGCGAATTTTTGCAGCAACACACAAGAACCTGGAAGACATGATCGAGAATGGCAGCTTTCGCCAGGATCTGTATTACCGGATCAATGTGTTTCCCATCGAAATGCCGGCCTTGCGCGAACGTGCCGATGATATTCCCTATTTGTTGCACGAGTTGATCAGTCGCATGGAAAATGAAAAAAGGGGTTCGGTTCGTTTCAATGCCTGCGCCATCGAGTCCATGAAGAGACACCCCTGGCCTGGCAATGTCAGGGAGCTGGCCAACCTGGTTGAACGCATGGCCATCATGCACCCGCATGGCGTGGTGGGTGTCAATGACCTGCCCAGGAAATTTCGCCATCTGGATGAAAGCGAGATCGAAGATTTGGTGCAGGCTGACTTATTGCCCGAGATCACTGCAGCCCGCTCTGCTGCTTCCGCCAATGCTGCTGCGAACCCTGTGGCAAAGAATAATCCGGCCCGGCGAAAATCGGATGTAATCGAACAGGGGCCAGCGCAGACCTTGTTGCCCTTAAGTGGGATCGATCTGAAGGAGTACCTGGCCAAACTGGAATGTGACCTGATCGAGCAGGCGCTGGATGATTGTGGGGGGGTGGTCGCCAGAGCGGCGGAAAGACTGAATATCAGGCGCACGACGCTGGTAGAGAAAATGCGCAAATACGATATGCAGAAACGGGATGAGGAGTGAGGCGGCTGCTCTTCACAGTTCGCGATAAGCAGAAAGACTTAACTCGGTACGCTCTCCGCTACTGTTGATTTGTTCCAGGGCGACCAGCAGGAATTGCTGTTCGGTGGCCAGCCACAGTGTTGTTTTGCGTTTGCTGTCAGGGGCGCGCACCCTGACGATGCGCACTGCCGGGATCACCCCCATGGCGGTTTCCACCTGCTCCAGCGCTTCCACCCGGAAACGCTGCTCTTCCAGCTCATCCGTTTCGGCGACGCGGTAAACCAGCTCAGTGCCTATTAATGATCCCCTGTCGAGCCGGGCCAGGTCTTCTGCAATCTGCAGATCCAGGCTCAAGCGATCCTGGATATTGTCGCCAGTCAGCGGCAAGCTGTAAGTGCCATCTTGCGCGCGGGTTTGTGCCATTCCTGCGGACCAGTCGAAGCTGATTTCTTCCAGCCTGGCGCCGATCCGGGTCTGTTCAAGTCGATAGTGGAGGGGGGTGATTCTCTGCTCACGCCACTGGAAAAGGCTGCTTTCGTGAATGGTGCTGACGGTGACTCCGGCTATCTTGAGATCAAGACTGTTGCTGAGCAGGAATTCTCCCTCTTCCTGTTGCTGAAGCTCGCGGATGGCAGTTGCATCCAGGCCATTGGCTTTGGCCTTGTATTCTGCATGATAGGGTCTGGGTTGTGCCTGCAGAGCCGCAGTCAGCAGGCTGGAGCACAAAAAAACAAGAATCAGTGCGCTATGAGCAGGTTTTGGGGCAATTAACTTCATCTTGACTCGCCTTTATGGACTGATCGGATGATTGAGCGGACAGATCCTCACTACAGTATCGTACCCCACCGATAGGCAGTGGTTTGTCATCCAGCCAGACCTGTTGCGCCTGTACCTGCAATTTGCCAGCACAGAACCAGCTGACAACCTGAGGATAAATTTTATGCTCCTCCACCGCAAGCCGTTGCGCCAGAGAATTGCTGTCATCAGTGGCCAGAACAGGAATGATGACCTGGGCTACCACCGGGCCGCCATCAAGTTCTTCGGTAACGAAATGAACACTGACACCATGCTGTGTTTCGCCAGCATCAAGCACACGCTGATGCGTTCTGGTGCCTCGGTAGGCTGGCAGCAGGGAAGGGTGAATATTGAGCATGCGCCCCTGGAAATGCCGGACAAAAGGGGGGCTGAGGATGCGCATGAAACCGGCCAGAACCAGCAGGTCCGGCGCAAACACGTCAATCGCCTGGAGCAAGGCCAGATCGAACTGCTCCCTATCCGTGTACTCACGATGATCGACGACCTGTGCCGGGATGCCAGCCTGTTGGGCGCGCTGCAAGCCGAAAGCGGCAGGGTTGTTGCTGATCACTGCGGCGATGCGAAAGTCGCCAGCCTGTTGGTGTTCGATCAGACTTTGCAGATTGCTGCCGTTGCCGGATATCAGAACCACGATGTTGCCGGGCATGATCAGATTCCCTGCAGGTTCACGGCGGGGTTTGTGCCAGATGTGCTGGCAGTCTGTTGCTTCTGGATATGCCCAATGATGACGGCGCCGCGATTATGCTGGTCCAGTATCTGCAAGGCCTGATCCGCTGCATCGGCTGCGACGCAGACAATCATGCCGATACCGCAATTGAAGGTGCGGTACATTTCCTGGGTGCTGATATTGCCCTGCTTCTGCAGCCAGTCAAAAATCGCTGGCCTTTGCCAGGTGCCAACGTCGATGTTGGCCATACAGCCGGCCGGCAAGACTCTGGGCAGATTTTCGACAATGCCGCCGCCGGTGATATGGGCAAGCGCGTGAATGGGGACCTGCCTGGCCAGAGCCTGTACTGCTCTGACGTAGATCTCGGTCGGTGTCAGCAAGACTTCACCAATGGTGCTGTCTGCAAAGCTCATGCTCAAAGCTGTGTTGTTCAGCTCCAGTACCTTGCGGATCAGCGAGTAGCCATTGGAATGAGGGCCAGAGGATTTCAGTCCGATCAGTATATCCCCAGGCTGGACCCTGCTGTTTTCAATGATGTCGTCCTTTTCAACCACTCCGACAGCAAAACCGGCCAGGTCATAATCCCCTTGCTGATACATTCCCGGCATTTCCGCCGTCTCACCACCGATCAGTGAACAACCGGACTGCAGGCAACCTTCACCAATCCCACTGACCACCTGCGTTGCCGCTTCCACATCCAGCCCGCCGGTCGCGTAATAATCCAGGAAAAACAGGGGTTCGGCACCGCAGACAATCAGGTCATTGACACACATGGCGACCAAGTCGATGCCTATGGTGTCATGTTTTTTCATGCTGATGGCCAGCTTCAGTTTGGTGCCCACGCCATCGGTGGCGGAGACCAGCACCGGCCGGCGATATCCAGCCGGAATTTCACACAATGCACCAAAGCCACCCAGTCCGGAAAGTACCTCCGGGCGGCGGGTCTGCTGGGTAATGCCCTTTATTTTTTCAACCAGTGCATCACCGGCATCGATATCAACTCCGGCATCCTTGTAGCTCAAGGAGGCGGGGCGGGTGGCTGTATCTGGTGTATCAGGGTGGACAGGGCTGGTCATGAAAAAGTTCACCTGTGGGTTGGGTTGCAGCTGGGCAAGGGGCCGATAAGGGCAGCATTGCCAGAAAACCCGGATTCTACCAGCAAGGGGGTACTGAGTCAGGCGTAATTTCAGCTGGCTGAGGTAAAAGGCAAGGGAATCGGGTATTATTCCGCGCATGAAAAGCTGCTTAATATTCCCTGCCTGTTTCTCTGTGCTGCGGCCTGCTCTGATTCCTGGCCTGCTGCTAATGCTGCTGTGCCCCTGGTTTGCACAGGCTCTGCCGGTAGAAGGCTTGTATCGTCATGAGTTGCCTGTTGAGAACCAGTCCAACAGCGAACGGCAACGTGCCTACACTGAGGCCTTGGCAGCAGTTGTACTGAAACTGACCGGAGAGTCTCGCTGGCTTGAGCATGAGGCCGTGCGCAGGGCTCTGGGCAATGCCGGCAATTTCGTCCAGGAAGTGAGTTTCCGTTCTGCCGGGCAGAGCTATATCACTGTCAGCTTTTCAGCCAGTCAAATCGATGCCATGCTGATTGATGCCGGCATTCCCATCTGGGACAGAAACCGTCCCAGTGTATTGATCTGGTTGACCATTCAGGATGCCAATGGTCAGCGCAGTATTCTTGGTAGTGACTCCGAGCATGAACTTATTGACATAATTCAGGATTTTTCCAGGCAGCGGGGTATTCCTCTGTTGTTGCCGATGCTGGATCTGGTTGACCGCCGCAACCTGCCGGTCGATCTGGCCTGGAGCCTTGATGAAAATGCCATTCGCGAGGCTAGTGCCCGCTATGGTGCCGATAGTATTCTCAGTGGCCGATTGTTGATTACCCCGGCAGGCGAGCTGGTGGGCTTATGGCAATTCCAGTTCCTTGCGCAGATAGACAGGTTTGACAGTCTGGATCGGGATATGAGCAGCTACATGCAGATGCCCCTGGAGCGAATTACCACCCAGCTGGCCTCACATTTCGGGATCATCCGCAGCCCCGGGCGCATGCTGGAGACGGTCAATTTGCAGGTGCAGGGTGTTGCCACACTTGCCGCCTATGCGCAAATGCTGGATTACCTGAAGGGACTTGCTGTGGTCAATGAAGTCAGTTTGAAGCAATTGCAGGGTGATGAGGTGGAGCTGGAGCTCAAACTCTGGGCAGATAATGTGAAGCTGATCGAGTTTCTCAGCCTGGACAGGGATCTGCAGGCCATGCCTGCGTTGAACACTGATCTGCGTGGTCGTGGTACCGGCGGATTGCGTTACCGATGGACTCGTTGAATGAACAATGAGACAAGCCACAACAATATGGTCCCGCAGGAAAATTTTCAGCTGACACTTCCTGTGGGTCTGGATGACGAGGCAACCTTTGCCAATTTCCTGGTCATTGATGCCAACAGACAATTATTTGCCGAGTTATCGACATGGAACAAGCCCGCTTCCCGATTTGAGTTTTTGTGGTTGTGGGGAAAGAAGGGGTCTGGTTGCTCACATTTGCTGCAGGCACTTTGTCATCAACTTGATGATAAGGGTTTGCGCGCAGTCTATGTGCCCTTGCAGGAGCATGCCCAGATTGCGGTTGATATGCTGTCCGGTCTGGAATCACTGGATATAGTGTGCCTTGATGGCATGGAAGCAGTTGCAGGGCTTCCTGATTGGGAGCATGCCCTGTTCAGGCTGTACAACCTGATGTTGGCTCGGAAGGTGCGGTTGGTGGTTAGTGCCGGATGTGCTCCAGCGCAATTGAATGTGACACTACCTGATCTGGCCTCACGCATGCAGACTGCCCTGGTGTTCCAGCTGCATGCACTGGACGATGAAGGGAAAAAAGCTGCCTTGCAATTACGTGCCAGATCATTGGGGTTTGATCTGCCTGATGAGGTGGTGCGTTATCTGCTTGATCATTACAGTCGCGAAGCAAGCAGGCTGTTTGCCGTTCTTGGGCAGTTGGACAAGCTCTCCCTGCAGCGCAAGAGGCGTATTACTCTCCCTTTGTTGAAGGAGTTACTGCAAGGTTCTGCCCAGTAGTTTGCGTGAAAAATGAATATGGGCGACCAGGGCTGAAAACAACAGGCCGGTCAACAGGCTCAATACCAGTCCATACCAGAATGTGCCGGCCGTAAACGCGGTCAGGACGGCATAAATGAAATACATCAGAATGGCAAAGGACAGCCAGGCATGACTGCGTAGATGATCTTTGCGCAGCCCCGGTAAAAAAATCAACAACGGGCCAATTTGAATGACGAGCAGGAACAGGGTTACGGTCAGGCTTTGTGCCTGCATGAAATCCCAGGCTGCCCGCAACAAAAAGCAAATCAGGATCAACGCATAGCACAAATGAACCAGTCTGCGGCTGTGCAACAACAACTCCTGTGGTCTGACTGAAGTCATGCGGATTCCCGCTGTAATTGCAGGGCAAGGCTGCCAAGACGTTTGCCCAGCGCAATGCATAAATCAGATTCGGCAGCGGAGATGTCTCTTTTGTTGTCAGCGCCAGCCAGATGGCTGGGGCCGTAGGGTGTGCCGCCACTATCGGTGCTCATCAACTGGTTTTCACTGTACGGCAAGCCGGTAATCAGCATGCCGTGATGCAGAAGGGGCAGCATCATGCTGAGCAGAGTGGTTTCCTGACCACCGTGCAGGCTTGAGGTAGAGGTGAAAACCCCGGCGGGTTTATCAATCAGCGCACCTGAAGCCCAGAGCGCTCCCGTGTTATCCAGATAATATTTCAAGGCTGCGGCCATATTGCCAAAGCGGGTAGGGCTACCCAGGGCCAGGGCCGCGCAACCCGCAAGGTCTTCCTGCGTACAATAAATAGCGCCCTGTTCAGGGACTGCCGGGGCCGAGGCCGCAGTGTCAGGGCTTACCGGCGGAACAGTACGAATCCTGGCTTCAATTTCCTGATTCAGTTCAACACCGCGGGCAATCAATTGAGCCATTTTGGCGGTGGCGCCGTAACGGCTGTAGTAAAGTATGAGCACATAGGCAGAGGACATGGGTTTTCTCCTGACAGCAGGTGAATCACTGCAACAGCGTTAGTACATTTTCAGGTGGACGGCCCAGCACAGCACGATCACCACGAACCACCACAGGGCGTTCAATCAGTTTTGGGTACCTACACATGGCTTCAATCAAGGCTGTCTCGCTCAGGCTTGTCTCTGCCAGACCCAGCTCGCGGTATTCGTTTTCCGAACGACGCAGCAGCGCTCTGGCTGGGATCTTCAGCTTGTTCAGAATTTGCTTCAATGCCTTGGCCGTAGGTGGATTTTCAAGATAGAGAATGATCTCTGGCTGGATACCGTTCTGGGTCAATAAAGCAAGAGTCTGCCTGGATTTTGAGCAGCGTGGATTATGGTAGATGCTTATTGGAATACTCATTTGGTTTTCTCGCCTTGTGCATGATCAATTAAATCAGAAAACCGTTGTTTGCCAATTTGTTGCTCCAGCAGTTGTTCACTATCGGCCATAAACTTCTTGATGGCTGGCTCAATGTGCGGGCTTGTGCCCTCAGCGCTGGGTCGGCCACTGTGCTTTCTTATCTGTGACAGCAAACTGGTCAGACTCATGTCAGCGACGGCCTTGGCGGGCAGGTAATGAGCCGGGTCCTCATCGGTGGCACGAATGAAATCCGTATCCATCAACAGGGAAAGCACATCCATGACCCGGCCATGATTGATCTGTAGATGGGTCGCCAGTGCATCACTGCTCCAGGGAGATAATTTTTGCTGGAAACGGGAAATTATCAAATAGGCGACATTCAGGCAGAGTTCCTCCTGTTCCCGGATGCTTGGTTCCAGTTTCTGGCGTCCAAAGCGGGCCTTTTCCGGATACTGATGGTAGAAGGCGATGTTGGAACCTATCAACAGAACCAGCCAGCCCAGATAAATGAACACCATGACCAGAATGACAGTAAAGAAAGCCAGGTAGACGATGGCATTGGTGGTGGAGGTAACGAAAAAACTCTGAAAGACCCAGGCCATTGTTTTCCAGATGATGGTGGTCAGAATTCCGCCAACGAAGGCAGAGCCGAACTTGACCCGGGTATTGGGGATAAAGCTGTAAGCGAAGGCAAAGGCCAGTGACATGAAAAGGAATGGAGTAACAAAGCCTATTATCTGCAGGAAATCGGCTCCGACATTGAGGGTTTCCAGATAAAGGGCGAATACATTGGTGTTGACATAGGAGGTAATGCCGATCGAGATAAAAATCAGCAAGGGGCTCACGATGATGGCAAACAGATATTCACTGATCCGATTGGCCAGGGTTCTGGCCTGCCGCACGGTCCAGATGTAATTGAAGGTATATTCAATGCGCTGCATCATGGCCAGGACTGTGTAGAGCAGAACACCAAGACTGATTACGCTGAGCACATCTACCCGTACATTGTCGACGAAGCTGATGATGTTGGTAGTGACCTCGGTGCTGCGCTCGCCCAAAGGCGCCAGGACGCTCAGTAATGCCGGTTCCATGGCATTATGTGCTCCAAGACCTTTGAGCACAGAAAAAGTCAGCGCCAGCAAGGGGATCATGGAAATAACGGTGTAGTAGACCAGCCCCATGGCCCTGAGGCTGAGCTGGCCTTCGCCCAGATCCCGGATTACCGCATAGCTGATGCGGGCACTGCGCAGCAGAAAGCGATGCCAGAATGGTAGAGTCTCCAGTTTGGGTGACCAGAGCAGATGGTCCAATTGTTTTCGACCTGCTTCGATCAGGGTGCTGAAGCTGGAAAAACTGATTGCCATGTTTCTCCCTGTGCCTTGAGCCTCGCGGGGCTTACTGGCTGATGTGCTGGTGCAGATAAGCGATTATTTCTGTTGCCGGAACCTGTTCATTTGCTGTTTTGCGTCGGGCCCGATATTCAATTTCTCCGGCTTCCAGACCGCGCTCGGAAATGACCAGGCGATGTGGAATTCCGATCAGCTCGGCATCGGTGAACTTGACCCCTGCGCTGGTTTTCTTGTCCCGATCATCCAGCAGAACATCATAACCTGCCTGTAATAATTGCTGTAGCAGTTGTTCACTGTAGTCTCGAACAGCGGCGGATTTATGCGGATTCATCGGAATGATGACGATCTGGAAAGGGGCAATATTATCCGGCCAGATAATACCCTGCTCGTCATGATTCTGTTCAATGCAGGCAGCGACGATCCGGCTGACGCCGATACCGTAACAGCCCATGCTCATGGTAATGCTTTTGCCGTTTTCATCGAGTACGACAGCATTCATGGCTTTGCTGTACTTGGTGCCGAGCTGGAAAATATGTCCTACCTCTATGCCTCTTCTGATGGCGAGCAAGCCTTTGCCATCAGGGCTTGTATCGCCTTCGCAGACCTTGCGAATATCGGCAGTGCTGTCAAACCGGCAATCCCGCCCCCAGTTGGCATTGAGCAAATGATACCCGTCACGGTTGGCGCCACAGCAAAAATTGAACAGGCCGTTCACGCTGTGATCGGCAATCACCGGAATGGGGAGCATGCGGGGGCCGATGCTGCCAGGCTTGCAGGCAAGTACCGCACTGATTTCCTCCTCGCTGGCCAATGTTGCCGGCGCAGCAACCTGAGGTAATTTTTCTGCCTTGAGCAGATTGATTTCCTGGTCACCTCGAATGACAAGCGCCACCAGTGGCATACGATCACTGGTGTTCTCATCGGCTGAGCGTTGACCATGCACGATAAGGGTCTTGACCATTTTTTCCGCAGGCAATTCCAATAGGGTGCTGACTTCTTCAATGCTTCTGGCCCCTGGGGTTGCCACCTCGTTGCAGTCCGCAACAGCTTCCTGGCTGTTGCTTCTGGCCAGGGTGCCGGCCGCCAGTTCTCTATTGGCAGCGTATTCACCTTCTGTGCTGAACACTATTTCATCTTCACCGGAATCCGCCAGGACATGGAATTCATGCGAAGTGCTGCCGCCGATATTACCGGTGTCGGCCATCACTGCGCGAAACTCAAGGCCCAGGCGCGTGAAAATTGAACAATAGGTCTGGTACATGAGTTCATAGCTTGCCTGTAAGGAGTCCTCATCGATGTGGAAGGAATAGGCATCTTTCATTAGAAATTCCCGGGCCCGCATGACGCCGAAGCGGGGACGGCGTTCATCCCTGAATTTGGTCTGAATCTGATAAAAGATCACCGGGAGCTGCCGGTAGCTGTTGTACTCATTGCGCACCAGGTCGGTGATGACTTCTTCGTGGGTCGGGCCCAGGCAAAAATCACGGTTGTGTCTGTCGAGGAAGCGCAAAAGCTCGGGGCCCATCTGATCCCAGCGCCCGGATTCCAGCCACAGATCTGCGGGTTGAACGATGGGCATGGAGACCTCCATGGCGCCAGCCTTGTTCATTTCTTCCCGTACGATGTTGCTGACCTTCTGCAATACCCTGAGCCCGCTCGGCATCCAGGTATAGAGTCCGGTGGCCAGCTTGCGTATCAACCCGGCCCTTAACATGAGCTGGTGGCTGATCACTTCGGCATCAGCCGGGGTTTCTTTTAGGGTGGCTGTCAAAAACTGGCTGGTACGCATGGGCTCTTGTTCAGGAGTTATTTGTGGTGGCGATCGGTGGTGGCGATTGGTCGTGGCGATCGGTCGTGGCGAAAATACCTGGAAAAGACCTGGATTTGCGGTTTTTCCAAAAAGGCCTGTCTCTTTTTCAGTCTCCGGCTTCAGTCAGGGGCTGAAGCCGGGGATCGGGGGCAGATGTCTGACCGTTCTACCGGGTTTATTCGGCAAAATCCTTGAGTTTCTTCAAGGGGAGAACCTTGACACGGGTAGTTGCCGGTTTTTTCGGAATGTCCATGAACTCCCCTGGCTTGAAGGGGTTGGGCACATTTTTCCGGGCTGGACGGGCAGGACGCTTGACGGATTTGATCTTGAGCAGTCCCGGCAGGATGAATTCGCCGACAGCACGTTTCTTCAGGTGACGTTCGATCAGCACAGACAATTCATCCAGCACGGTAGCTACCTGTTTCTTGCTCAACTGCGTATTCTCGGCGAGTTCGCTGAGAATGGCAGTCTTGGTATATTTCTGTTGGATGGCAGTGGTTTTTCGTGTTGCTGCAGCTTTCTGGGGAGCAGCTTTTTTGCTGGTTTTGACGGTTTTGGTTACAGCCATGCCCATTCTCTTTTTGGTTGAAGGTTTACGGTCTTGGTGTTCAGCGCTTGATGCGCTGTATGGCCGGTATTTATATAGTATTGGCTCTTGCCTAGCAAGTGCTAATGTCGTGTTTTAAGCGCTGGACAGACTGCCAGTAGAAGGTTTTCTGGGTTATAATGCGGGGTTTTGAAACCGGGCGAGCTGCCTGAATGCATTTTTGTCTAAAGTGCTGGAATGGGGTGCAGGAATGAGGTGCTGGAATTATGCCGATCTATGAGTATCAATGTGGTAGTTGTGGGCATCGTGTGGAGGTTTTGCAGAAAATCAATGATCAGCCTGTGCAGCAATGCCCTGAATGCGACCAGCCAGAGCTGGTCAGGCTGGTTTCCGCCAGCAGTTTCAGGTTAAAGGGTGGTGGCTGGTACGAGACAGATTTCAAGACTGGCAACAAGCGGCATGGTACCCAGCCGGCATCAACTGAAGCAGGTAGTGCTGCAGCTGGCACTGCAGCAGTTGCCAAGACGGAAACAAGCAACAAGAAACCCGCTCCGGCGGCTTGAAGACAACCAACAAGGCAACGGGAATACAGTATGCGCAGCCATTATTGCGGAGATTTAAACGAAACTTTCACAGGTCAAACGGTGACCCTTTGTGGCTGGGTACACCGCCGCCGCGATCATGGTGGCGTCATTTTCCTGGATTTGCGCGATCGCGCCGGCATTGTGCAACTGGTTTTCGATCCGGACGCCAGGGAGAGTTTTGCCGCCGCCGAACAGGTGCGCAGCGAGTATGTCCTGCAGGTAAGCGGCACTGTGCGTCTGCGCCCGGAAGGAACCAGCAATACGGATATGGGTACTGGTCAGGTAGAAGTGCTGGGTTCATCCCTGCTGGTACTCAGTGCCGCCAGAACACCACCTTTCCAACTGGACGAGCACGCCGATGTGGGTGAAGATGTGCGCCTGCGTTATCGCTATATCGATTTGCGCCGACCCGAGATGATGAAGCGTCTGCAGTTTCGTTCAAAGGTCAGCAACTCGATTCGCAACTTCCTGGATGGTGAAGGCTTTCTTGACATAGAGACCCCTCTGCTGACCCGTGCGACCCCGGAAGGAGCGAGGGATTATCTGGTGCCAAGCCGGACTCATCCAGGCCGGTTTTTTGCCTTGCCGCAGTCTCCTCAGTTATTCAAACAGATACTGATGGTGGCCGGGCTTGACCGCTATTACCAGATAGCCAAATGTTTTCGGGATGAGGATCTGCGCGCCGATCGGCAACCCGAGTTCACCCAGATCGATATCGAAACATCCTTCATGAATGAAGACCAGATCATGCGTGTTGCCGAAGCCATGATTCGCCGTATCTTTCTTGATCATCTGGCGGTGGAGCTTGGTGATTTCCCCAAAATGACCTACGCCGAAGCCATGCGTCGCTATGGTTCGGACAAGCCGGATCTGCGTATACCGCTGGAACTGACTGACATTGCTGACTTGATGCAGGAGGTTGATTTCAAGGTGTTCAGTGGCCCGGCCAACAATCCCGAATGCCGGGTTGTTGCCCTGAAAGTGCCCGGTGGGGCAGCCCTGAGCCGAAAGCAGATAGATGATTACACTAAATTTGTCGCTATCTACGGTGCAAAAGGCCTGGCCTGGATCAAGGTCAATGATCTCGATTCTGGTCTGGAAGGCTTGCAATCACCAATCATCAAATTCATGCCTGAACAGGTGGTCCGGGATGTGTTGGCCCGGGTAGGTGCCGGCAATGGCGATATCGTATTTTTTGGTGCAGACAGCATCAAGGTGGTCAATGAAGCCATGGGGGCCCTGCGTGTGCATGTCGGCCATGAGCTGGGTCTGCTGGACAAGCCTTGGGCACCTCTCTGGGTGATTGACTTTCCGATGTTCGAGCTGGCGGGTGATGGCAGCCTGAACTCGCTGCATCATCCATTCACGGCGCCATCCTGTACGCCCGAAGAGCTGAAGGCTGAGCCCCGCAATGCCTTGTCCCGGGCCTATGACATGGTGCTCAACGGCACTGAGCTGGGTGGCGGCTCCATTCGTATCAACCAGCCTGAAATGCAGCAGACAGTATTTGAGGTGCTGGACATAGGGCCAGAGGAAGCCGAGGAGAAATTCGGCTTTCTGTTGACTGCGCTGGCATCGGGGTGTCCGCCACATGGTGGCCTGGCTTTTGGTCTGGACCGTCTGATCATGCTGATGACCGGGGCGACTTCGATAAGAGAGGTGATTGCCTTCCCGAAAACCCAGTCTGCTGCCTGTCCGTTGACGGATGCGCCGGGTTTGGTCTCCAGTAAACAGTTGCGGGAATTGAATATCCGATTGCGCGAGCAGCAGTAAGGAGTTGATCCATGGCCGGACACAGCAAATGGGCCAATATCAAACACAGAAAGGCCAGGCAGGACGCCAAGAAAGGCAAGATGTTCACCAAGCTGATCAGGGAGCTGACGGTTGCAGCCAAGCTTGGGGGTGATTCTCCTGCGGACAATCCACGCCTGCGTGCGGCAGTCGATGAGGCGCTGAGCGCCAATATGACACGTGACACCATCGACAGGGCCATTGCCAGAGGTGCCGGCACCCAGGAAAACGAAAACCTGGAAGAACTGGTCTATGAAGGTTATGGGCCGGGCGGGGTGGCGGTGCTGCTGGAAACCCTGACCGACAACAAGAACAGAACGGTTGCGGAAGTCCGGCATGGCTTCAGCAAATTTGGTGGCAATCTGGGCACCAGTGGCTCTGTATCCTATCTGTTCTCAAAAAAGGGATATGTGATACTTCCAGACAGTGCCGACGAGGACAGGGTGCTTGAGTTGACTCTTGATGCAGGCGTCGAAGACTTGAGCAGACAGGAAGATGGCAGTATTGAACTCATCTGTGCTGCGGAGCAACTGGGCAGAGTCAAGGATCTGCTCAAGGATGCTGGTATCGAAATGCTTGATTCGGCTGTTACCATGATCGCTGCCACCCACGTTGTGCTGGATCAGGAGCTGGCGGAAAAACTGCTGCCATTGCTGGATCATCTGGAGGATCTGGATGATGTACAGAAAGTGTACTCCAACGCCAGTATTCCAGATGACGTGCTGGAGCGTTTACAGTAAGCTGTCTGCCATCCCTGAGTTGATAAGGATAGTTGATGGCCCTCATCCTAGGTATTGATCCGGGTTCGCGTCTGACCGGATACGGCATCATCAATGCGCTTGGCAACAGGTTTGAATATGTCTGTTCAGGCTGCCTGCGCCTGCAGAATGAGACTCATCAACTGCGCCTGAAACAGATATTTGAGGGTATTACCCAGATAATAGTCGAGTATTCCCCGCAGCAGGCTGCCATCGAGGAGGTTTTCCTGGGCAAGAGTGTCGCATCGGCGCTGAAGCTGGGACAGGCCCGTGGCAGTGCCATGGTTGCCTGTCTGCAACAGGATCTGCCCTTGTCCGAGTATTCCGCCAGAAAGGTGAAGCAGACGGTTACTGGCAGTGGCAGCGCCGCGAAAACCCAGGTTCAGCATATGGTGAAAATCCTGCTGGGGCTGTCCGGTAAGTTGCAGGAGGATGCCAGCGATGCTCTGGCCATAGCAATCTGTCACGCCAATACCCAGGCGGGCCTGCTGCGCATCAGTGATGCGGCCTCCTTCAGCAGGAGTCGGCTGCAACAAAGACCTTAACATGACATAGCATGAGGGACGGTCGGTGATAGGAAGGATCAGAGGCGTATTACTGGAAAAGCAGGCGCCCGACATTGTGGTTGATGTGCAGGGCGTAGGGTATGAATTACAGGTTCCCATGAGCACGATTTATCAGCTGCCTGCACCAGGGCAGCAGGTGCAGTTGTTTACACATCTGGTGGTCAGGGAAGATGCCCAGCTGCTATATGGCTTTCATGAGCTGCGCGAGCGCCTGCTGTTTCGCCATCTTATCCGCATCAGCGGGGTGGGTCCGAAGATGGCACTGGCCATTCTGTCGGGTATGGCAGTTGATGATTTCATCAGGACAGTCAACAACAATGATGTCTCGGCGATGGTGAGAATGCCGGGGATTGGCAGGAAGACAGCAGAGCGGCTGATTGTGGAAATGCGTGACAAGCTGGAATCCTGGGAGGAAGCGCAGGGAAGTGTCGGTGCAGGGGGCGGCTCGGAGCCACTTCCCGCAGTGGAAAGCCAGCGCAAGATGTCGGCCGATGCCGAAACGGCCCTGATTGCCCTTGGTTACAAACCACAGGAAGCGGCAAGGGTGGTGATGCAGGTCTTGAAACAACATGATGATCTGGCCAGCAGTGAAGAGCTCATCAGGCTGGCACTGAGGAGTTTGGCATGAGTATTGAGGAAGATCGGTTGATTTCAGCTGCGATAACTCCGAATGAACAGTCGATTGACCGTGCCATTCGCCCGTTGAGCCTGCAGGATTACATCGGTCAGGCCACGGTGAAGGAGCAGATGGGTATCTTTATCAGTGCTGCACGCAAGCGCAGCGAGGCATTGGATCATACCCTCATCTTCGGGCCTCCGGGCCTGGGCAAGACCACCCTGGCCAATATCATTGCCAATGAGCTCAAGGTCTCGATCAAGTCCACTTCCGGCCCTGTGCTGGAAAAAGCTGGTGATCTGGCTGCCATGTTGACCAATCTGGAGTCAGGTGATGTGCTTTTCATCGACGAGATTCACCGACTGAGCCCCGCCATCGAGGAAATCCTTTATCCCGCTATGGAAGACTACCAACTGGATATCATGATTGGAGAGGGACCGGGGGCACGTTCAATCAAGCTTGACCTGCCCCCTTTTACCCTGGTTGGTGCCACTACCCGGGCTGGTCTGCTGACCTCTCCCTTGCGGGACCGGTTTGGCATCATTCAACGTCTGGAGTTTTATTCCATTGATGAGTTGAGCACTATCATCAAGCGTTCTGCCCAGATACTGGCCTGTACGATGGATGACCCGGGCGCTTTGGAGATAGCACGTCGATCACGCGGCACTCCCCGTATTGCCAATCGCCTGCTGCGCCGTGTGCGGGATTATTCCCAGGTGCGTGCCAGTGGTGTTGTTAACGGCGAGATTGCCAGCAAGGCACTGGACATGCTTGCCATAGACAAGAATGGTTTCGATCATATGGATCGCCGTCTCTTGCTGACCATGATCGAAAAATTTGGTGGTGGCCCTGTGGGTATTGACAGTCTGGCTGCTGCAATCAGTGAAGAGCGCGACACCATCGAGGATGTACTGGAGCCCTATCTGATACAACAGGGTTTCATTCAGCGTACCCCCAGAGGCAGAATGGTAACCCGGCATGCCTATCTGCAGTTTGGTCTTGATCTGCCGGCTCAGGCGGATGATCTTTTTGGGGCAGAGTGAGTGGCCGGCTGCCATATTTTTGCCACTTTTGATCAGCCTCATGACAATATTCCTGCGCGATAAAGCTAGAATATCCGTGTTTAATGACTGCGGTTCGAAAGCCGATCACAAATACTGAAAATTCAACAGCTAAACGCCTGTCTCAGTGTAGGAGAAGTGCAGCAGATAACATATAATGCGCGACAGTTTAGGCAACGGGAAAATAATTCGTTGCTGTCGTGCACAATGGAGAAAGCCTGGTGGGTGAATTAAGTGTCTGGGGATTGATTCTCGAAGCGACCCCGATCGTGCAGTTTGTCATGCTGATCCTGTTCCTGGCCTCCGTGGTTTCCTGGGTGATGATTTTTCAGCGCTGGCTGGTATTGAACAGTGCTGCTCAGGGCATGATCAGTTTCGAGAGGCGGTTCTGGTCAGGCATGGATCTCAGCCAGCTGTTTCGTGAAGGCAGCAACCAGCAAAAGGAAAACAAACCCGTGGGTGGCATGGAAAGTATTTTTCGTGCCGGGTTCAAGGAATTCATGCGCCTGCGTCAACAGGGTGTGAATTCGGATGCCGTCATGGGTGGAGCGCAACGCGCCATGAGAGTTGCCTATTCGAGAGAGGAAGAAAAACTGGAAAAGAACCTGGCTTTTCTGGCCACGGTAGGTTCGGTAACACCCTATATCGGTCTGTTTGGTACCGTAATCGGCATCATGAATTCCTTTATCAGTCTGGCCTCGCAAAGCCAGGCCTCCCTACAGGTGGTTGCTCCCGGGATTGCCGAGGCGCTGATTGCAACAGCCATGGGACTGTTTGCCGCGATTCCCGCCGTGGTGGCCTACAATCGCTATTCCTCCAAGGTCGAGATCATCAGCAATAATTACATTATGTTTACCGAGGAATTTGCCAGTATCCTGCATCGTCAACTCTACAGCAAGCCGGATAAATAGGGCGTTTGGCCATGGAGATCATCAAAAAACGCAGGAAACCGATGTCTGAAATTAACGTCGTTCCGTATATAGATGTTATGCTGGTTTTGCTGATAGTTTTCATGGTGACAGCACCTTTGCTGACCCAGGGATTACAGGTTGATTTGCCACCGGTGGATTCAGAGCCGCTGCCCTACGATGAAAATCGCGAAACCCTGGTCATATCCATTTCAGCAGACAATCAGTTTTACATCAGTCTGGGTGCTACCGCAGAAGATCAGCAGCAGGCGGTTGGGCTGGACAGAATTGCCGAACAGGTGGGAATAATCGTCAATGCCAACCCCCAGATACAGTTGTTTGTTGAAGGCGATGATGCGGCCGGATATGGTACGTTCATCCGGTTGATGACGGTATTACAGGCGGCCGGAATAGAGAGCCCAAATCTGGTGACCAGGCCAGTGGATGAGCTTTGAGGTCAGTGAAATATGGTGTGCGGCTCAAGCAAGCATTAACAGGTACAAATGGGTAAGAACGGGTAAATAGTGACTGCGTTTAACGGTTATCCAGTGTCCATCCTTTTTGCCGTGCTGTTTCATGCATTGATCATCAGCGTTGTGCTGTATTTTGAGCAGGCTGAAACTGAAACGCTGGATGTGATCAGACCGCCATCAGTCAAGGCGATTCTGGTGAATGAGAACCCGCAGCAGCGCAATGCAGAAATACTGCAAAGACGTGAGCAACAACGGCAGGAAGAACGGCGCGCAGCAGAACGCAGGGCGGAACAGCAAAGACAGGAGGCAGCACAGGCTGAAGCTGCTGCAGCACAGGCTGCTGCGAGGGAAGCTGAGCTGGCGCGCCAGCAGGAGGCCCAGCGCAGGGCCGCAGAGCAGGAGAGGGCGCGGGAGAGGGCACAGGAGGTCCAACAACGGCAGGAAGCTGAGCAATTGGCTGCGCAGCAGCGCAGAGCTCAGGAAGTGGCGGCACGCCAGGAGGCGGAAAGACAACGCCAGGCTGCTGAAGAGCAGGCCCGGCGTGATGCCGAGGCCAGAGAGCTGGCAGAAACCGAAGCAGAGATGGTGGGTGCCTATCTGGCAATCATTCATGACCTGGTTCAGGAACAATGGTCGCGACCACCCAGCGCCCGTAATGGCATGACTGTGGTGTTGAGATTAAGGCTGGCGCCCACTGGCGATATTCTCGGTAATGTGGAGATTGTCCGGTCCAGTGGTGATTTTGCCTTTGACCGCGCAGCAGAGACAGCGGTACTCCAGGTTGGCAGGTTTTCGGAGTTGCAGGGCATGCCACCAAGAATGTTTGAACGTAATTTTCGTTCCCTGTTATTGACTTTCAGACCAGAGGACTTGTTGAACTGATGAAAAACAGCTTGCTGACAACACTGTTGAGTTTTGTGTTCTGCACAGGAGTCTTTGCGGCCGAATTGAATATTGAGATCACCAGCGGGGTGGATAATCCCATTCCCATCGCCATTGTGCCCTTCGCCATGGAAGGTGACCTTACTGGCGCCAGTGAGGATGTGGCCCAGATTGTCAGCAATGATCTGGAGCAGGTTGGTGAGTTCAGGGCCTTGTCGCGTGCCAATATGCTGAGTCTGCCGTCCGAAGCCAGTGCCGTTCATTTCCGTGACTGGCGCATTCTGGCGCAGCAATATCTTCTGGTGGGAAAAGTGACGCGTTCCGCCGGCAGTCAACTGGTGCAGGTGCAGTATGAATTTTTTGACATCAATCGTGAACAGATGCTGGTTGGGGAAGTGTTGACGGGCAATATTACCCAGCTGCGCGATATCGGTCATGAAATCAGCAATGTCATCTATCAGCAGGTTACTGGTCGGCGCGGGGCTTTCACCACGCAGATTCTTTATGTGTCGGCTGAGAATGTATCCGAGGAGTTGACCTGGTTCCGGTTGGAACTGGCGGATTATGATGGCCGTCGTTCACAGGTGCTGGTGGAATCCCAGGAGCCGATCATGTCACCAGCCTGGTCGCCGGATGGTCAGCAGATAGCCTATGTGTCCTTCGAGTCCACATTGCCAAGAATATATATCCAGACACTGGCCACCGGAGAGCGCAGGCAGATCACCAATTTCAGCGGCTTGAACAGTTCGCCGGTCTGGTCACCCGACGGCCAGAAACTGGCCATGGTGCTGTCCAAGGATGGCAGTCCGGATATCTATGTGATGGATTTGCGAACCAATGAGTTGCGCCAGATCACGAACCACCCCAGAGCAGAGACGGAACCCAGCTGGACGCTCGACAGTCAGACAGTGATTTTTACTTCTGACCGGACGGGCCAGCCCCAGATTTATCAATCAGGTCTTGATGGCGGTTTCCCGGAGCGTCTGACCTTTGATTGTTTTTATTGTGCGAAAGGCCGGTTGCTGCCCGATGGCGTCAATCTGGTTCATGTCAGACGTGAAACGCGACAGGACAACAGTTATCGAATAGCGATATTGAATGTTGAGACTGCGCGCATCATCACCCTTACTGACACTTCGCTAGACGAATCTCCCAGCGTGGCACCGAACGGAAGCATGATTATGTTCGCCACCAAGCACAATGGCAGGGGTGTACTTGAGGCCGTTTCCATTGACGGACGAGTCAAGTTCCGTTTACCATCCGCGCAGGGCGATGTACGTGAGCCGTCATGGTCCCCGTACCTGAATTAATAATGATTCATCATCTGACCGCAAGTTTATTGGAGGATACAAAAAGTGGGTACGTATAACAGCAATTTTTTAAAATCGGCAATCCTGGCATTTGCAATCATGGGTTTGGCTGCCTGCAGTTCAACTGCCGAACCTGAACCGGTTGCCGAGCCTGTAGCTGAAGATACATCAGGTATTGATGCAACTACAGCGGCTGCCCGACGCATGGAAGAAGAACGTCTGGAGCGTGAACGCCAGGCGCGTGAGCGGATAGAACAGGCTGCACTCAACACCACGGTGTTTTATTTCGACTTCGATGTTGCCGAGTTCCAGCCAGCAGACAGGGAAACTCTGGCTATTCATGGCCGCAATCTGGCAGCAAACCCCAATCGACGCATTCGTCTGGAAGGGCATGCCGATGAACGAGGTACCCGCGAATACAACCTGGCCCTGGGTGAACGGCGTGCCAACAGCATCAGGGATTTCCTGATTGTCAATGGTGCTGCCCGCTCTCAGATAGAAACGGTCAGTTATGGTGAGGAACGTCCGGCTCAGCAAGGTCAGACTGAGGCGGCTTATCGTATGAATCGCCGTGTCGAGATCAAATAAATCTGCTGAGCAAGAGTGAGGCAACAGATGAAACTGATTCTTGCAGTACCCGTTCTATCGACGTTCACTGTCTTGTTCAGTGCAACGGCGATGGGTGCTGCCGGAGTCGTTGAGTCCCAGGTTTTTATACCTGGGCAGGCGGGTTCACAAACGTCTGCCCCGTCGGCCGCATCCAATGACGCCCTGGTCATGTTGCTGGATCAATTCAATGAAATGCGTTCCGAACTGGCCACCCTGCGTGGCATTGTTGAGGAACAGGCTTATGAGCTAAGGCGCCTGCAGGCCGATTCCAGAGATCGCTACACTGATCTGGATGCCCGTATCAGCGCCTTGTATCAGAATGAACCCTCTGCTGGTGCTGTTCCGGCTCCGGCTGCTGTGAACCAGCCTCAAGGCGCTGGTTCTGTCGGCAACATTGCCGTAGATACCAATGCAGCCCAGGTTTCGCTACCCCTTCCTGCTGCTGGCAGCAATACTCCTGCCCAGGGAGACATCGCGGAGACAGGGCAAGGTGTAGATTCAGGTAATTCAGCTGGATTGCAGGCCGTCACATTGAATACCCCAGCGGCAACGCCTGCTATACAGCCACAATTGATGACAGAACAGCAACTCTACCAACTGGCACTGGACTCCCTGCTACAGGAAGAGCAGTATCAGCGTTCGATCACTGAGTTTGATCAGTATCTGCAATATTATCCGGAAGGCAGGTTTGTCACCAACGCCTGGTACTGGAAAGGTCAGGCCTATACCAATCTTTCCATGCTGGAACAGGCCAGGGATTCTTTTGAAGTCATAGTTACCCAGTATCCTGATGGCAGGAAAGTCGATGATGCCATGTACTCCCTGGGCACTGTGTATGACCGGCTTGGCAACAGCCAGCGTGCACGTGAATTGCTGGAGAATGTGAAAGCCCGCTTCCCCAGTACCTCGGCAGCGAATCTGGCGGATATTTATCTGCGCTCCATGAATTGAAGTGACAGCCAGGACTTCGACACCTTGATGCTTTCGTTCCGACAGCATGCTGTCAATCACAAGACTGCTGCGCATGACTGATTCCGCCACTCTACGTATCAACGAAATTTTTTTCTCCCTGCAGGGCGAAACCAACACGGTCGGCCTGCCCACGGTTTTTGTCCGTCTCACGGGCTGCCCATTGCGTTGTCAGTATTGTGATACAGCTTATGCATTCTCTGCAGGAGAGTTGCACTCCATCAGGCAAGTGATGAATCGGGTTGCCGAATTCAAGCCTTCCTATGTAACCGTGACCGGGGGTGAGCCACTGGCTCAACCGGATAGCCTCATCCTGCTGCAAATGCTCTGTGATGTCGGTTATCAGGTCTCGCTGGAAACCAGTGGGGCGATGGATGTGGCTGGGGTTGATCCACGGGTGTGCATCATTCTAGATATCAAGACACCAGGCTCGGCTGAGTGCGATCGTAATCTTGAATCGAATATCCGACTGCTTAAGCCAACAGATCAGGTTAAATTTGTGATTTGTGATCGCAAGGATTATGAATGGAGCAAAGCCAAGGTTGATCAGTTCGATTTGCGCAATCGTGTCAGGGAAATACTGTTTTCTCCCAGCTTTGGACAATTGCCGGGCAGGGAACTGGCCGAATGGATTCTGGCCGACCGATTGCTGGTAAGAATGCAGTTACAGATGCACAAATTTCTTTGGGGAGATACCCCGGGCCATTGAATTCATGGCGATGCGTGGAACAGACTTATTCAGAGCTTTCTTAAACATGTACAGCAGGCAAAGTGAAAACGGCAAAAAAGCAGTGGTACTGGTTTCTGGCGGGCTGGACTCCGCCACCTGTCTGGCTCTGGCCAGGGCTGATGGGTTTGCCTGTTATGCCCTGAGTTTTGATTATGGCCAGCGGGCTCGCAGCGAATTGAATGCGGCCAGAATCCAGGCCAATCTTGCCGGCGTCTGTGAACATCAGATAATTGCCCTGGGTATCGGGAACCTGGGTGGCTCCGCGCTTACCGACCAGACGCTGGCGATGCCGGAATCGGGTGTGGCAACCGGGCGCATACCCATTACTTATGTGCCTGCACGCAATACGGTCTTTCTGGCCTATGCGCTGGCCTGGGCGGAAGTCCTGACGGCAGATTCCATCTATATTGGCGTCAACGCCCTGGATTATTCCGGTTACCCGGATTGCCGGCCTGAATTCATCGCAGCGTTTGAAACCATGGCCAATCTGGCGACCAAAGCGGCGGTGGAAGGCAGACAGGTAAAGATTGCGACACCGTTGATTGAACTCAGCAAGGCAGAAATCATCCGTCTTGGGACCCGATACGATGTTGATTATGCAACTACGGTTTCCTGTTACCAGGCGGATGAAATGGGACGGGCCTGCGGACGCTGTGACAGTTGTCGCCTGCGTAAAAAAGGATTTCTGGAAGCGGGTATTGCTGATCCAACGTCGTATCGACCTGAAGTCAAAACATGACAAGATTCTGACAAACAAGCTGATTTTTGTCTTCCGGCGACCAGAAAATACTTGTCTTTTTTTATTTTGATAGTACTATGTCGCCCTTTCCTGGGGGCGTTAGCTCAGTGGTAGAGCAGTTGGCTTTTAACCAATTGGTCGATGGTTCGAATCCATCACGCCCCACCACTAATACCAGGGTCCAACCCGCCCAACTTCATCTTGCCTCACACTCCCTGTGTTATAATTCAGGCCTCGCATGATTGCAGGAAGTTGTTGTTATGAGCTCTCACTTCAGTACCGAGACAGAGAATCCAGGTTTGGCCGCAGACACCTTGCTGGTCAGGGAACACCTCCGCCACGTTCATACAGAACATGCCCCGCTGAGTGAGTCTGAAAAAGACTTTTACAAGCGCGAAATAAAGGCCTTGCTGCATTCCAGCAAGGCGGTGCTGGTTGCTCATTACTATACGGATGCTGCGCTGCAGGAATTGGCAGAAGAAACTGGCGGAATAGTCGCAGACTCACTGGAAATGGCCCGTTTTGGCCGGGATGTCGAGGCGCAGATGCTGGTGGTTGCCGGTGTGCGGTTCATGGGTGAGACCGCCTGCATCCTCAGCCCGGATAAAACCATTCTGATGCCGGATTTGGCAGCAAATTGTTCGCTTGATATCGGTTGCCCTATCGAAAAATTCAGTGCCTTTTGTGATGCGGAGCCTGAGCGTACTGTGGTGGTTTACGCCAATACCTCGGCAGCGGTCAAGGCCAGAGCTGACTGGGTGGTTACCTCAAGTATCGCACTGCCCCTCATTGAGCATCTGATGAGCAAAGGCGAAAAAATCCTGTGGGCCCCAGACAAGCATCTTGGCAACTATATTCAACAGCAGACCGGTGCGGACATGTTGCTGTGGGATGGCGCCTGCATCGTCCATGAAGAATTCAAGGCCAAGGGCCTGATGGATCTCAAGACCCTGTATCCGGATGCAGCGATTCTGGCTCACCCCGAGTCCCCGGCAGCGGTATTGGCCATGGCCGATGTGGTTGGATCAACCACTCAGATCATCCAGGCCGCCTGCCGCATGAAAAACAAGCGCTTTATCGTTGCTACCGATCAGGGTATTTTTTACAAACTGCAGCAACTTGCCCCGGATAAGGAGTTTTTTATTGCCCCCACGGCTGGCAAAGATGCAAGTTGCCGCAGTTGCGCCAATTGCCCCTGGATGGCCATGAATTCACTGGAAAGTCTCTATCTCACGCTCAAGGAAGGAAGAAACCGGATCGAGGTAGACCGCGAGCTGGCAAGAAAGGCCATGATCCCTTTGCAACGCATGCTGGATTTCTCCCGGCAGTATCAGTTACAGATCAAAGGCAAGGCGTAGCGGGAGAGGGAGATCGGGACAGGGTCAGGAACGCGCAGCTCTTTCCATTTCATTGACATCCCGCAGGCGCTGACGCAACTTGGAAATAAGCGGCAGGTTTTGTTCTTTTTCCGATTCTATGCGCAAGGCATAGTCGATCTGTTCCCTGGCGCTGACAAAATCCCCGACCAGTATGAAATACTCGGCCCTGGCCTGATGGACCTTGCTGATGTCATTGGCCATGCCCTGGGTTTCAGCAATGAGGTACCAGAGGTCATGGTCTTCAGGACGGCTGGCAGCATGACGCTCCAGTAAAGCCACTGCGCCAGCATAATCCCTGTCCTTGATCAGCGCATCGACCATGGCCATGGTCAGTGGGTGATTGCCGGGATTGATATCAAGCTGACGCGCGAGCAGAGAGCGGGAAAAGGCAGTTTCACCGGATTCGGTATACACCTCCGCTTGTGTCGTGATATAGGAGATGCGGTTTGGGTCTTCTGTCAGCAATGGACGCAGCAATTCATGCGCCCTGTTGTATTGCTCGTTGGCCATATAAGCCAGGGCCAGGCCATAGCTGTTGGCTTTGCGGTGAATATCGCTTTGGCTGTTTGTCAGCTGCTTTTCAAACAACGGGATGGTATTTTTTTTGTCTTTTTCGTAATAAATCTGGACGCGAGCCCGCATCAGCAGATATTCCAGTGAAGCGCTGGTGGAGCGGGGCGGGTATCGTTCCGCACGATTGCGGGAGTCGGCAATGCGCGATTCCGTCACCGGGTGGGAGAGGAGAAACTCTGGGGGTCTGCGTCCGAATCGGTTCAATTCGATAAGTCTTTCAAAAAGTTTTGGCATGTCCTGCGGATCATAGCCGGCATTGAACAGGTTGCGGATACCAACCCGGTCCGCTTCGGCCTCGTTTTCGCGGGAGAATCTGAGCCGGTTTTCAAGCGCGCGCCCCTGTGCTGCCATGACGGCCGCCTGCCCGGCACTGGGGTCGCCTGCCATGACCACGATGCTGGCCAGCAGTGTGGCGAGCTCGGGGATACGTCTGCGTTGCGCATCTTCCACGCTGCGGGCAAAGTGGCGTTGACTGACATGGGCAAGCTCATGTGCCATGACGGAGGCGAATTCACCTTCTGATTGTGCATTCAGAAACAGTCCGCCATTGACCCCTATGATGCCGCCGGGCGCAGCAAAAGCATTCAGTTCAGGGCTGTCGATAATGATGAAAGCGAGCCGATAATCCTGCAGGTCGCTATGAAGGGCCAGGTTATGGGTGAAATTGACCAGATAGTCGTTCAGTAATGGATCGCTCAGGGTGGGTGCGCTCCTGCGAATGGCACGCAGGAATTCACGGCCCATCTTATATTCCTGATCCAGGGAAAAGACCCCTGAAATCCGGTCACCCAGAGTGGGCAGCGGAGTCTGTGCCTGAGCTTCGGTGGCTGGAATGCCAACAACAAGTAAAGCCGCAGTAGCAAACAGGTGGTTGAACTGGCGAATTAATGGCATGGCTCTCCTGTACACAGGTTCTGGTCAACTAATGACCGATATTAACATAAATAATTGCTCTATCCATGACCATAGCCGATGGCGGTGCTAGGCATCGACGGGCAATGATTGTTAAAATGCCACCATGACTATTCCCACAGATATGGAGCTGGATGTCAGTGGTCTGCAATGCCCGCTGCCTCTGCTCAAAGCCAAACTGGCCCTGAATACCCTGCAAACGACCCAGGTGCTGAAGGTTACAGCCACTGATCCCGGTTCCGAGCGGGATTTTCATGTTTTTGTGGAGCAAAGCAGGCATGCCATTCTTGCTTTCCGCAAAGAAGGTTCCGATTACTGTTACTGGATACAAAAGGGCTGATACCTGATCATGCGAAAAATATTTGATGATTTTATTGATCGGTATTTTCACGATGAAGAAGCTGTTATTTTCACTGTAATCCTCATTTTCATGGTGTTGATTCTGGCCACCATTGGCTCCATTCTGTCACCGTTGATTGCCGCCGTGATTACAGCCTATTTCCTGCAAGGGCTGGTCAACAGCCTGCAGCGATTCAAAATGGCGCATTTATCAGCCGTCATGGTGGTCTATATTCTATTCATCAGTTTATTTATAAGTACGTTGTTTTTCCTGCTGCCTCAGGCCTGGAGTCAGTTTGGACGTTTCATCAATGAATTGCCAAGATTGATCAGTGAAGCGCAAATCCTGCTGCAGCATTTGCCGGAAAAATACCCCAATTTGATCAGTGACCAACAGGTTCGAGATTTTATAAGCAGCATTCGAGGTGAGTTGACAACCTTTGGTCAATATGTGCTGACCTATTCGATTTCCAGTATTCCCAGTATTTTTTCCTGGATCATTTTCCTGATTCTGGTTCCGGTGCTGGTATTTTTCATGCTCAAGGACAAAGTGGCTCTGGTGCAGTGGATCAACAGCCTGCTGCCTCGCAATCGCCCGTTGATGAGCCAGATACTGAGAGAAATGGATATGCAGCTGGCCAATTATATCCGTGGCAAGGTTCTGGAGATTTTTATTGTCGGGGCAGTAAGCTACATCTGTTTTATGGTGTTGGGGATAAACTATGCCTTGTTGTTGTCTGTACTCACAGGCTTGTCGGTTGTCATTCCGTTCATAGGTGTTGCCGTGGTGGGCATTCCGGTAGCGGCAGTAGCCTATGTTCAATGGGGAATGAGCCAGGGTTTTTATATGGCCATGCTGGTTTATACCATCATTCAGCTGCTGGACGCGAATGTGCTGGTGCCGGTGATTTTCTCGGAAACAGTCAATCTGCATCCGGTAGCCATCGTGGCTGCTGTACTTTTCTTCGGTGGAATATGGGGGCTGGCTGGCGTGTTCTTTGCCATTCCACTGGCCACCTTTATCAAGGCGATCATCAATGCCTGGCCTTCGGCCAATCATGTCAGACTGGATGCGAGAAAGAATCGGGAAAACAAGGCCATTGAAAGCAAGTAAACAAGCCCCCGGTGCAAGGAAGCTCTGAATAAGTCATGCCAGCCATTTTCAACATTAACTGATGAGGTAATAAATGATACAAGGCAGCATAGTTGCCATAGTCACGCCGATGCACCCGGACGGTGCCATCGACTATGAAGCTTTTGATAATCTTCTGGAATGGCATATCAACAATGGCACAGATGCCATCGTGGTAGCAGGCACCACTGGTGAATCCCCGACCCTGTCGGAGCAGGAACATTGCGAGTTGCTCAAATACTGTGTTGACAAGGTGGCTGGCAGGCTGCCGGTAATTGCAGGAACCGGTTCGAATTCAACCCGGGAAGCCATTTTTTTTACAGCCTCAGCCAAGGAATACGGGGCTGATGCCTGTCTTCTGGTAACACCGTATTACAACAGACCGAGTCAAGAAGGACTGTTTCAGCATTTCAAGGCGATTGCCGAGGCTGTGGATATCCCCCAACTGCTTTATAACGTGCCCTCCAGAACGGGTTGTGATCTGTTGCCGGAAACGGTGTCTCGCCTGGCTGACCTGGAAAACATCATCGGGTTGAAGGAGGCAACCGGGGACCTGGACAGAGGCCGGCAGGTGCTTGCGCTGTGCCGTGAACGCATTGCCATTTACAGTGGTGATGATGCCACAGCGCTGGATCTCATGCTGGCTGGCGCCAAAGGCAATATCTCCGTAACAGCCAATGTGGCACCTGCCTTGATGCATGAAATGTGTAGACTGGCCTTGCTAGGAGATCATGAGAATGCCAGTATGCTCAACGCCAGGCTGGCTGGCTTGCACAATGCTCTGTTTCTTGAAGCGAATCCGGTTCCGGTGAAATGGGCTTTGCTGGAAATGGGTCTGATTGGTTCTGGAATACGGCTGCCATTGGTGATGCTCAATGAAGCTTATCGGATTCCTCTGCGGGAGGCCATGAAACATGCTGGTCTTGATGCTTCCGTCTGACAAATGAATAAAATTAAAATGACAGTATGAAAAAGTGAAATACTATGCAGATTGAAAAGCACAGACTCAGAGTGATGATTTTCCTGGTGCTGCCGCTGCTGCAGTCCTGTGGCCTGCTGGGCCTTGTTTTTCCGGATCGCCAGGCTGAGTATCTGACGGCCCCGGTAGCACCACCGCTACAGGTACCCGGTGGGCTTGATAATTTCACTCTGGTGGAAATGTTCCCGGTCCCGGAGAACATCGCCCGGGACGGTGCGTACTATGAAACTCCTCCTCCCCCCAAAGGCCTCGATTCGAGGGTCAGAGAAGGAGTAGTAATCCAGAGTTTTACTGGACGTCGCTGGATTTTGATTGGTGCAACACCAGGTCAGGTCTGGCCTCGAATCCGTGATTTCTGGGCTACTGCGCAGGTAAATCTCGATCGGGAAGACGCGGTACGCGGCATCATGGAAACCCAGTGGGTAGAGATCGAACAGGAGGATAGCAGGCAAAAATATATTTTGCGTATTGAGCCGGGACTGCATCCAGGCAATTCCGAGGTATATCTTGTTAACGTCGACGAAGCCGAGCTGACCCCTGGCTTTCTACCCACAACGGTAGAGACTTCGCATAATCCGGAGGCTGAGGAATTGATGTTGAATGCACTCTCTGTCTATCTTGCCGACAGGACCGATCTGTATCGAGCTTCCTCGGTTTCCCTGCTGGCCGGCAGCATTGAAATGCAAAGCAAATCCAGACTTGTCCGAGACCAGGCCGGCAAACTGATTCTTGAACTGGATATTGATTATGAGCGGGCCTGGAGCCAGGTAGGCCAATCATTGTCTACTGCCAGGCTGGATATCATCGAGAGTCTTCGCAGTGAGGGGCATTTCAAGGTTACTTTTGCTGGTAGAGAAGAAGAGGTGGACGAACCAGGGTTCCTGGCCCGGTTTTTCCGCAGAGGGGATGAGAATGCTGCTCAGGATCTTGTATTTACTGTCCAGCTTGAAGAAACCGATAGCACTATTCGAGTCAGTACCAGCGCCGCCGGCAATCTTCCGATTGACATGGCGCAACGTCTGGGTGCGGAACTGATTCAGGTGATCAGCGAAAATCTGAGCTGAGACCGGACCGGGGCACAATCACATGACTGAACTGATGATGGCGGGCATAGCAGTGATTATCCTGCTGGCGATGCTTTCTCTTGGGCTGCTGTTCCATTTGCAACGCAAGTCAGCGGAATATCGCAGCCAGCTTGCATTGCAGCAGGAACAGCTGGACGGCAAGGACCGTGAAATCAACACCATCCGGCAGCATGAGCAGGAGTTACAGCAGGAGCTCCAGACCTTGAATGCTGCCAACATATCCCATCGTGAAGAAATTGCCCAATTGAAAACCCTGTTGACACAGGAGCAGCAGCACAGTGTCGAGAAACTGCATCTGTTGCAACAGGCGAAAGAACAGATGACCCTGGAATTCAAGCAACTTGCCGGCGATATACTGGAAGAAAAAAGTCAGCGTTTTACGCAAAGCAATCAGGAAAATCTGACCCGGATATTACAGCCATTGGGAGAGCGCATAAGCACTTTTGAAAAAAAGGTTCAGGAGACTTACCAGGCAGAGGCGAGAGAGCGTCATTCTCTGGCCAACGAAATCAGGAATCTACAGGAACTCAACGCCCGTATCAGCACTGACGCAATCAATCTGACCCGGGCCCTCAAGGGGGAAAGCAAGACCCAGGGTACCTGGGGAGAAGTCATTCTGAAATCGATACTGGAAAAATCAGGCCTGGTCAAAGGGCGTGAGTATGAAGAGCAGGCCAGTCTGGAAGCGGAAGATGGCCGCCGCAGTCAACCCGATGTCATCGTCCATTTGCCGGATAACAAACAGGTGATTATTGATGCCAAGGTATCCTTGAAAGCCTATGAAAATTATTGTTCAGAAGAGGACGATGGCAAACGTGCCGAGCATCTGCGCCAACATGTACTCTCCATTCGCAATCATGTCAAGAATCTCGGCAGCAAGAGTTATCAAAATTTGAAGGCATTGAATTCACTGGATTTTGTGCTTTTGTTCATGCCGGTTGAGGCAGCCTTTGCCGTGGCTGTGCATGAAGACGGCTCATTGTTTTCCGAAGCGTTTGATCGCAATATCATTCTGGTTGGTCCGTCCACCCTGCTGGCCACCTTGCGGGCAATCCAGAATATCTGGCGTTACGAACGGCAAAGCCAGCACGCCATCGAGATAGCAAATTCTGCGGGTAATCTGTACGACAAATTTGTTGCCTTTGTGGAAGATATCGAAGATATCGGGAAAAAAATTCAGGCTACCCAGAAAAGCTATGACAGAGCACACAACAAGCTGCATACCGGCAAGGGTAATTTGTTGAGTCGAGTGGAGAAGCTGCGTGAGCTGGGCGCCAGGGCAAGCAAGAAGCATGCTGCGCATATTCTTGCCCAGGCCGATCTGAGTGAGCTGGAAGCGCAAGAGGATATTCCTGATCGGATTGAGGAGGGCGGGGCGTTTAAGTCAGAGCCGGATTCTACTGATGACAGGGATTGACCGGGTCGGGACTGAGAACATGCTGGCAGCCATCCATCAATTTCTCTCCTGCCCTACACCACCAGCCTGGACGCAGTGGGCATTGCAGAATCAGGAAATTCTGCTTATCGATCATGCCAATTGTGAGAAAAAGGCCGCTGCCACAGCAATGAATCTGTTGTACCGCCATGTTGCCTGTACCGAGCTGCTGAAAAAAATGTCACAACTGGCACGTGAAGAATTGTTGCACTTCCAGCAGGTGGTTGAATTAATGGCCGCGCGTAATATCTCCTACCGGCAACTGAGTGCATCACGCTATGCTTCCAGCCTGCGTGAAAAAATTCGTAAAGATCATTTGGGGATGCTGGTTGACACCTTGATAGTGGGTGCCTTTGTCGAAGCGCGCTCCTGCGAACGATTTGCTGCTCTGCTGCCGCATCTGGATACCGAACTGGCCAGATTCTATCGCAGCCTGTTACGCTCTGAAGCAAGACATTTCGAAGATTATCTGATGCTGGCGCGGCTTTATGCGCAAGGTGACATCAGTGCCCGCATCAATCTGTTTGCAGAAATCGAACGTGAACTCATAGAAAGCGAGGATCAGGAATTCCGTTTTCATAGTGGCGTGCCTGTTTCATCCTAGAGGCCCCCCTTTACCGTTCACATTGCTCAGGGGCCTGCAGGTTTTGTCCCAGTTTATTTCGAAGCCTGTTCAATTGCTGGCAGGGGATATCCGGATTGCCGCGCAGGTTTGCCGTCACCAGGGTTGGGATGTTGAGCAGTGCGGAGATATCATTCAGGCGGTTGTTTTCGGCATTGATCCCCAGCAGGGCAAGCCGCCTCAGTTCATCAAGGTGAGGCAGCTGGTTATTGCTGATATCAATGAACTGCAGTCCTTGCAGATTGGCAATGCCATCCACGGTGGTAATGGCAAGGCCGGCGCAGGAAAAGACACGAATTTCACCGGAATCCGCCGCGCCCTGCTGTAGCAACAGATTCAGACAGCTTTGCATGCCGGGGTCGACGAGCTGGATATTGCTCAGGACCGGGCGTGGGTCATACAAGGTCTGGTTATTCACCGAAACAGCAAATTGCCGGGCACATGCAGTGATCAGTAATGGTAATGACATCAGCAGAATAAGAAATACAGGGCGCATCATGAACTTCTGGCTGGTAGTGGAAATTGATGGCAAGTCGAGATAGTATGCGCGCTAAGACTGAGCGTGTAAATAAACCTCCTCACCCCCCGTCATAAGCCAAGGACAACATCATGAAAAAACTGAAAGTTATTAGTCTGTGCGCCACTGTAATCACTTTTCTGATTGGCAGTACAGGTATGCTGGCACAGAGTACAGAGAATCTGGATAGTCAGGAAAGTCAGGTCAGCTACAGTATTGGCGTCAATATCGGGCAAAACCTGCTCGCTCAAGGTCTGATGGATGATATTGATTTTGAGGTTTTCATGGCGGGTTTGCGTGATATCGTGGCCGGTCAACCGCGTTTGAGTGAAGAACAAATGATTGCAGCCCTGACTGCATTCCAGCAACAAATGATGGAGCGTCAGGTTGCCGAAGCAGAAGCGGCCCAGAGCGCCAATGCAGCTTTCCTGGCAGACAATGGTGCCAGACCCGAAGTAACGACCACTGCCAGCGGTTTGCAGTATGAGGTCCTCGAATCCGGTGCTGCCGATGCGGTCTCTCCGCTGGTCAGCGATTCGGTATTGGCGCACTACCATGGCTCCCTGATTGATGGCAGTGTGTTCGACAGCTCGGTAGAGCGTGGGCAACCGGCAGAGTTTGGCTTGAATCAGGTTATTCCCGGCTGGACAGAAGCACTGCAGTTGATGAAAGAAGGGGACAAGTGGCGACTTTTCATCCCGGCTGAGCTGGCCTATGGTCCGTCAGGCTCCGGTCCAATACCGCCACATGCAACCTTGATCTTTGATGTGGAATTGCTCGAAGTCAATCCTGCCGCGCAATAAGTTTTTTCCTGGTAAATGGACGGACAGTGATGAACAAGACCACCTTCAATCAATCTCTGTTGTCGTTCATTGCGGAGTCACCTGACTCTTTTCATGCTGTTCAGACCCTGTCACAGAGACTCAGTGAAGCAGGGTTCGAGGCTTTGGAAGAAACGGCTCAGTGGCAGCTGCAGCCAGGTGGTTGCTACTTTGTCACTCGCAACGAATCGGCTCTCATTGCCTTTACCCATGCCGGCACCGACCCGTCCCGACATGGTGTGCATATGGCTGGAGCGCACACTGACAGCCCTTGCCTGAAACTGAAACCGGTTCCAGAACTCGTGCGCAACGAATATGTGCAATTGAGTGTCGAAGTGTACGGTGGCGCCCTCTATGCACCCTGGTTTGATCGTGATCTGTCCCTGGCAGGACGGGTGGATTACAGGAACCGGGCAGGCAGTCTGGCTTCAGCCCTGATCAACCTGAAGAAGCCGGTTGCAATCATTCCAAGCCTCGCCATTCATCTTGATCGGGAAGCCAATCAGAACCGCAGCATCAATCCGCAGAAAGAACTGCTGCCCATCCTGATGTCCTTGGCGCCAGGTGAACATTTTTCCTTTTCGGAGTTCTTGCTGAGCCAATTGCAGGCACTGCCAGGCAGTGCTGATGCGCAACAGATACTGGGGCATGAACTCAGTTTCTATGATACACAAGCACCCGCACTGATCGGGTTGAATGAACAATTCATTGCGGCAGCCCGGCTCGATAATCTGTTGAGCTGTTATGTGGGCATGGAGGCAATTTGTCAGGCCGACAGGGGGCAGTATAATCTGCTGGTCTGCAATGATCATGAGGAGGTCGGCAGCACATCGAGTTCAGGAGCACAAGGTCCTTTTCTGAAATCGGTACTCAGCCGCATTGTTGAGCAGGCCGCTATGGATGGAGACAGAAACCGCAGCGATGAGCAATTCGAGCGCATGATTCGCCACTCACGCTTGCTGTCAGTGGATAATGCGCATGGCATACACCCCAATTTTGCCGATCGACATGACAGCAATCATGGCCCCTTGTTGAATCGCGGGCCGGTATTGAAAATCAATGCCAACCAGCGCTATGCCAGCAATAGTCATTCTGTGGCTCTGTTCAGGAATCTATGTGAACTGGAAAATATTCCGGTGCAGGATTTTGCCGTGCGCAGTGATATGGGCTGTGGCAGTACCATCGGGCCGATTACGGCCAGCGGGCTTGGGGTGGAAACCGTGGATGTCGGGGTGCCCACGTTTGCCATGCACTCCATACGTGAGCTGGCTGGCGCCGATGATGCCTTCATGCTGTTCAAGGTAATGCAGCGTTATTTTGGCGCGCGTGAATGAAGTCTGGGGGAAGCTGACAGTTTCCTGAGCTTGCGTTGCTGAAATCGTGTAGGGTCCAGACAACGGGCAACGGATGCCGGAATAGGCGATGCTTCCTTGCTGATCATTGCAGCCAGATAATCAGCACAAAGGGCGGTAGTGGCAACTCCATGGGAGCCATGTCCCACATTGACAAAAAGCCCAGGGTAATGGTTTGCTTTCACCTCTCTTGCATGTCCACTCAGATGTTGGCTGCCTCCATCAACCTCTTGCCAGAATCGATTGTCCGGAACCTGCCCGACCAGAGGCATAAAATCCTGGCTGCCTCCCCGAATGCCGGCACGGCCGGCAAGCAAGCCTGGTGTATCCAGGTTCAGGCCTGGAAAGTCAGCCTTGATGGCCGCCAGGTTCTCCGCTTGTTCCTGTTCGCTCAGTTCGGTATCAGTACTGTTTTTGATATAACTGGCACCAATACTGTGGTCATCGCCAAACGCGGGAGTAAGGTAGCGGCTGGCGCAAACAACGCAGGACAACTTCCCTGAATTGGCCGTGGTGGGCACGAAACTTACCTGTCCACGCAGAGGCGAAACCGGTAATCCAGCCCCTTGTGCCATGGTGGTGATTTCATGGCTGGTTGCCAGTATCACTATTTCAGATTGATGCGTGAACCCTGTTGCTGGGTTGGATAAATGCCAGCAAGCACCATCGTGTTCAATTTGTTCAATCCGCGTATTGCAGATCAGTTCAATATCAGGATGAGAGAGATAGCTTTCGCATAGTAGTACCGGATTCAACCAGCCTCCGCCGGGCATGAATACGCCGGGTTCATCCACCCGGATATTGGCTATGTTGCTGGCTTGTTCGGCAGTGACAGCGTGTAATACCTGGGCATCATAATGTGGGTAGTTTGTTGCTGATCCCGTCTTGCGCGTGTGGCGGTAGGCGCTGGCCAGGGTCAGCACACCGCAGTCATGCCAGTGAAAAGGCTTGTGCCCGGTGTGTGTCAGCCAGGTATACAGACGACAGGCATACAGATAGCTGTGCAGATTGAATTGCCATTCGGCAGACGGGTCTCGATTCAGACGACATTGCAGCACTGCCTGGGGATTGCCGGAAGCGCCGCCGGCTGCCTGCTTGTTAGCATCAATGACGATCACCTGATAACCACGTCGTGCCAATTGCCAGGCTGTGCTGCTCCCGGCCAGGCCTGCACCAAGCACAGTGATGCGAGGCCGTGCTGCAAGCTCCGTGCGAGCACCTTCAATCTTTGCTTCTTTGACAGGGGCTGCAGGCATGAGTTCAGCAAACAGCATCTGGCGTTTCAGCCCAAAGCCTTTGCGTTTCTCTACTTGAAACCCCAATACTTGCAGTGTGCGGATTACCTTGCCGGTGACACTGTAACTGCTCAGGCTGCTGCCAGGCCCTGACAATGCCCGGATCTGCTCCAGCAGAGATTCCTGCCACATTTCCGGATTGACTCTGGGCGCAAAACCATCAAGAAACCAGGCATCAATCCGGGTTTGTCCCTGTCTGGCCTGTTCGGCCAGCATGTGCGCTGCATCGCCGAAATAAAGATCGAGCGTGATTTCAGGATGAATCCCTTCTGTTGTTGGATTGCGCCCCAGCAACAGGCGGTGATAACCGCTGGAATGGTCAGGGTAACTGGCACTGAGGGCTGCGGCCTCCTGGGCCAGTTCTGGCCAGTTACTCAGCACTTTGCTCAAGTCTGCAGCAGCCAGGGGATATTTTTCACAGCTGATGTAATGCAGACGCAGCCTGCCGGGCCGGGTGCGCCGCCACAGTTGCCAGGTGGCCAGGAAATTCAGCCCGGTGCCAAAACCGAGTTCGGCAATGGTGAAGCTGTCCGTGTTGGTTTGCTCCGCCTGTAGCCAGCGTTGTTGCAGGTCATTCGCTTGCAGGAATACATGATGGGTTTCGGCCAGACCGCCCGCGCGGGAAAAATAGATATCCTGGTAGTGTCGGGAAAACGGCTCGCCGGATTCCTGCCACTGGATATCGGCTTTTTCCAGAACAGGGTCAATGCTGAAATTCATGTCAAGGAGTCTCTGCTATCACAAATCTCTGCTATCACAAAAGGGCGCACAAAGGGACGCATTCTAACAAACTCGATCAGAATAAGGTAAAATGCCGCGCCTGATCACCCAAGCAAGAGACACAAGATGTTGGAAATCAATACCGTACTGCAGAGAATCAAGGAGTTTCGTGCCCGCACAGAGACTCTTAGGGGGTATCTTTGACTATGCCGAGAAGAAAGACCGGCTGACCGAGGTGGAACTGGAACTGGGGGAATCCTCCATCTGGGACAAACCTGACTACGCGCAGGCCCTGGGTAAGGAACGTGCCAGTCTTGAGGCGGTGGTCAAAACCATAGAGGATCTGGATTCAGGTCTGGATGATTGCAGCGAATTGCTTGAGCTGGTCCAGGAGGAGCAGGATCAGGAGCTGTTCGAGGCTCTGGAAAAAGAGCTGCAGCAGCTGGAGTCACAACTCAAGAACCTCGAATTCCGACGCATGTTTTCCGGTAAAATGGATGCCAATAATGCCTATCTGGATATTCAGGCTGGCTCGGGTGGCACCGAGGCCCAGGATTGGGCTGAGATGCTGCTGAGAATGTATCTGCGCTGGGGCGAGCAGAAAGGTTTCAAAACCGAAGTAATGGAAATCTCGGCAGGGGAAGTGGCCGGAATCAAGAGTGCCACCATATTTTTTGAAGGGGACCATGCCTTCGGCTGGCTGCGCACGGAAACAGGCGTACACCGCTTGGTGCGTAAATCACCCTTTGATTCCGGTAACCGCAGGCACACCTCGTTTTCTTCGGTCTTTGTCTCCCCTGAGGTGAGCGATGATATTGAAATCGAACTGGATATGTCCAAGGTGCGGGTGGATACCTACCGTGCCAGTGGGGCCGGGGGACAGCATATCAACAAGACCGATTCGGCAGTACGCATGACCCATGAGCCATCGGGTATTGTCGTCCAGAGCCAGGCCCAGCGTTCGCAGCATAAAAACCGGGATATGGCCATCAAGCAGCTGAAAGCCAAACTCTATGAGCTGGAAGAATTGAAGCGCAAGCAGGAAATGGACAGCATCGAAGCCGAGAAATCCGATATCGGCTGGGGCAGCCAGATTCGCTCCTATGTGCTGGATCAATCACGCATCAAGGATTTGCGCACCAATATTGAAACCAGCAATACCAGTGCTGTCCTCGACGGCGATCTGGATAAATTCATTGAAGCCAGTTTGAAAATGGGATTATGAGAGCATGACAGAGCACACAGGAGCCGGGCAGCAGACTGAACATTCCGTGCACGAGGAGAACAAGCTGATTGCGCAGCGCAAGGAAAAACTGGCCATACTCAGAGCTGCAGGCAATCCGTTTCCGAATGATTTCCGGCGGGACAGCACGGCCAGTGAGCTGGAGGCAGCTCACGGTGAGCAAACCCGCGAAGAGCTGGAAACCCTCGGCAGAAAGGTCAAGGTTGCAGGCAGGATCATACGTATGCGCGGGCCTTTCATGGTACTGCAGGATATGTCAGGCACCATTCAGCTCTATGTCGATCACAAGCGCTTGAGCCCTGAGCTCATGCTGGTCATCAAGGCGCTTGATCTGGGCGATATCGTTGGGGTCAGTGGTACCGTTTTCCGCACTGGCAAAGGGGAATTGACGGTCAATATCGAGAGCTTGAGCTTGCTGACCAAGGCATTGCGACCATTGCCGGACAAATACAAAGGATTGGCGGATACCGAAGTGCGTTATCGGCAACGCTATGTCGATCTGATCGCCAATGAGTCCTCACGGCATACTTTTTTGCTGCGTTCGCGCATCATCAATGTGATGCGGCAGTATTTCCATGAGCTGGGTTTCATGGAGGTGGAAACGCCGATGATGCAGGTGATTCCTGGTGGTGCCACGGCGAAACCGTTTATTACTCATCATAATGCGCTGGACCAGCAGATGTATCTGCGCATTGCCCCCGAGTTGTATCTGAAGCGTCTGGTGGTTGGTGGTTTCGAGAAAGTCTTTGAGCTGAACCGCAATTTCCGCAATGAAGGACTTTCCACCCGCCACAACCCCGAGTTCACCATGGTGGAGTTTTATCAGGCCTATGCCGACTACCATGATCTGATGAACCTGACCGAAGACATGTTCCGTCAATTGGCCAGGCAGACGCTCGGGACTACCCGGATCGATTACCAGGGACTGGAACTGGATTTCTCCAGACCGTTTGCCCGTCTCAGTGTCAGTGATGCAATCATTCGCTATTGCGAAGGCATCACGGCGGCAGATTTGTCGACGGATGAGGCGGTTCTTGCCGTGGCGGCAAGGCTGGGCATCAAAGTGGAAAAATCCTGGGGCAGGGGCAGGATTCTGATGGAAATATTCGACAGCCAGGTTGAGCATCATCTGAGCCAGCCGACATTCATCATAGAGTATCCGACCGAAGTCTCCCCGCTGGCACGCCGCAATGATCAGAATCCGGAAGTGACCGACCGCTTTGAACTGTTTATCGGTGGGCGCGAGATAGCCAATGGTTTCTCTGAGTTGAATGATGCCGAAGATCAGGCTGAGCGCTTTCATGAGCAGGTCTCGCAAAAAGACTCCGGCGATGATGAAGCCATGCACTATGATGCGGACTATATCACCGCTCTGGAGTACGGTATGCCGCCAACCGCGGGTGAAGGTATTGGGGTTGACCGACTGGTGATGCTGTTTGCCAATGCGGCTTCGATCAAGGATGTATTGCTGTTTCCTCACTTGCGCCCTCAGGCAGAGTAAGACCTTTGGGAGCGGAATGATGAGCGAGGCTGCACTGCGATTGCATGATTCCTGGAAGCAGTACCTGCTGGAGGAGTTTGAGCAAGCGTATATGCAGTCGCTGAAAAATTTTCTGCTGGATCAGAAGCACAAAGGCAAAACCATTTATCCGGCTGGTGGCCAGATTTTTTCCGCGCTGGATTCAACTCCTTTCGAGCAGGTGCGTGTGGTGATTCTTGGTCAAGACCCCTATCACGGTCCGGGGCAGGCTCATGGCCTGTGTTTCTCGGTCAAGCCCGGTGTCGAGATTCCGCCTTCACTGAGAAATATCTACAAGGAAATCTCCGCGGACCTGGGTTTGCCCATTCCCCAGCATGGTTTTTTGCAGTCCTGGGCGGAGCAGGGGGTTTTATTACTCAATTCCGTACTGACGGTTGAGGCTGGCAAGGCCGCGTCGCATCAGGGCAAGGGCTGGGAAATATTCACTGATAAAGTCATCGCTGTGCTGAATGAAAAGCGTGAGCATCTGGTATTTATGCTCTGGGGCAGTTATGCACAGAAAAAAGGGGCCTTCATCGACAGAAAAAGACATCTGGTGCTTACATCCCCGCATCCATCCCCTTTATCAGCCAGCCGCGGGTTTTTTGGCAACCAGCATTTTTCGCGCACCAACACCTATCTGCAAACACATGGACAGGAACCTGTCGATTGGTTCCCCAGGCTTTGAACATGAATGCGACAACCCAATCCTGCTTGATCATCGGTGCCAGCCATGCTGGCTCGCAGCTGGCCCTGCAATTACGCAAGGAAGGCTGGCAGGGCAGTATCACGCTTGTTGGGGAGGAGAGGCATCTGCCTTACCATCGTCCGCCTCTATCCAAGGCAGTGCTTGCTGGCGACAAGCAACTGGAAGATGTTCTGTTGCGTCCGGCCGCGATGTATGCCAACAACCAGATTGAATTCCGCCCGGGCGAACGAGTCACGGCGATTCATCGGGCCCAGCATCTGGTGGAACTCGAAAATGGGGAATTGCTGGCCTATGATCGCCTGGCACTGTGTACCGGTGCGCAGCTCATCACTCTGCCGCTGGGCGAGGGGCTGGACAATGTGTTCTACCTGCGTACTGCCGATGATGCCCTGGCCATTCGCAAACGGCTGAGTGCGGGACAAAAAGCGGTCATCATAGGCGCGGGATATATCGGTTTGGAAACAGCCGCCGTTCTCAACCAGCATGGTCTTGAGGTCACCGTGCTGGAGCGCGAGCAACGTGTCTTGCAACGGGTGACCGGTGAGGAGATTGCTGCCTGGTTTACGGCCCTGCATCGTAGCCATGGTGTCAATATCGTCTGTCAGGCCGAGGTGACAGGTATCAGTGGCGCCGGCAGGGCTGAACGGGTGCTTTGTGCTGATGGTAGTCAATATCCGGCTGATCTGGTCATCATTGGTGTGGGTGTGCGGCCCCGGACTGGTTTGGCTGCAGCCTGCGGCTTGCAAATTGATAACGGTATTGCAGTGGATGAGTTTGCCCAAACCAGTGATCCGGATATTTTTGCAGCCGGCGATTGTACCTCTCACCCCAGCGCACTGTATGGTCGCAGAATACGATTGGAATCCGTGCAGAATGCCAATGATCAGGCCCGTACAGCAGCCGCCAGCATCTGCGGAAAATCTCAACCCTACCACGCCCAGCCCTGGTTCTGGTCAGATCAATATGCCGCCAAATTGCAGTCAGTGGGTTTGAGCGAGGGCTATGATGCCGTCCTGTTGCGGGGAGAACCCGGGCAGAGCGACGCTGCAGGCTTTAGCGTATTCTACGGACGCGAGGGGCGGCTGATAGCAGCGGACTGTATCAACCGGGCCCGAGAGTTCATGGTGTGCAAGCAGTTGCTGCAAAGTGGTGCAGCCCTGTCGGCGAGGTTTGCCGATGAGTCGCAGCCCCTGTCTGTACAGGAAACAGGCTGATCCAGTTGCCGCTGCCGCTTCGGTTGCCACTGTGGCTTCAGTCACCGCTGTAGCTGCAACCACTGGTACAGGTTTCCCGAATTTCTATGCGGTGCAGCTGCGGCAGCGTGGGTTTCAGATGGCGCCATATCCACAGGGCTATGTTCTCGCTGGTGGGGTTTTCCAGGCCATCGATATCGTTCAGGTAATAGTGATCAAGTTGTTCCAGAACAGGTTTGCAGGCCTGTTTGATGTCACCGAAGTCCATGATCCAGCCACTGTTCAGGCCCGGTTGTCCGCTGATGACTATTCGCACCTGAAAAGAATGGCCATGCAACCGGGCGCATTTGTGTCCGGCTGGCACATGGGGCAAGCGATGAGCCGCTTCGAAACTGAATTCCTTGAAAATCTCCATGGCACTCTGGCTTGTGGTTTCTCTACTGATGAGGCGGCACATACTACCGCCAGCCAGAGAAAATGTATAGTTGGTGAAAGGGGCTGGGGAAAGGGCTTGGGAAGGGGAAATTTTATTGACATGACAGCTCAAGTCGGTACAATGCGCGTCACTTAGCACATCGGGTGGTTAGCTCAGTTGGTAGAGCGTCGCCCTTACAAGGCGAATGTCGGGGGTTCAAATCCCTCACCACCCACCAGTTGGGTGACTGCTGGGTGGTGAGCACGGAAGCGTGCTTTCAAGTTATAAGATTTTCAAGCTATAAAAAGTGTAGTCATTTTCGTGGACCGGTAGTTCAGCCGGTTAGAATGCCGGCCTGTCACGCCGGAGGTCGCGGGTTCGAGTCCCGTCCGGTCCGCCACTACGCCTTTTCCATTCCTGTCCTGTTTCCCTGCCCTGTTTCCCTGTCATAAGCAATACTGCTCAGTAACTGTGCTCTGGAGCCGTACCTTGATGCCGCCTCTGAACCTGCTCCAACCGCCTCTGCAAAGGGTGGAATATACGCCGCCGGGTCAAGACCCGATTCGTCTGCAGGTATTGCGCCTGGATCAGATCAATCCCCTGGTTTCCGGCAACAAGTGGTTCAAGCTCAAATATAATCTGCAGCAGGCCCGAACCCAGGGGCAACAGACTCTGCTCAGCTTTGGTGGCGCCTGGTCCAACCACCTGTATGCCCTGGCCGCAGCAGCCCGTGCCGAAGGCTTCAACAGCATTGGCGTGGTCCGTGGAGAGCTGACCGATCCACTCAACCCGGTTCTGCGCTGTGCCACTGACAATGGCATGCTGCTGCACCCGGTAAGCCGCAGCAGTTATCGCCTGAAACACACTCCCACCTTCCTGACCGAACTCAGGCAACATTATGGTGATTTTTATCTTGTTCCCGAAGGTGGCAGCAATGCAGCCGGATTGCAGGGGTGTACCGAAATCATTGACCTGATTCCCTGGGATGAGCTGGGGCAGCGCAAGTATTGCCTGGTGGTAGCCTGTGGTACTGGAACTACGCTTGCCGGATTGCTGGCAGGCGTTCTCAACAGAGGGTTGTCGGCAGCTGTACGCCTGATTGGGGTTCCGGTGCTGAAAGGAGGGGCTTATCTGACTGCCAATGTGCAGGACAGTTTGCTGGAGTATGGCTTTTCGGCTAAGACCCTGGCCAAACTTGACTGGTTTCTGGCCGACGAGTTTCATGGTGGTGGTTATGCGCGGGTAAGGCCTGAGTTGACCCGGTTTATGGCCTCGTTCAGTGCAGCAACGACGATTCCGCTGGAACCGGTCTATACCGGGAAACTGTTCAAGGCGGTCTGCGCATTGATGGAACAGGGTCGTATTGATGCAAAGAGTGAGGTCATTGTTATTCACAGTGGCGGGATTATTGGTGAAAAGCCCTGATTGTGGTAATAATTCCCACATGATAGGCTGCCGACCTGATGATTCACTCGGAAACAGGGCCAGAGCGAAGCATGCGGACCAAACTGATTTTGACATGTCTGATTCTTGCGCTGCTTAGCGTACGCGGCGGGCTCATGGCCAGCCAGGTGCATGCGGATGTGGATGTAGGTGCAGGTGCAGGTGCAGGTGCAGGTGGTGCAGGTGCCTTCCCGGTACTGTTGCAGCAGGTAGAAGCAGATGCGAACTGGCCTGTCCTGCCTGAAGCCAGCATCGAGGCCCGGGCTGTGCTGCTGGATGCCGAGGTGCTGGCTGCGTTGAATGTTGGTGAGCGTTTCAGCATCAGATTGGGCACCAGCGCAGAAACAGCCGAGGAACTGGTGGCGATCATCAGCAGTGAGTCCTCCTATATCAATGGTGACCGGACGCTGACAGCACACCTGGAAGGATTGGGCGTGCGCTACCCGCTGATCATAACCGCGGGCACAGAGGCGGTTTTTGCCCAGCTCAATGGCGAACAGGACAGTTGGCAATTACTGCTCAACAGGGTTCCAGGGTCAACGTTTCTGCAGGGCTGGTTGTATCAGACGCTGATTCCGGTTCGCAACTGGAAACAGGATTATGTCATTCCACGTGCTCCTGAGTTCAGTCCACAGAGCCTGCCTTTGCAATTGCAGAATGAGTCCGCGAAAACTGATCCTGTGGGGCAGAAGGAGGTGTTCGCAGCAAGCACGGCTGGCATCAACAGCAATAATTTCGAGGTGCAACAGTTTTTCAGCAAGCGCAGCCTTATCGCCGGGGAAACCGTTACGGTGGAGCTGCGTGTCCGCAATACCAGCCAGGAAAATCACAAGAATCTGGAACTGGATATACATTTTGCCCTGGACAATACCGAATTGCTGGCCATGTCTCAGGCCTGTCGCCGTCTGAGCATCGCCGCGCAAGGCCGGGATATCCTCAATTGTCGTCTGGGTGATTTCAGCCCAGGAGCAAGCAAGACTTTCAGCTACAGCGTGCGCAGTACAAACAGCAGCAAACCCTGGATAGCATCCACGGCAATCATTGGCGCCTTGCGGGATGATGTCTGGTTAAGAGTGGTCGATGATGTTCAGATTGATGCTGATGCTGACGGGGTCAGTGACTTCAATGAGCAATTGCTGGGCACTGATCCGCTACTGTCACAGTCCGTTGTCGACGACGTGACGGTGATCGATCTCATGGCCTTGTTCACCCCGGCAAGCCGTGCCTTGCATGGGGCGCAACTGGAGACAAAGATCAACCAGCTGGTCAGCGTTGCCAACCATATCTATCGTGAAAGCGGAGTCCGCATCCGCCTGCGTCCGGTGTTTCATGGTCAGGTTGATTTTCCTCAGACTGAAGACATGGACACTGCTCTGGAAGCACTCACCTTTAAAACACACCCGGCCTTCGCCAAAGTGAATGAGCTGCGTGCCCGTTTCGGGGCCGACCTGGTGGTACTGTTCCGTCCCCAGGGCAATGAACCGGACCGGTGCGGGCTGGCCAATCTGGGTGGTCGTGACAGCCTGGGTGATTTCAGTTCCAGCAATGAGAAGGACTATGCCTACTCGATTGTGGCTATCGACTGCCCGGTCACTGCCGCTTTGGCGCATGAGCTGGGCCATTCCATGGGATTGACCCATTCACGCCGGGAGGATGGCAGTGGAGGGACTTTGCCCTGGGCTACAGGCTACGGACTGGATTCCCGCTTTGTGACGGTCATGGCCTTTCCTGGAGTGTTCAATACCGATATTCGTTTGCCACTGTTTTCAAGTCCGGCACTGGATTGTCTGGGCGATCCCTGTGGCATCGATCGCACAGATACCGAGGCCGGCGCTGATGCCGTGCAGGTGATGAACCTGGTCAGGCATCAGATTGCCGCCTATTTCCCTGCTCGGTTGCCGGACCCTGTGCAACGTACTACCGGGCGACTCAGCGGCCTCGACACCGATGCGCAGATAGCGATTGCTGCCAGTGTGGATAATGGTTTGAGCTTTGTCGACAGGGTGCACCCTGGGCAGGTGCTGGATATTACCGCTGCGCTGAAAATAGATTCTGCCGATGTGGGCAAGCCCGGGTATATCTATGTGCTGGCAATTACGGCAGGGGGCAACTTGCTGCAGTTGACGGCGACGGGCGAACTCCTGCCCTGGGATAACGATCTGGCTGCACTGCATCCCTTTGCTGGCAAAGGCATTCTGGCGCCGGTGGAGTCTGTCACTGCCATCAAGGGGTTGCTTGTTGATACGGGGTTGGTCGGTGAGCGCCTGAGCCTGTTCGTGGCCTATCGGGTTGCCGACAATATGGATCTGATTTACACCGAGCAACCCCTGCAGCTGTCCATTGATCCGGCCCCCTGATATCTGCCGGTACCGTGACTTATTCCGAGGCTGCTTAGTGGTATACTTCGCCCCCATCGTCCCGTCGTCCTGTCCAGACAAACTGCCAGTGGCCTAAATATCTGGATCAGGCTTTATCAGCACAGGAAAATCATGTCAGAGTTCAAGAAGATAGGCCTTGTCGGCAGAACTGCTCACAAAGGCGTGGAGGAGTCGCTGCAACGGCTTTGCAGCTTCCTGCAGGAACAGCAGGTTGCTGTGCGCCTGGATGAAAAAACGGCCACAATGATGCCGGATCACGGTCTTGAGGTAATGCCAAGGGCGCGTTTATGTGCGGAAAATGATCTGGTCGTTGTCGTTGGTGGTGATGGCAGCATGCTGAATGTGGCCCATGACCTGGCCTCGCACAGGGTGCCGGTGATTGGCGTGAACCGGGGACGGCTGGGGTTTCTCACCGATATTCTGCCGGAGGAAATCGAGCAGCGCATGGGAGAAGTCTTGCGGGGTGAGTACAGCGAGGAGAGCCGTTTCCTGATCGAATTTGAAGTGCGTCGGGGTGACCGGATAATCACTGGGGGTTGTGCGCTCAATGACATTGTTCTGCACCCCGGCACAGCCGCCCAGATGATCGAGTTTGAATTGTTCATTGCGGACCAGTTCGTCAATAGCCAGGAATCGGATGGACTGATTGTCGCCACCCCGACCGGCTCCACTGCCTATGCACTTTCCGCAGGTGGACCCATCATGCACCCAAGCCTGAACGCCCTGGTGCTGGTGCCGATGTATCCTCATTCCCTGAGCAGTCGTCCACTGGTGGTCGATGCAGAAAACACGATTCGTGTGAATGTGGTCAAGCAACGCTCATTGATGCCACAGATCAGTTGTGATGGGGTGGTAATGTTTACCACCGAGCCGGCAGATCAGATCATTATCAAGCGGAAACAGGGCGAATTGCGCCTGATCCATCCGCTGGACCAGAATTATTTCCAAACCTGTCGCAGCAAACTGGGCTGGGGCAACCGCCTGGTCAAAGCCGATGATTAGAGCGCTGGAAGCAGATATTGCGCTGGATATGCGGCCTGTCCTGCGCCAGCTACAGGCTCGACAAATAGCTTTCCATGTCACTGAAGAGTCGGGCCAGCAGGTTGTCTGGGTGCGTTATCCTGAGGAAGCCAGGCTGGCGCAGGATTTGATGGCTGCATGGCGGGACTCTGGCTATCCGGCGGCGGCTCAAAGTGCCCAGGGTGCTGACTTAAGGGCTATACTGCCGTTCAAGGAGTTGTTCAATGCCTTGTTGCGTGCAATCTATACCGCGCCAGTGACTCTTTTGCTGGTGGCAGCCTGCCTGCTGGTGGCCTTGATCAGTGCAGGGGGGGCGGATTTGTCAGCGGTGTCCGCACTGTTTTATCCGGCCTTCATTCCCGGCAATGGCAATACTCCCGCCATACTGGCTCTGCTCGCCCAGATTGATGGCCCTGGTGTTCTGCTGCAGACATTCAGCCCTGCCTTGCTGCACTTTGGGATTATCCATCTGGTCTTCAATATGCTCTGGCTGTGGTATCTGGGGCGAATGATTGAATCAAGCCTGCCGTTCTGGTTATATCTGTTGCTGTTGTTTTTCCTCGCGTTCAGCAGCAATACGGTGCAGTTTCTGATGAACTGGCAAAATAATTTTGGTGGCATGTCTGGTGTTGTTTATGGCTTGCTCGGATTCATCTGGAGCTGGCAGATACTCAACCCGGGGCATCGGCTGCGATTGCCTCCAGCCATGATTGGATTCTTTCTGCTGGCCTTGGTCTTGATGGAGGTGTTTGCTTCGTCCTGGATCGCTACTGCTGCGCATGTGGGGGGACTGTTTGGTGGAGTATTGGCTGGCTTGATAATTGGTTTGCTCATGGGCAGAAGTCGTCGGCCGGGCGAAAATAGATAGATGTCAGGGGGGTGCAAAGATGAACCACGAGTATAAATCCTTGCAGGATCTGCTGGCGATGATGGACGCAGAAACGCATGCCAATCTGAAAACTGCGGTGGAGCTGGGCCGATGGGGGGATGGCAGCAAATTGAGTGCAGAACAGCTGGAATATTGCCTGCAGGCAATTATCGCTTATGAAGCACAGAATCTGCCCGAGCATGAGCGGGTTGGATTTATCGACAAGAGTGGTTTGCAACGGGAACAATGCCATGAACCGCCGGGTTCGGATCAGGCTGTCAACCTGGTGTGGGTGGAGTCAGTGAATAAGACAAACGATACCTGTCATTGACAGCTCATCTGCTAAAGACGTCCTAAGCAAGTCAAGTACAAGCGGGAGAATGAAATTGGAGTTGCTGGCAAGCGGCATGGTCCGCAAATTGAAAAGCCGACTGGAAACACCGGTTGATTATGCCTTGCCCCTGGGGGAGACGCTGGTCCCTCTGGCGCCCTATCTGGGCAAGCCGCTCAGCTTGACTTTTAACGGACAGATCAACTGTGTCCATTGTGGTCGTCTTACCGCCAAAAGTTTCAACCAGGGGTATTGCTACCCCTGCTTCCAATCCCTGGCGCAATGTGACTCCTGCATCATCCATCCGGAAAAATGTCATTATGATCAAGGCAGCTGCAGGGAACCGGAATGGGGTGAGCAGTTCTGCATGCAGGATCATATTGTCTATCTGGCCAACTCGTCGGGGATCAAGGTGGGTATCACCCGGGCAACCCAGGTACCAACGCGCTGGATCGATCAGGGCGCGGTTCAGGCCTTGCCGATAATCAGGGTGCGCAGCCGATTGCAGTCGGGGTGTCTGGAAGTGATTTTCAAGCAATACGTGGCTGATAAAACCAATTGGCGGGACATGCTCAAAGGCAGCGATCATTTGACCGATCTGCATGCCGAAAAAAACCGTTTGCTTGAGCTGTGCGGACCGGCAATCAAAGAGATGGAGCAGCAGTTCGGTTTCCATGCCATCAGTGTTCTCCAGGCAATGGAGACGGTACAGATAAGCTACCCGGTGCTTGAGTATCCGACCAAGGTCGGTTCACATAATTTTGACAAGAATCCTGTCGTTGCCGGCACGCTTCTTGGTATCAAGGGGCAATACCTCATGTTTGATACCGGCGTTATCAATATGCGCAAGTTTGGTGGTTATCATATCAGTTTACAGGTTTGAAAATTCAGGACAGGTTTCACTATGAAGAATGCAACAGCAAAAACCATCTATCTGAAAGATTATCAGCTACCTCCTTTTCTGATTGACGCGACTGATTTGCAGTTTGAGCTCGCAGAGGAGACGACTCTTGTCATTTCCTCGCTGACAATGCGCAGGAATCCGGATTTGATTGGTAACGCCGAAACCAGTCTCAAACTTGATGGTCAGGACATGCGTCTGCTGAAACTTGTGCTGAATGATGTGCCGCTTGCTGCCAGTCAATATCAACTGAGCGAACAGTCACTGTTGATACCGAATCTTGATCGTTTGCTGCAACAAAGCGGCGGTTCCATTGATAAACCATTTTCCCTGGAATGTCACACGGAGCTGAAACCACAGGAGAATACCAGCCTGGAAGGGCTTTACAAGTCGCGCAGCATGTTCTGTACGCAATGTGAAGCCGAAGGGTTTCGCAAGATAAGCTATTACCTGGATCGCCCGGACGTGATGTCTGTCTTCAGCACGAAAATCATTGCTGATAAGAAAAGATATCCGGTACTTTTATCCAACGGCAATGCGGTGGCCAGTGGTGAATTGGAGGATGGTCGGCATTGGGTGCGCTGGGAAGACCCGTTTCGCAAACCCTGTTATCTGTTTGCGCTGGTAGCCGGTGATCTGGCCTGTATTGAGGATGAATTTATCACCTGTTCGCAGCGCAAGATCAAGCTGCGGATATTTGTCGAGGAGAAGGATCTGGACAAATGTGATCACGCCATGTTTTCTCTCAAGAAGGCAATGGAGTGGGATGAGGAAGTCTATGGCAGGGAATACGATCTGGATATTTTCATGATCGTGGCGGTGGATGATTTCAATATGGGCGCAATGGAAAACAAGGGGCTGAATATCTTCAATACCTCCTGTGTGCTGGCCAACCCCCTGACCACGACCGATCAGGCCTTCCAGCGGGTCGAGGCTGTGGTTGCGCACGAATATTTTCATAACTGGTCGGGCAACCGGGTTACCTGCCGCGACTGGTTCCAACTTAGCCTGAAGGAAGGGTTTACCGTATTCAGGGATTCTGAATTTTCTGCCGACATGGGCTCAAGAACCGTGAAGCGGATCGAAGACGTGAGCTTTCTGCGGACTGCCCAGTTTGCCGAGGATGCCGGCCCAATGGCGCATTCGGTGCGACCTGATTCCTATATGGAGATATCCAACTTTTATACGCTGACCATTTATGAAAAAGGTGCTGAAATTGTTCGTATGATCCATGAGCTTGTCGGTGCCGATGCCTTCAGGAAGGGCAGTGATCTGTATTTTGAACGACATGATGGCCAGGCGGTAACCACAGAAGATTTTGTCAGGGCAATGGAGGATGCCAGCGGTGTTGATCTGAAACAGTTTCGTCGCTGGTATGCCCAGGCCGGGACGCCCAGATTGAGGATTACAGGTGACTATGATGCAACTGCCAGAGAGTACAGGCTGGAGGTGCAACAATCCTGCCCACCAACCCCAGGGCAGGAACACAAGCAAGCATTGCATATACCGCTGAGAGTGGGTTTGCTCGATTCAGCAGGCCTCGATATTCCGTTGCTACTCAAGGGGGAATCGCAGAATACCGGGTTGACGGAAAGAGTGCTTGATGTGTGTGCAGAGCAACAGACTTTTGTCTTTACCGGTATCGACAGCAAACCCGTACCTTCCTTGTTGCGAGGGTTTTCGGCACCAGTCAAACTGGAGTTCGACTATAGCCAGCAAGAACTTTTGTTCCTGATGACCAGGGACAGTGATGGTTTCAATCGCTGGAATGCCGCGCAGGAGCTGGCGCTCAGAGTGATGCTGCCTTTATTGCAGGATTATCGGGAAAAACGCAGCCTGCAACTGGATGCCGGTTTGTTGCAGGCCTTCACTGACATACTTGAGGAGGCATTACAGCGGGTCGATGACAAGGAAGGTTATGATCAGGCGGTTACAGCACAATTGCTGAGTCTGCCCACAGAAGCCTATCTGGGCGAATTATCCGACAGCATCGATGTGGAAGCGATTCATGCGGTGCGGAAATTTCTTATCCAGGCTTTGGCGGGCAGGCTTGAGCAGCAGTTTGCGAGCCTGTATGCAGCTATTCCAGACATCACACCTTACCAGGCCAATGCCGAAGGAATTGCGGCACGCTCGCTGCGCAACCTTTGTCTGTCGTATCTGGTCAGTCTGGAAAAACCGGACTATCTGGATAGCTGTTATCAGCAATTTAGCCATGCCGGGAATATGACCGACACCAGTCAGGCTCTGCGCCTATTGGTAAACTCGGAATCAAGCCATGCAGAAACTCTGCGCGAAGAGGCTCTGCAGCAGTTTCTGAAAAAATGGCGTCACGAAGCCCTTGTTGTGGACCAATGGTTTTCCGTGCAGTCTGCCGCCAGCCGTCCAGGCACCTTGCAGCGCGTGCAGGCGCTACTGCAACATGAAGCTTTTGATATTCGCAATCCCAACAAGGTGCGTGCGGTATTGGGGGTGTTCAGCAACCAGAATGCAATCAATTTCCATGACCGTTCTGGCGAAGCCTACCGGTTTCTTGCCGATCAGGTGTTGATTCTGAACCGTCTGAATCCGCAAATTGCCGCCCGCTTGCTGACGCCTCTAAGCAGATGGCGCCGCTATGATGAGGATCGCCAGCAATTGATGAAAGCGCAACTTGAACGGATAGCCGCAGAGGATGGATTATCGTCTGATGTCTTCGAGGTAGTGCTTAAAAGCCTGAAGTGAATTCCTATGCAAAACCGGGGGCCTTGTTTGCCCCCGGCATGATCACCGAATCTGCTGCTTCAACTGTTTGTTTCAGGCCACATCGCGCACATTGAGCACGGGAATATTTTTCGCGTGCTCGGCAGCTTCCATATAGGACTTGATTTCATTGAAGTTCAGATAGCGGTAGATGTTGTCCGACATCGTATTGACATTCTTCATATAGCCCATGTATTCCTCCATGTTGGGAATATGACCAAGCACCGCACTGACCGCCGCCAATTCCGAGGAGGCCAGAAAAACCTTGGCACCATCACCGAGACGATTGGGGAAGTTGCGGGTGGAAGTGGAAACCACTGTGGAGTTCGGCGCTACCCGGGCTTGGTTGCCCATGCACAGTGAACAACCTGGCATTTCGGTGCGAGCCCCGGCGACACCGAAGACGCTGTAGATACCTTCTTCAGTCAGCTGATGCTGATCCATCTTGGTCGGCGGGGATATCCACAGCCGGGTTGGAATGCTTCCCTTGACCTGCTTGAGCACCTCACTGGCAGCCCGGAAATGACCAATATTGGTCATGCAGGAGCCGATGAATACTTCATCGATGGCAGTTTCCTGAACAGCTGACAAAGGTCTGACATCATCCGGATCATTCGGGCAGGCCAACAGGGGTTCCTTGATCTGGTCGAGATCGATTTCAATGATCTTGTAGTATTCCGCATCCGCATCGGGTTCCAGCAGTTGCGGATCCTGCAACCATTCTTCCATGGCCCTGGCACGACGTTCCAGGGTGCGGGCATCACCGTAGCCTTCGTTGATCATCCAGCGCAACAAGGTGATATTGGATTTGAAATATTCGATGATGGGTTCTTTGTTCAGCCGAATGGTACAGCCACCAGCGGAGCGTTCAGCGGAGGCGTCAGACAGTTCGAATGCCTGCTCCACCTTCAGATCAGGCAGGCCTTCAATTTCCAGAATGCGACCGGAGAATATATTTTTCTTGCCCTTTTTCTCGACGGTGAGATCGCCGGACTGAATGGCAGCATAGGGGATGGCATTGACCAGATCGCGCAGGGTGATGCCCGGCTGCATCTTGCCCTTGAAGCGAACCAGTACCGATTCCGGCATATCCAGTGGTATGACCCCGGTGGCCGCCGCAAAGGCGACCAGGCCGGAGCCGGCTGGGAAGGAAATACCGATAGGGAAACGGGTATGCGAGTCTCCGCCGGTGCCGACGGTATCGGGCAACAGCATGCGGTTCAACCAGGAGTGAATGATGCCATCGCCAGGGCGCAAGGCAACACCGCCCCGGGTCTGGATAAAGTCGGGTAGCGTATGCTGGGTTTCAATATCCACGGGCTTGGGATAGGCCGCAGTATGACAAAAGGATTGCATGACCAGATCGGCCGAAAAGCCGAGACAGGCGAGATCCTTGAGTTCGTCACGGGTCATCGGCCCGGTGGTATCCTGAGAGCCGACTGTGGTCATTTTGGGTTCACAGTAACTGCCGGGACGCACACCACGAACACCGCAGGCCCGGCCAACCATTTTCTGGGCCAGGGTGAAACCGCGATCGGAATCGGCCTCGCTGAAGGGAAGACGAAAGACCTTGGACGGTTCCAGCCCCAGGGAGGTGCGTGCCTTGTCGGTCAGTCCGCGACCGATGATCAGGGGGATGCGTCCGCCAGCCCGCACTTCATCCAGAATGACTTCGGTTTTCAAAGTGAACGTGCTGATGACTTCATCGCTGTCATGAGCGGTGATCTTGCCGGCATAGGGATAGATATCGATGACATCACCTGTGTTCATCTGGTCGACATCACATTCAATCGGGAAGGCGCCGGCATCTTCCATGGTGTTGAAGAAGATGGGAGCAATCTTGTTGCCGATGCACACCCCACCATCACGTTTGTTGGGAATATGGGGAATATCCTTGCCGATGTTCCACAGCACGGAGTTGGTGGCTGATTTGCGTGAAGAGCCAGTCCCGACAACATCGCCCACCAGGGCTACCGGGTGGCCTTTTTGCTTGAGTTCACTGATTTGTTCAGCAGCATTGCTGATGCCTTCGCGCGGCATCTTGTACATGGCCAGGGCGTGCAGGGGAATATCGGGTCGTGACCAGGCATCCGGGGCTGGCGACAGATCATCAGTATTGGTTTCACCTGGCACTTTGAACACAGTGACCGTCAATTTTTCCGGCAGTTCGGGTTTGCTGGTAAACCATTCTGCAGCAGCCCAGGACTCCAGCAATTTTTGCGCATGGGTATTGCCGGCGCGGGCTTTCTCTTCGACGTCATGAAAGGCATCAAACATCAACAGGGTATGTGACAACTCTCTACAGGCATCCGCGGCAAGTGCTTTATCATCCAGCAGTTCTACCAGGGTGGCAATGTTATAACCGCCCAGCATGGTTCCCAGAAGCTTTACGGCCAGTTCAGGCTTGATGATGGGCGAGGAGGCTTCACCTTTGGCGATGGCCGACAGGAAGCCGGCTTTGACATAGGCCGCTTCGTCCACTCCGGCGGGTACCCGGTTGGAAATCAGGTCAAGGATGAACTCTTCTTCACCTTCCGGTGGATTCTTGAGCAATTCAATGAGCTCTGCCACCTGGCCGGCATCGAGTGGTTTGGGGACTATACCCAGTTCGGCTCGCTCTGCCACATGCTTTCGATATGCTTCTAACACAGTTAATCCCCTATCTAGTAAAATCAGCGCAAAACAGGGTGCTGATTCTATGCTAGATTACTGCAATATTCCAGTTGCAACAGGGGTGCTGCAGGGTTGCAACAAGGTTGCAATAAGCAAACGCAGCATGTCTGGAGTGCTGATGTGGCACAGTAATGAGCTATTCTGGTGACACTCGAAATGGCAGAATGACGATGGACAAAATCAAAACACCTTGCATAGGCATCTGTTCCACGACCTCGGTGGGTGACCCCATCTGTCGGGGATGCAAGCGGTTTGCCTTCGAAGTCATCAATTGGAACAGTTATGATGAAGCGGCGAAGCAGGCTGTGATGCAGCGCATTGAACAACTGAGCGTACAGATCTTGCGCAATTGCTTTATCGTGGTTAACCGTGAACGACTGGCCAGCGCCCTGCGGCAAGCCAATATCCCCTTCGATGTCGATCGATCACCCTATTACTGGTTGCACAATCTGCTGAAGAAAAAGCACCAGGAGTTGCATGATCTGGGACGCTCAGGAGTGGAGATCAGACCAGAGTACCGGCAGGTGGAGATTCAACTGTTGATCAGCCAGGCAGACCAGGAGTTGTTGCAATTGTGTGAAGCTCACTTTGACCGCTATTTTGCCTTGGGGGAGAAGTTGGGAGAGTTGGGAGAGGCCTGAAACCTGAAGTGCTGGAGGTTGAATCCCGACTCATCCAGCGCCAATACCCAGCCTTTCTGATCCCAGCTGCCAAGGACCAGCCGTTGCGCTTCCAGACTGCCATTGATCGGTTTTTCCAGGCGCAGCGTGTGTACAGCCGGCCGATGTGTGTGCCCGTGGATCAAGGTGTTGACCTGCTGCTCCTGTAATAGCTTGATGACTTCCTGGGGAGTCACATCCATGATATCCGAGGCCTTGTTGCTGTTGGCTTCCTGGCTCTGTTGTCTGGCCTGTTGTGCAATCATCTGCCGCTCGACCAGTGATTTGCCCAGGAAATCCTGCTGCCAGCGGCTGGAGCGCACCATTTGCCGGAATTGCATGTAGGCGAGATCACGGGTACAAAGGCTGTCGCCATGAATCAGGACGGCGCGCTGCCCATGTCGCTCCATGATATGTGGTTCCTGCAGGAGAGTGGCGTGGCATTTGCGGGCATACTGTTCACCGATCAGAAAATCCCGGTTGCCATGCATCAGATAGATTTCCGTGCCGGTGTCAGCCAGTTTTCTCAGCGCCTCGGCCACCTGATTGCCCAGGCTGTGCTCGTCATCATCGCCGATCCATTTCTCGAACAGATCCCCGAGTATGTACAGGGCCTGTGCACCCGCAGCCCGGGTTTCCAGAAACAGCAGAAACTCTGCCAGCAGTTCCGGGGTCTCCGGATCCAGATGCAGATCTGAAATGAACAGTGCTTGTTTTCCCCCAATGGCACTCATCATCAGCTCTTGCTGTTATCTGCCGGCTTGTCCTCCGGGTAGCTTACCTCGGTGCTGGTGATGATGACTTCATCGACGGGGACATCCTGGTGCCCTGCTTTGGAGGTAGTTGGGCATTGTTTGATCTTGTTGACCACATCCATGCCTTCGACGACCTTGCCGAAAACGGCATAACCCCAGCCCTGCATGGATTTTTCCTTGTGATTGAGAAAAGTATTGTCGCTGACATTAATGAAAAACTGCGAGCTTGCTGAATGCGGGTCCGAGGTTCTGGCCATGGCCAGGGTGCCGGTATCATTGGTCAGTCCGTTGTCTGCCTCATTCTTGATGGGTTCTCCGCCGTTCTTTTGTTTCATGCCAGAGACAAATCCCCCGCCCTGTATCATGAAGTTGTTAATGACCCGATGAAACACGGTGCCATCATAAAAACCACTTTTGGCATAGGCCAGAAAATTGGCAGCACTGATCGGTGCTTTTTCAAAATCCAAAGCAATGCTGATGTCACCATAATTTGTTTTGAACACTACCATGTCACACAACCTTGTCAGGAATGCCGCAAACAGCTATTCCCCCTATGAGAATTTCATTGAGCGGTTATAATAAGGCCTTTATCGCTACCGAGAAAGCAGAATCATTGATATGAGTTCTTCCAGCCCCAATAACGGACATTCGGCCCCACCTTCCAATTTCATCCGCCACATTATCGAGCAGGATCTGGCAGCGGGCAAGCACCAGGGCCGCATCCAGACCAGATTTCCTCCTGAACCCAATGGCTTTCTGCATATAGGTCATGCCAAGTCCATCTGTCTGAATTTTGGTGTTGCACAGTTGTATGGTGGATATTGCAATCTGCGTTTTGATGATACCAATCCGGAAAAAGAGAGCCAGGAATTCATCAATGCCATCAAGGAGGATATCCAATGGCTGGGATTTCAATGGCATGGCGATGTGCGTTACACCTCGTCCTATTTCGAGGCGCTGTACCAGTTTGCCCGCCAGTTGATTGAACGCGGCCAGGCCTATGTGTGCAGTCTGAGTCCTGAGCAGGCGCGTGAGTATCGTGGCACCTTGACAACGCCCGGTAAGGATAGCCCGTATCGTTCACGCTCAGTGGCAGAAAATCTGGATTTATTCACCCGCATGCGGGCCGGGGAATTTGCCGATGGGGAACACAGTTTGCGGGCAAAAATCGACATGAGTTCGCCCAATATCACTCTGCGCGATCCGGTCATTTACCGGATCCGACATGTACATCATCATCAAACCGGGGATCAGTGGCCAATCTACCCGATGTACGATTATGCCCATTGCCTGTCGGATGCGATTGAATCGGTGACGCATTCTCTGTGTACCCTGGAGTTTGAAGATCATCGTCCGCTGTATGACTGGATTCTCAATGCCCTGAGCAGGGAAAGTCTGCATGAGGCTGCCGGTGGCGAAGGCTCGCCTGCCGCGTATGTCCTGCCCCGGCAATACGAATTTGCCAGGCTCAATATCAATTACACGGTCATGAGCAAGCGCAAACTCAGGGAGCTGGTCATGCAAAACCATGTCAGTGGCTGGGATGATCCGCGCATGCCGACTATTTCCGGCTTGCGCAGACGCGGTTATACGCCCGCCTCAATCCGTGATTTCAGTGACAGGGTAGGGGTTAGCCGCAGTGAAAGCACGGTAGATGTCGGGATGCTTGAGCACTGTATTCGTGAAGACCTCGACCGCCACGCCCCGCGGGCGATGTGTGTGCTCAAACCACTGCAGGTAGTGTTGCAGAATTATCCTGAGAATTCGCAAGAGAATTCGCAAGAGGTACTGCAACTGCCCGCGCATCCAAAAGAAGAGATGGGGCACCGGGAGTTACCCTTCGGCAGGACATTGTATATCGATAGAAGCGATTTTGAGGAAACGCCACCTCCCGGTTTCAAACGTCTGATCCCGGGCGGTGAGGTCCGTCTGCGGGGAGCCTATGTCATCCGTTGTGAGGAGGTGCTGCGCAATGACAGCGGAGAAATCACCACACTGCTGTGTAGTTATGATGCCGACACGCTGGGTAAGAATCCGGTGGGCAGAAAGGTGAAGGGTGTCATTCACTGGGTTCCTGCCGAGGCTGCCATAACAGTGGAAGTGCGCCTGTATGACCGGCTGTTCAACACTGAAAACCCGGATGCTAAAGATGGGGTGGGTTATCAGGAATGTCTGAATCCCGAATCGCTCGTGGTTCTGTCAAACTGTCTGGCAGAACCCTCGCTGGCCTCGGCCACAGCAGAGCAGCACTTTCAGTTTGAGCGTGAAGGTTATTTTTGCGTTGATCGTATTGACTCCAGGCCCGGTGCGCCGGTTTTTAACCGCACAGTAACTTTGCGTGACTCGTGGAGCAAGGGGGGGAATTGAGCAAGTCAGAACTGCATATCTACAATACCTGGAGCCGTAAAAAGGAAATTTTTCAGCCGCTGGAAGCCGGCAAAATCAACATGTATGTGTGCGGCCTGACCACTTATGATTACTGTCATATTGGCCACGCGCGCATGCTGGTTGCGTTCGATATCATCGTCAGGCATTTGCGCAACAGTGGTTACGAGGTGACCTATGTACGCAATATCACAGATATCGATGACAAGATTCTGGCGAGAGCGCAGGAAAACGGAGAAGCATTCACGTCCCTGACCGAACGCTTCATCAAGGCCACGCATGAAGATGAAATGGCCCTGGGCATACTGCCTCCGGATAAAGAGCCGCGGGCTACTGCGCATATTGACCAGATCATCGACATGATTTCGGTGCTGGTGGCGCGCGAGGCCGCCTATCGGGCAAACAACGGGGATGTCTATTATTCGGTCAGGCAGTTTGCCGATTATGGCAAATTGTCGAACAAGAACCCGGAGGAGCTGCTGGCCGGTGCCCGCATCGAGGTGGATGAGGACAAGCGCGACCCACGCGATTTTGCGCTCTGGAAAGCTGCTGCCGATGGTGAGGTGGGCTGGGATTCCCCCTGGGGTTATGGCCGCCCTGGCTGGCATATCGAGTGCTCGGCCATGTCCACCTGCTGCCTGGGCAACAGTTTCGATATCCACGGCGGTGGCTCTGACCTGATGTTTCCACATCATGAGAACGAGATAGCCCAGTCTGAGGCCGCGACCGGGGTCAAATTTGCCCGTTACTGGCTGCACAATGGCTCGGTCCGGGTCGACAACGAGAAGATGTCCAAGTCCTTGGGCAATTTTTTCACCGTGCGCGAAGTGCTGGAAAAATACCCGGCCGAGGTGGTTCGTTATCTGTTGCTGGCCAGTCATTATCGTAGCCCCATCAATTATTCCGACCAGGGTCTGGAGCAGGCCGCCGCGTCGCTGGAACGTTTTTATGCCGGCCTGCGCCCGTTTGATACCGCGGCGGCCAGGGATATCGTCAACAGTCGTTTCGAAAAGGCCTTCAAGGCAGCGATGAATGATGATTTCAACACCCCAGTGGCCCTGGGCGTACTGTTTGACTTGGTGCGTGAGATCAATCGCTGCAAGGATGCAGAGCCTGAAGTGGCTGCGGATCTGGCCAGACTGCTGGTTAAACTGGGGTCGACACTGGGAATTTTGCAACAGAGCCCGGAAGTTTTCCTGCAACAGACCAGCAGGGAAAAACCCGATGCCGAGATTATCAAAGCACTCATCGCTGAACGCCAGCAGGCCCGGGCCGACAGGGATTGGGCCTTGGCAGATCAGATCAGGGCCAGGCTTGCGGCCATGAATGTCGTGGTGGAGGACTCTGCCAAGGGCAGCGTCTGGCGCATCGAGCGTTGAAGCCTTGGGTGTTGCGACATTGAGCAAAAAAGCAATCAGAGATTGACTGCTATAGCAGGCCTGAGTATTATGCCGCCTCGCGATTAAGATGTACTGAATTCGGGGTATAGCGCAGCCTGGTAGCGCGCCTGCTTTGGGTGCAGGATGTCGGGAGTTCAAATCTCTCTACCCCGACCAATTCAGTCAAATCGCTTCTTATGGTGATCGTAGCTCAGTTGGTAGAGCCCCGGACTGTGACTCCGGTTGTCGTGGGTTCGAGCCCCATCGGTCACCCCATTTTTTGCTTATCTTCGTGCAATCAGAGCATGCGCCCGTAGCTCAGTCGGATAGAGCATCGGCCTTCTAAGCCGAGGGTCGCAGGTTCGAATCCTGCCGGGCGCACCAAATTCACAGGGGTCCAACCCGGAGACAAAACTGCACGATTCCATTAACTCAATCATCTTCCGAATGAAAGTAATTCTCGATATCCATTGCTTGGTGCGGAATCCCGATAATGTCGATATTTACCTCATCAAAGATGTAAAAGATCACGTGCGAACCTTCCAAAAACGAATAATATCCTTCCGCAATGTCACCCCGTTGCTTGCCTATTCTAGGTCGCTCGGCCAGCCAATTGATCCGGCCGATTATTTTCCGCAAATATTCATCGCGCTGGGCCTTGCTCCATTCTTTTAAGGTGTAACGGCCTATGGCGAACAAGTCCTGTTCGGCGCGCCGGGTGATGCGGACGGTGAGCTTCATTATTCACTGTCCAGTTGCCCAATGAGCTTTTCAACGGAAAAATTCCTGACGAATTCTCCCTTTGCGGCCTGTGCCGCGCCTTCAGCCAGATGTGTTCTCAGAGTTTCAAGTTTGCTTCGCCGTTCTTCCAAGTGGCGAAGGGCATCCCTGATAACCTCGCTGGCTGAGCTATAACGTCCACTGGCAATTTCATTCTTGATGAAGATTTCCCAATGCTGACCAAGAGTAAGACTGGTGCTTGCCATGACAGGCCTCCTTTATATTCATATATATTCAGTTTGAACATAGCATGAATCTGGCACTCCCCAAAGCCCTTTTTACGCAGTCTCCGGGTTGGACTATTCCTGCAAGCATTCCTTCCGTTCTTTGAGCGCTCGGCTCTGCCCCAACTGCTCGAATATGAGATCAATTACTGACGACAGTCCACTTTTGCAAAAGAGCAACATTGGCGCAGGGAATCTCACAGCGCCAACCGTAACGTTGTGCCAGCACATTAAATGTTGCCTCCCGGTAGAACACGACATGGGTCGGGTCTAGCCGGTAATGCCAGCGTGCAAAGTCAGCATCATCCGGGGTGAAACCCGTCATCACCGCCAGCCATCCGCCGGGAGCCAGTAATCGGTCCAGGCGGGCAAACTCCTGTGCCGGCTGGTGGAAATGTTCAGCCACCTCCGTGCAGGTAATGAAATCATAAGGGCCGGTCAATACACTGCGGTCATCGTAGAACAACGGGTCATAGACCGCCATGGTATGACCAGCCTCGCGCAACATGGCGGCTAGAGCAGGTCCCGGACCACAACCGTAATCCAATCCGTACAAGCCTTGCTGTGAGCGCGAGGTTTGCAAGGGTTGAAAAGCTTGCAAGCCTTGCAGTCGTTGCAAAAGCGGCGTAGCCAGGCGCCCGAGAAAGGCGCGGTACGCGGTATCATCCGGATCATTCTGATGCAAGGCGTACTGCGCCCGTTCAAGCTGGATATCGGGTAATTGCGCCGTGTCGACAAAGGTTGCCACACAGGTCTCGCAGCGCCAGTAGTCGCGTGTTTCCAGCTGTGCGAATCGACGGATGGCTGGCGATTCGCATACCGGGCACTGGAAGACCTGTGACACTTGCTTCAGCCTCTCTGATGATTGAAGGGGGATATCTACAGGATAAATTGGGGTGTCTCGCTACTGCGATAAACCGCGATCCCGGTCAAATTTCGGTGCCGCGCGACCGTGGCAACTTCGTCAGGGCCTCATTGGGGCAGGCAATGATATCGTCCTGTCCCTCAGTGCGAAAATCCTGGTAGGGAATTATTCTGTAATTGCCGCTGAGCCTGGTTCGGGCATTTCTTCGCCTGGCCTTGCTGCCATCGCGCTTGCGCGTATCAAAAGTGAACAAGGAGTAGTTTTCAGGCAAGGCTGCCAGCATGTCACTCAGGGATTCAAAAGAAAACGGTTTGTTGTAGGTGATTTCACACACGACAATTGGCCGGTTGCTGCGCAAGGTGCTTGCCAAGCCATGCAGGGCAGGTTTTTCGAAGCCCTCGACATCGATTTTCATCAAATCGATGTGCTCGATATGCTGGGCCCGAAAATAATCGTCACCGTTCACCAGTTGCAGCTCTCCTATATTCCGGTTGCCTTTCTCGACAGTGCTGGCATCGAAAGAGCCGATGCCAGTATTGCGCCCGGTGGGGGCAAAGAAGGGCAGGCTGGTATTGCGGTCGCTCAAGCCGACCGGGTGGACGGTGATATTTTCCAGTGCATTCAACTGGATCTGTAATTGTAAGCGGTCCCTGACGGCCTGGTAGGGTTCAAAGGCATGTACCTGGCGGGCAAGCCGGGACATGTACAGTGAATGCTGGCCGATATTGGCACCGATATCGGCAAAGCAACCGTGAGGGGCAATGGCTTCCAGGGTATCGCTGAGAAAAAACAGCAAGGGTTTTTCAAAGGCACCGTAATAGAAAATATTGAAATCGATACTGTTGCCCAGTTCTCCCCTGTAGCTGAGGCCGAAAAAATCAGTCAGGAATTCGTATGCAGGAGCAACATTCCCTTTGGCCAGTTGTTTGAACATATGGCGACCAAGACGGCTGCCGCGGATGGCAGGTATTTGCCAGAGCTGGGTATAAAGTGCATGTATCGGGTTCACGGAATCAATATCCTTGTCCGGTTTGTGAGCCGGTTCTGGCTTGCTGTCGCAGTTGGTGCTCCTTGTGACCCAAATGCGCACGGGTCTTGGTCAACTGTTCTGTATCCAGTTCCGGGTAATACCTGTCGGCACAACGCAGCAAGGAGGCCAACAGGCTTTGCATGGCATTGCCGGATAGGGAGCGACTCTTGATCAGCTGCACCATATGCTGCTGCAGCCTGATGATATGGGTCTTGGGGTAGCCGGGGCGGGCTGTTGTGGGATTGGTGTGGCTGCTGCGGCGTTTTTGCGCTTTAGTGGCTGCGCCTGCGGGGGTCCGGTTCCTGGCACTCATCGCTGTGTCTTGTGGCAAGGAGGCCTGCAGCTGTTCTTCCCAGAACCGGGAAAACTGCGGGTAAGCAGAGTCCGTGGAAAACAGGCGATGGATACTTTCGCCAAGCGATTGAAAACGGTGGCTTGCCGCGGAGCCCGGGTAGCTTATCAGCACGGGTACCTGTTGCTGTACTGCCTTGCGCATGGCCGTATCCCTAGGCAGATAGCCAAAATAGTTCAGGGACAGCCGCAGGTATTTGCTGGCAGCTCCGGACAGTCTTTTGTACATGTCCACGCTTTCCGGATAGCTGTCGGCCATATTGACCAGAACATGGTAACTGTTGCTGGCCCGCCGGTGGCGCATGACCTTGAGCAGGGCAAAGGCATCGGTCAGCGAGGTGGGTTCAGGCGTGATGACCAGCAGGCAATGCTGCACTGCCTGCAGGAAGACCAGCACATTTTCGGCAATGCCCGCCGCCGTATCGATGATCAGGTAATCGTAATTCTGTTCGAGCTCCTTCAGGCTACTGACTAGTATATGTTGTTGTGATGCAGACAGGGTGCTGAGTTCGGCAATGCCAGAGGCGGCTGGTATCACATGAATGCCAGCTGGCCCTGTGAGGATTATCTGCTCCAGGGTGCAGCTGCCGTTCAGCAATTGTTCCAGCGTGTTCTCAGGGTGCAGATTGAGCAGGATATTGACATTGGCCAGGCTGGTATCGGCATCAAAAACACAGACGCGTTTACCCTGCAGCGAGAGCGCCAGGGCCAGATTGGTACTGATACTGGTTTTGCCAACACCGCCCTTGCCGCTGCTGACTGCGATACAGCGGGCTGGCTGCGAGGCTTTTTCCGGCTTGTGGGAAGACAGGATATTGTCACTAATGATGATGGGTCTCCGTACTGGGCAGCTCTGCGGATTCGGGGCACAGAATAACATGGTTTATTGCTATACTGCGCCGCATTGATGTGGAAAACAGAGATGGGAGACTGGCAAAACGATGATGGGTGTAATTGGTGGAACCGGCCTGAACCGGATGATGGGTTTGACCGATATTGAGGAAGTGGCAGTGCAAACACCCTATGACAGCAAACCGGTCAGTATCAGTTGTGGTCATTTTGCTGGTAACAGGCTGGCCTTCCTGCCCCGCCATGGCAAGGGGCATGTTGTGCCTCCCCATCGCATCAACTACCGGGCCAATATGCAGGCTTTGCATCAGCTTGGCTGCCAGGCTGTTATTGCGGTGAATGCCGTTGGCGGAATTGATCCTGTTCTGGTGCCTGGTGCCATCGCCATCCCCGAGCAGATAATCGATTATACCTGGGGGCGGGAGCATACCTTTTTCGACGGGCAGAACGGCCAGGTGGAACATATCGATTTTACCGCTCCCTACGATGCCAGCCTGCGCCAACTGCTGATTGCTTCGGCACAGCGTGAGGCGCGGCTTCAGCTGCTTGCCCGTGGAGTTTATGCCTGTACCCAGGGGCCACGCCTGGAATCAATGGCTGAAGTGCAGCGTTTGCAGCGTGATGGCTGTGACATGGTGGGCATGACCGGTATGCCTGAAGCTGCCCTGGCCCGTGAGCTGGGCTTGCCTTATGCCTGTATAGCCCTTTCGGTCAATCTGGCGGCGGGGCTGGGAGAGGAGGTCATTACCATGGCGGCGATTACTGCGGTGCTGAATTCGGGTATGCAGCGGGTACTCCATATCCTGGCGCGGGTCATTATCGAATGGGGGCAACAGCGGGAGCAGAATCAGGCAGTTGAAGCGGGGACTGCTCAGTAGTGGCTGCAGGGTCGGGTTCCAGGGGCTCAAGCGCTGGTTCTGGCAGAGCAGGAGGCTGGTAGGGCCTGACCATCACGACAATGCCAAAAGCTGGATGGTCCAGATAGTGAAACTCATTACTGCGCATATCCCGGCTTTGTTGCATGCGGAACAGACGCACGGGGCCAGGTTCAAGGCGGTTGTCTGCAGTTGCTGCACCAGCCTGCCCGGCCTGGGTGTCCCGCAGGCTTGCAGGCAATTCCGGCAGACGTAGAAACTCTCCTTGTGGAATAGAACTGTAGTGTATCAACCAGACATCCGCGTCGATGACCACCCGATCCTCATTGGGATTGAACCTGAAACGGATACTGCCTTCCAGTTCATGCCGGCTGGCAAAGCTGTTGCCACCGCTGACTGCAATCCAGGGGCTGGCCCCGGGCTGGCGGACCACCTGTCGCCAGGCGGCGTGGTAGAGCAGACGGTGTGATGCCGAGTTGGAAAGTACACGATTGGTATCGGTAAATTCATGCTCGGTTGCCGGTAATCTGAGAAAGGCCTCACGCGTGACATCGGGCAGGGCAAAATCGGGCGCCGGTGCAAAAGGGCGGGGGCCTACCAGCCGCGGGGCTGGATCGTCAATGACTGCAGCGAGAGGGTTCGATGCCTCGGTGGAGTTGAGGACAGACCAGTCGCTCAGCTTGAGCGCATCGCTCAGGGTGGCCAGCTTGCGCAGATTGCGCGGGTAGCGGACAGCACTGGTGTCTTCCGGCCAGCGTTCGCGCCCGGCGAGGTTGCTGTCCGGGTTGAACCCGGTGTGGGTAAAAATACTCACTTCAACCTGAAACCAGCGCTCCTGTGGTGCCTGAGCCAGGGCAGAGGCTGGCAGGGCGGACAGGATTGCAAGCAGCACCCAGATAAGGCTGGAGCCCGGGAATGGGCGTGCAGGGCTGGCAGGACTGGTATCAGGCAGGGAGTCTGGGTACGGCGTTAGCATGATCCGTGAGCATCTCCGGATTGGTCTGTCATGTTTGGTCAAGGCTGCAGTTTACTGTAAAAAACCAGTTGGCTACAGCTTCGCCGGCGTGGCCTGCAGGCGCAAATGATCGAGCAGGCGATTGATGAAGTCGATCCGGGCCTCGCCGTCACGACAGTTATGGCTGAATTGCAGCTGATTCGGGCCGCTCAGCCGGCAGTGCTGTGATTGCTTCTGTACCAGCTCAACCAGAGAGGCGGGATCGACCCGGGTTTGCTGGCTGAAGATGAGCTTGCCGGTTTCCACATTGGCATCGATCCGGCTGATGCCGAAGTGTTCTGCGCGCAATCTAAGGGCAGTGACCCGAAACAGCAAATGGGTCTGCGGCGGCAACAGGCCAAAACGATCGATCATTTCAATCTGAAGATCGCGCAGATCGTCTTCGCAGGCAGCGCTGGCAATACGCTTGTACAGGATCAGCCGGTTGTGTATATCCGGCAGATAATCCTCGGGAATCAGCGCGGGTACCCGCAAGGTAATTTCAACACCAGCCTGCAAGGCCATTTCAATATTGGGAGTGCGACCTTCCCTGATGGCCTTGACCGCCTCTTCCAGCATTTCCGTATACAGTGTGAAACCAATCTTCTGTAAATGCCCGGTTTGCTCCTCACCGAGAATTTCTCCGGCGCCACGGATTTCCAGGTCATGGCTGGCCAGGGTGAACCCGGCACCGAGCGTACTGGCTGCCGAGATGGCCTCGATACGCTTGATGGCGTCGGGAGTCATGCTTTTCTGATCAGGGATCAGCAGGTAGGCATAGGCCTGGTGATGGGAGCGGCCCACGCGGCCCCGTAATTGATGGAGCTGGGCCAGGCCAAGCTGGTCAGCACGGTCAATGATGATAGTATTGGCATTGGGAATATCAATGCCGGTTTCAATAATGGTGGAGCAGACCAGGATGTTGTGGCGCCGGTGGTAGAAATCAGCCATCACCTGTTCCAGTTCGCGTTCAGGCAACTGGCCGTGAGCGACACATACCCTGGCCTCTGGAATCAATTCATGCAGGTGTGCTGCGGATTTTTCAATGGTTTTTACTTCATTATGCAAATAGAACACCTGCCCCCCACGCAGCAGTTCGCGCATGACAGCTTCCTTGATCAGGCTGTCCTGTTTTTCCCGAACAAAGGTTTTTACCGACAGGCGCCGCGAGGGCGGGGTGACGATCAGCGACAGATCGCGAGCACCGGACATGGCAAGGTTGAGGGTGCGCGGAATCGGCGTGGCGGTCAGCGTGAGGATATCCACATTGGCACGCAGGGATTTGAGTTTCTCCTTTTGCTGGACCCCGAACCGATGTTCTTCATCAATAATCAACAGTCCCAGATCCTTGTACTGTATTGAGTTCTGGAGCAGGCGATGAGTGCCTACCACGATATCAACCCGGCCAGTGGCAATTCTGTCAATGGTTTCCTGCTGTTGTTTGGTAGAGCGAAAGCGTGACAGCATATCCACTGCTACCGGCCAGTTGGCAAAGCGATCACGAAAACTTTCAAAATGTTGCTGGGCCAACAGGGTGGTAGGAACCAGGATTGCCACTTGCTTGCCATTCTGGACAGCAACGAACGCGGCTCTCATGGCGACTTCTGTTTTACCGAAGCCCACATCCCCGCAAATCAGGCGGTCCATGGGGCGTTCTGATTTCATGTCATCCAGGACGGCAGTAATGGTATCCTGCTGGTCCGGGGTTTCCTCAAAAGGAAAGCCCGCTGCAAAATTTTCATAATCAATATTTTCGCAACGATAGCTGAGTCCTTTGCGGGCTTCGCGTCTGGCATAGATATCCAGCAACTCAACAGCGACATCTCGCACTTTTTCTGCAGCCTTGCGCTTGGCCTTTTGCCATTGATCGTTGCCCAGATGGTTCAATGGGGCCAGTTCCGGATCAGTGCCACCATACCGGCTGATGAGGTGCAGGGAGGAAACCGGCACATAGAGCTTGGCACTATTGGCGTATTCAAGTGTCAGGAATTCGATGTCCTCGCCATCGATGCTCAGGGTCTGCAGGCCTCGATAGCGGCCAACGCCATGGTCCAGATGCACCACGGCCGCACCCGGGTGGAGTTCTGTCAGGTTTCTGACTATGAAGTCGGTATTGTCTTGTTGACGTTGTCGCCGGCGACGTTGTGCTACCCGTTTGCCCAGTAACTGGGTTTCGCTAATCAGGATGATATCCGGTTTGTGCAACAGCAGCCCCTGGTCGATGGGGGCTATGGCAATGCAGAGGGGTGCACTTGCCTGCAGGAATTCTTCCCAGCTATCCACACTGGCAGGATGAATGCCGGCGGGTTTGAGCATGTCAAGCAAGGCTTCTCTTCTGCCGGCAGATTCGGCACAGAACAATACCCGCTGAGTTTGCCTTGAGCGCAGCAAGTCAGTCAGGCTGGCCAGGGGATTCTGCTGCCCGCTCTGGATTGTTATATCCGGTACCATGCCATCCAGTGAGCTGCGTTTGAGAGTGATGGTCGGATAGTGTTTCAGCTGGGCGAACAGTTTGTCCTGGTGCAGGAAGATCAAGCCGGGTTCCAGGACAGGTCGCTGCCGGTCATGGCGCCTGTCCTCATAACGGGTATGAATATCCGACCAGAAACGCGCTGCTGCCGCATCCAGTTCGTCATAACGGACAATACAGGTTGATTCGGGCAGGTAATCAAACAGGGTATGCAGTTCTTCAAAAAAAAGAGGCAGGTAATATTCCACGCCGGGAGCATTCAAGCCCTGGCTGATGTCCTGATAAAGCCCGCAGAGACGAACATCGATATCAAAAATTTCACGAAAACGGGCGCGGAAAGCAGCAATCCCCTGTTCATTGAGTGGATACTCCTTGCCGGGCAGCAAGCGGATACTGTCTATAGACTGCAGGGAACGTTGCGATTGCGGGTCGAAAAGGCGTAGGCTCTCAATTTCGTCATCAAACAGATCAATCCGGTAGGGCACCGGACTGCCCATGGGGAAGATATCCATGATCGAGCCGCGCACGGCAAACTCGCCATGATCAAATACCGAATCCACGCACTGATAACCGGCAGCGCCAAGCTGGCTGCGCATTGCGCTCATATCAAATTTCTGGCCGCTTTCCAGTACCAGGCTGTTGGCCTGAATGTAGTAGCTTGGCGGCAATTTGTGCATCAGGCTGTTGACCGGGCATATCAGAATGCCTTTTTGCATCAGTGGCAGGTGATACAGGGCGTGCAGGCGATCGGAGATGATGTCCTGGTGAGCGGAAAAATTATCGTAGGGCAGTGTTTCCCAATCGGGAAAGGTATAGACAGGCAGGTCTTTGCAGTTGGCGCAGAAAAACTGCAATTCTCGCCTTAATTGCTCTGCCTCCTCACTGGAGGCAGTGATGACCAGCACCGGGCCCTCATGGTTCTGGGCAGCACTGGCAATGCTGAGGCTGGCGGCACTCCCGGGCAGTACTGGCCAGCGGGTAAGTTGTCGCACCCTGTTGACAGTCCTGGCCGGCAGGGGGGGGTGTAAAACTGAAAAATCAGGCAGGGTCATCGTGCCATCGGCCTTGCTGTTCGGGTTTCTGAAGGGTTGAGGGCGCGTATTCTGTCATATTTATCCGGGAATGGGCAGGCTGCGAACAGGAATCGGCCACACGTCTGGTGGAAGGTCTGGTGGAAGGTTGCACCCATGCCACAATCCACAGATAATATCTGCCTTTGAAACTACAGCACTTGACAGGTATACAACCGTGACACGACCCAGCCCGGACGATTATTTTGGTGATTGGAAGCAACGAGAGGCCCTGGCTCAGGAAATGATTCCTGTCGTGGGCCGTTTGTACAGTGAAAGGAATGTGGGCATTTTTATCTATGGGCGAGCACTGCATAATCGCTCAGTGACCAATATCATGAAGTCGCATCGGTTTGTGCGTCAGGTTGGCCGCAACGAGATGTCGGAATTTGAAAGTCATCCCGTCCTGATGGCTCTGGCCAGGCTCGATCTGGCCCATGTCCAGATAGACTTGGGCAAGTTGACCGTAAAGTTCATGGAACAGCAGGAAGTTCTGGGTGATTCGGCGCTCGGCGTCGATGAGTTTGTGCGCCAGGAGTTGGGCACTCTTGTCGGTGATAAAACCAAACCAATTGAAAAATCACAGGACATCGTATTGTATGGCTTTGGCCGTATAGGTCGTTTGATCGCCCGCTTGCTGGTGGAGCGCACCAGTACGGGTGAGATCATGCGTCTGAGAGCCATTGTGGTTCGGCCCGGCAAACCCGGGGATCTGTTGAAGCGGGCCAGCCTGTTTACCTCGGATTCGGTGCATGGTGCCTTCCAGGGCACCTTGCGGATCGATGAGGAAAACAACTGCCTGATTGCCAATGGCAATGTCATCCAGGTGATTTATGCCAGCAACCCGGATGAAATCGATTACACCAGTTACGGCATTCAAAATGCCCTGATTATTGACAATACCGGCTCCTGGCGAGACGAGGCAGGTTTGTCCCGGCATCTCAAATCCAAGGGGGCCAGCAAGGTCATGCTGACCGCTCCGGGCAAGGGCAACCTCAAGAACATTGTTTATGGTATCAATGAAGATCAGATTCTGCCCGAAGATACCCTTATCACGGCAGCGTCCTGTACTACCAATGCCATCGCGCCGGTGCTGAAAGTGCTCAATGATCGTTATGGCATAGAAAGCGGTCATGTGGAAACGGTGCATGCCTACACCAATGACCAGAATCTGATTGATAACTATCATTCCGGCAATCGACGTGGTCGCAGTGCGGCCTTGAACATGGTACTGACGGAAACCGGTGCCGCCAAGGCGGTTGTAAAGGCAGTCCCCGAGCTTGCCGGCAAACTGACCGGCAACGCCGTCCGGGTCCCGATCCCCAATGTGTCGATGGCAATCCTGATGCTCAATCTGGAGAAACCGACCACCCGAGAGGAGGTCAATGAGTTTCTGCGGCTGATTGCCCTGCATTCGAATTTACAGAACCAGATCAGCTATACCCAGGATCCTGATGCGGTCTCCAGCGATTTTGTGGGTTCGCGCGAGGCGGCGATCGTTGATTCCACCGCAACGATTGTCGAGGGCAGGCGTTGCATGCTGTACCTTTGGTATGACAACGAGTTTGGTTATTGTAATCAGGTGGTCAGGATGGTTTATAAAATGGCTGGGGTCAATTACCGCCATTATCCAGAAGAAGGGTAGCTCCGCGGCCTGCACCCGATTAAATATGTTTAAATCGGTGGCAAATTGGTGTGTACCTCTCTATAATTGCCCGCGATTTCTCAGCCCGAAGTGCAATGCGGCCAGAGTCCCGACCCTGACAGGCAGAAGTTCCCTACAGTCGTTTGAATCGATTGATTGAATGCAGTATTGCTTGTGCTGAAAATGTCGTTATTTTTCAAGATTGTCCAGAAATTACCAGGCTCACTGAATGATCAACATCAAGCGCGGATTGGATTTGCCGATAGCGGGCGCTCCTGAGCAACAGATCGACGATTCAAAATCGGTCAATACCGTTGCCGTACTGGGGTTGGACTACCCTGGAATGAAACCCACCATGAATGTCAAGGAAGGCGAGCGTGTCCTGCTGGGGCAGGAACTGTTCACCGACAAGAAAACGCCCGGGGTTAGCTATACCTCCCCTGGGACCGGAATAGTCAAGGCAATCAATCGGGGTGAAAAGCGTGCCTTTCAATCGCTTATCATCGAGCTGGATGGCAAGGACGATGAACAGATAAGTTTCAAGGCCTATGATGAGGCGGCACTGGCAGCGGCGAGTCGGGAGCAGCTGGTCGAGAATCTGGTGAATTCAGGTTTGTGGACTGCATTCAGAACCCGCCCCTACAGCAAGGTACCGGCTCCAGAGAGCATGCCTCATGCCATCTTCATCAATGCCATGGACAGCAATCCCCTGGCAGCCAACCCCGAAGTCATTGTTGCCGAGCGTGCAGAGGACTTCATCAATGGCATAAATATCATTGCCCGACTGAGCAAGGGCAAGACCTGGGTGTGTCGGGGCAAGGATCAATTTCAGGGTCTGGAAAGTCAGGCGCTGGCCGATACTGTCGCCATAGAGACTTTTTCGGGGCCGCATCCGGCCGGGTTGACAGGCACTCATATTCATTTTCTTGATCCGGTTGGTTTGCACAAGACGGTCTGGAGCATCAATTACCAGGATGTACTGGCCATTGCCAGATTATTTGCCAGTGGCCAGCTCAGTACCGAACGGGTTATCGCCTTATCCGGTCCTCAGGTCAGACAGCCGCGGTTATTGCGTACCCGCCTGGGTGCCTGTGTCAGTGAGCTGGCGGCAGGAGAACTCGCCGAAGGAGAGAATCGGATAATTTCCGGGTCGGTGCTGTCCGGACGAACTGCCCAGGATGTCGAAGATTTTCTGGGTCGATATCATATGCAGGTGACGGCGCTGAAGGAAGGACGTGAACGGGTTTTGCTGGGCTATTTATCACCAGGCACTGACAGGCACTCCGCTTTGGGTATCTATTTGTCCAGCCTGGATAAAAGCAGGAAGTTTGCCTTCAATACCAGTACACAGGGTAGTCCGAGAGCAATGGTGCCAGTTGGCAGTTACGAGAGAATCATGCCGCTGGATATACTTCCAACGCAGTTGCTGCGCTCTCTTATTGTTGGGGATATAGAGACTTCACAAATGCTTGGTGCTCTGGAACTTGATGAGGAAGATCTGGCACTGTGTACTTATGTGTGCCCAGGGAAATATGAATACGGCCCAATATTGCGTGATAATCTGAATCGTATCGAAAAAGAGAGCTAGTGGACTGACAAGCTATGGGTTTACGTAAAATACTGGATGACATCGCTCCTCATTTTGAAAAAGGCGGGAGGTATCAATCCCTCTATCCTTTATATGAGGCAGTGGATACGATTTTCTACAGTCCCAGCCGGGTGACTGTCTCCGGGGCTCATGTCCGTGATGGGGTGGACCTGAAGAGAATCATGATCACTGTCTGGTTTGCGGCTTTTCCGGCCATGTTCTTTGGCATGCATAATGTTGGTTATCAGGCCAATATGGCCATGCTCAATATGGGCATGGAAAGTGCTCCTGGCTGGCGCGGGGCGTTGATCAGTCTGCTTGCCGGTTATGATCCGGCCAGCACCTGGGCCAACTTCCTGCATGGCGCCATGTACTACATCCCCATTTATGCCACTGTGTTCATTGTTGGCGGTTTCTGGGAAGTGCTTTTTGCCATCAAGCGCAAGCATGAGATCAATGAAGGGTTCTTTGTCACTTCGATACTGTTTTCATTGATCGTGCCCCCGGATCTACCCTTGTGGCAGGCAGCGCTTGGGATAAGTTTCGGTGTGATAGTGGGCAAGGAGGTTTTCGGTGGAACCGGCAAGAACTTTCTCAATCCGGCACTTACCGGACGGGCGTTTCTCTTTTTTGCCTATGCTCCCAATATGTCCGGTGACGCTGTCTGGACGGCAGTGGATGGTTTCAGTGGTGCAACAGCCCTTAGCCAGATAGCCGAGGCCGGCCTTCCAGCCGTGCTTGCTGCCAATGGCGAACAATTGACATGGCTGGGCGCCTTCATGGGCAATATGCAGGGCTCAATTGGAGAAACCTCCACGTTGGCCATACTGATCGGAGCAGCGGTGCTGTTGATCACCCGCATTGCTTCATGGCGGATCATGACAGGTGTATTCCTGGGGATGCTGGCCTTTTCAAGCTTGTTGAATCTGATTGGCTCGGATACCAATCCACACTTTGCCACGCCCTGGTACTGGCATCTGGTGCTGGGAGGGTTTGCCTTTGGCATGGTATTCATGGCAACTGACCCGGTTTCTGCAGCCATGACGAATACAGGCAAGTGGATTTTCGGTCTGTTGATCGGAGTGATGGTGGTCATGATCCGGGTTCTGAACCCGGCCTACCCGGAAGGGACCATGCTGGCGATTTTGTTTGCCAACCTGTTTGCCCCCCTGATTGACTATTATGTTGTTCAGGCTAACGTGAAACGGAGGATTGCCAGAAATGTCAGCTAAGGACTCTGTGTCGGGAACAATGCTGATCGCGTTCCTGCTCTGTGTGGCCTGCTCAGTGGTTATTTCCAGTGCAGCGGTCATGCTGCAGCCATTGCAGGCTCAGAACAAACTGCTGGATCGCAACAAGAATGTATTGATCGCTGCTGGAATATTCGACCCAGAGATCAATACCAATGCAGAAGTGCCACGTCTATTTTCCGAGTTCACGCCCAGGATTGTCGATCTTGATGCCGGTCGCTTCCTGTCTGATGCGGAATTGGCGGAATTGGGCATTGATCCTGAAACCTATGACCAGCGCATTGCCGCAAATGATCCGCAACTGTCAAAGCCACTGAGCAACAGCGAGGATATCGCCTCGATTCAGCGTCGGGTGAATTATGCCACGGTGTATGTCATCGAAGATGAAGCTGGTGAGGTTGAAACGATCGTGTTGCCGATAAGTGGTTATGGGTTATGGGGCACCATGCATGCTTTCCTCGCCTTGCAGGGGGATGCCAATACGGTAATCGGTATTGGTTTTTATGATCAGCAGGAAACACCAGGTCTGGGTGGTGAGGTAACTAACCCGCGCTGGCGCAGTCTCTGGCAAGATAAACGAATTTACGATGAGCAGGGTAATGTGGCCTTGAGCGTCATCAAGGGGCAGGGTACAGGCCCGTATCAGATTGATGGCTTGTCCGGTGCATCACTGACCAGCCGAGGCGTCGACAACCTGCTTGAATACTGGCTTGGCGAAAACGGTTTTGGTCCGTTGCTGGCCGCAATCCGTAACAGTTGATGAGGTGAGACATGTCAGATACGGCTAAAACCATACTGTTCAAACCCATTTTTGCCAACAACCCGATTGCCTTGCAGATTCTGGGGGTCTGTTCCGCTCTGGCGGTCACGACCAGCCTGCGGGTGACGCTGGTCATGTGTCTGGCATTGACAGTGGTGACGGCATTTTCCAATCTGTTTATCTCCCTGATCCGGCATTACATGCCAAGCAGTATCCGCATCATCATCCAGATGACCATCATTGCTTCCCTGGTCATCGCTGTAGATCAGTTTCTGCAGGCGTTTGCCTACGAAATCAGCAAGCAGTTGAGTGTCTTTGTGGGCCTGATCATTACCAACTGCATTGTCATGGGGCGGGCCGAAGCCTTTGCCATGAAAAACCCGCCATTGCCCAGTTTCCTTGATGGTATTGGCAACGGTCTGGGCTATAGCGTGGTTTTGATCGTGGTGGGCTCTGTGCGTGAATTGTTTGGCTCGGGCAGTCTGCTGGGTGTGCAGCTGCTGGAGAAAGTTGAAAATGGGGGCTGGTATCAGGCCAATGGATTGATGTTGCTTGCGCCAAGTGCGTTTTTCATCATTGGTTTCTTTATCTGGTATCTGCGCAGCAGTCACACTGAACAGGTTGAGCAAAATGAGTTCAGGATGGCAGCACATACTGTCAACGAGGGGGCGCACTGATGGAAGCCATGTTGAGTTTGTTCGTACGGGCGGTATTTGTCGAGAACATGGCTTTGCAGATGTTCCTGGGCATGTGTACCTTTTTGGCCATTTCCAAGAAGGTTGATGCAGCTATCGGCCTGGGTATTGCCGTGATTGTGGTCCAGGCGATTACCGTCCCGGTAAACAATCTGATTTATCAGTATTTATTGCGCGATGGTGCACTTGCCTGGATGGGCATGCCAGATCTGGACCTGAGCTTTTTGGGGTACCTGTGTTACATCGGGGTGATTGCCGCAATGGTCCAGATTCTGGAAATGGTTCTGGATAAATACGTGCCTGCCCTGTACAGCGCGCTTGGGGTTTTCCTGCCATTGATTACGGTCAACTGTGCGATTCTTGGCGCCTCACTCTTCATGGTCGAGCGCAATTACAATTTTGCTGAAAGTGTGGTTTATGGTGCAGGTGCCGGTTTTGGCTGGGCCTTGGCTATCGCAGCACTGGCCGGTATTCGTGAAAAGCTGAAATACAGCGACGTGCCCGAAGGGTTGCGTGGATTGGGTATCACCTTTATCACGGTAGGGTTGATGTCTCTCGGCTTTATGTCTTTCAGTGGTCTGTCTTTATAAATCGGGTTGTATAGCTAATGGTTATCACTGCAATTGCAAGCGGCGTCGTCATGTTTACCCTGGTGGTGATGCTGCTGGTTGTCATTATTCTCGCGGCGCGCTCACGGTTGGTCAGCACGGGTGATGTGCATATCGAGATCAATGGTGATCCGGACAAATCGATTACCGTGCCAGCGGGTGGAAAATTGTTGAATACGCTGGCAGATGCCGGCATTTTCCTTTCTTCAGCCTGTGGGGGAGGTGGCACCTGTGCCCAGTGCAAATGCAAGGTGCTTGATGGTGGTGGTTCCATGCTGCCCACAGAAAAAGGGCATTTCACTCTGGGAGATGCCAGGAACCATTGGCGTTTATCCTGTCAGGTTGCTGTCAAGCAGGATATGAAGATCGAGGTTGACCCTGATTTTTTTGGTGTCAAACAGTGGCAATGCAAGGTGATTTCCAACAGGAATGTGGCTACTTTCATCAAAGAGTTGGTATTGGAGGTACCTGATGGTGAAAGTGTCGACTTTCGTGCGGGTGGCTATGTACAACTTGAAGTCCCCCCGCATGAAGTGCATTACAAAGATTTCGATATAGATGAAAAATTCCGGGGTGATTGGGAAAAATTTGGTTTGTTCAAGCTGTCTTCAGTTTGCAAGGAAACCACGGTCAGGGCCTATTCCATGGCCAACTATCCGGATGAGAAAGGGCTGATCAAGTTCAATATCAGGATTGCCTCACCCCCACCAGGAACCAATTACCCGCCAGGGATAATGTCGTCCTATGTATTCAATCTGAAACCGGGCGATACCATCAAGGTATTTGGTCCCTATGGCGAGTTCTTTGCCAAGGATACCGATGCGGAAATGATATTCATTGGTGGCGGGGCCGGTATGGCACCCATGCGCTCTCATATCTTTGACCAGCTGCGCCGCCTGCACAGCAAGCGCAAGATATCCTTCTGGTATGGCGCCAGGAGCCTGCGTGAAATGTTTTATGTGGAAGACTACGACATGCTCGCTGCAGAGAACGGTAATTTTGACTGGCATGTGGCATTATCCGATCCGCAACCCGAAGATAACTGGTCGGGAATGACCGGGTTTATCCATAATGTAGTCTTGGAAAATTATCTGAAAAATCACCCGGCACCGGAAGATTGTGAGTATTACATGTGCGGCCCCCCCATGATGAATGCTGCTGTCATCAAGATGCTCAAGGATCTTGGTGTGGAAGATGAAAACATCATGCTGGATGAGTTTTCCTGATTTCAGGCATGGGTAAGGTCTGTTTCCTTTTACCCAGAGTGACTAAAGTGAAACCATTAACGTGAAACGAATCGCAGTACCCTTGCTGTTGCTGGGGCTTGTCGCCCTTCTGCTTTGGCAGCAGGAACCTGGCGAGTCCCTGTATGAGATAACTGGTACCACTATGGGTACCACGTTCAGCATCAAGCTGGTCAGCGCTGAACCTGAAAAGCTTGATGATCTGACTGAAACCCTATCAGCTTTGTTGTTGAAACTGGATCGCGAGCTGATGTCAACCTATGCTCGTGATTCGGAATTATCCCGCTTCAATAACAGCGATGTTGGCGAATATTTCCCGGTTTCACCCGAGCTACTTGAAGTCGTCAGGCTGGCGCTGGAGATCAGCTCAGCAAGCCAGGGAGCATTTGATGTCACTGTAGGTCCGCTGGTCAATCGCTGGGGTTTTGGGCCACAAGAGCACAGCAACAATGAATTGCGCATTCCTTCTGAGAATGAAATCAACTCCTTGTTGCTGCAGGTTGGGTATGAATATCTGGAAATCTCCACGGATCCACCCGCACTGAAAAAACAGCGTGATATTTATGTTGATCTGAGCGGGATAGCCAAAGGTTATGCGGTTGACAAAGCAGCTGAACTTCTTGAAGCTGAAGGCATAGTCAATTATTTTGTTGAAATTGGTGGTGAGCTGCGTATCAGAGGCCAAAAACCCGGGCAGTCAAACTGGGTACCTGCCATGGAACGTCCAGAAGACACAGCGCCGCAGGTGCATGCCTTGCTTGATTCCCGGGGTGAAGCTATCGCGATTGCCGGCTCCGGAGATTACCGTAATTATTTCGCGCAGGACAGTATCCGTTATTCACATGAAATAGATCCGCGTACCGGGTATCCGATTGCTCACAATCTGGCGGCAGTATATGTGTTGACCGATACGGCGGCCGAAGCCGATGCCCTGGCTACCACTTTCATGATCATGGGCCTGGAAGCAAGCCAGATTCTAGCTGAAGAGCTGAGCGTTGCCGCTTATTTCATCGTCAGAAATGAAGCCGATGATGGTTTCGAGAGTCATCCGAACAGTCGTTTTGCGTATTATCTGCAATAGGGGGATTGAACACATGCTTACGTTACTGATCAGTTTTTTGATCATTGCAGTTGTTGTTGCCGGGATGGCAATCGGGGTTGTAATGGGCAGGCAGCCCATCAAGGGCAGCTGCGGGGGTATGAATAATGTCGATGGAGGATCCACCTGTGAATTATGCGGGGGTAATCCGGTAAAGTGTGAACAGACCTCGACAAGCTAGTCGGCAGAGCAGGGACAGGCAAAACATGGCAAAAAATCGCTACGATATCATCATCATTGGCAGCGGACCTGCCGGTGAATCGGCGGCAATGAATGCGGCCAAGCATGGACGCAAAACAGCAATCATCAATGATCGGGAGTTTGTTGGTGGCAGCTGCACCCATCTGGGTACCATTCCTTCAAAGGCATTGCGTCATTCAGTCAAACAGATCATGCAGTTCAAAAATGATCCATTGCTGCGGGAATTTGCTACTCTGCGCAAACCCAGTTTCCCTGAAATTATTCGCCACGCCAACCGGGTAATCGATGAACAGGTTTATCTGCGCCACTCTTACTATGAAAAAAACGGTGTCGATATTTTTACCGGAATAGCTGAATTCATCGATGCCAACAGCATCCGCCTGGGTAATAAAGGTCCTGTACTGAAGGCTGAACATTTCATTATCGCGACAGGGTCACGACCTTATCGCCCGGCAGATGTGGATTTTGAGCATCCCCGCATGTTTGACAGTGACACGATTCTCACGTTGGGGTTTTCTCCACGCAAGGTGACTGTTATTGGCGCCGGGGTGATTGGTTGTGAATATGCATCAATTTTTGGTGGTCTTGGTGCCAAGGTTGAGCTGATCAATCCGGCTGACACCCTGCTGTCATTTCTGGACTGGGAAATTTCCGATGCGCTCAGCTATCATTTGCGCAATGCAGGGGTCCGCAGCCGGCATAATGAAGAGTACGAAAAGCTTGAGTATTTTGATACGCATATCGTCACCTACCTGAAATCCGGCAAACGTATCAAAAGTGATATTGTCCTTTGGGCCAATGGGCGTTCCGGCAATACAGAAAGACTGGGCCTGGATCAAGTGGGCATACAGCCGAATGACAGAGGTCAGCTTGAGGTCAACGAACAGTATCAAACCACAGTGACCAACATCTTTGCCGCAGGTGATGTTATTGGCTGGCCCTCTCTGGCCAGCGCAGCCTATGATCAGGGGCGCTCTGCCTGTAATGCCATAGTCAATCCAGCGGCCAGTCACGAGATCAATCGCGTGGCCTCAGGTATTTATACCATTCCCGAGATCAGCACACTGGGGCTGACCGAGCGCGAGTTGACCCAGCAGAAAATTCCCTATGAGGTAGGCAAGGCGTTTTTCAAGAATACGGCCAGAGGACAGATAACCGGGGAACAAGTGGGTATGCTCAAGCTGATTTTCCACTTTGATACGCTGGAGATCCTGGGTATTCATTGTTTTGGAGACCAGGCCTCGGAAATTATTCATATCGGTCAAGCCATCCTGCTGCAGGAAGGCAAGGCCAATACCATGAACTACTTTCTTGATACGACTTTCAACTACCCGACCATGGCTGAGGCTTATCGGATTGCTGCCCTTGACGGGCTGAACCGGGTTTTCTGACAGGTGTTGAATCATGTTCGAGCCGGCAAAGCCATGAGGCCAATACCGACCATTATTCTGGGCTTGTGTGTCCTGATCCTGTTGTCTTTGAGCCTGGACCGCGTGACCGCCGAAAGCAGGCTGCTGGCCCGGCAGCAATTCGATAGAACCAACCTGTTTCGGATACTTTCCCCCGATACGTACCAGAATGATCTGCTGGTGGATACATTCCTGCTTTCTCCGTCGCAAGGGTCGCAAGGTGAAGAATCACTTTTCATCAATCAGCATTTATTGGGTTTGCAACGAGACCGGCTGGCTTACCAGGGCAAACGACAGGGGCGGGTGGAAGCCGTGATATTGCCAGTGACCATCGATGACGGTTTCAATGGCACTATCGACCTGTTGCTGGGTATCGATAGCTTTGGGTATATCGAAGCCGCCCGCGTCATTGCCGATGCGCAGGACAATAAACTGTTTGGCAATGTGGAAGTGATTGATTCACGCTGGCTGGCCAGCTTCAGCGGCAGCACGATGCGGGATCTGCGCCGTCCTGCCTGGCAGGCAATCCCGTATGATGATGGTTATGACCAGTTCGTTGGCGCTTCGATAACCCCCAAGGCGGTTGCTGCGGGCATGTATGATGCCCTGGTTTTTTTTCAGAGCAACCGGATACAGCTGATGGCGGGTGACCCACCGCCTTCTTCATAAGAATAATCACGCGATAAGGGAGTCAATCATGTTGTCGGAATCTGTATCCGTGCTCGGAGGTGGCAGTTTCGGGACAGTCATTGCCAATATCATTGCTGAAAATGGATTCAATGTGCATTTCTGGATGCGTAATGAAGCCGCGGTAAAGGAGCTGAACAAGACTCACATCAACTCAAGATATCTCCCCGGTTATAAGCTGAATCACGCAGTATGTGCCAGTAGCGACATGGGCGTGATGGCTGACAGCCGAATTGTTTTTGTCGCGGTACCCAGTGCCTATTTCCGTTCGGTGGTTCGTGAGCTGTACAAGTATTGCCCGGCTGATGCCATGTTGATCAGTCTGACCAAAGGCATCGAGGCAGAGAGCTTCAAGTTGATGAGTCAGGTCTTGCAGGAAGAAGCGCCCCAGGCCAGGGTGGGCGTGCTGAGTGGTCCCAACCTGGCCCGGGAAATAGCCTCTCGCAACCTGACCGGGACGGTAGTGGCCAGCAAGCATGCTGCCGTCCGTGATGCTGTGCAGACTGTGTTGAAGTCCGAGTATTTTCGGGTTTATACCAACAACGACATGTTTGGCGTGGAATTGGGAGGCTCACTGAAGAACATTTATGCCATTATTGCCGGTCTGGCTGCGGCCAAAGGCATGGGGCACAATACCCTGAGTATGCTCATCACCCGCAGTCTGACCGAAATGGCGAGGTTTGGGCGCAGATTGGGAGCCGATCCGATGACTTTTCTGGGTCTCTCGGGGGTGGGCGATTTGATCGTGACCTGCTCTTCACCCCTGAGTCGCAATTATCGTGTCGGTTATGCCATTGGCAATGGCCAGTCGCTGGAAGATGCGGTAGCGGAGTTGGGCCAGGTTGCCGAAGGCATCAATACACTCAAACAGGTCAAGGAGAAAGCTGACAAATTGGGCGTTTACATGCCGTTGGTCAGCGGGCTTTATGATATTGTCTACAAAGGCAAACAGATCAGTGGCATCATTGCCTCCCTGATGCTGGGTGAGCAGGCCCTGGATGTCGAGTATGAAGCCAAACAGAGCAAACGTCTGAATTCCGAGGAGCAAGACCATGTCTGATGATATCGTCCAGAATCTTAAGCAGATACCGCAATGGCAACGCATAGTCTTCATGCTTGGTTTTATCGTCGTGCTGTATATTGCGGCAACGGTGTTGCTGGTAATTACCCTGGCACAGGCATTGTTCAGCCTGCTGACTGGCAAGGATAATGAGAATCTGAGAGCTTTGGGTGCAGCATTGGCCTCTTATGTTCATGCAATATTGATGTTTTTGACCTATAACAGCGATCATAAGCCTTTCCCTTTTTCGCCTTTTCCGTTCAATGATGATAACGCGGCTACAGCAGCCAGACCGGATACCGTCGAGCCAGTTAATTCATCGCCAACCGAACCTGCCCGTCGCAAACGCAGCACAGGTACTACGACCAGAAAACGAACCACCACCCGTAAAACAGCTGCAGCAAAATCAGTCAAGGCTGCAGGAAAAAAAGCTGCAGAGAAAAAGGCCAGCAACAGTCAAAATGAAAAGATCTCTGGCAATGCCGCAGAACAGGCTACAGAGAAAGTTGTAGAGAAAACTCCTGATAAAGAGGCTGATTAAGTTCCGATGTCACTATTTCGCCTACTTCCTGCTCTGTGTTGCGGCCTGTTTATCACAGCGGTTCAGGCCCAGCAAGCGGATGTCAATGGTGCCGCCGATCACCTTGCCATCGAGCGCTTTCCCGGTGCACGAATCAGCGCTTACAGCAGTAACGAGGTGGCCAGCCATACTTTTGTCCTGGGCAGGATGCAGCGTGTCAATGGCCGTGTCACCCCGGGGGATTCTCAACGTCTGCGTGGCCGCTTGACACGCATAACCTATGAGATTCCAGAGAATTTCAGTGCTGAGGAAGTTTATGAGCATTATCGTGCCCAGATTCTTGCGCCAGAACAGCCACCCCTGTTTTCCTGTCAGGGCAGAGGTTGTGGCAGCAGTAATTTCTGGGCCAACGAGGTTTTTGGCAATCGGGTGCTTTATGGCCCTGAAGCCAATCAGTTTTATCTGGCCGCTCAACAACAGGGTGAACAGGCGTTGTTTGTTGCCTTGTATGTCATCACTCGCGGCAACCGGCGAGTATACGCGCATCTCGAATTGCTTGAGGCGCAAGGTTTCGATGCCGACTTGCAGGCAAGCCCACAGGCTTTGTTGAATCGCCTGGACCGTGATGGCAGCGTGAGCATACCACAGTTGCGATTCGACAGTAATGATGAACTGCTGGATGAAACCGGCTTGCAGCAAGCGGTTGCAGTCTTGCAGCTCGACAACCTGCTGCAGGTTTATGTAGTGGCTCATCTACAGGGTGAAGAGGACCTGGATACCTTGTTGGCACGTTCGCGCAAACGTGCAGAGATCGTTCGTGCCAGCCTGGTGCGGGAGGGCATTGATGGCGGGCGTCTACATGCCGCCGGAGTAGGCCCTCTGGCTCCGGCCTGTGTGGATGGCGCTTGTGCCGACAGAGTCGAACTGGTTTTGCGCAGGCCCTGAGCTGGCCTTCAGCTGATCAGAGAGAGAAATTCTGTGCGCGTGCTCTGGCTGTTCCTGAATGCACCCAGCATGCAGGATGTTGTCATCACCGAGTTCTGTTTTTCCACGCCTCTCATCATCATGCACATATGCTGGGCTTCGATGATGACGGCAGCCCCTGTTGCACCCGTCTTGCGGATAATGGTTTCAGCAATTTCCTTGGTGAGGTTCTCCTGTATCTGCAGACGCCGGGCGAACACATCAACGATTCTGGCTATCTTGGACAGGCCAATGACCTTGCCTCTGGGCAGGTAAGCAACATGACATTTGCCGATGAAGGGCAACAGATGGTGTTCGCACATTGAGTACAGTTCAATGTTCTTGACGATCACCATTTCCTCAGAACTGGATGGAAACAAGGCATCATTGATGACTTCATCGACATTCTGACGGTAACCGCGCATCAGAAACTCCATGGCTTTGGCGGCCCGCTTGGGCGTGTCCTTGAGTCCTGGGCGGTTCAGGTCTTCGCCAATGTCTGTGATGATTTGCCGATAGGCGTTTTCCATGTTCATGCCTTGTTTGAAACCTGTGTGGTCAGAAAAGGGTGTTAAGCTACGACATCGGCGTCAGGCTGTAAACAAATTCTGTGTGTCGGGACATGGGAAAGAAACAAGAGTGACAACATACTGCATCAAACAGTGTCTGGAAATTTTCACCAGCAGATTCGATCAATCCGGCTTGTTTTATGGTCATGGAACCGATAATCCAGGGGATGAAGCATTTTACCTGGTCTTTGGCGCACTGGGTTTGGATTACCAGGCCTATGAAGATCTGCTGGATAGACGGGTCAGTTCGCTTGAATATGACAGATTGGAAAAACTGGCGGAGCAACGCATCCGGGCAAGAATTCCGCTGGCATATTTGCTTGGAGAGGCCTGGTTTGCAGGTCTTCCTTTTATCGTCAACAGCGATGTGTTGATACCCCGCTCCCCCCTGGCTGAACTGATTCTCGATCGTTTCTCCGGTCTGCTCAGGACCAGGCCACAGAAAATTCTGGATTTGTGCACGGGTTCCGGCTGTATCGGAATTGCCTGTGCTGTGCAGTTTCCCGAGAGTCAGGTTGTGTTATCAGACATCTCGACCGCTGCCCTGGATATAGCCAGGCAGAATATAAGGCGTCATGAGTTGACGGCAAGGGTCAACTGTTGTGAATCGGACTTGTTTGAAGAAATAAGTGGCCACTACGACCTGATCATCAGCAATCCGCCCTATGTATCGGCTGAAGAAGTGGTGCAACTGCCCGAGGAGTATCAGAAAGAGCCCGTCCTGGGTTTGCTTTCAGCCGATAACGGCCTGGCTATCCCCTTGCAGATACTGCGCCTGGCCGCCAACTATCTAAGCCCGCAGGGTGTGTTGATCATGGAGGTTGGTTATTCCCAGGAGAGTCTGCAGGAACGATTACCCGAGGTGCCTTTCCTGTGGCTTGATTTTGCCGAGGGTGGAGAGGGGGTTTTGTTGCTGAGTCGACAGCAGTTGATCGACTACAATAAGTATTTCCTCACTTCCTGATATACGGCTCAAGAGCCTGCCGATTCGTGCTGTTCTGGGAATTGGTGTACAATGCTGTCCCTTTTGGATGCGAAAGATTTTGAGCTGAAGTTCAGCAGCAGCTCTGTACGGGTTTTGATATGTCCGGTAATTCCTATGGCAAGTTGTTTACGGTCACCAGCTTTGGCGAAAGCCACGGTCCGGCCCTGGGTTGTGTGGTCGATGGCTGTCCCCCGGGCCTGGAGCTGTGCGAGGCCGACCTGCAGCGGGATCTGGAGCGCAGAAAACCGGGGGCTTCCCGCTTCACTACCCAGCGGCGTGAAGCGGATGCCGTAAAGATTCTCTCCGGCGTTTTCGAAGGGTATACCACCGGCACGCCAATAGGGCTTCTGATAGAGAATACCGATCAGCGGTCGAAGGATTATGGCAAGATCAAGGATCAGTTTCGGCCGGCCCATGCAGACTACACCTATCAGCAAAAATACGGCATCCGTGATTATCGCGGTGGAGGACGTTCTTCGGCCAGGGAAACTGCCATGCGGGTGGCAGCAGGGGCCATTGCCCGCAAGTATCTGAACCAGCGTTATGGCATTGTCATCCGTGCTTATCTCCAGCAACTGGGGCCGATTCGTGCCGAGGCGCTGGCATGGGAGGAAATCGATCGCAACCCTTTTTTCTGTCCTGATGCGAGCAAGGTGGGTCAATTGGAGGAGTACATGACCGCCTTGAACAAAGAGGGCAATTCGATCGGTGCACGTGTCAATGTGCATGCGCAGAATGTGCCACCCGGGCTGGGTGAGCCGGTGTTCGATCGTCTCGATGCCGATATTGCCCATGCCCTGATGAGCATCAATGCCGTCAAGGGCGTCGAAATAGGTGCCGGTTTTGCTGTGGTCGAACAAAAAGGTACCGAGCACCGGGATGAGATGACGCCCACCGGGTTTCTCTCCAACAATGCCGGTGGGATTCTGGGCGGCATTTCCAGTGGTCAGGAAATTATTGCCAGCATCGCATTGAAGCCAACTTCCAGCCTGCGTATACCGGGTAAATCAATTGATATTCATGGTCAGGCAGTGGAAGTGGTCACTACGGGCAGACATGATCCCTGCGTTGGTATCCGGGCAGTACCCATTGCCGAAGCAATGCTGGCAATCGTACTGATGGATCACATGCTGCGGCATAGGGCGCAGAATCAAGGTGTACAAAGCAAAACACCTATAATATAAATAAAAACAATAGGTTAAAATATACTCTTAATAATTTAATTTAGAATATTCGGGAAAGATTCATGTCAGGAAAAACCTTGTATGACAAGTTATGGGATTCGCACCTGGTCAAACAGCGTGATGATGGAACTGCGCTGATCTACATCGACCGCCAGCTTATCCATGAAGTGACGTCGCCACAGGCCTTCGAGGGACTGCGTCTGGCTGGGCGCAAACCCTGGCGTGCAGATGCCAATTTTGCCACGCCGGATCATAATATCCCCACCACGACAGTCGAGCGCAGCCGGGGGTTGGCGGGTATTCTGGATCCGATTTCGCGTATTCAGGTCCAGACCTTGGATGAGAATTGCAGGGATTTTGGCATCCTGGAGCTGAACATGGATGATATTCGGCAAGGTATTGTCCATGTCGTGGGCCCTGAACAAGGCGCCACCCTGCCAGGCATGACCATTGTCTGCGGGGATTCACACACTTCCACTCACGGCGCGCTGGGTGCGCTTGCCCATGGTATTGGTACCTCGGAAGTGGAGCATGTCATGGCAACCCAGTGCCTGATGCAGACCAAAATGAAAAACATGCTGATTCGTGTTGATGGCAGGCTCAACCCTGGTGTCACTGCCAAGGATATCGTGCTGGCCATCATCGGTGAGATAGGCACTGCGGGTGGTACGGGCTACACCATCGAGTTCGGGGGTGAAGCAATACGCTCCTTGAGTATTGAAGGCCGCATGACCATCTGCAATATGGCAATCGAGGCGGGTGCCAGGGCGGGTCTGATTGCGGTTGATCAAACTACTCTGGACTATATCAAGGGGCGTCCATTTGCCCCGCAGGGAGAGATGTGGGAGCGGGCAGTAACAGCCTGGCGTGGCTTGGTCAGCGATGCTGATGCGCATTTTGATCGTGTCGTGGTCATCGATGCAGCTGAAATCGTACCACAGGTCACCTGGGGCACCTCGCCAGAGATGGTCGCACCGGTCAATGGTCACGTGCCTGATCCCGATCAGGAGCAGGATCCGGGGCGTCGTGAAAATATCCGCCAGGCATTGAAATACATGGGCTTGAAGCCCGGTACGGCAATTACCGACATCAAGCTGGACTGCATTTTCATCGGCTCCTGTACCAATTCCCGGATTGAAGACTTGCGTGCGGCCGCTGCTGTGGTAAAAGGGCGAAAACTGGCTGCCAATATAGAAATGGCCTTGGTAGTGCCTGGTTCTGGTCTGGTCAAGAAACAGGCGGAAGAAGAGGGCCTGGACAGAATTTTCATTGAGGCGGGTCTGGAGTGGCGAGAACCGGGTTGTTCCATGTGTCTGGCCATGAATGCGGATCAGTTGGGCGCGGGCAAGCATTGTGCCTCGACCTCCAATCGCAACTTTGAAGGACGCCAGGGGTTTGGCGGACGCACTCATCTGGTGAGTCCTGCGATGGCTGCTGCGGCAGCCATCAATGGGCATTTTGTTGATGTTCGCGACATGTTGCTGAATGCCCATTGAGGCCAGGGAGAATCATTGATGAAAAAATTTACAGTTCACACCGGCCTGGTGATGCCTCTGGATCGTGCCAATGTCGATACAGATTTCATTATTCCGAAGCAATTCCTCAAATCAATCAAGCGAACCGGGTTTGGTGTCAATCTGTTTGATGAACATCGCTACCTGGATAAGGGCGAGCCAGGTGCAGATAATAGCAAGCGCCCCCTGAACAAGGACTTCGTGCTCAACCAGCCCCGTTATCAAGGGGCGAGCATCCTGCTGGCGCGCGACAACTTTGGTTGTGGCTCAAGCCGGGAGCATGCCCCCTGGGCGCTCGATGATTATGGTTTTCGCGTTGTTCTGGCCCCAAGTTTTGCCGATATATTCTTCAATAATTGCTTTAAAAATGGAATTTTACCCATTGTAATTAATAAAGAATTAACTAATAAACTTTTTGCAGATGTTGAGGCGAATGAAGGCTATCAGTTGACGGTGGATTTGACAGCTCAGCGTATCAGCACGCCAGATGGTGAGCACATACCTTTCGAGGTTGACAGTTTTCGCAAGCATTGTTTGCTGAATGGGCTGGATGATATTGGTATCACTCTGGAAGATGCCGATGCGATCAAGGCATTTGAAAACAACTGGAAGCAGCAGGCTCCCTGGTATTTTCCGGCAGCTTAAGACCGCTAGCATTGATTCAAACAGAGTAATTTACGAAGGGTTCACATGAAAAAATATAATGTAGCAGTGGTAGGTGCCACTGGCGCAGTGGGTGAAACACTCATCAGTATTCTGGAAGAGCGTAATTTTCCAGTGCAGACACTCTTTCCGTTGGCGAGTGCACGTTCAGCCGGCTCCAAGGTCATGTTTCACGGCAAGCCTGTGACCGTACAGAATCTTGCTGAATTTGATTTTTCCCAGGCGCAGATAGGTTTGTTTTCTGCCGGTGGCAGCGTATCTGCTGAGTATGCAGAGAAAGCGGGCAAGGCGGGCTGTATTGTCATCGACAATACTTCGCATTTTCGTTATGAACCGGATATTCCCCTGGTGGTACCAGAGGTCAATCCAGCCAGCATAGCCGGGTACACCAAGCGTAATATCATTGCCAACCCCAATTGCTCAACCATTCAGATGCTGCTGGTCCTGAAGCCCATTCACGATCTGGTTGGTATTGCGCGTATCAATGTGGCGACTTATCAGGCCGTATCCGGTACCGGCAAGCTGGCGATTGAAGAGTTGGCTGCGCAAACGGCCGCCTTGCTGAATGGGAAAGAGGCACAATGTGAGGTTTATCCACGACAGATTGCGTTCAATGTCTTGCCCCAGATTGATGTTTTCATGGATAACGGCTATACCAAGGAAGAAATGAAGATGTGCTGGGAGACCAGGAAAATTCTGGGTGATGACAGTATTGGCGTGAACGCAAGCTGTGTGCGGGTGCCGGTATTTTACAGTCATTCCGAAGCTGTCCACCTGGAAACCAGGGAGGCTATCAGTGAGCAGCAGGTGCGCGAACTGATGCGCTCGGCGCCCGGCGTGGTATTGATGGACGAAAGACGGGATGGCGGCTATCCAACCGCCGTCCATGATTCAGCTGGCCATGATGAGGTGTTTGTCGGGCGCATACGCAAGGATATTTCTCATCCCCTGGGCATGAATTTATGGATAGTTGGTGACAATGTTCGCAAAGGCGCAGCTTTAAACTCAATTCAGATAGCTGAACTCTTGATAAAAGACTATTTGTAATGAATACTTGCGAGCAAGATTGAAGTCGGCTTCTAGCTTTCGGCTTCAAAGTTGAGGCACACAGACGGGGAAATTAAAACACGTCATTGCAGGGACCGTACCATGGGAAAAAATCTGGTAGTTATATTCACCACCCTCGTCATCTTTGCGACCACGCAGGCAAAAGCGCTTGGTCTTGGTGAAATAACGGTCGATTCTGCCTTGAATCAGCCTCTTTCCGCCAGGATCGAGATGCTGGATATGGCAGGCATCAATCCCGATCAGATTACTGTGGCTCTGGCTTCTCCAGCCGATTTTCAACGGTTTGATATTGAGCGTTCCTTTTTCCTGGAAAATATCCGGTTTGCCATCAATACGAGTGGGGGCAACGCCCAGATTCTGCTCACTACCGATGCGGTTGTCCGTGAACCTTACCTCAGTTTTGTGCTCGAAACCCGCTGGCCGAGCGGACGGGTATTGAATGAATACACTGTGCTGCTTGATCCCCCTGTCTTTTCTGCTCAGAACAATGCGCAAACTGCCCAATCACCAGTGCCTCCAAATACGGTAGCTGCTGTTGAGACAAGTATTCAAAACTCTGAAGAACCTTCGCAAAATCAATCTACTGCAGGAAACAATTCTAGTCAAAACTCAATAAATGCACCAGCTTCCACGGCGGAGCCAGCCCCACGTTTCGCCGCAGCAGAAACGGCTGCCTCCATTACTGTGGCTGAAGGCGATACCTTGTGGGATATCGCGCTGGCAGTGCGTCCTGATAATACCTACAGTGTTCAGCAAACCATGGTGGCACTGCAGCGTCTCAATGAAGAAGCCTTCATCGCCGATAATATCAATATGTTGCGCCAGGGACGGGTGTTGAGAATACCAGATGCGACCCAGATACTGGCCATTACCCAGCAGCAGGCCCTGGCTGAAGTGGCGCAGCAGAACCGCCGTTACAGTGAACGACGCAATGCACCCATAGCCGCACAACCGGTAAGCAGCCCGCCGGCGGCCAATCGCAATGCCAGGGCAACTGATTCAGGCCAGTTGAGCGTGGTAACTCCCACTGAACAGGAACAAGTGGATCAGAACGTGGCAAATGCTGCGGAAGGTCAGACAGCTGCTCTGCAGACGCAGATCCAGCAGTTGGAGAATGTTCTGGCCGTCAACAATGAGGAAATGGATCGGGTTGACCTGGAAAATGCGGAACTCACACAGCGACTGACCCTGCTCGAAGAACAGATCGACGCTGCCAAGGAAATAATCCGGTTGCGTGACCTCGAATTGGCCAGATTGCAGGCATCTTTGCAAAGCCAGCCTGTTGTGCCGCAGGAAACCCCGGCACCTCAACCGACAGTGGTTACCATGGCCCCGGAGCCTGGCTTTGTCGCGACATTGATGAATACCCTGGCTGCCAATACCTTTGTGTTGATCGGTATTGTGGGCCTGCTGGTGTTGCTCCTGGTGGTATTCCTGATTCGGCGCAGCCGTCATCAAGCTCTTGCTGTTACAGATGAAGAGGAGATTGAGGGGGACTACGCCGGCCCGGGTGCCCAATCAGAGATGGCTGCTACCATCGCCGCTGGACAACAGCAGGATTACGACGATGAGCTGGAAGACAATCTGGATGAGGAACCCTGGGACAGTGGAGCCAACTATGCGGAAAAGTTTGCCGGACATCAGGAAGAAGACGATTCTGAAGAGCAGGAAGAGAGACGATACTCTGGGTCCGAGACGGCTGAGGATGCCATAGAGGAAGCTGAAGAGCTGGTCGCATCTGGCCAGTATCATGAAGCCAAATCCGTTCTGCGCAATGCCATTGTGCTGGAACCAAAAAATGCCCGTTTACGCCTCAAACTGATGGAAGTGCTGGTGCTTGAAGGAGATCAGCTAGGGTTTGAATTGCAGGAAACGGAATTCCGCAGCTTTGCGGATGAAGAGGATATGGCATTGCTGGCCTTGCTCAAGGCCAGATTGCCTGAAGAGGAATCCGAACAGGAATCCGATAATCTGGCCGAAGATGAGCTTGATGATCTGGATACTTATTTGAGCCCGGAAGAAGAGGCAGAGATTGAGCTTGATCTCAATGCCAGTGCCAAAATAGATGACGACAAGGTGTTGGAACAGGAATCCAGCTCGTCAGAAGCGGAAGAAGATGAATCTGGCGAGGAAGAGGATTTCAGTTTTGATTTTGATTTATCGGACACCTCTGATCTTGAGGCTGCTTCTTCTGCGACGGCAGAGGAAGCAACGGATGAGGACGAAGGCCAGGATGCGGATGAGCAGGAAGATGATTTTGAAAAGATAGACTTCGATTTTTCAATCGATGACGACGATGAAACTGTTGCACCAGCGCAAGCCGAGACTGCGGAAACCGAATCAGATGTAACCGAGTCTGCTCCGGAAAATGCAGAACAGGGTGCTGGGCAGGACAGCGAGTTTGATGACCTTGAATTCACACTTGCCGATAACGTATCGGAGCAGGGTGCTGACCAGGATGAAGAAGACGAAGACGAAGACAGTGTTGACTTCCTCTCTGAGACAGAGGAAGCAGCAACCAAACTTGATCTGGCCAGGGCTTATATCGATATGGGTGATAATGAAGGCGCCAGGGAAATTCTGGCAGAGGTGCTCAAGGAGGGTACTGAAGCACAGGTTCATGAAGCCCAGGAATTGATCGATCGCATTGATTGACGTGATTCGTTGTATCTTGAAATATCAGACATTTCTCCTTGCATTGAGCTTAGAGAACCCATTCCCTTGAAACAGCGATTCGCTCTTGGCATCGAATATGATGGTGCTGCTTTCCATGGCTGGCAGAAGCAGTCAGCCCCCAGGCAGCATACTGTCCAGGATGTCCTGCAACAGGCACTTTCCCGCGTGGCAGACCACGAGGTTACGGTCGTCTGCGCTGGCCGTACCGATGCGGGTGTGCATGCGACAGCCCAGGTTGTACATTTCGATACCGACAGCCAACGTCCCGTCAAGGCCTGGATTCGGGGAGGGAATAGTCTGCTTCCCGCCGCCGTGCGTATAATCTGGGCTGAATTGGTGGAGCCGACCTTCCACGCACGTTTTTCAGCTTTGAGCCGGCGTTACCGCTATCTTATCCGGGAAGCCCAGGTTGCTCCGGCCTTGCTGGCCAGGCAAGTGACCTGGGTCAGCCAGAGTCTGGATGTCCAGCGCATGGATACTGCCGTTCAATTTCTGCTGGGAGAAAACGATTTCAGTGCATTCAGGGCGGCAGGCTGTCAATCGAAAACGCCTTTTCGCTGTGTCATGGCTGCGAGTGTCAAACGGCAGGGAGAGTTTGTTGTGCTTGATATTCAGGCCAATGCCTTTTTGCAGCACATGGTCAGGAATATTACCGGGGCGCTGCTTGAGGTGGGTGCGGGCCGGCAGCAACCGGAATGGATACGCAGCCTTTTGCAGACAAAAGACAGGCGTTTGGGGGCAATGACGGCCAAACCCTATGGTTTGTATCTGGTAGCAGTGGAGTACCCACAGGAATATCAGTTACCGTCAATGAAAACAGGCCCCATAATCTGCCCGGCATAGGCTGGTCGGCTGAATTTTGGTAGAATCCCCGCTTTTGGAGTGGAAGCAGAGCAGTGGCGAGAACCCGCAGCAAAATTTGTGGTATTACCCGGGTAGAGGATGCTCAGCAGGCCTCGGAGGCGGGTGTTGATGCCATTGGTCTGGTTTTTTATGCCGCCAGCAAAAGGGTAGTGACATTGGAGCGTGCGCAGGCAATACAAAGCAGTTTGCCAGCCTTTGTCAGCACAACAGCTTTGTTCGTCAACCCGCAAGCGGATGCCGTGAAGACAGTTCTTGCCGGCATGCATCTGGATTTATTGCAGTTTCATGGTGATGAACCCGCTGATTTTTGCAGAAGCTTCAAGCTTCCCTATATGAAGGCAATACGGGTCAGACCCGGCCTGGATGTCGGGGCAGAAATCGGGCGCTACCCGGATGCCGCAGCCATTTTGCTGGATACCTGGGATGCAGAGCAGGCGGGGGGTACCGGTTTGCAGTTTGACTGGTCGGTTGCCAGGCAGTGTGTCCGTGCATCGGCACAAAAAATCGTACTGGCCGGTGGTCTGAACGCCCAAAATGTGGGAGAAGCCATCCGGCAGGTCAGGCCCTACGCTGTGGATGTCAGCTCTGGCGTGGAAGCAGCACCCGGGATCAAGGATTCAGGGAAAATAATCGCATTTATGCAAGAGGTATGTCGTGTCCAAGCCTGATAGAGTTGTTGAAAACCGTGTTTCCAAGCCCAATACGATAGATAGCGCGGCGGCGGTCAGTGCCTCGTCACAATGGCAGGATGTTTTCAGTGGCCCTGATCAGCATGGGCATTTTGGTCAATATGGCGGTGTTTTTGTTGGCGAAACGCTGATAGCCGCAGTGGAGGAGCTGAGCAGGGTCTACAGCAAGCTTTCCGCCGATCAGAGTTTCTGGACAGAGTACGATCAGGACCTGGCCCATTATGTCGGGCGCCCCTCACCTCTGTACTTTGCAGAACGTCTTTCTGCCCGATCGGGTGGCGCCAGAATCCTGCTCAAACGTGAAGATCTCAATCATACCGGGGCGCACAAGATCAACAACACCATCGGACAGGCCCTGTTGGCCAAATACATGGGCAAACCCCGTATTATTGCCGAGACCGGCGCTGGCCAGCATGGTGTGGCCAGCGCGACTGTTGCAGCCAGGCTTGGCCTGGAATGCCATGTCTACATGGGTGCTGAAGACATCAAGAGGCAGGCCGCCAATGTGTACCGGATGAAACTGCTGGGGGCCACTGTGGTCTCGGTCGAATCCGGCTCCAGGACTTTGAAGGATGCCATGAATGAGGCCCTGCGTGACTGGGCTACCAATGTAGACAATACCTATTACATTATTGGTACTGCCGCCGGTCCGCACCCCTATCCGCTGCTGGTTCGGGACTTCCAATGCATCATTGGGCGTGAGGCCAGGGCGCAGGTCCTGCAGGATTATGGCCGCCTGCCTGATGCCTTGCTGGCCTGCGTCGGCGGTGGCTCGAATGCCATCGGTTTGTTCCACCCTTTTCTGCGGGATGAAAGCGTGGCCATGTACGGGGTTGAAGCGGGAGGAGACGGCGTGGAAACCGGACGCCATGCTGCCCCCTTGAGTGCTGGCAGACCAGGCGTGTTGCATGGCAACCGCACTTATCTGATGTCCGATGCAGGGGGGCAGATTCTTGAGACTCATTCGGTATCGGCAGGTCTGGATTATCCCGGTGTGGGACCAGAGCACTCCTACCTCAAGGACATCAATCGGGTTCGCTATGTGTCGGCAACCGACCAGGAGGCTCTTGCCGCATTCAGGAACCTGACCCGTCTGGAGGGCATTATTCCGGCGCTGGAATCCAGCCATGCCATCGCACATGCCTGCAAGTTGGCAGCAGAAATGGATAAGGATGGCTTATTGCTGGTCAATCTGTCCGGGAGAGGGGATAAGGATATTCATACAGTGGCTGAAATTGACGGAATAACGATATGATTTTTAATGTTATTTTAAGGATTCGTGTGCAATGAGCAGGATTGCTGAAGTATTGAAGGAAAAACGGGCGCACAAGGCTAAGGCGCTGATTCCGTATCTTGTTGCTGGTGATCCCGATCTGCAAACCACTGTTCGGCTCATGCATGCCCTGGTCAGTGCCGGTGCCGATATCATCGAGCTGGGTATCCCTTTCAGTGATCCCTCCTCGGATGGCACCATCATACAACTGGGCGCAGAACGAGCACTTGCCGGCGGAACCCGGTTGCTGGATGTACTGGCCGTGGTCTCTCAATTCAGACAGCAGGATACAGCTACCCCGGTGGTTCTCATGGGTTATCTCAATCCCATCGAGGCCATGGGCTATCAACAGTTTGCCCTGAATGCCTCTCAGGCCGGGGTTGATGGTGTGCTGGTGGTCGATATGCCGGTCAATGAATCGGCAGATTTCTTCGCCGCGGTTAAACCTTTTGGTCTGGATACCGTGTTCCTGGTTGCTCCCACTACCAGCGATGCGCGCCTGCTGACAATTTGCCAGGCATGTAGTGGCTATCTGTATTATGTTTCACTAAAGGGGGTTACTGGTGCCGCCATTCGTGACAAAGGTGAAATTCGAATACGCATAGAACAATTGCGTGGTATAACTGATTTGCCGGTCGTGGTAGGTTTTGGTATCAAGGACAGCCGCAGTGCGCAAGAAATGGCATCTGTCAGTGATGGCATTATAGTGGGCAGTGCCCTGGTGGAAAGAATCGCGCAATTAAGTGGGAAACAAGGCATAAGCGAATCGGATATCACGAGCAGTACGGAGCTGATAGCGGTTCTCAGAAAATCAATAGATAACATTAAATAAAATTTGTATGCTATTGTTTTATATATTTAAAAGGTTGATTTATGAGTTGGATTAACAAGATACTGCCATCCATAGGGAGCTCCAGTGGTGGCAGTGGTAACGGCAATAGCAAGCAGAGTAAATCCAGCACTGTTCCGGAAGGTTTGTGGAAGAAATGCCCACGCTGTGAGGCCGTGCTGTACCGACCCGATCTTGAACGTAATATGGACGTTTGTCCAAAATGTGATCATCACCTGCGCATCAGTGCCCGGCGCAGAATCCAGCTGTTTCTGGATCCCGATGGACAAAAGGAGTTGTTCACCGATATAACTCCTGTGGATTTGCTTAAATTCAAGGACTTGAAAAGATACAAGGATAGGCTCTCGGCTGCCCAGAAAAGTACTGGCGAGAAAGACGCCCTGGTCGTGGTGCAAGGGCAGGTCAATGAAATGGATGTGTTAGTGGGGGCCTTTGAGTTTGGTTTCATCGGCGGTTCCATGGGGGCAGTGGTTGGAGAAAAATTTGTTCAGGCGGTCAATACCTGTATTGCTCAGCAACAGGCCCTGGTCTGCTTTTCCACCAGTGGCGGGGCGCGGATGCAGGAAGCCCTGATCTCCCTGATGCAAATGGCAAAAACTGCTGCGGCTCTGGAGCGCCTGCGACAATATCGCTTGCCTTTCATTTCGGTTTTGATTGATCCCGTTTATGGCGGGGTGTCAGCCAGTCTTGCCATGCTGGGTGATATCAACATCGCTGAACCCAGGGCACTGGTTGGTTTTACCGGACCTGATGTCATCCGGCAGACAGTGCGGGTCAAACTTCCGGAAGGGTTCCAGCGCAGTGAGTTTTTGCTCGAACATGGGGCCATCGACATGATTGTGCATCGGCATGATCTGCGCAATCGGATATCCTCCCTGCTTGGCAAACTGATGCACAAAGAATCCATGCCTGTGCCTGAGGTTGTGCTGAACAGTGAGCAAGAGTAAAGCCACCTGGTCTTTGTCCAGGTGGCTGGAATATATCCAGGCTCAGCATCCCCGGGAGATTGAGCTTGGTCTGGAGCGGGTTGAGGAAGTAGCCCGGCGGCTTGCCTTGCCATTGCACAGAACGAGGGATGACAGCCTGGCACCCTTGATCATTACCGTGGCGGGAACCAACGGCAAAGGCTCCTGTGTGGCCATGCTGGCCGCAATATTCCAGGCCGATGGCAAAAGAGTCGGCACCTACACCTCACCTCATATCCTGCGCTTCAACGAACGTATCCGCATAGCAGGGTCGGACGCAAGGGATGAGCTTATCTGTCAGGGCTTTGCCCGCATAGAGGCAAGTCGGCAGGATGTGTCACTGAGCTATTTTGAATACGCAACCCTGGCGGCACTGCTCCTGTTCCAGGAGGCCAGTCTGGACGTGCTCATTCTGGAAGTAGGCCTGGGAGGTCGTCTGGACGCGGTAAATATCGTTACCCCGGATCTGACGCTAATCACCAATATCGACCTTGATCATCAAGACTGGCTTGGCAATACCCGGGAGCTGATTGGCCGTGAGAAAGCGGGCATTCTTCGGCCTGAAACCCCCTTGATCTATGGTGATGCCGATCTTCCGGAAAGTATCAGCGTGCATGCGGCTGCATTACAGGCGCCCGTCTATCAACTCGGGAAGGATTACGGTTTCAAGAAGTCTTTGGCACAGGACTCAGAATGCTGGTACTGGTACGGACACGATGCTGCCGGGCAATTCTGCGAGCTGCCTGAGTTGCCGCAACCCGCTCTGGACCTGTGCAATGCTGCAACTGTGTTGCAGGTGCTGCATCTGCTTGCTGATCCGCCCGACAGGAAAGCCATAAATACTGGCCTGGAGCAGCTTACTCTTGCCGGGCGGTTCCAGGAGATCAGGGACAATACCCGACGGCGCACGGTGCTGCTGGATGTGGCCCACAATCCTCATGCTGCAGCCAATCTGGCTGCGAAATTATTGAATCTGAAACTACAGCGCAGCAATCCTGCCAGACCTGTGCAAATTCATCTGTTGTTGGCGATGATGCATGACAAGGACCACAAAGGTTTCTTTGATTCTTTAGAAAAGGTGGTGGATTTCTGGTATATTGCGCACTTCGATCAGCCGCGTTGCCAGCCTGCGGAAAGACTGTTGCAAACACTGCACGAGCATGCGTTGAGCCAGCATTCATGCCCCCGTTTCCAGGGAGCCTTCAAGACTGTTGGAGAGGCCTATCAGACTGCTGCTGACAAGGCTGGAGAAAACGATATCATCATTGCCTGCGGCTCCTTTGTTACCGTTGCAGAGATGATGCACTTGCTGACAGAATCGGCTCCCGGTTCTGAGTTACACTGAGAGGCCAGGCCAGTTTGAATCAGAGCACCCGGCAGAGAATTGTAGGTTCAGTAGTGCTGCTATTGGTGGCACTGGTGTTGCTTCCGGTCATTTTTGATGGTGGAGGCAGTTATCAGCGTGAACTTGAAAGCCGTATTCCGCCAATTCCTCCTTTCCCTGAAACCGAAACCGTGTTACCGCAAAGACCAGTGATCAGCGCTGATACTTTGCAAGCAGAGCCCTCAGCGGGACAAGAGCCCTCAGCCGGACAAGAGCCTTCAGCGGGACAAGAACCCTTAGCCGAAGCGGCCACCGCAACCCAGTCTGATACCACGCCAGTACCTATCGTTGAAAGCCGGGCAGTACTCGACAATCAAGGACTTCCCCAGGGCTGGAGCGTTCGCCTGGGTTCCTTTGCCTCCAGTGCCAATGCCACGGCACTTTTGCAGCAACTCCAAAATGCGGGACACCGGGCCTATACCCGCCAGTTGAATTCCAGTCAGGGCCAGTTGACTGCTGTTTTTGTTGGACCTCTGGTTGACCGGGATGCGGCTGCAGCTTTACTGGAACAATTGCGTCAGGACTTCAAACTGGCAGGCATGATCGTCCGCTACGAGATCGAGGTGTTATGATCTGGGTCGATACAGTCATTCTGGCAATTATTGTGATTTCTGCGGTATTTGGACTCTGGCGTGGCCTGATTCGTGAGGTTCTCTCCATCATCGCCTGGGTGCTGGCCATCGCCGTGGCCCGGTTTTACAGTGCTGATCTGGCTCCCGTGTTCAACACCTGGATCAATAGCGAATCGATACGCTACGTGCTCGCCTTTGCCTTGCTTTGTATTGCCACCTTGCTGCTGGCGGGGTTGATCAACCATTTTATGGCAAAACTCATCAGTTTTACGGGTCTGAAATCAACCGACAAATTACTGGGCGCCCTTTTTGGCGTAGCACGCGGATTTCTGATTATGGTCATCGTGCTGTATTTCACGCAGCCCTTTTACCAGGAGGCTACCTGGTGGCAGCAATCCATGCTGATTCCCTACGGTAGCGAGTTCATTGACTGGGTCCTGCCACGAATCGGGGCTACTCCAGCCAATACGGTCTAACAGGTCACCAAGAGGGGGAAAACTGAATGTGCGGTCTAGTGGGTGTTGTGGCCAGACATGATGTTGGCGTCTGTTTGTACGATACGTTGACGGTACTGCAGCACAGGGGGCAGGATGCTGCTGGCATTGCCACCTGTGATCACGGAAAACTCAATTTGCGCAAGGATAATGGCCTGGTCAAGGATGTTTTCCGTACTCGTCACATGCGCAGGCTGGTCGGACAAATGGGCATAGCACATGTGCGCTATCCGACCGCAGGCAGCTCAAGCCCGGCATTGGCTCAACCCTTTTATGTCAACTCCCCCTATGGCCTGAGCCTGGCGCACAATGGCAATCTGACCAACTCCGAAGAGCTGGGTCGGGATTTGTACAATACTGATCTCAGGCATATGAATACCGATTCGGATTCGGAAGTTCTACTCAATATTTTTGCCCATCAACTGCAGCAATTGCATCAGGTAATACCACGACCGGAAGATATCTTTGCTGCAGTTGCGGGTGTTCATAAGCGCTGCCGAGGTGCATATGCGGCGCTGGTGATGATTTCCGGGCATGGTATTGTCGGTTTCCGTGATCCCAATGGAATTCGACCCCTGGTATTTGGTAAACGTGAAAACCGTGGTGCAACCGAGTACATGCTGGCATCGGAGAGTGTTGCGCTGGATTCACAGGGTTTCAGCCTGATTAGGGATGTTGCCCCTGGTGAAGCAGTCTATATAGATGTGCACGGGAATTTGCATACCCAGCTGTGTGCCGAGTCCGGAAAACATGCTCCCTGTATCTTCGAACATGTCTATTTTGCCCGCCCGGACTCGCTGATGGATGGGGTGTCGGTTTACAAGGCACGCTTGCGCATGGGCGAAAAACTGGGGGAGAAGCTTAAGCGTATCCGTCCGGATCATGATATTGATGTGGTCATCCCGATTCCTGATACCAGCAGAACCTCCGCGCTGGAACTGGCCAATCACCTGGGTTTGAAGTACCGCGAAGGCTTTGTAAAAAACCGGTATATCGGTCGGACCTTCATCATGCCAGGTCAGAATCAACGCAAGAAATCGGTGCGACAGAAGCTCAATGCCATCGAACTCGAATTCCGCGGCAAGAATGTGCTGCTGGTGGATGACTCCATAGTGCGAGGCACAACCTGCAAGCAAATTATTCAAATGGCACGTGAAGCGGGGGCCAGAAAAGTCTATTTTGCCTCCGCTGCTCCGCCGGTGCGTTATCCCAATGTGTATGGTATCGACATGCCGGCAGCACATGAGTTGATTGCACATGGCCGTACGGAGAAAGAAGTGGAGGAGTTGATTGGGGCCGATTGGTTGATTTTCCAGGATCTTGAAGATCTGGTGGCCGCTGCTGCTGAAGGGAACCGTGATATCACCGATTTTGAGTGCTCGGTATTTGATGGCCACTATATTACCGGCGATGTAGATGCCACCTATCTTCAGGTTTTGGAGGATCGCAGAAAAGACAGTGCAAAGAAACAGCGCAAGAGAGCGGCAGCCTGAGTGGCTGATTCATGGGTTGCAGAGAGGGCTGATGGCATAATGCGGGATAAGGTCAAAGCCGCTGTCGATCAAATTGGATCAGCCTTGCTGGGCAAGGAGCATGAAATCAGGCTGGCACTTTGCTGTCTGTTGAGTGGTGGACACCTGTTGATTGAAGACTTGCCTGGAATGGGCAAGACGACTCTGGCCCAGGCGCTGGCAAAAGTTTTCGGTCTCAAATTCAGTCGAATCCAGTTTACCAGTGATCTGCTGCCGGCTGATATTCTTGGTGTATCCATATTTGATGGCAAGACCTCCGCCTTTCATTTCCATCCTGGTCCCATTTTTAGCCAGCTTGTGTTGGCTGATGAAATCAATCGGGCCACCCCCAAGACCCAGAGCGCATTGCTGGAGGCCATGGAAGAGGGGCAGGTAAGTGTTGAAGGGGCTACCAGGGCTTTGCCGCAACCTTTTTTTGTAATTGCCACCCAGAATCCGGTGACCCTGGCAGGCACCTTTCCGTTACCTGAATCGCAACTGGATCGTTTTCTGATGCGCCTTAAAATAGGTTACCCGGATTCCAGCGCGGAACGGCGCTTGCTTGAAACGACTGAACATGGCAGTGTTGCCCTGGAAGGCATTAAGCAGTGTTTTGGGGAAGAAGAACTGGCCCTCATGCGCCAAGCGGCGGCCCGTGTCAGCTGCAGCAAGCACCTGCTGGATTATGTGCAACGCCTGATTGCCTGTACCCGAGATGAAAATCATTTTGATTGTGGCTTATCTCCCAGAGGCAGTATTGCCCTGGTACGTACTGCCAGAACCTGGGCTTTCATGCAGGGGCGTGAGCATGTGATTCCTGAGGATGTACAGACCGTTTTTACGGTGGTTGTCGAGCACCGGCTTCAGCTTGGCCGGAAAAGTCAGGCACAAACCGGAGATACCTTCAGCCAGTGGATACTACAGCAAGTGGACGTTTTCAATTCCTGAAACGGTGGGCCCTGAACCTGCGGGAGCGCTGGCTGGTCAAACAGGTGCCTGCTGCCAACTTGGTGAGCCTGCATCGACGCAATATTTTCATTCTCCCTACCCGTCAAGGCATGCTGTTCTTCAGCGTTGCACTCATTATTTTTGTGGCAGCCATCAACTACAGTCTCAGCCTGGCCTTCGCCCTGGCCTTTCTGATGATCAGCCTGTTTCTGCTGGGCATTTTGCATACCTTCTATAATCTTCATGGCTTGCAGTTGCAGGGAATAGGGGGCGAACCTGGATTTTGTGGTGAAAGCGGCGTGTTTGTCCTGCTGTTGCAGGCAGGGCAACATCGCCAGCATGAAGCCATCGAGCTGGGTTTTCCAGGAGAAGCAACGATAAACATAAAATTGGCAGCCAATACCCGGAAGCGGGTAACCCTCGCATTGAACCTGAATAAAAGAGGTCTTCTGCGGGCGCCCAGAGTCAAAATCAGATCTGTCTATCCGCTGGGTTTGTGGCAGGCCTGGTCGCATCTGGATCTTGCCCTGGAGGGGTTGGTTTATCCGGCCCCGGTCAGCTGTACCCCCGTGCAGGCATCCGCTTTCAACAGGCATGAGGAAGAGGCAGAGGAGGGGGGCTCGCCGCGCCCAGGAGCAGAGGATTTTCATGGCTTGCGGGATTATCGCAGCGGCGATTCGCTAAAACAGATAGCCTGGAAAAGCCTGGCCAGAGGACAGGGTTTGAAGATCAAGCAATTTGTGGACACCGCCGCAGACAGCCAGATTCTTGATTGGGACATGTTTTCCGGGCTGGATAAGGAAACCCGCTTGTCCGCCTTGTGCCATCTTGTTTTGCAACGCAGCAGCAAAGATCAAGCAACCGGCCTGCAAATGCCAGGTCTTGCCATTGAGACAGGCAATGGTCCGGCACATCAGCATCGGTTATTGGAGGTGCTGGCATTATGGCCTTGATAAATCAGATTCCAAGGGCTTCCTTTTTCTGGATACTGGTCTTCATGTCGATGTTGCTGCTTCCTCATGTGGCGCGTTTGCCGCTATGGATAAGTGCTTTCTGTTTTCTTTGTCTGGTCTGGCGTACGGCCATCCATCTGGATAGTTTTCCCAGTCCCAACAGCTGGGTGCGGCTGCTGATCATACTGGTTGTGGTTCCGGGCATTTTTATGCAATACCAGGGGACGGCAGAAGCGATCGATATTTCAGTGAGTCTGCTGCTTGTCGGAGCCTGTCTGAAATTGCTGGAGATGCGTGATCGCCGGGATGTTTATATTGTCATCATCCTGGGATTTCTCTTGCTGATGGTGGGTTTCATTTACTCCCAAAGCATGCTGGCAGCAACTTACAATCTGTTGGTTATGCTCGTATTGTTGAGCTGCATGTTGTCAATGAACAGTCATGAAACCGCTCCCTCGAAGCACTTGCAACTGGCCTCGGTAATGCTCATGCAGTGTGCACCCTTGATGCTGGCTATGTTTCTGCTGGTGCCCAGGGTGGCACCACTGTGGGCCATGCCATTGCCTGCCAGTGCCGGTCAGACGGGAATCTCTGATGAAATGACTCCAGGTGACATCAGCAGACTCGGGCGTTCCGGCGAACTTGCCTTCAGGGCTACATTCAATGGCCAGCAACCGCCCAACCAAGCACTGTACTGGCGAGGTCTCGTGCTTGACCATTTTGATGGTCGTACCTGGCGCCGCTCACGCAGTGCGCTTGCCGAGCCAACACAGAAAGTATTTGCTGAAACTGATCCGAATGCCGATATTCTGGAATACGATATTATCCTTGAGCCGACCCAACAGCCCTGGTTGTTTGGTATCAGGATGGCGGAAGTTCAGAGCGCAGGGGTATTGCTTGACCGCAATGGCACCCTGGTCAACCGTCGCCCGGTCAACCAGCGTCTGCAATACCAGGTCAAGTCTTACCCAGCTGCTGCCTTTGACCGGGAACTGTCGCGTCGCAGCCGGGCCGAAGCACTGCAGTTACCGGAAGCCGGCAACCCGGCAGCCAGGGCCTTGGCCAATGAACTCAGACAACGATACGACAGTGATTTGGACCTGGTCATGGCGATCTTGCAACGGTTCAGTGACGAGCCTTTTTTCTACACCTTGACGCCACCCATCCTCTCAGAAGCCAGTATCGATGATTTTTTATTTCAAACCCGGGAAGGATTCTGTGCCCATTATGCCGGCAGTATGACCTACCTGCTGCGTGTGGCAGGTATCCCTGCGCGAGTGGTTGCCGGCTATCAGGGTGGGGAATTCAATCGCTTTGATGACTATCTGATGATTTATCAGTACAACGCCCACGCCTGGACTGAAGTCTGGTTGGAAGGGCGTGGCTGGGTCAGATTCGACCCGACTGCCTGGGTGGCGCCGGACAGGATCATACAGGGTGCTGAATCCTTTTTTGCCGACAGCTCGGGATTCCTGGAGGAATCGCCATTTTCCTTTTTACGGTTTCGAGATACACCCTGGTTGAATAATCTGAGATTACGGCTCGATGCCATGGATTACGCCTGGAACCGATGGGTCATCAGTTATGACACCGACCTGCAATTACAGTTTTTGGATAACTTGCTGGGCGTAGAGGGTAGAAAATGGGGGCTCACTGTGCTGCTGGCATTGCTTGCCGCCGTGCTGTCTTTAGTGGCTCTCTGGTTATGGTGGCAACGCAGGGAAGAGAGTCTGGATACGATGGAGCGGGTCTATCTGCAGTTTTGCCGGCGCATGGCAAGGTACGGTCTGGCGCGGGAGACTGGCGAGGGGGCCAGTGCCTATGCTCACAGACTGGCGGCAGCACTGCCGCAACTGAAAAAGTTATTGCTACAGGTCGATCAGGTGGTGAACCAGGGCCTGTATGCTGCCCCAGCTCGAACAGAACAAGTCAAAAATCTGCGTGCACTAGTGAATCAATTATTGAGGCAGGTAAAAGCGAACAGGAATACTTCAGCTTCAGGCGCCTGAAATTTTACTTTTATACCCTTGCTCCGATAATAGTTTTTGAATTAACAGGCGATGGTCTCCCTGGATTTCAATAATCCCGTTTTTTACCGTGCCGCCACTGCTGCATCGACTTTTCAATTGAGCCGCCAATTGGGCCAGAGCAGGTTGATCAAGAGCAAGACCTTCAATGCAGGTTACTGCCTTGCCTTTCCTTCCCTTGCTTGCCATTTTCAGCCGCAATGAGCCATCAGCATACACTTTGCCGGGTACGCTTCGGGTGCAGCGACACTGGGCTATGGCCTGTTTACAGTCAGGACAAAGCCGACCGCTGGCCGTGGAATAGACAGGTCTGGAATTTTCCATATTCAGGATTTGTACAGTGGTGGCAACAGGTAAGGTGCCTGTTTGCGTTCCAGCTTGCGGGTTTTGTGATTCTGACGACGCACAGCGGTAATCAGGCCGAGCAATTCAGCAAAATCGGTTTTGTTGGTGCTGTTCTGCTGTTCTGGTTTGCCGTAAACGCTGCCTAGCAGCCGGATAGCGAGCTCCTGCAGTTGCGCATTGCCAAGATGGCTGAACAGATCATCAAGTGTATACAGACGGGCATCCTGGTAATACTGGCGTCCCCAGGCGATAAGAGCCAGGCGGAGTTTGACGATATCTTCCTGCTTGCAGGCTTGTTGCAATTTAGTGAAAGCAGCCGCTTCATTGCTGATGGCTATTTCTGTTTCATAAGCTGGAGAAACTGGTTTTTGTTCAATAAGCGGTTCAGTCTGTTCGTGCTTGTGTCGCTTGTGTCTGGCCAGAGACCAGGCCAGCAACAAACCAGCGCAGACCAACGTGGCAAGCAAAACCATCCACAGCGAGGGGGAGGCACTGGCAATCAGGTCGTCTTCGATGGCCGTATTTCGGGTGCCAGCAGCTTGGGGTTCGTCTGTCGGATCAGTGACTGCCGGCTCTTCCACGGCTCCATTGGAAGGCGTTGCAGCCTCAATGCGAATGAAAGAACTCGGAATAGTCGCGGTCTGCAGTTCTTCGCTATCAACATTCCACCAGGGCAGGGTGATGGCCTGAATTTCCAGGGAACCCGCCTCGGTAGCTACCAGTGTCTGGGTTTCGATACGGGTGCCAACAATATTGCCATCGACAAAGGTTCTTTCAATCTCGGCGGGATCGCTATAGGTACTGAAGCGCTCCAGTGGAGGCAATTCCAGGGGAGGCAGCGCTGCACCATCGAGCCCATTGGCAGTGATGGTGATCTGACGGGTGACGGTGTCGCCAACCTGCAGGCGGGTGACATCCTGACTCCACGATTCGGTCAGGCTGATATTGCTTGCAGGGAGCCAGATGGCACTGGCAGGGAAGCTCGCTGGTCTTTCCTTGACGGTGATTTCATACCCCTCGGCAAATGCCGTAATGGTGCGGGTGTTCAGGTTGCGGAATACGAAATTACTGGACCCGTCAGCGACTTCGCCACGAAAGACAATATCGGGAATCTTGAGCTGGCCACTGCGCTGGGGAAAAATGACATATTGTTTTTCATAAACACCATAACGCACGCCATCGATCAGTTTTTCATATTGATTGGCAGAACCTATCTGCTGTATGACCGCATCGCCGATGTCGACTTCGGTAAACTGGGGGTTGCGTATGCCATTGATGGTGTAATACAGGCGGATATTGAAGAGCAGCTGCTCCTGGACATAGATGCTGTCCTTGTTGATCACAGCCTCCAGAAACAAGGTCTGGCCCGGCGTGATTGCGTTTTGGGTTTGCGGCAGTACCTCAACGCTGACCGGTGAGGTGGTTTGCCCGGCAACGGTCAGTGCCGGTATCTCCAGAGTGCCGGTCGTGCGTGGGAACAAGGTCAAGATATAATCGGTCCAGGCTTCGGTGCGACTGTTTATGGTCCGCATTTGACTCGAAGTGCGAGTGACGATGATGTCGAAGTTTTCTTCCAATGGGGTCAGGTCCATTTGTACGCCACCCTGTTGCCCAAACACGCGCAGGGTCAGGTTTACTGTTTCACCACGAATCAATTCGGTGCGGTCTACGCTGGCTTCAACGGATTGGGTTTGTGCCTGGCTGCCGGAGATGCCTGCACATAAAAATACAGCGCTAATAAGCAGAAGAGTGAAGGATTTCATGCTTACCATATTTGCCTTCCCGCTGCCTGGTTGCCATTATTGTTTCGATTCTCCATCTGACGACGTCTGTATTCAAACTGAAATTTGCGTTGCAGGAGTTCACCCGGATCATCTTCAATCCGGCGCAACCATTGTTCAAGCGATTCCTGGTCTTCGGTCATGGCTGCCGTTTGTTGCTGGCTATCCTGGTTCTGATCGCTTTGTTGCTGTTCCTGGTCAGATTCTGATTGCTGTTGATCCTGTTCACTTTGATCCTGATTCTGGTTGTTTTCTTCCTGGGGATCCGTTTCGTTAGCGTCAGGTTCGCTTTGCGCACTTTCCTGTTCCTGTTGTTCCTGTTGCTCCTGATTCTGTGCATTCTGGCTTTCCTGCTGTTCCTGCTCCTGCTGTTGCAGCAGGTCTTCGACTATCGCCTTGTTGTAAAGCGCATCGGCATGATCATTTTCAATGGCCAGGGCGGCATCATAGGCCTGTATGGCCTGTTCGAACAATTCTGCCTTGGCATAGGCGTTGCCCAGGTTATACAGGGAAGTGACATCATCTGACTGGCTGAAGTTGGCGATGGCCGTCTGAAAATCACCGGCATGGTAGGCGGCACTGCCTTTCCATTGCGGGGACCTGAACAGGGCAGCAGCAGTTTCCGGGTCTTCGTTGGCATAGCTTTCTGCTGCCTGTTGATCACGGGTTTTCCATAAATCCTGCCAGTTGAAATCCTGGGCCTGTGCTGGAGGAGCTGGCATCAACAGTGTGCCGGTTCCGACAGCAAACAACAGGGTGAGCACCCAGCCACGTCGAAACAACAGTGCACAAAGCGGCAGAATCAGCAGCAACAGCCAGGGACCGGTTTCATACCAGATATCAAAATTTTCCCCCGACTCACTCAAGGCTTCGTCATTGCGGAAATCATAATCGGCAAGCAGGTATTCAACATCGCTGACAGTCAAATCGGCTGTACGGTAGCGACCGTTAAGACTGTTCGCCAGATCATCAAGCAAATTGCTGTTGAGAACGGGTCTGATGACATTGCCGCTGTCATCCCGCAGAAAATCTCCGTCACTGGCAGGGATGGGTGCACCTTGTTCAGTTCCTATCCCCAGAATGGACAGGCTGTAAGGGCTGCTTGCCAATAAATTGCGGATGTCATTGGCATCAGTGCTCTCCACGCCGTCCGTGATCAACAGCAGCTTGCCGCTGCTGGCGTTGATGTCTGTGAGCAATTCCAGGGCCAGTTCGATGGCAGCGAGTGGGTTGCTGCCGAATACGGGCATGATATTCGGGCTCAGGGAGGGTGCCAGTGCAGAAATAGTGACGGTATCCTCGGTCAGGGGGGTAACCGTGTGGGCATCTCCGGCATAAACCACCAAGCCTGTCTGTCCTTCGCGCCGAATCTCGAGGACATCGAGCAGTTTGCGCTTGGCAACGGTCAGTCGATTGGGCTGCAAATCAGTGGCATACAGGGACAGGGACAGGTCCAGCAGGATAACCAGCGAGTCCTGTCGTTTCTGTATGGGCTGGGGGATGCGTTCCCAGACTGGACCTGCCAGTGCAATGATGCTGACTGTCCAGACCAGTAACAGCAGAACCAGTGGAGTCCGCTGCGCAACGTTCTTGCTCTTGTCCAGTAGCCAGGGTAACAGGCTGCTGTCGATCGCTTTATCCCAGGCGGAACTGACTTCATTGACCCGCCATAAATAGAAACCGAGAAGAGCGGCTGGAAGCAGACACAACAGCCACAATGGACGCAGGAAATGGAAATTGGCAAGCAGGGCTTCAGGCAGAAAATCCATCAAAAGCTCCTGTTTTCCAGTAAGGTTTCCGAGTTGCGGTTAGCCAGAACAGCTGCCTGATCCGAACGGGCAGCAGTGCGTGAGCGCAAGAGCGAGGCCCAGGGCAGCAAGGCCATGGTCAACAGAAAACTCAGGGCCAGGGCTATGCCGAGCGGCCAATGGAAAAGTATCCGGGTTGGGCGATAGGTCTGCTCATCCTGCTCAATGGGTTCCAAGGTGTCGAGCTCTTCATACACCGCAACCAGGTCGGCCACGTTGCGGGCACGGAAATAGCGTCCGCCGGTCATTTCGGCAATCCGGGTCAGACTGGCCTCGTCAATTTCAGCCGATGGATTCACTGCGCGAGCGCCCAGGAACGAGCGCTGAACCATGGTGTCGGCACCCAGGCCGATAGTGTAGATGGTGATATTTTCTGTGCTTGCCAATTGTCCGGCCTGTTCGGGCGTTATGGTTCCGGCATTATTGACCCCGTCGGTCAGCATGACCAGCACACGGCTGTTTTCGGGGCGGCTGCGCAGGTGCTTGACGCCAAGACCGATGGCATCACCAATGGCAGTGGCCGATTCTTCAACCATACCGATTTCAAGTTCTTCCACCAGTTGGCCGACAGTGCCCCGGTCAAAAGTCAGTGGTGTCTGAATATAGGCATGGGCTGCGAACAGAACCAGACCCAGACGATCACCTTCCCGGCGTTCGACAAAATCGCTGACTACCGCTTTCATGACCTGAAAACGGGACAATTGCGTATTGTTGATGACCATATCCCGCGCTTCCATGCTGCCGGATACATCAAGAGCCAGCATCAGGTCACGACCGGTAGAAGGCATTTCAATGGGCTCGCCCACCCATTGCGGACGGCTGGCCGCCAATACCACCAGCAGCCAGATGAGCATGCAGGTAAATAATGTCAGCAGGCGTTTGTTGTAAAGCCGGGATGTATCACTGTGCAATTGGGCCAGTTGCTGATAGAAGGGTACATAAAGCGCAGCGTCCTGGCGTGGGGCACGGTTCATGAACCAGTACACCAGCAATGGCAGTGGTAAGGTGGCAAATGCCCATGGCCAGGTGAATTCAAGCATGCTTGGTCGCCAGTCGTAAAGAGTCGTTGCTTGCGCTCAGTTTAGATAAATAACAGTATTTGATCCACCCTTGTGCCATGCTCCTCAGAGCCTGCGGATCGATGGTACAGCGGGGGGCAAAGCGGCCTTGCGCCAGGGCATAGCGAAGCTCTTCATCGATCAGGGTGTCGGGCGAAACGCCGGCAATGAAGTTGACCCATGAGTCACCACTGAGACCGGCAACGGGCTGATCCGGAAAATGAATCAGAGCGACCCGTCGCAGTACCTGATTGACATCATTGACCAGCAATGCCTTGAGTTCGTCAAGCTGCTCTGCAGGTTTCTCCTGCAGCGCTGTCTGATAGGCAGCGAAGCTGCTCTCCAGCGCCGACAGCGCGGCAGTCAGGCGTCTTTGCCGTTGCCACCGGCGCACAAGCAGCAGACACAGCCAGAAGCTGCCAGCAAGTAACAAGGCAATCACCACCCACCAGCCTGGCGCCAAAGGCCACAAGCCGATTTCCGGAGGCAGGTGAATATCAGCCAGCAGACTGAGAGGGTCATCTCCCGCAGGTGCATTGCTGACGGGAAGCTGGACTAAAGATTCTGTGTTGTCCATAGCCTGAGTTGCTCTACCACAAGTTGATTGGTTTTAAGTCGTATCAGTGGCACCTGCATCTTGTTCAACTCGTCCTGCAGGGCGTTGATGCGGCGCTCGAAGCCGAGATGATAATTTGTCCTGGCTTCGCGACTGAAGGTGTTCAGGGTGCCTTTGTTGCGGCCATCGGTAATACTGTAAAAACCGGGAACAGGGAGGTTCTCTTCCAGGGCATCATACACCAGACAGCAGACTACATTATTGTGCCTGGAGAGTTGTGAAAGATATTGCAGACCCTGATCATTGATGCTGAGAAAATCACTGATGATATACAGTGTGCTGCCCGGTTTGGTGATGCGACGAATTTGTCCCAGTGCAGTGGCCAGCCCGGTCTGGCCCAATTGTTCGCGTTCGGCGGTGGTGTTCAGGTTTTTCTGACTCAGGCGCTGGTTGAATTCGTAAATCTGATTCAGCAGGTGCAAGGCAGAGCGCCGGCTGCGTTTGGGGCGCACCAGACTGTAGTGTGTATCCGAATAGACCAGCCCCCCGGCACGGTCACCATTGTCAATGGCCATCCAGCAGAAAATGGCTGCTGCCTGGGCCGCAACCACCGATTTGAATGCAATCTGGCTGCCGAAGAACATGCTGCTGGACTGGTCGACAGCGATGATTACCGGGCGTTCCCGCTCTTCACGAAACACCTTGGTGTGGGGTTTGCCCGTTCTGGCAGTCACCCGCCAGTCGATAGTACGAATATCGTCACCCGCCTGGTAGAGGCGGAACTCTTCAAAATCGATGCCCCGGCCACGTAGTTTCGATAGATGGAGGCCGGAAATACCTGCTATCGAGCGGTTATGGGTGAGGTACTCGACAGTCTTGGCTGCAAAGCGCTGAATAAGCAGCTGTTGCAGGGAAATGACTGCTCCTTTGCTCTGGTAAAGCGCCTGGTGTGGATTGATGTTCTGGTGTTGCGTGGACATAAACGTCACCCGGTTCAGGCTGATGGCACCCTTTCGAGTATCGTGGTCAGCACTTTGTCCGGGGTAATACCACTGGCCTCAGCTTCAAAGCTCAATAATATTCTGTGTCGCAGCACATCGAACAAGACAGCCTGGACATCATCCGGGCTGACAAAATCCTTGCCCTGAATCCAGGCGTGAGCGCGGGAACAACGGTCAAGAGAGATGGTGCCACGCGGACTGGCACCATATTCCAGCCAGGAGACGAGGTCATCCCCGTAGTTTGCCGGTTCACGGGTAGCCATGATCAATTGGATAATGTATTCCTCGACAGCAGGAGCCATGTGCATGGCCAGGATTTCCTGACGGGCGGCAAACAGCTGCTCCTGAGTAATTACATTGGGAGCCTCTGGTGCGATATTGCGTGCTTCATTGCGTACCAGTTGCAGAATTCGGCGTTCGGCATCGGTAGCCGGGTAAGAGATGGAGACATGCATCAGAAAGCGGTCAAGTTGTGCTTCCGGAAGTGGATAGGTCCCTTCCTGTTCAATTGGGTTCTGGGTTGCCATCACCAGAAACAGGGGGGGCAAGGAGAAAGACTCCCGGCCCACACTGACCTGATGCTCGGCCATGGCCTCCAGCAGGGCTGATTGCACTTTTGCCGGCGCGCGGTTGATTTCATCGGCAAGCACCAGGTTATGAAATATGGGCCCAGGCTGAAAGCGGAATGAGCCATCTTCCGGGCGGTAGATTTCCGTGCCTGTAATATCGCTGGGGAGCAGGTCTGGAGTGAATTGAATGCGGTGGAAATCACCTTCAACAGCACGTGACAAGTCTTTGATTGCCTTTGTTTTTGCCAGGCCAGGAGCGCCTTCGACCAGGAGATGGCCGTCGGCAAGCAAAGCAATCAGCAGACGGTCCACCAGGATTTCCTGGCCAATAATCTGCTCCGAAAGCCATGCCTTCAATTCAGTAATAATTCCGTGTTGGCTCATAGTTTCTTCTCTATTGGGGCTCTTTCCGACCGAAAGTCAGGGATTGTAAACGTTTTCGTAGTGATGTCTAGGGACAGTTTGTGGCAGTGTTTGTCCCTGCCCGAACCTGATGTTTGTGGTGCGACAAGAGCAGACGCAGAACATGAAAACATCGCAGCATGCTCTGGTCTGACATATAATGCTCGCTGGATTTTCACTATCAGGCCAGGGCAGACATACGTGATGCTGCCAGAGCTGGTGGAGACTATTTTGCAATACCTGATCTTCGATCTGCATATTCCAGCCGAGCGTTATGTGGCACTTTATGCCGGACAGGCGAGAGACATTCAGGCCAGGTCTTTGGATGGAGCCAGTCTGCGCTTTCCCGGCAATATCCTGCGCCCCTTTGTCAGCCATGACGGTGTACAGGGTCGTTTCCGGATATCCTTTGATGAGAACCATAAATTTCAGGCCATAGAAAAAATTGTATAACTTGCTCAAGCAAATTCTCTTCCATCTGCCTGCTGAAGCCTCACACGGGCTGGCCCTGCGCTCAATGGATATGGCCTACAGGCTTGGCGTACTCAATGCCCTTGCGGTACCTCCCCAGCAGCGCTCCTTCCCCTGCACAGTGATGGGTATCGAATTCCCCAATCCGGTTGGCCTGGCTGCAGGTCTGGACAAGAATGCGGATCATATCGAGGCATTGGCAGCCTTGGGTTTCGGTTTTGTCGAAGTGGGCACGCTGACCCCGCGCCCGCAGAGTGGTAATCCCAAACCGAGGTTGTTCCGCCTGAAAACGGAACAGGCCATCATCAATCGCATGGGTTTCAACAACAAGGGAATCGATCATGCCCTGGCGCGAATCCAGGCCAGCCGGTTCAAAGGGGTGCTGGGCATCAATATAGGGAAAAACCGGGATACCCCGGTCGCCAGGGCTGCCGAGGATTACTTGGTTTGTTTGCGCAAGGCCTATCCGTTTGCCAGCTATATCGTCATCAATCTGTCTTCGCCCAATACCCCCGGATTACGGGCCTTGCAGTTTGGTGAAGAACTGCCGCAGTTGCTGGGTTTATTGAAAAGCGAACAACACCGTTTGCGTGCCGAACATGGCAAGCACGTGCCTTTGCTCGTCAAGATTGCACCTGATCTGGATAATGAGGAAATTGCCCTGATTGCGGAGGTCCTGGTACAACATGGCATAGAGGGAGTCATAGCCACCAATACCACGCTGGATCGCACAGCAGTGCTGGGCAGTGTTCACTGCAATGAGGCAGGGGGGCTGAGTGGAGCCCCTTTGACAGCGCGCTCGACGGCAGTGCTGAGACACCTGGTTGCTTGTCTGGCTGGGCGCCTGCCTGTTATCGCGGTGGGGGGGATCATGACAGCAGCAGATGCGGCAGAGAAATTCGCTGCCGGAGCAGCATTGGTCCAGCTGTACAGCGGTTTCATTTATTCTGGTCCCAGGCTGATTGCAGAGTGTATCCAGGTGGCCAGGCATGAATTGACAGGCCCGGCAGTGTCAGCACGGGAGCAGAGGCAGGATGCCTGAACTGATTCTGTATACCACAAGCGGCTGCCATCTCTGTGAACAGGCGGAAGAGCTGTTGCTGACCCAGCTGACAGGCTTCACTCTGCGAAAAATTGACATAAGCGATGCAGAAACCATGGTCAGCACCTATGGTTTGCGTATTCCTGTTCTGGGCATACCAGGGACCAAGGCCGAACTGGACTGGCCTTTCAACGCGCTTGATGTTGCGGATTATCTGGATGCACACTGCTGAGCTCATGGGGTGTCAAGCCGTGAGATAGCTCCAGATGGAATAAATCCACGGCATTGGCAGTGGTTTCCTGTGCCAGTTGCTGGCAGGACCGGCCGGTCTGCGCTGAGACCATTCGCAGCACTTCAGTCAACATGGCCGGTTCGTTGCGTCGGCCTTTTGGCCTGGGTTTGAGACTGCGGGGCAACAGATAGGGGGAATCAGTCTCCAGCAGCAGGCGGTTGGCAGGAATTTCCCGGATCAGAGGCAACAGATCTTGCCCTCTGCGCTCATCACATATCCACCCGGTCAGACCAATATACATATCCAGGTCCAGATAAGCGTACAGCTCTTCGCGACTGCCGGTGAAGCAATGCACCACGCCACCCCCCTTGAGCTCATCGCGAAAGGATTTCAGGATGGGCAGAAAGCGATGATGAGCGTCACGCTGATGCAGAAAAACCGGTAAGTCCAGGTCACAGGCCAGGGCCAGGTGTTCCTCAAAAACCCGTTCCTGATCAGGGTGGGGAGAATAATTACGGTTGAAATCCAGCCCCGTTTCTCCGATGGCCACGATTTCGGGCAGCGCAGTCAGTTGCCTGATTTCAGTCAGCGTTTCCTGGTTGGCCTGTGCGGCTTCATGAGGGTGGATGCCGGCAGTGACTGAGAATCCGTGGTGGCTCCGGCAGATTCCCAGGGCTTTATGAATCGACGCCAGGCTGGTGCCGGTCAAAATGATATGTTGCAATCCAGCCTCGTTTGCACGCGCCACCACATCGACCAGATCATGATCAAAGCTGTCGTGGCTCAGATTGGCACCGATATCAATCAAGGGATGGCTCCGAGCTGGATCGAGGTGCTCAGCCGGAGTGGAACTTGCCAGTTTATTCAAGGATAATAGCCGCCCATTGCATCGTCAGAACACCGATGCCTGTGGTTTCAGGTCGTGGTCAGGGCATAAGTAAAGGGTGATAAATTGGAACAGTCAAGGGCTAAGAAAAATCTCAATTGGGCAGAACTCGGATTTCAGTATCGTAGTACCGATGCCAGGTTCAGAGCCATTTATGCAGAAGGCAAGTGGTCGTCGGGTGAACTGATCGGCTCGGAAATGATTTCCATTCATGAAGGCGCCCCGGCACTGCACTATGCCCAGCAGTGTTTTGAAGGCATGAAGGCCCAGACTGCCGCCGATGGACGGGTGTTATTGTTTCGCCCGGATTTGAACAGTGAACGCATGAATCAGGCAGCAGGACGTTTGTTGATGCCAGAGGTGCCACGGGAACTGTTCATTCGAGGGGTGGAAGAGGCTGTGCGCGCCAATTACGCATGGATTCCCCCTTATGGGTCAGGTGCTGCGCTGTATATTCGTCCGATGTTGATTGGGGTCGGCGAAAACCTGGGCCTGCGTACAGCCAAAGAGTTCGAGTTTCGGGTTTTTGTTTCACCGGTAGGCCCCTACTACAAGAGTGCGGGTCTGGCCGTGATCAGTCTGGCGGTGTCAGATCTGGATCGGGCCGCGCCTGTTGGGACCGGTAATTACAAGGTGGGCGCAAATTATGCCGGCGGCTTGCTGGCCACCAAACAGGCTCATGATGCGGGTGCCAACGAAGCGCTTTATCTGGATTCAGCCAGCCATCGCTATATAGATGAGGCAGGTTCGGCCAATATTGTGGTAGTCATGACCGGCAACCGGTTTGTCACTCCGCGCTCCAATGCGATCCTGCCCAGCGTGACCCGAAGATCGATCATGACCCTGGCAGAACAGGAACTGGGCATGCAGACAGAGCATCGTCCTATTGAATTACGTCGCGAAATAAATGATTTTGTCGAAGTCGGTGCCTGTGGGACTGCTGCGGTAGTCTCGCCGGTCGGAAAAATTCTGGTTGATGGGCAGTGGCATACCTTCTTCGGGAATGGCGAACAAGTCGGGCCAGTCATGCAAAAAGTGTATGATTTGCTGGTGGGTATCCAGCGTGGAGAAATTGCTGACTCCCATGGCTGGACGCACGAAGTGGTTTGCTGATCAGGTGCCTGGGCAACGTGGCTGCCCGTCCCGGTTTGCTGTAACTTTGCTGTAACAAAGGATAACTTATTCAGGGTGTCCTTCACCATAAAGCTTGACCCGTAGCTTCACAGCCCTTATATATGTCGGCTTTCTTTTAGCCCGGATACCGTACTGATTCACCATTGTGCGTATGTGTGGCTGGCAAATACGCGCCAAAACAGCAACCAGGATAGTGTCTTTAATGAGTAAATCGTTAGTAATAGTGGAATCCCCAGCCAAAGCCAAGACCATCAATAAATATTTGGGTAATGAGTTTGTCGTGAAGTCCAGCGTGGGACACATCCGCGATTTGCCCACCAGCGGCAACAGTAATGGCAGTACGCCAGCGGAGAGGGCCAGGGCGGCCGCAGTTACCCGGGCCTTGTCAGCCGAAGAGAAAGCTGCACATAAGCAAAAGAAGGCGCGTCAACAATTAATTGCCAGGATGGGGGTAGATCCTGAGCATGACTGGAAAGCACGTTATGAAATACTTCCCGGCAAGGAGAAAGTGGTTGCTGAGCTTAAAAAGCTGGCCAGGGATGCTGACACTATCTATCTGGCTACCGACCTTGATCGTGAAGGAGAGGCGATAGCCTGGCACCTGCAGGAATCCATTGGTGGCGACAAGAACCGGTACAAACGGGTCGTCTTCAACGAAATCACCAAAAAAGCCATCAACGAAGCGTTTTCCCATCCCGGCATGCTCGACATGAAATATGTCCAGGCCCAGCAGGCACGACGATTCCTGGACCGTGTTGTTGGCTTCATGGTGTCCCCGCTACTCTGGGAAAAAGTGGCCAGAGGCCTTTCGGCAGGACGAGTGCAATCAGTGGCTGTGCGCCTGATAGTTGAACGGGAGCGTGAAATTCGTGCCTTTGTTCCAGAAGAATACTGGGAACTGTTTGCCGATGTCAGTACTCAGCAGCAACAGCTATTGCGCCTACAGGTGGTCAAGCAGGCTGGTGAGAATTTCCGGCCCAGCAACAAAGAGCTTACTGATCAGGCTATTGCCAGCTTGCAGGATGCCCGCTATGAGGTGGTCCGCCGCGAAGACAAACCTACAACATCCAAAGCAAAACCCCCACTGATCACCTCAACCTTGCAGCAGGCGGCAAGCACCAGGCTTGGTTTTGGTGTCAAGAAAACCATGGTATTGGCACAACGCCTCTACGAGGCAGGCTACATTACTTATATGAGGACTGATTCGACCCATTTGAGTGATGACGCCATCAAGCAGTGTCGCGACTATATCACCGAAAAATTTGGCAACCGCTATGTGCCTGACACACCTCAGCATTACAGTGCAAAACAAGGGGCGCAGGAGGCACATGAAGCTATCCGACCAACGGATGTCCGTGTACTGGCAGATCGATTGCAAACCATGGAGCGTGATGCCGAGCGCCTTTATGCGCTGATCTGGCAGCATTTTGTCGCCTGCCAGATGCCACCGGCACGTTATCTGAGCAGCTTGGTGACAGTCAATGCCGATCAGTTTGAATTGCGTACCAAGGGACGCATCATGCAATTTGATGGCTATTTGCGGGTCATGCCAGGTAAAGAGGAAGATGTGGTGCTGCCGGACATCAAAGTTGGCGAGCAGGTCTCTCTGCAGCAACTCGATCCGAAGCAGCACTTTACCAAGCCCTCGCCACGGTACACCGAGGCCAGCCTGGTCAAGGAGTTGGAGAAACGCAATATTGGCAGACCATCAACCTATGCGGCCATCATTTCCACCATCCAGGATCGTGGTTATGCCAAGGTTGAAGGCAGGCGATTTTACGCGCAGAAAATGGGCGATATCGTAGCCGAACGTTTGCTGGAGAGCTTTTCGGATCTGATGGATTATGATTTTACCGCCAAAATGGAGGATTCCCTGGATCAAATTGCTGCTGGGGACAAGGACTGGAAAAAGGTGCTCAATGAATTCTACGAGGATTTCACTCGTCAGTTGGAAGAGGCCTCCTCGGCAGAAAGCGGCATGCGGGCCAATAATCCAACGGAAACCAATATTCCCTGCCCCAAATGCGGTCGGCCGATGCAGTTGCGCACGGCCTCTACCGGCGTATTTCTGGGCTGCTCTGGTTACTCATTACCGCCAGCCGAGCGTTGTAAATCCACCTTGAACCTGATCCCGGGTGAGGATGCCATCAACATCGAGAATGAAGAAGCTGCCGAGGAAGCTGAGAATCAACAACTGCGGCAGCGCAGACGCTGCCCGCTTTGTCATGTCGCCATGGACAGTTATCTGATTGATGAAACCCGTAAACTGCATGTTTGTGGCAATAACCCTGACTGTGCCGGTTATGAGGTGGAGCAGGGGAGTTTCAAGCTGCGTGGATATGACGGCCCGGTTATTGAATGTGACAAATGTGGGTCCGATATGCAGTTGAAATCGGGTCGCTTTGGCAAATATTTTGGCTGTACTGCCGAAGACTGCAAAAACACACGCAAGCTGTTGCGCAATGGTGAGGCCGCTCCACCCAAAATGGAACCGGTACCCATGCCGGAACTGGCCTGTGAGAAAGTGGATGATTATTATGTCTTGCGTGATGGTGCTGCCGGACTTTTTCTGGCGGCGAGCAAATTTCCACGCAACCGGGAGACCAGGGCACCTTTGGTAGTTGAGCTGTTGGCGCATGCGGATGAACTGGATCCCAAATATGCTTATTTGTTGCAGGCTCCCGGCAGCGATGAGAAAGGCAACAAGACGGTGATCCGCTATAGCCGCAAGAATGCTGAGCACTATGTGCAGACCGAGGACAAAGGCAAGCCGACTGGCTGGAAGGCTTTGTATCGGCAGGGGAAATGGGTTATTCAGCAGTAGTTGTACAGGGCTTGACACTGGGTTGGCGAAGGACTGGCGAGAGACTGGGAAGAGACTGGCAAGGGCTCTGCACTCCGTGGCCCGAGTGGCGCTGTCGTGGGAATTTCCCGGGACGCGCTTGAACCCAATCCCTGGGTCGCTCCGTCGCCGCCCTCCCTGGCGGCTCAGGGTCCCGGAAATTTCCCACCACATCACCCCTCTGCAGCAGAGGCAGGTTCCAGAGCAAGCAACCCTCTCATCTCCCAGCACCGACACCAGGCACCAGGCACCAGGCAAAAACCGTGCACTGTTCGAACCCCGTCCAGCCCCAGAGACGTGATGCTGTGTGAATAGTTCCGAACCTTAAAGCGCCGCCGTGGCGGTGCGTTCGGAACTATTCACACAGTAGCGCGACTCGGCACTACGAAGTGATCCGGCACTACGAAGTGATCCGACACTACGAAGTGTTCCGGCACTACGAAGTGCTCCAACACCAACACGACGGAGTATTTTCACCACAAGACAAAGATTCGACAGACTGGTAAAGGATCAGTACTCCGTAGCTCGAGGGGCGCTGTCGTGGGAATTTCCCGGGACGCGCTTGAACCCAATCCCTGGGTCGCTCCGTCGCCGCCCTCCCTGGCGGCTCAGGGTCCCGGAAATTTCCCACCACATCACCCCTCTGCAGCAGAGGCAGGTTCCAGAGCAAACAATCCTCTCATCCCCCAGCACCGACACCAGGCACCAGGCACCAGGCACCAGGCACCAGGCACCAGGCACCAGGCAAAAACCGTGCACTGTTCGAACCCCGTCCAGCC
>JAVVEG010000005.1:163409-193894 GCA_032251455.1 Pseudomonadales bacterium | reverse complement strand
GTCCAGCCCCAGAGGCGTGATGCTGTGTGAATGGTTCCGAACCTTAAAGCGCCGCCTTGGCGGTGCGTTCGGAACTATTCACACAGTAGCGCGACTCGGCACTACGGAGTGATTCAACACTACGAAGTGCTCCAACACCACGAAGTGATCCAGCATGCAGAAATGAAAACGAGCTCAACGCGCCAAAATCTCCCGCCACCACGCCTCATTATCCAGATACCACTGCACCGTACTCTCCAGACCCGATTCAAACACCTCCACCGGCCGGTAGCCCAGCTCGGCCATGATCTTCTCGGCATCGATGGCATAGCGCGTGTCATGCCCCGGCCGGTCGCTGACGAACTCGATCAGGCTGGCTGCCGGCACACGGCGGGCGCAGGGGCTGGCGCTGAAACGCTCGGCCAGACTGCGGTCAGTGACAAACTTCTGATCCACGATCTTGCACAACAGCTTCACCGTATCGATATTGGCCCACTCATTGTTGCCGCCAATATTGTAGGTCTCGCCCTTGCGGCCCCGGTTGATGATCAGATCGATACCGCGCGAATGATCATCCACGTACAGCCAGTCGCGTATCTGCTGGCCATCGCCGTAGATGGGCAAAGGCTGGCCGCGCAGTATATTGAGCAAACACAGCGGGATCAGTTTTTCCGGGAACTGGAACGGCCCATAATTGTTGGAGCAGTTGCTGGTGGTGACGCGCAGACCATAGGTATGGTGGTAGGCCCGCACCAGGTGGTCGGACGCGGCCTTGCTGGCGGCGTAAGGGGAATTCGGCGCATACGGGGTGGTTTCGGAGAACGGCAGGTCCTCCGGGCTGAGGGTGCCATAGACCTCATCGGTGGAGACATGGTGGAAATGATGCGTGTCCACCAGCGGATTACCCTCGCCCAGCCAGCAGTTGCGGGCGGCCTTGAGCAGGCTGTGGGTGCCGACGATATTGGTGTTGATGAACGCATCCGGCCCGCTGATGGAGCGATCGACATGACTCTCGGCAGCAAAATGCACCACGGTGTCGATGCGGTGCTCGCGCAGCAACTGCTCGACCAGCGCCTGATCGCAGATATCACCCTGCACAAAACGGAAGTGGTTCTGCTCCTGATCCTGCTGCTGCAGCGCGCGCAGATTATCCAGGTTGCCGGCGTAGGTCAGCGCATCCAGCACCAGCAGGCGGTCCTGGGGGTATTGCTGGCGCCAGTAGTAAGTGAAGTTCGAGCCGATAAAACCGGCACCGCCGGTGATGAGAAGATGTCGCATAAGCCGGGAGTTTCCTGCTACCTGCAAACCTGCTGCCTTCAAAAAAGAACAGTGCCCACATGGCAGTACTAAAAAGTGGCGGTACTATACGCCAGCGGGCGGGTTCAGGCAAACTCTGTACTCAACCCGGTACACAAGCCTGCACCTGCTTATGCAGCCAACTCGACATTCACAGTTCGACCAATTCGAGCTTCAAGAGTAATGAGCATTTCGAGACTGAATTTTTCCCACTTGCCGCGAACAAGATCAGATACTCTTGATTGTGCGATACCGAGTCGTTCCGCTGCCTCTGTTTGCGTGAGCTTTTCTACCTCAATGTAATCTCGAAGATCACTCATAAGAGTAGCACGCATCTGCAATACCGCAGCCTCAGCCGGCTCGAAACCTAGATCCAGGAAAATATTACTAGCGGCTTTTTTGCTTTGTTTCTTCACGACTCACAACCTCTTTATATCGCTGTTTGGCAAGTGCTATATCCGACTGCCGAGTTTTCTTGGTCTTCTTCTCAAAAGCGTGTAAGACACATACTTTCCCGTGAAATTTGGCGACATAAATGATTCGCCATTCACCTTCCTTGTGTATTCGAATTTCAACCGCCCCGACCCCGATAGTTTTCATGGGCTTCCAGTCGGAAGGATCTTGTCCCATTTGTACGAAATGCAGTTGAAACCCTGCATCCCTACGAGCTTCCACAGGGAAACTCCTTATGTCTTCCTGGCAGGTGCCTAAGAATTCCAATTTCTTCATGCGAGGAAATATATAAGTTTATCTATAAATTATCAAGAATTTTATATATCGGTATTGAATCAGGCAGCTCTGGTGAAACATGGCCAGATTCCGGAAACTGCTCGGGTCGGTCCATATTACTTCAACCACTTCTGCATCCGCTCCCTGGCTTTGCTATGGGAGATGGTCTTACCCTCCAGAATTGCCCGCTCTCCCTTCGACAATCCTTCCAGCAGCACCAATCTGCGCTGCATAAACTCATAGCCCTTAACATCAACCAGGTAAGCTGACGGCTGACCATATTCGGTTATCAAAACAGCCTCTTTGCTCTCGTGCAAATCAGCCAGGATCTTTGTTGCTTGACGCTTGAGGTTGGTGACTAGTTCAACTTTCATGACTCACCCTCTTAAAGTGTCACTATGTGTCGCCGCACCACTCTCCAAATCCCGCATCTGGGTCAGCACCTCGTGCAGCTCGCTTGACCAGGGTCGGGGGGTGCAGCCCAGCGTTGCCGTGGTGTCGTGTTTGTCCAGTACGCTGTAGGCCGGGCGCCGGGCCGGGGTTGGGTATTCGCTGGCGGGAATCGGGTGAATGGGGATGGTTCTCTTGAGCAGTCCCAGGGCCATTGCCTGCTGCTGAATGGCCAGGGCGAACTCGTGCCAACTGGCGCTGCCGGCATCACTCCAGTGATAAATACCGGTCGGCCGGTGGTGCAGTGCCGCCAGGATGCAACGGCTCAGCGAGAAGGTGGAGCAGGGCGTGCCCAGTTGATCGGCCACCACTTTCAGACTGTCGCGCTGCCGCATCAGTTGCAGCATGGTCTTGACGAAATTCCTGCCATAGGGCGAGTACAGCCAGGAGGTGCGGATGATGCAACTGTGCGCCGGGGCCAGGCTGGTGAGGGCTTGCTCACCGGCCAGCTTGCTTTGGCCATAGACACCCAGCGGACCGGTTGGGTCCTGCGGGGTATAGGGTCGGTTGCAGTCCCCGGCAAACACGAAATCGGTGGACAGGTGCAACAGCCAGGCCGCATTGGCCACCGTCCAGCGGGCGAGGCTGGTCACGGCGGTGGCATTGACGGCGTAGGCCTCCGCGCTGTGCTGTTCGGCGGCATCCACCGCCGTATAGGCCGCCGCGTTGATCAGCAGGTCCGGTTGCAACTGGTCCAGCATGGCCCACAGGGCGGGCTCATCGCAGATATCCACTTGCTGCCGTGACCAGGCAGTCAGAGTATAGCCTGCGTCGAGGCCCTGGCCTTTACCTAAGCCCAGGCCACAAACCTGCAACAGCGTCTGGCCCAGTTGGCCCTCGCTGCCCAGCAGCAGCACTTTGGTTTCCGCTTTTGGCTCTGGCATCAGTAGTGGCATCGGTAGTGGTTATGATAAACCAGGTTTGCAGTGATAAACCCGGCGCTCAGGTATAAACCGGGGCGTTGCTCAGCAACAGGCCCGCACTGTCCTTGGCCGACAACTGCGGGGCCTGCCCGGGGAGCAGTGGCCAGTCGATGGCCAGCTGCGGGTCATCCCAGCGCAGGGAAATCTCGTGCTGGGGGGCGTAGTAATCCGTGCACTTATAGACTATTTCCGCTGTCTCACTGAGCACATAAAAACCATGGGCAAAGCCTGGCGGCACCCACAACTGGCGCTTGTTCTGCGCCGAGAGCCGCACGCCGACCCATTGCCCCAACGTGGGCGAGTGCATGCGCATATCCACGGCAACATCATAAATCTCACCCGCCACCACCCGCACCAGTTTGCCCTGGGGTTGAATCAGCTGGTAATGCAGGCCACGCAGAATGCCCTGTCGGGAACGGCTGTGGTTGTCCTGTACGAAGTGCAAACCGGGCATCAGCTCATCAAAAAAGGACTGCCGGAAGGTTTCCATAAAAAAACCGCGCTCATCACTGAACACGGTCGGCTCCAGAATCAGCACGTCTGCAATGCGGGTGGGGATGCTATCCATAATCACTGGCTCCTTAGTAAGCCCAGCAGATACTGCCCATAGCCGCTTTTTTCCAGCGGCCGGGCCAGTTCCCGCAGGCGGTCGGCATCGATATAACCCTGGGCGTAGGCAATCTCTTCCGGGCAGGCAATCTTCAAACCCTGGCGTTCTTCCAGTACACGGATGAAATTGGCCGCGTCCAGCAGGGATTGCACCGTGCCGGTATCCAGCCAGGCCGTGCCCCGGCTGAACAGCTCCACCTGCAAGTCCCCACGCTGCATGTAGTGCTTGTTGATATCGGTGATCTCCAGCTCGCCGCGGGGCGAGGGCTTTATCTGTTTGGCGATGTCGACGACGTCGTTGTCGTACAGGTACAGCCCGGTGACGGCGTAGTGAGACCTGGGCTGCTGCGGTTTCTCCTCCAGGTCGATCGCCCGGTTGTTCGCGTCCAGTGTCACCACCCCATAGCGCTCCGGGTCGTTGACGTAATAGGCGAAAATGGTGGCGCCGGTTTCCTGCTGCACGGCCCGCTGCAGTTTCTCTTCCAGGCTGTTGCCGTAGAAGATATTGTCGCCCAGGATCAGGCAGACACTGCTGTCGCCGATGAACTGCTCACCGATCAGAAACGCCTGGGCCAGGCCGTCGGGGCTGGGCTGTTCGGCATAACTGAGGGAGATGCCCCAGCGCTGGCCATCACCGAGCAAGGTACGGTACAGGGGCAGGTCGGTTGGGGTGGAGATGACCAGGATGTCGCGGATACCGGCCTGCATCAGCGTGGCCAGCGGGTAGTACACCATTGGTTTGTCGTAGACCGGCAGCAATTGCTTGCTGATGGTGACTGTCATCGGGTGCAGCCGGGTGCCGGTTCCTCCAGCCAGAATAATGCCTTTTGTCATGAATCAATCCCTGCCTGTTGTTCCAGGATTTCTAGCAGCGCCGTATAGAAAGTCGAGTGCGGAGTATAGCCGAGTTCATGGCAGATTGCCTCACCCGAGACCCGCGAATCCGCCGTCAGCATCCGGTAACTGCGCAGGCCCGGCAGGTTCTGCCCAGGCAGCAGCCGCCCGGCCAGCTCCAGCAGCAGCGCCGGCAGCCATAGCAGCCACAAGGGCACAGACCAGCGCCGCAACCGCTGCCCCAGCGCCAGACGGATGGCCTGTTCGACATCACGCAGGGCATAGGACTGGCCATCCGTCACGGTATAGGTTTTGCCATTGGCTTGTGGGTTGATGGCGGCCAGCAGGGCGGCCTGGCACAAGTCCTCCACCCCCACCAGGGACATCTGCCCGGCATCAGCGGGCAGCGGCGGGAACACCCGTTTGCGGATCAGGCGGATCAGCGTCTGCAGATTCCCCTGCATGCCCGGCCCATACACATTGGCCGGACGCAGGCAGCAGACTTCAATGCCATCCGTGCCGGCTGCCGTCAGCAGGAGTTTCTCGGCCTCGCGCTTGCTTTCACCGTAATCTGTGTTCGCCGTAGCCGCCAGAATGCTGCTGAAGAACACGATGCGGCGCACCCCCGCCTGCTGTGCCGCCTGCAGCAGACGGCGGGTGCCATGCACATTGGTCTCGATCAAGCCTTCCCTGCTGCTGTGATTGACATGGGCCTGGGCGGCCAGATGGAAAATGACATCGATATCGGCGCAGGCCTGGTGCAGATCATGCTCGTGACCGCATAAATCACCCAGCGCTATGTCGACGGGCAGGTCGGCAGGCAGATTGGCGGCCAGACCGGCAGGCAGACTCTGCTCCGGCGTGCGCTGCAACACCCGCAAACGACAGCCCAGGGCCAGCAACTGCCGACACAACACCTGTCCGATAAAGCCGCTGGCACCGGTCACCAGCATGCGCCGCCCCTGCCAAGGCTGAGGTGTCTGTTTACTGCCTGTTTGTTCTGCACAAGACGTCACCACAGCCGCCACCCCCAGCGCCGATAAAAGCGCAAGCCGGAGCGCACAAACCAGGCGATATGCCGCCAGCCCTTGCGCGCGCTGTGCCCGCCCAGGTGCACGATTCTCACAGCCGGGACAAAGGCCAGGTCATTGGCCAGCCCGTCCTGTGTGTCCAGGGCATGCACGCGCAGGCTGAGGTCGAAATCCTCGAAGTACAGGAAGTAGTCCTCGTCAAAACCACCCAGCCGCCGCAGCACCGGGGTGCGGAACAACATGAAGCAGCCACTGATGATGGGGATGCCGGTATGCGCCCGTGCCGAGTGCATTCCCAGATCCAGGTTTAGGTTCAAGTCCAGGTCCTCCATGGCATACCACGCCAGGCGGCGGGCAAAGCGGCGCTGCAGCCACACGGGGGCAAAACCGCGCAGCAGAAAATCCAGCACGGCTGGGTAACGCTTGCACAGATACTGCCGCTGGCCCTGAGCATCCTCGGCATAGGGGCTCAGTGCCGCCACGCGGGGATTGTCCCGCAGGTACTGCAAACCCTGCAGCAGGGCATCGGCGGCCAGCAACACGTCCGGGTTCAGTACCAGATGGAAATCACTGCCGCTGACCCGCAGCGCCCGGTTGTGCCCGGCGCCATAACCGGGGTTGCCATGGCCTGCCGCGAGGATAGGCTTCAACTCGGCCGCGGCCGACACATCTGGCGCTGGCCCATCATCATTCTGAATCACCAGCAGACTCACCGCCTCCAGCACACCACTCTGGCGAGCGGCCTCGACAGCAAGCACCAGCGAGTGCAGGGTACGGCCCAGCACAGCGGGGTCGGTGTGATGAACCACCAGGGAAATGGACAGGGATGACATCAACAGAAGCTGCTTTTTGAAGAAAGCGAACGGGTTTCAACGATCATCTGCCCTTAGCTCTGCAAATACCTCTTCAGCGGAAATCGCCTGCTCTTCGCCGCGAAGATAGGATTGATACCTCCGGTTAGCCTCCGTCAACCAGGCACGCTCCATCTGCCGGGGATCCAGCTCAGCCCTCTCTTCGATGCTCTCCAGCAGATGCAACACCAACCTGGCCTTTTCCTCTCTGGAAAGAGAAAGAGCTTCTGTTTCAATAAGTTCTGCGGAAATCGCCATAGCACCCTCGCCCCTCACCAATTGCCATACTGTACTCCTGCAAGCCGAGTAAATGAAGCGGCTCTGATGCAGGTGTCGCCCAAATCAAAGCAGTTGCCTTTACCTGAATATCATGGCCTACCTGTCTTCCACCAGGCGATCGCCGAAGGGGGTGCGCACGACACGCATGCCTTCGGGCACGTCCTCGGGGGCGATGCGGTTGCCCTGGAAGCGCTGGGCGGCGGCCCTGGCATTGGCCACATCCTCGGGGGATTGGTCGCGGTTGCGGGCACGGCGCAGGGCGGCTGCGAACGGGTTGCCCGGCGCATCAGGCTGCGCGGTGTCTACTTCTTGCTGGAGCTCGGTGCCATTGGCCTGTTGCCGGGCCACTACTGGCGCGGCGGTGGTCAGGCTCAAGGTTGCGGTCCGGCTGTCGGTGCAGTTCAGGCCCTGGTCCTGGAAGCTGACACAGGGGGTATCTCCGGGATACACCACACTCAGCTCGCCACTGCCAAACCCCTGCACCTGGAAAGCCTCGTGCCCCGGAACCGGCACCTGGCTGCCGGGTTGGCCTTCCAGCGCCACGGTCTCGCCACCGGCCGTGCGCAACAGGGCACGGTAGCGGTTGCCAATGCGACTGCTGCCGATCAGGGTAAATTGCGGGGCGGAGGCCTCGGTGCGGCTTTCCCGGCCGGGCACCGGTTGATTGTCGTTAGCGCTATCGTTGCTGGCAATCGGCTCGAACAAGCGCAGCTCCTGAGCCTGTTGTTCCTGGGCTTGTAACTCCTGAGTCAGGGCGCCAGACATGGGCAGCAGCAAACCAGCCAGCAGATACATCAGCACGCTGCCTGCTGGTCTTGTTGCCGTCGGTGGTGTGGTGTGCATCATGGTGGCTTTCCTTTTCGTACCCCATTTAATACTTCTCAGCAGTAGGTCGCAACATGATAGCGTTTAGTTTGCCGAGGCGCACCCGGCCTCCTGTCAACCGTTGCTTTCCTGAACATAACCTCGGCATTCGTTTAGCGCCTTTACACGCGCTGTGCCCAATACCCGGGCGCACGTCTATGATGGGCAACCGCAAAAACAATAATGCCTTTCCGGTCCGGACGATACACGACAGTAAATGGAAATGTATTGACGAAGACCAGTTTGGTATTTTTTGTCGCAGGAGAGCCAGCTTCCGGAAATGCGAGAGCTCTGACCGTAGCTTCCTCAACCTCTTGCGCAAAAGCATTTCCAAGACCTGGCTCTTGTTCATTGTAATAGACCACTTCCTTGAGGAATTCGCACCGTGCTGGCGCGACAAATTTTGCTCGCATCACTTACCGATTCGCTTAGCCTCTGCAAACACATCTTCGGCTGCATATACGGGAATTTCGCCTCGATCATAGGCCGCAACACGTTGCTCAATTTCTTGAGCCCAAGCTTCTTCAATCTCAGCGAGCGGCGAGCTCAGCGACTCAAGCATTACTTCAGCCAACTTAGCCCTTTCTTCAGGGTTAAGGCTTAAAGCCTGCTCTTCGACTTGCTTAAGTGACGTGTTCATAAATGGGTCCTCTGCTCGTCCTGAAGTATACACCCGGTCTCGATTCCTGTGGAACGCCAACACCTGCTTCAAACGCCCTGAGAATTTCACGTTCTTCTTGATTTAATTTGCTCATTTCGTACCTCCTCGAACGGCTATGTTGGAGAGCGGGTCAAGAAAAGCGGAAGGCACGACCAACATGATCGAATCGCCGACCTTGCGCAAACTGGTGATATGCATGATTCACCTGCCTGTTGGATGCAACCCGGCGCTTTTGCCGCTTTAATAAATGTTTAGTCCATCTTTCTGGTTTTGTAAAGGACATACGAGATATCTTTATTGTGTTCTCTCTGGGGTGGAAATATGACTATTTGATGTAGTCATAATTGTGATGTAAAGTAATGACTATTAGCAATGAGCACCTAACAGCAAGCACCGGGATAAGCAATGGACCAGGAACTCGTCACAAAATCTCAATTCAAAGCCAAGGCACTTGAGTACTTTCGCAGGGTAGAAACCTCCGGCGAATCGGTCGTGATTACGGATCACGGACAGCCCACAATCGAAATCCGTCGCTATCGCAATGATCAACGCCCGCCTCTTGAACAACTGCGCGGAAGCGTCGTCGAGTTTCGGGAACCTACCACGCCAGTGGGCGAAGACGACTGGGAGGCGCTTGCTTGATCGTTCTTGATACGCACATCCTGCTCTGGTGGGTGAACGCAGACAATCAGCTCTCACCCAGCGCACAAACTGCGATCGAACACGAGCTGCACCGTGAAGATGGCGTCATCCTGGTATCGGCAATTTCGGCCTGGGAGATTGCACTGCTTGTTGGTCGGAATCGACTGACCCTGGGCATGAACCTGGATGACTGGCTTGAAACCGTTGGCCGCATTGAAGGTGTCCGGTTCGAACCTGTAACTCCTTCCATAGGGGTTGATTCAACACGTTTGCCGGGAGATTTCCACAAGGACCCGGCTGACCGGATGATCGTTGCTCTGGCCCGTCACTTCAACGTACCGCTGGTAACAGCGGACGAGAGAATTCGGGCCTATCGGCATGTACACTCAATCTGGTAATGGGCTGGCTTTCAGGTCCAGCTTGTCCAGGGTCCGTGAAATCGGGGTAGAACCCCTATACCAGCCCGGCCGAGCAACCCCAGGTGCTTGCCGGGTTCTACACACTCAGCGCTGTCAGCATCGCCGCTGAGACGCTACCCGCGGGACTGGCGCAAGAAACTGCCGCGCTACCCGGTACCCGTCGCATTGCTCGGCCGTTTGGCCGTGAGCCAGCAATGCCACGGACATGGACTCAGCTCGGTCCTGTTGGTGGATGCCTGCACGCATGTCGCTGCCGCCAGTGAAACCTTCGCGGTGGCTGCCATCATCGCCGATACCAAATCACCCAAGGCGGGTGCGTTCTACCAGCACTTCGATTTCATCGAACTCCCTGGTCAGCCTGGCCGCTGGATACTATCACGGGTAGACAGGCCAGGGAGAATTGACTAAAGTCATACCTCATTCATCTCCAGCCGCTTACCAGACGCGTAATGGCACAATTTCCAGAGGAGTAATCTTGCCCCGACTCATCCCCGTTTCCCGCCAATACCACACTGGTAAATTCTGGCAGCGCGTCACCGATTACCATTTCGCAGCCAGAGACACTGTTTGTCCACTTGCACTGTTGGAGTTGCCTCGGGCCATGCTATGCCTGCCGATTGCCTTTATTGCGGATTGCGAAGAATTCGCTCTCGTGGCTGTCCAGGGACTGGGGCAAGGCAAGAATCTCCTGGTTGCCCCAAACGGAAGCTGGGTTGGAGCCTACATACCCGTAAGGTATAGAAGCTATCCATTCAGAATTGCCAAAGGTAATGAGGGACAGCAAGTGCTGTGTATTGACGAGGAGAGTGGGTTGATTAACGATGACGCAAGCGGTGAATCCATATTTGACGCAGAGGGTGAACCAAGCGCAGCACTGACTAAACTCATGCAATTCCTGGCGCAATATTCGGCCAGCCTGCAAATGACGGCCTCTATTTGTTCACATCTGCAAAAGTTCAAACTGCTGCAACCCTGGCCTATAAAACGACCGGATGGAGAAACCACTCGCACCGTGGATGGTCTTTGCCGAATCGATGAAGCGGCATTGAACAAGTTGAGCGCGAAGAATCTGGCCGCCTTGAGAGATGTTGGCGGGCTGACAGTAGCTTATAGCCAACTGCTGTCGATGCAGCACATTGCACCACTGACTGAGTTGTTGGATGCACACACGACAGCGGCGGCTCAAGCCATGCCGCAAGATCTGAATCTGGATTTTCTGAACGACGATGGCATTATTTCATTCGGGAATCTCTAGCACTGGGCCCCATTGATGCATCCCCAGCCAGATGCTCAACCCAGGCCAACTGTCGCGGCAGGCAGACACTCGCAAGATCGTAGTTTGCCCGTGCATGGCTGCGCGCGGCTGCGCCCAGTCTCTTTCGTGCTTTCGGGTCATCCAGCAGTGTACAAACCTCGCGGGCCAACCCCTCTACATCGAAGAAATTCACCAGCCGTCCAGTCACATCATGCTTAATGGCCTCATGCAGGGGCTGGGTATCGCTGGCCACGATCGCACAACCCATGCTCATCGCCTCCAGCAAACTCCAGGACAATACAAACGGATACGTCAGATAAACGTGTACCGATGAAACCTGCAACATTGGAATGAAATGCTGATAGGGCACCACCCCTACAAAATGCACCCTGTTCCAGTCAGCGTTACTGATCAGCGGACGAACCTCACGTGCAAATATTTCCTTCCAATTCAACTCACCAGGAGGCCTGGCACCATAGCTTACAGCGTCACCGCCAACGATAAGAACGCGTGCATTCGGTCGGCGCCGGAGTATTTCCGGCAATGCGCGCATGAATATGTGGTAACCACGATAAGGCTCCAGATTGCGATTCACGAATGTAATGACTTCATCCTTGTTGGTTAACGTGATTGCCCCATTGATTGTTATGCTGGCAGCTGAATTAGGGGCCAGCAACTCTGTGTCGATGCCATCATGCACGACCGTGATCTTCTTCCGGAAAGCTTCGGGGAATGTGCTGGCTTGCCAGCCAGTGGGCGAAATCCCGGCATCTGCAATTTCAAAATGCAGCAGATTATTCAGATTTTTGAGGCGTTGCCTGCACGGTTCACCAAGGTCCTGGGGTGGAAACTCGGGGTCAAAACCAATATCAGCACCTGTCGCCGAATAGTAGAACTCACAATAGATTCCTAGCTTTACCTGCGGCCAGACATCTTTCAGAAACAGGCTTTCGCCCCAGCCATGATGGGCAATGATGAGATCAGGTTCAAAGCCCTCTTCCTTCAACTTCAGTGCCGCACGGAAGCAGGCATCACCTCGAATGACTTTGGTTTCGAAATCTGTCAACCAGGGATGTACGTTTGGTGCCGATCCTCGGCTGTTGGTATAGGGCACCAGCTTGACCCCTTTCCATTCAAGCTCAGACGGTTTCTGCATCGTCATGGCCCACACGGTATGACCCTGTTGCACTAGGGCCGGGGCCAGATATTTGAACTGCACCGGAAAATTCTGATGGATAAAGAGTATCTTCATGGGAGTACCTGCTACAGATTCTTGGTTCAACCTTGCGCTATCGGGAAGTGCAGTCTTGCGAGTTGTCGCATTTGCTCCTCAGGCATTGCTGCCATCGTTCCAAGAGCCCACAAGTCGAAAGCCGGGTGCCCGCGCCGGGTAGTTGCTACCGATGCAAACCCGGCCGACAACAGCGTTTCACTCATCACGCGCTTGGTAAACCCACAACGATGTGCCATATACAGATTGCCTTCGGCCATGGCTGGGCGGTACCCATATAGAATATCGATGGGAGCAATGGGCCCGGCAGGAGAAACGTAAGCCGGTTCCATCAACTTGTCATCAGCGATCAATGCAGCCACGCCCTGCAAATCGGGACAGGTAATGACGACAAACCCATCCGCCCTGAGCACACGCTTGAATTCCGCAAGCGCAGTGGGAACATCGTGAGGATAAAGATGCTCAATGTTGTGGCTGGAAAACAGCGCATCCACAGAAGCATCCGCAACGGCAGACATATCGAGCACAGTACCCACGATATCAGGCTTGACCTTCTCATCAATATCCAATCGCAACTCATGCCAGTCATCACCGGCGAAGCCTGGCGTTGTCTGATTCTTGCGTTTCTGGCCACAGCCCACATGCAGAAAAGTTTTCATCACTGCCTCCATTGCCAACTCAGACCAGTCTGAAACTGCACTTTCAGGCAATTCCCAGACGCTTATACATTGGCCACGATTTTTCTTTAAAGACAGTGGCCTGCTCTGTCAGTTCAGCCAGGTTTTCTTCTTCGCTTGCGAGCAGCTTGCCCTGCTTGAGAAGCTTGTGCCCCTGGCTGACAAGTATATTCCAGGCAAAGGCCGCCAGTTCCGCAGGCTCCTGTATGTTTTCCCGTGTTGCCAGCAGAAACAATTGCTGGAACCGTCCAACCCCGACTCCTCCGCCAGTAAGCGGGCTGGCAAGATAGCCTATCTCGTTCCCACCTCTTGCCTTGCTCATGAGATGCGCATTGAGCTTGTCAGAAATCTCGTTTGTCGCCGTCCTTGCCGTCTCATCCTGCAACATGGCAATTTTGCCGCTTGACGACAATATCAGCATTGCTTCTTGGATCTGCGCATTCGCTATCCCCTGACCTTTGACGGCTGCCGCCAGTGCGCCCATGGTCTTCGGTTTGTTATCCGCCAGTGCATCGAGAATGGGCTGGTAGACGTCCTCTCTCAAGCTGGCCTCACCAAGGCTGCCGGTTACCTTGAGAGAGACTTCAGCGGGATCCGCAATCAGCATCACCTGCTGTTCCGTCAGCATTTCCTCTTTCTCAATGCTACTGAGAGTCCTGGCGCCCTTTATCCAGAAATCACGCCTGAAATATTGATTGACCATGAAGTCACGCACAGCTTCACGGAACATCACATCGGGTATATCGGTGAGAAACTTTTGCTGACTCGCAGACAGGTTGACTGCATTGACGTGATCCAGACAATAAGCAGAACATGCAAAGTCAAGTTTCGCCGGAGCCAGGTGTTCGGCCATGGTGGAGAAATGCATTGGGTGCCAGTCCTTGTTGAAGTACTCGTGCGCCAGATAGTGGCGATCAAACTCCTTCATCTTCTGCAGGCGGCTGGCCAGCTGTGGGTTGGCTGTAGCATAAGTGGGATTTGCTGCCAGTAATTTTTCGCTGAACGCGATTGCACCATCGATTCGACTGGCGATACCCTGTCCGCTGGTGCCCATGATGCGTGCATGTTCGGTCATCAAGTGCCGCATCGGCGCGAATGGCCCCCAACCCGGCAAGGTGTTGTAGCTGACATACAGCACGCCCCCTACCTTCAGCTTGCGACGAACGAAGTCCACGATTACCGCACGGTTCTCGTCGGAGATCCAACTCCAGATGCCGTGCATACCGATATAGTCAAAGTCTGGCAGATCGGGGCGGTTGGCAAACTCTGCAAATGCTTCATCATACAAATGCGCCGCTGCACCTGAGACCTGCGCAAGCTCCTGCGCGAAACCTGCATGTGCCGGATTGAAATCCGTGCCATACCACTCGATGTTGCTTGCCGCAGCATGAATATTGGTACTCAAGCCCTGACCAAAACCCAGTTCACACGCCGTGACGATCCTTGGACTGATCAGTCCTACATTGAGGAGAGCCTGTTTCACACGTTGTGGATTGAGTTCCGGATAGTACCCAAAGGTATAGTCGATGTCGGCAATATAGCCGGCTGTCCAGTCAGTCATTTCCACTCCTTAGCACCTGCTTGCGTTTTTAGACAGGGGATGCGGTTAGCGTTTACGCAGCCATGCGCCAGGCCAGTAAGTAACGGGCTCTGTCACTACCCCTTCATTAAAGGGGGGAACCGGAGTGGCCATTTCAAATTCCGGGTGTGCCTGCAGATAGTCGGCTGCCGCATCGCGCGGGTTGTTCCAGGTCCAGTCTGCCTGAGTGCGCTGCGCATTGCCAAGCCAGTGCATAATGCCATCGGTAGCAACGATATAGCATCCAGAACTTACCATGTCGCCATAGGCTTCAAGTTCAGCGTGAACGTGGGCCTTGCTGTGATTGGAATCCAGAATCACCATGACCCGATCATCCGGCCGGATCAAACTCTTGACCTGCGCCACGATTTCGGGTGCCACAGAACTCCCTTCCAGCAGTGTCAGATACGGGAACAGTTCATGCGCCTCGATGGCTGTACGATTGTGCGGGCGAATCTCGATGTCGATACCGACCACACGTCCGGGTATGCCCATGGCCTTGAACAGGCTGGCGTAGTAAATCAGCGAGCCACCGTGGGCCACTCCGGTTTCGATGATCAGCGTCGGCCTGTGTGCGTAAATCACTTCCTGAATGCGCAGCATGTCATCCGGCAGCTGTATTATCGGGCGGCCCATCCAGCTGAATGAGTAAACGTACTTGGCATCCCATCCAGCGCGCAGCCAGACTTTCGAAACCAGTGCAAACCCCTCCGGTGAACCCAGTTCGTGTCGAACTCCTCCAGCCCCATCATCTTCTACTACCCAACCATTTTCCATATCTATACGAATCATCTTGTCCTCACTTCTTTAATGTTATTCAAACTCCTGGGATACGAACAACGGTGTCAATTGCAGGTTTCGCCACAAAGCCAAATTCAGTTCTCAGCCGCGTAATGTCGATCGGGGCAAAGGAATACTCCACTGCCTCTGCGGCCACTTCAAGTGTGCATCCCGTAGCTTCACCCAGGCGTTCACCCCATTCTGCATTTGTTGTCTGCCTGCCACTGGCCACATTGTATACACGCTCGCAGCCGGATGTTGCGATGCGCAAAAGTATCTCCACCGCATCATCAATATGAATGTAATCCTTGGCCGAAGATAGCGCAGTGCGCAAGACTATATGGCCGGTTCGGGCCTCGCGCAGCAGGACCGAGACGAAATTTTCCGAGTCAGGATCATCATCACCTACTACATTGGACAATCTGGCGACTCTTACGCCTTCACGGCTGCTGGCATGACAAAGAGATTCTCCCATCAACTTGGACAGGTTATACAAATCGGAAGGATTGTCCGGTTGTACTCGCAGAGGGGTATCTTCTTTGGTCGAATCAGCGCCGGCATAAACGCGCGTGGAGGAAAGATAGAGCAATGAATCAAACCTGGAACGCTGCAAAACCTGGGACAAATAACTGACATGTGCTTCCACTGTGTCGTACGGACGGTTTCTGAAATCAGCCGTCAATCCGATCGCATAAATGACATGTCCCAGCGCCCGCGTGAATACCGTATCATCGCCGCGTACTGGTGCAAATACGCGTTCACCACGCCGTTGCAATGCGCTCACCAGGTGACGACCAATCATGCCTGATGCGCCCAGCACCGTAAAATTCATTCCCGCTCCCCGAGTTTTCTGATGGGGTTGCCACCATAAACCCCATAGGGCTCCAGCTTGCCACGCACAATTGTTCCCGCTGCAATCACGCAGCCATCACCAACTATCGCCCCATCGAGCAGAACGCAGTTAGCGCCTATCCAGACATCGTCACCAATCACCACACCCCCCTTGCCAGGGCGAAAGCGCTGCTGTCGAATGGGCACATCGCGCTGCTTGTATTCATGGTTGGTGGGAGCAAAGGTACAATTGGCGGCGATGGCACAGGCAACGCCTATTTGGATGCCGTTGCCGCTGTAAAATACGCAGCCGGAGTTGATTGCCGTGTCCTCGCCAATCACCACATTACCGCTTCCACCTGCAGGTTTGATCTTGACGAAAGCATCGATGGTCACGCGCGCACCGATGACGATGCGCGTTCCACGAATCGAATCTTCGATGTCTGCCAGGGCAGAAATCTTTGCAGTAGGATCAATTTCAATCATGTTTCACTCATCAAGGGCAGCCCCCGATCCTTGTCGGACAGGATGGCATGAGCGGCATCCGGCCAGGCGATGGCAAGCTGTGGGTCATCCCAGCGGATGCCCCGCGCAGAGGCAGGGTGAAACACCTCTGTCATCTGATAAAACACTTCGGTGTCATCGGTCAGCGATTGGAAACCGTGGGCCACTCCTTTGGGGATATACAAGGCCCGGCGGTTCTGCGCCGACAACTCAACACCATAGCTGTGTCGATAGGTGGGCGAATCCACCCGCAAATCCACAATGACATCGTACACAGCACCAGAAGTCACGCGCACAAGCTTCTCTTCTTCATGGGGCGCTGCCTGATAGTGCATGCCACGCAGAATGCCGCGCCGATTGTTGAAAGACACGCTCTGCTGAATGAAGTCAGCATTCATACCATACTCTGCAAATGTCTCACGGCATACGGTCCTGGCAAAAAAGCCGCGCTCATCTTCCAGCGCATCGATATCCACCAGAAATGCGCCAGGAATTGGCACCTCGGTGATTTTCACAACACCACCACACCTGGAATGGGCACCACAAAACGAGCACCCCATTCTCGAATTCCGGCCATTTGCTGCATCACTTCCTCGCGAATATTCCACGGCAGGATCAGCAATTCATCCGGTCTGGTTTCGAAAATGCGCTCCGGACCATACACGGGAATGCGCGTACCCGGCAACAGGCGACCTTGTTTGGCAGGATTGCGATCTACCACGTAGTCGATGAAATCGGTGCCTATACCGCAGTAATTGAGCAGGGTGTTACCTTTGGCCGCCGCCCCATAGGCGGCAATGCGCCGACCGTCCTGCCTGGCGTTGATCAGGTGTGAGAGCAGCGCGCGCTTGGTGGCACGTACTCTTTCCGCGAAGCCCGCATAGACTTCCGGGCTGTTCAATCCGCTGGAAGCCTCCCTGTGCAGGCATTCCTGCACCGCCTTTGTTGTGCTATGCACGGCTGCCTTGTGACAGACAAACACGCGCAGACTGCCACCGTGCGTAGGCAGATGTTCTATATCGAACACCCGCAGCCCGGCACGTTCGAAAATTGGCTGCAATGCGAGCAGCGACAAATAGGAATAATGTTCGTGATAGATGGTGTCGAATTGATTGCCTTCGATCAGTTGCAACAGATGCGGGAACTCTAGCGTGACCACCCCCTGGGGTTTAAGCACGACCGGTATGCCGCCAACAAAATCGTTGATGTCGGGCACGTGCGCCAGCACATTGTTGCCCAGCAGCAGGTCCACCTGCCAGCCTTCGGCAGAGAGTTCGCGGGCGCTGTTGCGGCCGAAGAAAATTTCGCGCGATTCGACACCCTTTGCGCGTGCCGCATCCCCTGTATTGGACGTGGGCTCGATGCCCAGGCAGGGAATATCCGCCTGTATAAAATATTGCAACAGATAGCCATCGTTACTGGCCAACTCCATCACCTTGCTGCCGCTGTGCAGGGCAAAACGAGCAATCATCGCCTCGACATAGCGCCGGGCGTGATCCAGCCAAGAGGTAGAAAACGAGGAGAAGTACACATAGTCATCATGAAAATGCAGATCGGCGTGGGTGATGTCGTCCAGCTGCACCAGCCAGCAGGAAGTACATACGCGGGTACGCAGCGGATAGAACATCTCGCCAGCGCCGACATCGGCCGGTTTCACAAAGGCATTCGAGACCGGGGTCATGCCTAGGTCCACGAATTCCAGTTCGAGTGGAGCACCACAGGAGCGGCAGATACAGTTTGAAGTCATTGGCTTGCCGAGTATTGTTCTATTTGTTGAGTACATAAACGGCGTGCCTGGGCAGGGTCAGAGAGCACCGCACGGTACCAGCTGGCCGTTTCGATAAGTGCGCGTTCGAGTCGCCAACGGGGTTGCCAGCCGAGTATGCGCTGGGCCTTGCTGGAATCCAGATAGAGAAATCCGGCCTCGTGAGGCGCGTCTGCCTGTTTTTCCACTGCATAGACCAACTCCGGCCAGGCAGTTTGCATCGTCGTCAGTACCTCGGCAACGCTACGATTATCGGCTGCCTCCGGCCCGAAATTGAACGCTTCGGCCGCTGCATTATAGCCACTCAACAGACGCGCAGCCAGAAGCAGATAGCCGTGCAGAGACTCCAGCACATGCTGCCACGGGCGCGTCGCAGCGGGAGATCTTACGCTCAGGGTCAAGCCAGCAGTGGCCGCACGCACCGCATCGGGAATAAGGCGGTCTTCACTCCAATCGCCGCCACCAATAACGTTGCCGGCACGCGCAGTGGCCACCAGTGGACCATCGACTGAAAAGAAACTGCGGCGAAAGCTTTGCACCACCAGCTCCGCGCCGGCCTTTGAGGCAGAGTAGGGGTCATGCCCACCAAGCGGATCAATTTCGCGATAACCCCACAGCCATTCCTGGTTTTCGTAGCACTTATCGGTAGTGATCACGACGACTGCCTGCACCGACGGACAATGACACACAGCCTCCAGCAGATGAGCGGTGCCCATCACGTTGGTGGCCCAGGTATCAACCGGGGCTCGATAGGACGCCCGCACCAGTGCCTGCGCGGCAAGATGGAAAACCACCTGCGGCTGCGCCTCATTGATTGCACTGGCCAGCCTCTGTGCATCACGCACATCGGCTTCATGATGGGAGGCGAGCAGTGCCTGCACATTGGCCAGAGCAAACAGGCTTGGCGTGGTGGCAGGAGCCAGCGCATAGCCATGCACGCGCGCACCCAAGCCATGCAGCCACTGCGCCAGCCACGCCCCCTTGAAACCGGTGTGCCCGGTCAAGAAAACGGAGCGGCCATTGAAAGCCTCAGCAAGATTGACCGGTGCTGGACTGATGGCGTTCACCATTGTTTCCAGGGGGCTTTTCCAGACAACCATAATTCTTCCAGCAGATTTTTTTCACGCAGGGTGTCCATGGGTTGCCAGAAACCGGTATGCTCGTAAGCCATCAACTCTCCCCTGGCTGCAAGCTCACGCATGGGAGCCTCCTCCCAACTGATATTGTCCCCCGCGATGGTGTCGATCACCTTCGGGTTGAGTACAAAGAAACCACCGTTTATCCAGCCGCCATCGCCACGCGGTTTTTCGATGAAGCCGTATACGGCATCGCCATCACGGGCAAGACTGCCGTAACGACCAGGCGGTTGTACTGCAGTCACGGTTGCCTGTTTGCCATGGGCCCGGTGAAATTCGAGCAAGGCACTGATATCTATGCTCGCCACACCATCGCCATAAGTAAAGCAGAAATCCTCCTCTCCCAGATATTCGGCAACGCGTTTCAGGCGGCCACCGGTCATGGTCTGTTCGCCGGTATCCACCAGCGTGACACGCCACGGATCGGCAAAGCGCTGATGCACTTCCATCTTGTTATTCGCCATATCGAAAGTCACATTGGACATGTGCAGAAAGTAATTAGCGAAATATTCCTTGATGATGTAACCCTTGTAGCCAAGGCAGATCACAAAATCGTTGATGCCATGCGCCGAGTAGATCTTCATGATGTGCCAGAGAACAGGCTTGCCACCAATGTCGATCATGGGCTTGGGTTTGAGATGGGATTCTTCCGAAATGCGGGTACCCAAGCCTCCTGCGAGGATGACTGCTTTCATGATGACACAACACCTGTTTTCAGAGTAAAGAAGCTGGCGGTAGTATACATGACAGGGGTAGGCAGAGAAACTGTGGCCAACGGCGGTGTATGGCGCTGTAGGCGGTACTGCTTACTCACTCTTTTTGTCTGGCACACCACTGTCTCCACATATCCCGCAAGGCTTCGGCCACATAACGACCGAAGCGAGCCTCATCGCGCAGAGGACTGGCCTCGATCTCTGCCCGCGCCTGCAAGCGGTGACGGTTCAGCGCCTCGATATCACTGGCCAGTTCCATTGCTTTGGCCAGATAGGATGCCTCATCCTTGACCACCCACTCCGGGTGGCCTGCTGCAGTCGCCAGCGTAAGGCCCATGCGTGACATAAAGCCTTCTCCTGCCAGGGTCACCAGGGGCACTCCCATCCACAGCAAGTCGCAAGTGGTGGTGCCTCCGTTGCAGGGGAAAGGGTCGAGAGCAATGTCGATTTCGTTGTAACGCAGGTATTGCCTGGTGCCGTCCCGCTCCAGCGCAAGCAACTGCTCGGATGCCACACCCAATGACGTGAACCGCCCCAGCAGCTGGTCCCAGGTTGCCTCCTGGCTCAAGCCAGGCGCCTCGATCAACAACTTTGCCGTGGGCAACGCAGTCAGCAATTGGCTCCAGAGCCTGATCACTTCTGGAGTCAGTTTGGCCAGATTGTTGCAGGTACCAAAGGTCACATACTGGTTTTTCACCGCAGGTGTCGGCTGCACGGCATACTGCTCGCTGTTCTGCAACTCCGGATACTTGATCAGAGGACGATACACCACAAACGCATCGGGCAATCGCCACAGTTTTTCGGTGTAGCGCGTCTCCACGCCCTGCGGGTCCCCCAGTGCATCAGTCAGACGCCAGTCCATGGCCTTGAGCCCGGTGGTGTTGGGATGGCCCAGCCAAGTCACCTGCACGGGCGCTGGTTTGCGCGCAAACACGGCAAGTCGGTTGCCCGCCGTGTGTCCGGCCAGGTCCACCAGAATATCGATGCCATCTTCCCGTATCTGTGCCGCCAGTTTGTCGTCATTCCATGAAAGCACATCATGCCACTGACTGCAGTGCTGGTTCAGGCGTTGTGTAACGGGGTCCTTGGTAACCGCGTTGGAATAGGCCACCACGTCGATTTCCTCGTGCACGAATGCAGCCCATAGTGGCTCCACAAAATACGCAACAGAGTGATTTCGCAGATCAGGGGATACGAAACCCACTCGCAATTTGCGCGCAGGGTCCGGTGAATTTTTCCAGCCGCCCCACTGCCCTCGCAGTAACGGCTCAAAGCACTCCCCAAAACGGTGGTGTTCGGCTGCCACATCTTCAGTGCTGAACCCCGGTGCATATTGCAGCGCCAGCAGGTAGTTGCTCCATAGTTCCGGATTGTTTGCCTGCTTCCGCAATACCTCTTGATACATGGGAATGGCTTCGGTTTGCCGACCAGCCCCCATCAACACGGACGCAAGATTGTTTAATATCCTGGAATCTCCCGGTTGCAGTTCCAAGGCGCGGCGAAAAGCCTGTTCGGCCCGATCCAAACGATTGGCGCCTTCTTGAAGGATACGACCCAGCCCGGCCCAGGCCGTATACAATTGGGGGGCAAACAGCGTCGCCAATTCAGCAAACACAACAGCGCTGGCAGACTTCCCGATGATGCTGCGAAAATTCACGTAAGTGACCAACACATCAGGATTTGCCGGGTGATGCCAAAGCAGATAGAGCAGATGATGCTGTGCGGCACTGTAATTCCGGACAAACAGATACTGGCCTGCCAAATCCAGTCGGACGGGAAGATTGGTCGGAAAGGTAGCCAGCATGCGCTCGGCAAATTCGATAGCTTCCGCTGAACCGGACTCACCTTCTTTCCGCATCAGGCGCGCCATCCGCTGCTCGCCCTGCAGCGCCGTGAGTTTGGCGCGCCTATAAAACAGTGTCTGCCGGATGGCGGGAAAATCTTCCTGCGGCAATACCCCATAGGTTTGCTGATAGATTGCGCTGCACTTGGCACTGACCGTATCATAACTGGCCTGCACTTCCAGCCGATCGGTATCAGCCTCAGCTGCCGGTCTCTGCAACAGGTGGTGGAAACAGGTTCTGGCCTCCCATACACCTGACACAGCCTGCATTGCCAGCCCCAGTTTATACAGCGCGGTGCTGCCTGCCTTTTTTCTCAGGGCACTCAGGTAATACTCTGCGGCAGCATTCGGCTGCCCGGCAGCAGTCGCCACATCACCAAGCCCCTCCTGTGCGGCGGCATTTTCAGGCTGACTTTCAATAAGCTGATCAAACAATCGCCTGGCTTGCCCCAGCTTGCGCTGTGTCAGCGCCTGCCGCGCCTCTATCAACAGGGCACCACCTCTTTCTGGACTTTTCCCTGGGTTCGGTTCTGGGCTTGCCAACTCATCGTTTCGGCACCACAGCGTCCACATGGCCCGAAAAGCATCAGCCACATGACGAGCAAACCGTGGTTCGTCCAGTAAGGGGCTGCACTCGATTTCGGCTCGCGCCTGCAGGCGGTGCCGGTTCAAGGCAGCAATATCGCTTGCCAGCGCTTTGGCCCTGGCCAGATAGTCTTCTGCATTGGCCACTACCCACTCGGGATGACCGGCTGCACTGACCAAGGTGGCACCCATGCGCGACATGAACCCGTCGCCCGCCATGGTTATCAGCGGCACCCCCATCCACAAGAGATCACAGGTCGTCGTGCCACCGTTGCACGGGAAAGGATCCAGCGCGATGTCAATCTCATGATAGCGCAGGTATTGTTTCTTGAAATCGCGGCCGACCGCGATAATCCGTGAAGCGTCCACCCCGTGGACGGTAAAACGTTCCAGAAGTTCGGCACGAAATGGCGCCTGCTGCAGGCCCGGTGCTTCGATCAGCAGCTTTGCGCCTGGCAGCTCTTGCAATAAGCGGCTCCAGAGCGCCAGCACTGGTGGCGTCAGTTTCGCCAGATTATTGCAGCAACCAAAAGTCACATAGCCATTCTGTAGTGCCGGGGTGGGCTTAACGGCATATTGCTTACTGTGCAGCAGCTGTGGCGCTTTGATCATGGGCCGATAGGCCACAAAAACATCCGGCAGCCGCCACAGTTTTTCAGAATAACGATGCTCCACACCTGTCGGGTCACCTGTTGCATCCGTCAGGCGCCAGTCCATTGCGCGCAACCCGGTGGTGTTGGGGTGACCGAGCCAGGTGACTTGTACCGGCGCGGGCTTGCGCGCAAACACCAGCAGCCGGTTTCGCCCTGTATGCCCCGCCAGATCGACCAGAATGTCAATCTCGTCTGCCCTTATCTGCGCCGCCAGCTGCTCGTCTTCCATACCCGACACGTCACGCCAGCCATGGCAGTAACTCTTGAGTCGCTCGGTAACCATGTCTACCGTCGCCAGACAGTAATAGGCCATGATCTGGATTTCATCTTTGGGCAGTGCCGCCCACAGCGGTTCTACAAAGTAGGCCACGGAGTGATTACGAAAATCCGGCGACAAAAAACCCACACGCAGTGGGCGATCAGGGTTTCTTGTATTGCGATAGTTGCCCCATTGCGAACGAAATCGAGGTTCGAATTGCTCACCGAAACGCAAATGCTCTGCGGCCACTTCATCCGCGCTGAAGCCAGTGGCGTATTGCAGTGCCAGCAGATAGTTGTTCCATACCAGCGCGTTGTCGCCTTGCGACTGCATGATGGCACGATACACTGGAATGGACTCCGCGAGCTTGCCCTTGCGTTGCAGAACCGAGTTCAGATTGTTCAAGACACTCCATTCGCCAGGCCGCAGTTCCAGCGCCCGCCGGAAGGCCTTTTCCGCACTGTCGAGGCGATTGCCCGCCTCGCACAGGGTTCTGCCAAGACAGGACCACGCCGTAAACAGATCCGGGCCGAACAGTGTCGCCAGTTGTGCTGCCACCACCGTGAATCTCGCCCTGCCGAATTGACACTGAAGATCGGAGAACGCGGCCAACAGCACTGCAGAGGCGGGCCAATGCCAGCGCGCAAAATAGAAATGGTGATAAGCCTCCGCAAATTCCCGGGCAAAGGCATGCATCATTGCCGCATTGATGCGGGCATTCAGATTCAGGGGGTAGACTGCCAGGAACTGCCGGTTGAGTGCAGCAAACTGTGGGTTACCGGTTGCGCCGGCATTCTTCGCCGCATTCTCGATTACCTGGGCTGCTGCGGTTGCGGACAAGACCTCTCCCTGATAGCGAAATTCTGTGCTGGTCGGAGTGAAATCCTGATCGGGGGTGACGCCATACTGCTCGCGGTACATTTGCTGACAGGCGGCGCTGGCCTTTGCCATTGCACTTGCCAGCGTTTCACTGCCACCTTCGGGGGCTGCAAACTCCTTTTCCTGCAGCCAGGCAAAACAAGTTCTGGCGTCCCACCATGCCTGCAAGGCCAGCATGGTGAGGCCCAGCTTGAACAGGGTGTTGTGGCTGCCACCGTTATGCAGTGCCTCTATATACAGCGCGGCGGCCACACCGTGATTGCCACTTTGTCTGGCCACATCACCTTGTCCTTCATGGGCCTTGCCATTGTCCGGTTGTTGTTTGCGTACCTGCTCGAAGATATCTTTGGCTCGTCTGAGATCGCCATGGGCAATGGCCTCATGACCCAATGCAATCGCCTGATCGATGGTAATGGTGTTCATCGCGGCGGCTCCTCGCACCACTGCCTCCACATACTGCGCAAGGCAGTGGCTACATGACGGGCGAATCGCGGCTCATCCATCAGTGGACTGTGCTGGATCTCAGCCCGTGCCTGCAGGCGGTGCCGGTTCAGCGCATCGATATCACTGGCCAGTGCCCTGGCCTTGGCCAGATAGTCTTCTTCATCGACGGCTATCCACTCGGGATGCCCGGCAGCAGTGACCAGGGTGGCACCCATACGCGACATGAAGCCGTCACCGGGCAGCGTCACGATGGGCAGTCCCATCCACAGCAGATCGCAGGTTGTCGTGCCGCCATTGCAGGGGAAGGGATCCAGCGCGATGTCGATTTCGTTATAGCGCAGATATTGTTTGCTGTGGTCGCGCCCGACCGCAATAATCTGTTCTGCGGGCACGCCGAGAGAGGTGAAGCGTTCGATCAACTCGGCGCGAAACGGTGCTTGCTGCAGTCCTGGGGACTCGATCAGCAGCTTTGCTGTTGGCAGCTCCTGCAACAATCGACACCACAAGGCCAGCACCGGCGGAGTAAGCTTCGCCAGATTGTTACAGCAGCCAAAAGTCACAAAACCATTCTGCAACGCAGGCGTGGGCTGCACGGCGTATTGCTCGCTGTCCCGCATTGCTGGAACTCTTATGACGGGACGATAGACCACAAAAACCTCAGGCAGTCGCCACAGTTTTTCGGTGTAGCGATGCTCTACCCCTGGCGGATCACCAATTGCGTCGGTAAGACGCCAGTCTATGGCCTGCAGGCCAGTCGTATTGGGATGACCAAGCCAGGTCACCTGCACCGGAGCTGGTTTACGCGCAAATACCAATAAGCGGTTACGGCCAGTGTGACCGGTCAAATCCACCAGAATGTCGATCTCGTCCTGCCTGATCTGTGCCGCCAGTTTATCGTCGTCCATAGCTGCAACGTTGCGCCATAAGGTACAGTAACCCTTCATGCGTTGTGTCACCGTATCTTCGTCCATGAGGCTGTAATAGCCGACTATCTGGAATTCATCAGCAGGCAATTCCGCCCACAGCGGCTCGACAAAATACGACACGGCATGATTGCGAAAATCCGGCGATACAAACCCTATGCGCAGCGGACGATCGGGATTGCGGTCGTTGTGATAATTGCCCCATTGCAAACGATACGGTGGCTCGAATTGCTTGCCGAAGTTGAGGTGTTCCACGGCGACTTCTTCCGCACTGAAGCCAGAGGCGTATTGCAGTGCCAGCAGATAGTTGTTCCATACCATCGGGTTATCGCCTTTGAGCCTCAGGATTTCCTGGTACAGCGGAATCGACTCGGCGAGCTTGCCTTTGCGCTGCAGCACAGAGTTCAAATTATTCATGATTGCCCATTCACCAGGCCGCAGCGCCAGCGCGCGGCGGAAAGCATTCTCGGCGCTGTCCAGGCGATTGCCGGATTCGTGCAGCGTTCTGCCGAGACACGACCATGCGGTGTACAGGCCGGGCTCGAAGAAAGTGGCAAGATGCGCCATCACCAAGGCAGACCTGGCATTTCCTATCTGGCACTGTATGTCTGCATAGGCAGCGAGCAACCTGGCTGAAGCGGGCCAATGCCATAAAGAAAAGAAGAAGTTGTGCTGGGCCAGCTCAAACTCCTTGGCAAACGCATGCACCATGGACTGATTGACGCGGGCATGAAGATGCAGCGGAAAGACCGAGAGGAATTGCTGGTTCAGGGCTGCGAAGCGGGGATTCCCGTTGGTGCCGGCTTCCAGCGCGGCATCATCGATGAGTTTGGCTGCTTCGTTTTCAGACAGAGTTCGCCCAGCGTAATGAAACTCGCTGGCTGTTGCTGGAAAATCCTCTTCCGGATGCGCACCATACTTTTTCCGGTATTTCTCAATACATCCGCTACTGGCCTTGTCCAGCGCCGTGGCCAGTGTTTCACTGCTGCCCTCGGGGGCCACGAAGCCGGTATCACGCAGGCTGGTAAAGCAGCTTCTGGCTTCCCACCAGGATTTCATGGCCAACATCGAGAGGCCCAGCTTGAACAGCGTGCCATCGTTGCCGCCATGGTGCAGCGCTTCGATATACAGGGCTGCGGCAATACCGTGGTTGGCCACTCTGGCCGCGACATCACCCAGGCCTTCGTGTGCCAGGCCGTTGTGCGGTTGCTGTCTGCGCACCTGTTCAAAGAGATTCTTGGCCCGGGACAGTTCGCCATTGGCCAGTGCTTCGTGCCCCATGGCCATGGCCTGATCGATCGTGGTCATCAGGCCTGCTCCTCGCACCACTGCTTCCACATGGTCCGGAACGCAGTGGCCACATGCCTGGCAAATCGTTCTTCGTCACGCAGCGGGCTGCGTTCAATCTCCGCCCGGGCCTGCAGGCGGTGCCGGTTCAGGGCATCCACATCACTGGCCAGCGCCTTGGCCCTGGCCAGGTAGGATTCTGCATCCGGGACAACCCATTCCGGATGTCCCGCCGCACTGACCAGTGAGGCTCCCATGCGGGACATGAATCCCTCTCCCGGCATGGTCACCAGTGGGACACCCATCCACAGCAGATCGCAGGTGGTGGTGCCTCCGTTGCAGGGGAAGGGGTCGAGCGCAATATCAATCTCGTTGTAGCGCAGGTATTGTTTGTTGTGGTCACGGCCCAGCGCAATGATCTGATCCTGGCCTACCCCATGGGCAGTGAAGCGTGCTGTCAGCTCGGCGCGAAACTGGGCTTGCTGCAGCCCAGGGGCTTCGATCAGAATTTTGGCTGTTGGTAATTCCTGCAGCAGTCTGCTCCATAGCGCGACAACGGGAGCGGTGATCTTCGCCTGATTATTACAACAACCAAACGTGATATAGCCATTTTTCAGGGCCGGTGTCGGCTGTACAACGAACTTGTCGCTTGTCAGCAGTTCTGGGGTCTTGATCAAAGGACGGTAGACAACGAAGGCGTCCGACAGCCGCCATAGTTTCTCGGAGTAACGATGGTCTACCTCTGGCGGATCGCCAATTGCGTCTGTCAGCCGCCAGTCTATGGCCTTCAGGCCAGTCGTATTGGGGTGTCCAAGCCATGTCAGTTGTACCGGCGCGGGCTTGCGGGCAAATACCAACAGCCGATTGCGGCCTGTGTGTCCCGCCAGATCCACCAGGATGTCGATCTCGTCTGCACGTATCTGAGCGGCCAGTTTGTCATCGTTCAGATTGGTGACGTTGCGCCACAGAACACAATACTGCTTCAGCCGAGCACTGACACTGTCTTCGGTGTTCATGCACTGATAGGCAATGATGTGAAACTCATCCCGTGGCAGCCCCGCCCACAAGGGCTCGGCAAAATAGGCAACGGAATGGCTGCGCAAGTCTGGCGATACGAATCCAACCCGCAGGGGGCGGGACGGCGTGGGCACATTAAGATAATTACCGTGCTGGCTGCGGTAGAGCGGTTCAAACAGTGCGCCGAAGCGTTGGTGTTCGCGGGCAACTTCATCCGCGGTGAAGCCATCTGCATATTGCAGGGCGAGCAGATAGTTGTGAAACGGCAGCGGGTCCTCTGGCGTCATCTCGATGGCCTGACGATACAGCTCGATGGCACCCTTGTGGTCTTGCCTGTCCTTCAGGGCATTGGCCAGATTGTTGATGATATTGGCCTGCCCTGGCATCAATTTCAAGGCCTTGCGGGCAGTACGTTCGGTTTCCCGTGGGTGGTTCCGCGCCTGATGGTAGGCGACCGAAAGATTGCCCCACAGCAAGCCATCGTCAGGCGCCAGCACCGAGGCAAATTCAAGAAAATTGAGGGCTTTGTTGCCGACGCCGGCTTCGCAGAGGACATTGCCTGCGTTGGAGAGCAGCGTCACATCCGTTGGGAAAAGCCTTAATGCAAAACAGAAGATATCGTAGGCAACCGGGTATTCGAGCAGGCGCTTGAAGCACACCCCGATATTGTTGATTGCGCCTGAATGCTCCGGCTTGCGGGCAAGGATGCGAAGTCCTGTGCCGATGGCGCAGGTGTAATCCCGCGCCTGCATGCTGGCCGCCATACTCGCTATATCATCACTTGTGGCATCGGCTTCCCAAGCTGCTGCGGCCGGAGCCAGGGCAAGCACCATTTCACGCAGTGTCAGTGTCAGCGGATGGGGGGCAAGCTGGTCTATCAGCAGCGCGTTGTAGCGCTCGTCAGCGACCTGTCGGGTGTTTGTCCAGCGGGCCAGCAGCTCACCTTCAAATTGCCCTCCGCAGAGGGCGAGCGCACTTCGTGCAGCAATGGTCTCCTTGCTGTGCAGATACACAATTGCCAGATCCAATAGCCAGCGCGACTGTTGCTCGATGCGGAGTGCATTGATATAACACTTGATGGCTTCAGGGTATTCCTGGCGCAGTGCACGGGCGATGCCAAACCCGGCATAGGCGGCAGCATCCCTCTTGTTGGCATCGAGCAAGCGCTGGTAATGCTGCATCGCCCCCATGGTATCACCCTTGTTCAGGCGGACATTGGCGTCCGTCAGATACTGGGTGCGTTGCTCGGCAGTGATCATGAATCGCAGGTTCCGGTGTGTGAGGTCCGGGAGAATTCTACCCCAGAAAGCAAAAAACCCGCCCTTTTGGGGCGAGTTTTTTGTTGGGTCGCTTGCGGGCCCGAAGGCCCGCACTCGTCCTTTCCTTACGCAAAGGTGAAGTCGGCAAGGTTGAGGTTGGAGAGGCTCACACCAGTCAGCTCGACCAGGTCAGTGAACTGGTCTACCGCAACTTCTGTCGCAGCATCCTGAACACCCCAGCTGATGTGTACATCCCCGGCTGTATCCGTCCATGCGAACAGATATTGATTTGAGTTAGCAACCCCGCTGCCGTGCAGGTTATCTGCCGCACTGGCCGCATCGCCAACCGTCGCAAAGCTCTGACTGTCAAGAATGATCAGTCGGGCATCAGCAGTGGCGGTGGCCGTGGACTGGGTGATAGTCGCAGCTGCAGACCATGCAGTGACGTTTCCGTTCGAGCCGACAGAGATGAGGTCTTCAGATGTCGTAGCAGTGCCCGCATCGAAGTCAGTCACTGTAGAGGTCGCAGTGATCAGTGTATCTTTGTCGAAGGACACCACGTCCACGTCCGTATCGGTACCGCTGCCCAGCGTGATGGTATCCGAACCCAGACCAGCCACCACGGTGTCGGCACCTGCGCCAGCCACGATGGAGTCGTTACCGGCTCCGCCAGTGATGCTGTCGGCACCGCTACCGCCCACAATCGTGTCTGCGCCGTTGCTACCGATCAAGGTATCCTGACCTGCACCACCGGTAATGCTGAACTTGGTGGTGGCATTGGCTGCGTTGTTGAGCATCGCAACTTCGTCAGTGGTATCAGTGATCGCACTGAAGTCCAGGTTGACAGTTTGCGATACGGTCTCGGTAATCACATCGATTGTGATGGAGAAGGTGTCGGCAGAACCGGTTCCTGCACCATTAGTATCGGTGTAACGGATCATCTCGATGTCGCTCAGGTCGTCCATGTCCACTGTCGCTGTGTGAGCCGCTACGGTGTTGGACAGGCTGATGGTGTCATTACCACCGTTGCCGTCCAGCGTGACACCGGAATCCAGCTCACCTGTGTCGAATACGAAGTTATCGTCACCAGAACCTGTCGATACGTTTGCACCTGTGGCTCCGGCATTGAAGGTCAGCGCGGCAGTGTAGCCAGACGCATCAATGGTCTCGGCACCGCCTGCACCGTTGATGGTCACGATGCCGGCCGCTTGTGCTGTTGTACCCAGCGTTGTGCTGCCAGCGGTGGCCAGTGTCAACGTCTCAACACTTGAGATGTTGGTAAAGTCGCTGTCTACCCT
>JAVVEG010000005.1:126678-163309 GCA_032251455.1 Pseudomonadales bacterium | reverse complement strand
CGTCCAGCGTGACACCGGAATCCAGCTCACCAGCGGCGAACACGAAGGTGTCGTTGCCAGAACCTGTGGCAATGCTTGCACCCGTGGCGCCTGCATTGATGGTCAGGCCTGCGGTGTAGGCTGTGGCGCTGATGGTCTCGGCACCGCCATTACCATTGACGGTCACAATGCCAGCCGCTTGCGCTGTAGTACCCAGCGTTGTGTTGCCAGTGCTGGCCAGTGTCAACGTCTCAACACTTGAGATGTTGGTAAAGTCGCTGTCTACCCTGCCTGCGTTGGTAGACACTGTATCCGTGCCATCGCCACCCGCGACGGTGTCGGCAGAGGTCAGGTTGGCCACAAAGATGACTGTGTCGTTCCCTGCACCGCCAGTGACGTTGTCGTTACCAGTACCCACAGTCACGGTGTCGTTACCTGCACCACCGTCAACCACGTTATTGCCGTTGCCGGTTGTGATGGTGTCGTTGCCACCACCCCCATTGAGGGTATCTGCACCGGCAGCACCAGCCAGCGTATCAGCCCCGGCGCCGCCGGTGATGTTGAACTTCTGGGCAGTACCGGCTGCGTTGGTGATAGCCAGGGTATCGTTGGTGCTGGTGATCGCAGACGCATCGATAGTGATGGTATTGGTTGTAGATGCAGCCGCTTCGATAGTCAGCGTATGTGCATCAGCTGCTGTACCGGAACCGTCTGCGTCGCTGTAGACCACGCTTTCGATATCACTGATATCATCAAAGTCCAGTGTCGCATTGTGGGCGGCAGAGTTGGCGAAGCTGATGGTGTCTGTACCACCGTTGCCGTCCAGCGTGACACCGGAATCCAGCTCACCAGCGGCGAACACGAAGGTGTCGTTACCAGAACCTGTGGCGACGCTTGCACCGGTGGCGCCAGCATTGAAGGTCAGGCCTGCGGTGTAGGCTGTGGCCGATATAGTCTCTGCACCACCAGCACCGTTGACGTTGACAATACCCGCAGCCTGGGCTTTGGCACCAAGCGTCGTGGTACCTGCCGCAGCAAGCTCAATGGTTTCTACCGTAGTAACGTTGGTATAAACGGTATCGTTGACACCGGCATTGACGCGGATGGTATCGGTACCGTCACCACCGGCGACTGTGTCCGCGCTGGTCAGGTTGCCATTATAGACAAAACGGTCGTTACCAGCACCACCGTCGATGTTGTCAGTCCCTGTACCCACGGTCACGGTATCATTGCCCTCACCACCGGTGATGACATTGTTGTTGTTGTTGGTAGTGATGGTGTCGTTACCACCACCTGCATCGACAGTAAATGTGGGAGCCGCCGCAGTAAAGGTGATTGTATCTGCACCATCATTCGTCTCGACGGACACCGCCCCAGTAGCGTTAGTGAAAGTCAGGGTATCAGTGCCTGAACCTGTTTTTACACTGGTAGTGGCTGTATTATCAGCGGTCAAGGTTATATTGCCTGAAGCCTTGGAGGCATCCAGGTTTTCAAATGTTCTGATTATAACCCGGTTGCCAAGGCTGTTGGTACTGCTGGCATCCGTATTCTGGTTGGTAGCCAACGACAGGTCAAAAGTTGATGCAACCGCATCAGAGTTTACCACCAGCGTATCCTGACCTGCAGCACCCAGAATCTGAACGGCCGCATCACTGAAAGTCACACGGTCATCACCGGTACCCCCGGTGATGGTATCGAGACCGCCACCACCGGTGATGGTGTCATTACCCGCCAGGCCATCGATGACTTCTGCCGCTGTTGAACCGAACAGCAGATCAGCACCGGAAGTACCGCCGGTATTGGCGACAACGGTAAAGGTGATGGTTTTCTCTTCGGAAACACCACCAAAGCCGTCATTGACTGTGAACTTGACAGTTTCAGTGCCCACGAACCCGATTGTTGAGGTGTAGACGATCTCGCCATTAATCACTTCCGCCGAACCACCGGAACTGAGCGAGCCTATTGTCACCGTCGGGGTCAATGTGTTGCCGTCTGCATCGCTGGCAAGACTGACCACATCAACTGTCTGGGTGATGCCGCTCTTCGCGCTCAGCGCCACATCAGCCGCAACTGGTGCAGTGTTGGTCACATTCAGGTTGACAGTCACACCGTTTACCGGTGTTGTGCCGTCAGTGGCAGAGAAGGTGAAGGAATCATCACCCAATGCTGCAACACCGCCGCCCTCAGGGTAGGTGATTGTTGCCATATTGCCAGTGATGGAAATGCTGCCACCATTGACTGTTGTTGCCGTGTCTGCCGTATAGGTCAGCGTAGGCGAATCCACATCCGTGGCGTACTGGGTCAAATCAACAACCACGGTTGAACCTGCATTGACCTGGACCGCTGCAGGCGCCGGGCTTACTGCAGCAGGCGCATCATCAACAGCCGCTACCGTGACAGCAATATCCTGGCTCACAGAGGCGAAGCCATCGTTGACCACTACGGTGATGGTATCATTGCCATTGAAGTCCGCGTTGGGCGTATAGGTGAAATTGGCGCCATCGCCTACCACGGTGCCGTTCAGGGCTGTGTAGGTAAAGGTCAGCGTGTCATTATCCGCATCCACGGCTGTTACTGAACCGACAATTGCCGTATCTTCCACTGCCGCAATGGCTGAGGTGGTCAGCACTGGCGCGGTGTTCAGCGTCACATTGACTGTACCTTGCTGGCCGGTGATGCCATCGATTTCGTACTGGAAGCTGCCTGTTCTGGCACCTGATGCGCCAACAAACAGGAAATTGCCGTCCTGGGTGATAAACACTTCACCGTTGACTGCAGAGCCGGCAACCAGGGTTGGCGTTCCGGTAGCCGTGGCGCCAGTGGAATCGGTATCATTGCCAAGCAGCGAAGAAGGAAGGATGATCGCTGTTCCCTGGCCACTGACTATGGTGCCGGAGACTTCATCGGTGCCCAGTACCGGCGTGACCGAGGTGTCGTTGACCGTTGTGGCAGCGGATGCTCCGCCTACTGCTACGGTGACAGTCTCTGCGCCTTCTGTGGTGGCATCATTGCTCAGCTCGATGGTCACAGTGCCCTTGCCGTCAACCAGGTCAACGGTGGTGGGAATGGAGGTCGCATCGGCCGCGTCAATGCCGCTGACAGTGATATCGCGTGAGCCATTGATCGCAGCGTCTGCACTGACTTCGAAAGTGATGGTGCTGCCTTCGTTGGCGGAAGCTGCCCCGGCCACGACTGTGAATACGGGATCAACCGACGTGTCATTGACTGTAGTGGAACTTGTTGCCCGACCGTTATCCAGGGCAAGCTGCAGTGTCTCTGCGCCTTCGGTCTCGAGGTCAGCCGCCAGGGCAACAGTAATTGTTGCGTTGCCGTTGCTGCCCACTATTGCTGTTCCGGTCAAGGCACCGCCGACAACATCGGCAGCATCTACGCCAGTCAGGGTATAAGCGACGGAACTGCCGGCGTCAACACCGGTTGTTTCCAGCGTGAAGATGGCGGAAGCGCCTTCGTTGACACTGGCCTGACCGGAGAGTGAGAAGGTGGTGATGTTCAGATCGATGGCTGCCTCGGCGGCATCCACGGAAGCCTGGCTGCTGGTTACATCGGCAATGACAGCTTGCAGCTCTTCGAGAGTGGCACCGCTTTGCAGACGATCCACCGTAAAGAAGGTGGCGACCTCAACCTTGTTGTTGAGCCTGGCTGCACCGTTACCCCAGTTTGGTTCATCTTCAGGGACTGCGGAGAGGGCCTGGATGGCGATAAAGGCAACCTCGCCAAAACTGCGGCCAGCATTGACTTCAGCCACCAGTTGATCTACTGCCCAGGCCTTTTCAGAGGCAGGTACTTCATCGCCTACCAGAGTTTCCACCAGCTTCGTAGCAAAGGCTTCTGCCGTCAGGAAGTTAGGGTAAACACTTGTGAATTGTGTACTTGTTGCCAGGGTGGCAGCCAGTTGAGCCAGGCTCTGGCCTGATTCGAATGCGGCCACCAGGTCAGTCAGTACAGCATTCCCCGGCGCAGCATCAAACATGCCCACAACCAGGGTGATTATATCGTTACGAGCTTCAGCTGTAATCGCCATGTATAACTCCTTAGGTTTTTTTTCAAAATTATTTTATCCGATTGTGACATGCTGAAAGCAGCAGATGACCGCATATCGGCTGTTCCAAGGATACTCAATGCAAGCCCTCCGCCTTGTGACTGCAATCACATAGAAGAGGATTACCCCGAAAGCCCTGGATTTATCACACTTGAGCCACTCCAAAATTAAGCCACAAGCGGATACGCCCGGCGATGTTACCTCCATCACTGGGACTTGACAATATTTTTATCAAAATTCTTTTGTAAGCAGCTAAATTTACTGAAATTAGTCTCCTCAGAACGAGAGGCTGACGCCGATTTCAACGCTGGTGTCGGTGGTACGGAACAAATCTATGTTGCTATGCTGGTCCTGATGGAAAAAATTCAGCAGCAGACTGGTCTGTCGGGACAGTGGCCTGCGGTACTGAACCAGGACGAAACTTCGCCGCAGCTCCCTTTTGTCGCCACCCGAAAGCAGAGGGCTGAATCCGCTCACGTCATCGAGTTCGGTATGATTGATCTGGCTGCTCAGGGTGCCGCTGCCAAGCTGCATCCACCAGTCCGCACGGAACTGCCAGCCATCACGACGGCCGCCGGCGCGGCCCTGATTAACCGGGTTGTTGTTGATATAGCTGAGTTCCAGTGACAGGTTGTGGTTGCGCCGGCCCGATACGGGGCAGTTCACGCCGCCGCCGAATTTGCTTTCTACGGCATTGAGTTCGTTCTGATCGTGAAACACCTGATGCTGCATGGCCGCACTGGCAAAAGGGTTGCATTGCCTGCTATCGGCAAAGGTGTATCGGCCAGAGACTTCCGTCGCCGTAAACAGGGGGCTGCCACCAAAGAAAAGATTGTTGATGCCCGCATTGAGCTGCCAGTTATGAGGCCGGCCGGGAAGCACCAGCGCGTAATGGCCATTCATCTGCAGCAGATCGGAATCGCTGTCTTCACTGACCCGGCTGCGCACCTCCACCAGGGCATTGTGTTGATGCTCGGGCCCCAATTGGCTATAGCTTCCCGCCAGACGCATATTCAGGAATGCCCCGCCGACTGGTTGAAACTCCTCACTCAAGACCAGCAGGACTGATTCCCCACTGAGCGTCAAGGCGATCTGATCGCGATCAGGGGCGCCATTGAGATTATGATCGTAACCGGTCAACACATCCAGCTGCAGCGACCTGCGCCGGGTGAGTGCCTGCCAGGAGTCCTGTCGTTGTTGCAACATCGGCAACAGGGCGGCCGGGATATCCTCACGCTGCAATAATTGCTGGTTGAGATCCATTGCCGGGAACAACTGACCCTGCAGAAACAGGGCCTCTGCGTAATCCACCTGGGCCCCGCCATTATCCGGTGCCAGCAGCAGCGAGCGTTCCAGCGCCTCCAGGGCATTGGCTATATCCCCGGCATTGAGCTGGGCCGCTCCCAGCAAGGCAAAGTATTCGGAATTCTGCAGGCATTGCGGCATCAGGGCCGACAGGCTGCGACCGAGTTCGGACCAGTCAACCTCATCCTGTGGATAGAACGGGGAAAGATCGGGACAGGCATAAACCTGGAATGAGAGACCAGACCCTAACAGCAATACGAAAAAAACACTTCTCAGCCGTCGCAAGCACCTGGATTCAGGAGCCAACTTACCAGAACTGATCTCATGGAACGAAGGCGCTGATTGGGTGCTGGGAAACATGCGCGCAATTATCGTGAATAGCTCTCAGGGTTGCAACAAGAAAGCCAACAGGAAAAAGCGCCGTTACGCTCAGTTGAGTTTGCCCCCGGAAACAATCTTCAGGTTCAGCTGTTCAACACGGCTGCGACTGGATTGTTCTGGCGGTGACAGTGCGAACAGTGTGTGCGGTGTGCGTAAGCCATTGAGCAGATAGCTGCCCTGTGATTCCAGTTCTGCACCCTGCAATTGCCGGGCGATACATTCTCCCAGCAGGATGGGTTGGGCCAGCTCGGCCGTCATCTCCTGAATGCGCAGGGTAATGGTGACCGTGTCGCCGAGCAGGGTATGACTGCGGCGGTGGGCCGGGCCAATTGAACCAATAAGTGCCGGGCCCTGCTCGATGCCGATGCCCAGAGCCAGCGGTTCCAGCCCGGATGGCGGGTGTTGTGGCATATCTTTCTGAATGCTCTGCTGCATCTCCCTGGCTGCTGACAGGGCCTGTTCTGCGGCGGCGGTATTCTGACCATCCCAGACCGCCATCAGACCATCGCCCTTGAATTCGTGAATGCGCCCCTTATGACTCTCGATGATTTCCGTTGCCTTGACGAAAAAGAAATGCAGCAGTGCAGCTGATTCTTCCGGAGGACGCAATTCGCCGAAAGCGGAAAAATTTCGTAAATCTGCGTTCAATAATGTGACTTCACAGCGCCTGGCGTTGATGCTGGAACTGGGCAGCGAGTAGGCAATTTCACGCGCAATATCCGTGGGGAGATAGCTGCTCAGATTGCCAAAGACTCTCGCTCTTTCTACCCTGACCCGGCCCTGCTCGAGCAATAGCAGCATGAACGCAGCAGCAAGGCTTGAAAATGCCGGGAACAACCAGCCCAGCCAGATGTCCCGGGTCTGCAACAGGCTTATGTGCAAACTGATGGCCAGCGCTGGCAACAGAATCGCCAGCATTGGCAGGCCGTATGCTGATAAACGCTCTCTGCCGGCAATGAGCAGCAACAGCAGGGCAAAAATAATGCTCAGGCCTGCCAGCAGCCATTCTGAAGCAACGGGGGTATAGGGAACGGCTGAGTCAAGCAGGCTGCTGAGCAGGCGGGCCTGCAACTCGACCCCTGGCGCTGCCCCCTTGTAAGGAGTGGGAACAATGTCTCCCATGCCGAAAGCGACCGCACCTACCAGAACCCAGGCATTGTCCAGCAGATCCGGATCAATGGTGCCTTCCATGACATCTATGGCCGAGAAGGCACGAAAGCTCTCCGGCAGATCCTGGTAGGAAACCCGCAAATTGTTGGCCTCATCCAGGGGGATGCCCAGGCCCGGATAGGAATTCAGCCGCAGCACCCGTTCTGGCTGAAACCAGCCACTGCTTTCGACAATGGATACAGCCCAGTTGTCGGTACTCCCCGTTGCCTGCAGCAGGGCGCTGATGGCCAGCGCCGGATAGGGCTTGCCGTCAATACAGACGAAGGCGGGAATCTTGCGAATTGCACCATCGCTGGCAACCAGCGGAGTGATATGGCCTTTGGGAATGCTGGCGTAATTGGCGCTGTTGGCGATAAAGCCAGTGGCATTGACCGAGGCCGTATCATTGCAGGCAAGGCCGGTCACGGCATGGGTCATGGTGCCGGTTCTGACCTGCTGATCCGAGCCAAGACCGTCAAGAACAGGCACCTGGGCCAATACGGCACCACGCGACGAGGACAGCGCCGCAAGAAACAGATCATCTCCTGCGCGGGATTCCGGGTAGACGATATCATGCACCTGCAGCTGCACATTCGCCGCATTCAAGGCCTGTGTCAGCCTGGCCATATCACTTCTGGACCAGGGCCATGGCCCCACTGCAGCCAGACTCTTTTCATCGATGGCAACTATACTGATCCGTTCTTCCTGCCGCTGCTGCGCCGATAACACCCAACCCTGGGCTCCGATGCGCTCCTCCAGTGTGTTCGCGCTTTCATCAAAAAAGGCCAGCAGCAGCCAGGTGGTCAACATGGCAAGCGCAATCACCAGCACACGTCCTTGCCACGGCCGCAGGTTCAGTATGAAGAAAACCGGATTGGCTGTCTGGGCCTGGGCAAAAAAACGGGACAGGAGCTGCATGATTACTGCTGATCCCAAAGAGTGATGCCCTGCACACTGCCGGCCTCGATCTGCTTTTCAAAGAAAAAGCCGGCTTCGCTGCCATCTATGCTGACTGCACCAGCCATCCGCTCTGTTGGTGAACTGGTCCGGAAGAAACCGCCATCGAAGACCCGGCCTGCGGCACTGAAGATTACCTCGCCGGTCAGGTCATGGCTCAGGGTCAGTTCCGTGGCAAAGCTGCTGTTGTCGAAATCTATGGCAAGCGAACCGCCATCAACCGACATATCGACCGTCTCGCTGGCGGAAGTAAAGGACGCCTGGCTGCTGCTCAACGAGAAACTGACCGCCCCCAGGCCCGCCTGGATACGCTTGCTCCCCTCCTCTGCCCGATACAGGCCAAAATCACTGTTGCCCACCGTGATTTCCCGGCCCCCTTGCCGCGCATCATCCCGGGACAGACTGGCATTACCGATCGGACCATCGACCCAGCGTCCCCACACCAACTGCCGCTGAGACAGTATTTCTGCCACATCCGGCAGCTCCGGTTCAACTGGAACTGGAACTGGAACCGGAACCGGGTCCACGGTGCCTGGTGGCGGCATGTCCGGGTCCGGCAAGGAGGAGTCCGGTGGAACGGGTCGTTGAATCATGTTGTCGCTTGCCACCTCAGCCGTTACTCTTCTCGAGGTGACGTTTTCCAGGTAAACGTCCGTGCCGGCAGTTTTGTCTTCAAGGTCACTGTCCGAGGCCACTGCTGCTTCCTCTTCCTCCCGACGCTGTGCCTGGCTCGCAATGAGATCAGCCTCTCTTTCATAGGTGGCCGGGATAAGCCGGGATGTGCCGGTCTCCCCATCCAGCTCGATCATGTCAAGGGAGTTGTCGCTCAATTCAACCGCATTGAGCTGGCACGGACCGAAGGCATCCACTGCACAGGCACTGGAATAGGGCGCAAGAATGATCGCCCCTTCATTGACCATGGCCCTGACCGAATTGCCGGAGGCTTTCACTACAAAATCCGTGCCCCTAACGCCGATGGCGGCAATCGGGGTATTCAGCCGAAACCGGTCCCGGGCTGCGCTGGCACCCTTGCCGGAGATTGCTCTGGTTACGCCTTCCTTGAGGTTGAGCTTGATGGATGAAAGTCTGGGATTCTGCGGGTTGTACTCGTAGTTGACTATTTCAAGAAGACTGTCGGGACGGACACTGACCAGCGCGTCATCGACAAAGCGGATATGCACATGCCCGTTCACCTCGGTCTGGATGCTGTCGGTGGCGCGAATCCGGGAACCTGCCGTTATCCGTTCACGACTCCTGTCTGCCGAGATCAGATAAGCCTTGCCCAGAACCAGGCTGATCTCCCCGACATAAAAACTGTTATTGATTTCCTCGGCGTCGGCCAGGGCAGCCTGCGCCGCAGGCGTGACGGACAACGCAAACAGGAGGGTCAGGACTAGGAGGCGGGCCAGACTGGATTCGGACGCTGTAATCATACTGACAAGAACATCTGTTTTCATGGTTGATTGTCAATGGTTGAGGTGGTTGCCTGGCTGTACGGAACGGATCGAAAACCCGGAACCTGTCCAGACACAACACGATCATACTTTATTATGGTTCTCGAGGTTTCTCAAATTACCGCAAGCAGTCTGGCCGACAGGTGACTACCATCACATGAAATCAAAATTCCTGGATTTGCTATTCAGCTTCAAGTACTTATAATGCCGAAGCAAGAAAAACAGCTACCTTGGCCTCGCGCTTTGAACCATCCTCTCAGGATTCTTAGTTCATGCTGGTAACACCAGAGCTTCTGGGTACTTTCCCCATACTCAAGCCCCTGTCTCCACCCATACTCGGCCACCTGGCCCAGGAATGCAGCATGCAGCGTTATGCCCGGCGCGGGATAGTGCTCAATGCGGGGGAAAACGCCGATAGCATCATTTTCCTGTTTGAGGGAAGACTCCAGGGAGTGGATTTTACGATAGATGGGCGTGAAGTGGGACTTTATTTTGTTGAGCCAGGGGATTTTTGTGGCGAAATCGCCTTTTTTGATAATGGCCCCATCCCGGAGTTCGTGATTGCCCTGACTGCATCGCTGGTGGTGAAAGCCCCTTTTGATTCAGTGCGCACTGCTATGTTGAGCAACCCCGTCAACCTCAATGTGTTTGGTTCGAAACTGGCCTCGCGCATCCGTCAGATGACCCACCAAAGATCCCTGTTGAGCCTGCCCAATATCCCCCAGCGGGTCTGTTGCCAGCTCTGGATGTTATTGTCCGCCGCCGAGCAGAAGGCCCCGGCCCCCAGCATCATCAACCCGCCAACCCATATGGAAATCGCCATCATGCTGAATGTCAGCCGGGAAACCGTCACCCGGGTTTTCCAGTCATTACAGAATCAGCAGATCGTGCGGCGGCTTGGCCCGGGACAGTTGCTGATTGCTGACCCCAGTGCCTTGCAGGCCCTGGCCGAGGGCAAAAAGGAATTGTAGAGCTGTAAAAGACCAGGGGCATACAATGGGGAACCTGTGCGGATTTCAGTGTACAATTCGGTCGCAAACGGAGCCCAGGGTTGAAATATACTGCTTCCTCCCCAACTAATGCTTATCCATGAACATTGTAGATAATGACTGACTACAAACGAGTAACTCCAGACGCGGCGCGATCAGGCCAGCGCACACAACAAGAAGCGATCAATGAACATCAAGGATAACTCCTCCCGCTACGAAGAGCTGGTGAATGCGATCAAAGCCGTCCGGCAGTATTTTATCCTCGCCGGGGTTTTCAGCTTTGCTGTCAATGTCATGATGCTGGTGCCCATCATCTACATGATGCAGGTCTATGACCGTGTCATCTCCAGCGGCAGCACCTCCACCCTGCTCATGCTGACCTTGCTGCTGCTGTTTCTGCTCAGCGCCCTGGGTGGTTTTGAATGGGTGCGCTCGATGATCCTGGTCAGCGCCAGCAATCGTCTTGAAAAAAGCCTGCGCGGACGGGTTTTTAATGCAACGCTGCAAAATACCCTGCTCTCCGGGGGCGCCAACTCTCAGGGACTCAATGATCTGTCCAGTCTGCGCCAGTTCCTGACCGGTAACGGTCTGTTTGCCTTTTTCGATGCACCCTGGTTCCCGATCTATGTGCTGATCATGTTCCTGTTTCATTTCTGGTTCGGGGTAGTGGCCATTATTGCCGGTATCGTCATGGTGGCGCTGGCCTGGACCAACGAGATGGTGACCACCAAAAAGCTCAAGGATGCCAATAAAAAGGCCAACCGCAACAACAATCAGATGACGGGTTGCCTGCGTAATGCCGAAGTCATTGCGGCCATGGGAATGGCCGGCAATATTCAGCGCCGGCAGGAAAAGGAGGCCGACACCGTGCTGGCATTGCAGTCCGAGGCCAGCAAATCGGCCGGTATGCTGGTAAGCATCTCCAAGACCTTTCGCCTTGCCGTGCAATCCCTGATTTTGGGGCTGGGCGCCTTGCTGGCGCTGCGCCAGGAAATCTCGCCGGGCATGATGATTGCCGGCTCTTTGCTGCTGGGCCGGGCACTGGCCCCGATTGATCTGCTGGTGGGCACCTGGAAAGGTTTTTCCGTTGCCCGTGCTCAGTATGATCGTCTGGGGCAGTTGCTGGAATCGATTCCGGCCACCCAGGACAACATGACCCTGCCTGCGCCGGAAGGCAATATCCTGGTCGAGAAAGCGGTGGTTGTTCCGCCCGGGGCCAAGACCCCTGCCGTGAAGGGCATTACATTGAAAATCCATGCCGGTGAAGTGATCGGCATAATCGGACCCAGCGCGTCTGGCAAGTCCAGTCTGGCGCGAGCAATCCTGGGCATCTGGCCGGTATTTTCCGGGGTGGTTCGGCTGGATGGCGCCAACATCATGTCCTGGAACCGGGAAGATCTGGGGCCTTACGTCGGTTACTTACCCCAGGACATCGAACTGTTCGAAGGCACTGTTTCCGAGAATATCTGCCGCTTCAACGAGGTTGACCCGAAGCAGGTGGTGGCCGCAGCCCAGTTGGCTGGCGTACACAACCTGATCCTGCAACTGCCGCAAGGCTATGATACGCCTATCGGTGGTGCCGGGGGCACGCTGTCCGGCGGACAACGTCAGCGCATCGGGCTGGCCCGTGCGGTGTATGGCAACCCCCGCCTGCTGGTTCTTGATGAACCCAACTCCAACCTGGACGATCAGGGGGAAAGGGAACTGGTGCAGGCAATCCAGCGGATCAAGGCTGGCGGATGCACTGTCATCGTCATCACCCATCGCATGCTGGTGCTGAGCTGCGTGGACAATATCCTGGTCATGAAGGAAGGGCTTGCCGTCAGTTATGGGTCAAGGGATCAAATACTTGCTGAACTAACGGGCAAAAATACAGTGCCCCGACAGGCGGCGTCATGACAAGCCACGAGCGCCTTCTCACAACAGATAACATTGACGGAAAACCATGGTGAGTGATAACAAAGAATTACAGGTCATAGACAACCCGGCCGAGGAGAAACCGGATTCCTTGCCGGCACAGCTCGATGTCAGCCTGGAAAGCCCCAGGCGGATCGGGCTGATCATCTTCTTTCTGGTGTTTGGTGTTTTTGGCATCTGGGCGGCCATTGCCCCCATCGAGGGGGCTGCTCATGCCCCCGGCGTGGTTACCGTCAAATCAAACAAAAAGGTGGTACAGCATCTTGAGGGTGGCATCGTCAGCGCAATTCTGGCCAAAAACGGTGATCTGGTCAGTGCCGGGACACCCTTGCTGATTCTTGATAACACCCAATCGCTGGCACAGCTGGAAATTGCCAACTCCCAGTTTGTTGCCCTGAAAGCAATCGAATCCAGATTGATCGCTGAACGGGATGGTCTGGAAGCGGTCGATTATCCGCAATCGATTACCAATGGGGACGTCGATGCCAGTGAAGAAATCAGTGCCCAGAATCGGATATTCGAGGCCAGAAGAAAGGCTTTATCTGGCAGTGTCGATGTGCTGGAGCAACGCATAGAGCAATTGAATTCGCAAATTCGGGGCATGCGCGTGCAGCGGGAAACGCGGGAAGAACTGATGCACTCCTTCGCGGAAGAACTGGCTGATGTGCGTGAGCTGCTGGGGCAGGGCTTTTCCGATAAAAATCGCTTGCGGGAACTGGAACGAAATATCGCTTCACTGCGGGGCGAAGCAGCTGAGTTGCTGGCCAGCATTTCAACTGCTGAAATTCAAATCGGGGAAGCCCGGCTGCAGATTCTGCAACAGAACAATGAGATGCAGAACGAAGTGGTGACCCAGTTGGGCGAAGTACAAACCCAGCTCAAGGATGTCAACGAGCGCATGACAGCGCTGCGTCACATAGTGAACCGGACAGTCATCACCGCGCCGGCGGACGGCGTAGTCAACGGCCTGCAGTATCATACCGTTGGCGGAGTCATCGCTCCCGGCACACCGATAGCAGAAATCGTTCCGCAAGCAGAGGAACTGGTTATCGAAGCACAGGTTTCTCCCAACGATATTGACCGGATAGCTCTGGGGCAGGAAGCCAGCATTCGTTTCTCCAGTTTCAGCAGTACCGTGCCCACCATCTATGGGCGCGTGATCAATATCTCGGCCGACAGTTTTACCGATCAAAACAGCGGGGCCTCCTATTATATGACCCGGGTTGAAGTCCCCCCCGAAGGCTTGCAGGAGTTAGGCTCCCTGGAATTGGTGCCCGGCATGCCTGCCGAGGTCTTCATTGCAACAGGGGCCAGAACTTTCCTGCAATACCTTCTGAAACCATTGAGCAATGGCATAGCTCGCAGCTTTATTGAAGATTGATCTTATGAAGAAAATTTTCCCACTGTTGGCGCTTGTCCTGGCTGTTGATCTGGGTACGGGTTGCAGCCTGTATGCAGCGGATAACCTGCCCTTTGTTACCGATTCAATCCCCACTACGGGCTCTCCGCCCATTGGCCACAGCCTGAATGACTTTTTGACTGCTGCGCTTAGCTACAGCCCGCGCTTACGCATTGCCGAGGAGCGCCTGAATATCGGGTCTGCCCGCAAGCGCATTGCCAATGGACAGCTTTTGCCCCAGGTTACCGCCTCGGCCAACTTCTCAGATAACAGCAGGTCGGTTTCGGGAGTCAGCGGCACTGATAATTTCACCGGCCAACGCTTCTCCTTCCAACTGAGACAAGTCTTGTTTAATTGGCAGGCTTTTGCAGCAAGAAGCCAGGCCTATCTTTTTGAAGATCAGATGGAGGCAGAATATTTTGTTGAACTGGCTACCATGCTGACCGATGTTTCAGACAAGTATTTTTCCGTGCTGCAGGCTGAAGCTGCCCTGAATTCCATCCGTACCGAACTGGTTGCCATTACCAACCAGGTCAACCAGGTACAGAGCCTGTACGATAGACAAATGGCGCAAATTACCGATCTGTACGAAGCCCAGGCGCAACTGGCTGCGGTTCAGTCTGAGCAGATAGACCTGGAAAGTGAGCTCGACTTGAGCCGGGAAGCGCTGCGTGCGGCGACCGGCATTATCGCCGGCAATCTGGATTATCTTGAAGAAACCACCGTCATCCCTGAAATGCAGGAAAGTGCCCAGTATTGGATAAACCAGGCGATACAAAACAACGCGGAGATAAAAGCTGGTGAGTTTGCCTTTCGCGCAGCACAAAAAAAGGTTTCTGAACAACGTGGCGCCTATCTTCCACAGGTTTCATTGACCATACAAGAACTGAATACCGATCTTGGTTTTGAAAACTCACCTGTTACTGAATCCGATAACACCTTCTTTGGTTTGGACGTGACCATTCCCCTGTTTGCAGGTGGCAGTAACCGGGCGGCAGTGAGTGAATCCATCAGCCAGCAGAATGTCGTTGCCAATGAGCTCAGGCAGGTACAACTGGAGGTTGCAGAAAAAACACAAATCGCTTACCTGCGGGTAAAATCAAGCCAGAGCCGGGTGCAGGCAGCACGCAAATTGCTTGAATCCACCACCTTGTCTGCCACCGCCATGCAGCGTGGCTTTGAACTGGGGCAGGTCAACAGTGTGGATGCCTTGAATGCGCTGCGGGATCAGTTTCAGGCCCAGCGGGATCTGCAAACTCAACGCTACGAGCATTTGAAATCCCTGCTGAATCTGAAGCGGGAAAGCGGTTTACTATCTCCCCAGGACCTGATTGACATAGGAACATGGCTGCAAACCACTCAGAACTGAATGAACCCGTCATCGAAATCCAGCGGATCACAACCCGGTTTGATCAATTTGAAGACCGAATAGTCATTCATGCTGAAACCACCGGACCTGAAAACGTCAGTCTCTGGATGACCCAGCGGCTGTTGCTGCGCTTGATTCCTCACTTGCTGGACCGGCTTGACCACTTGATTTCCCCGCAACACAAATCGGGTACTGCCAACAAAAGAACCGATACCCTGATGCAGACTTTTGCCCAGCAGTCTGCCTGCCAGACCCTGGACTGGCAAGCCCCCGTGCAGGAATCAGCACCCGATAGACATTATCTGGTCAGTTCTGTCGACATCACCGCAACCGAACAACAGACAAGGCTTATTTTCAAATCCCTGTGCCCGGATACCCTGAAGCTGGTCATGCTTGCTGCCGAGTTGAGACAATGGCTGATGATCTGTCACTCGCTCTGGGGGAAGGCACAATGGCCAATGCATATCTGGCCGGTATGGATAACCGAACAGGATGTGGATACTTCAAGGTCGAAGGTTTCCCTGCATTAGCGCTGCATGTACCATGGCATGACAGCTTGTTCAAGGTAGTATCTGGACAGGGCCTTCATTATACTATCCGACCAAGACTATCGACCATCGGCAGCTTTTATTTTTTAGTCGGGATTGAGCACTATTTCGGGCCAGGGAAATCCATGTTTTTTTCAATATTGCGGCAGTGGTTGATCACGCCTTTCACTCACTACCGGCTGCTGCACAATTTTACCCGGCAGGACTTCAGCAGCCAGTTTGCCGGCTCTCTGGGCGGCTTTGTCTGGCTGTTCGTCACCCCCATCGTCAATATCATCATCTACTCGTTTGTGTTCAGCGTGGTGTTTCGTGCGCCCATGCCGCCGGAGTATCAGGGCTACCCGTTTGTCATCTTCCTGATGATGGGATATCTGCCCTGGTTTGCCTTTGCCGATGCCGTGGGCCGCTCCAGCTCGCTGTTGCTGGAAAAGGCGCCGCTGATCACCAAGGTGCTGTTCCCGGTGCAGATAATCCCGGTGGTGGGCACGCTGGTGCCCTACCTGGTACACGGTATTGGTCTGGGTGTCTTTCTTTTGTATCTGTTGTTCCAGGGCCACTTTGCCTGGACCTGGCTGTGGCTGTTTCCGGTGCTGCTGCTGCAGTTTCTGTTCACCATGGGCATTGTGGCGGTGCTGTCGGCCTTGTGCGTGTTCCTGCGCGATATCCAGCAGGCGATGGCACTGGTGCTGACGGCCTGGTTTTTCATGACCCCGATCATTTATCCGGTCTCGTTGATCCCGGAAGCCTACCAGCCCCTGTTGCTGCTGAACCCGATGCACAGCTTTATCGATTTCTACCGCCACGCCATTCTGCTGGGTGAGTTCTCGCTGCAGAGTTTCAGCATACTGCTGCCGACGGCCCTGTTCAGCTATCTGTTTGGCGGCTGGTTTTTCCTGCGCATCAAGCACAGTTTTGGGGATGTCTTGTGAACACCGTCCGTGTTATGAGCGCCAGCCATACTCTCGGCAACCAGGCAAGAAACCTGACCAGGACAAAAGACAGGAAGCGGATGCATGCATAGTATTTCAGTGGAGAACGTGCACAAGGATTTCAGGATCTATTCGCGCCCGCAGGATCGCCTGCTGGAGTTGCTGCTGCGCAAGCCCCGACACAAGCTTTTTCATGTGCTGCAGGACATCTCCTTTACCGTGCTCAAGGGCAAGAGTCTGGGCATCATCGGCGACAATGGTGCCGGGAAGTCCACTTTATTGAAACTCTTGGTTGGCACCTTGCAGCCAAGCTCGGGCAGTATCAGTATAAAGGGACAAGTGGCGGCACTGCTGGAGCTGGGCGCAGGGTTTCATCCCGAGTTCAGCGGGCGGCGCAATATCTACCTGAACGCCTCGCTGCTGGGCGTGCCGGATGACAATATTCCGGAGCTGGAAAATGCCATCATCGAATTTTCCGAGCTGCAGGATTTTATTGATCAACCGGTCAAGACCTATTCTTCCGGCATGTATGTGCGCCTGGCCTTTTCCATTGCCACCATGGTGAACCCGGATGTGCTGGTCATCGATGAAGCGCTGTCGGTGGGGGATATCGCCTTCCAGAAAAAATGCATCCGCCGCATGAACGAGTTTCGCGAGCAGAACAAGACCATGGCCTTTTGCTCGCACTCCATGTACCACGTGCAGGAACTGTGCGACACGGCCATCTGGCTGGAACGTGGCCGCATCCGGGAAATAGGCAACAGCGAGGAGGTGGTGGGGCATTACGAAGACTTCTGCAGCGGCAAGGTCGACTATCAGCACGAGCCGGATGAGCTGCATCGCGTTGATGAACGCGAGATGAAAGACTGCCGCATCCTGTCGACCACCGTGCACGCGCTGGATGGTCAGGAGCTGGTGGAGATAGAGGCGCTGCAGGATTTTTATGTGCAGACGCAGATCGAGGTGTTGAGCGATACCCTGACCTGCAATTTCGGTTTTGCCTTCATGCGCACGCTGGATGATATTACTTCTTCCTACCTGACTACGGACCTGACCACGGTCAACAAGGGCCCCTTTTACAAGGGCGAGCTGTTGACTGCCCGCATTCGGGTGGAAGCCCTGCCGATGCGGGTGGGTTCGTTTTATGTGCTGGGCGGCGTGGCGGACAATACCGGGCTGCTCTGGTATGAGACCAAACTCAGCAAGCAGATAAGCGTGAAGCCGAATAAAGGGGTGGGGCCTTTGTTGATGCGCACGACCTGGGAGATTTCGCGGGGGTAGGGTGCCGAGCTGTTTGTCTATATACTCGCCGTTGGCAAACGGAAAAATGATAACGTTTATTCATCTCTTCGAAAGCGAAGCCAGGGAGCCTTATGAAGACAATCGGCCTGTTGGGCGGAATGAGCTGGGAAAGCTCAGCGGAATACTACCGTGCCCTCAATGAAGGGGTCCGCGCTGCGCTGGGCACCCTGCATTCTGCACCCATTGTGATGTACAGCGTGGATTTTGCACCGATAGAGAAACTGCAACACGCCGGTGACTGGGATAGCACCGGCCGTATCCTGGCGCAGGCGGCGGCCAGGGTTGAGCTGGCCGGCGCTGATTTTCTGCTGCTCTGTACCAATACCATGCACAAGGTTGCGCCCCAGATTGAGCAGGCCATCGACATTCCGCTGCTGCATATTGCCGATGCAACCGCCGAGGTCCTGCTCGATGCAGGCATCAGCACCGTTGGCCTGCTGGGCACCGGCTTCACCATGGAGCAGGATTTTTATAAGGGCCGTCTGTCTGAAAAATTTGGCCTGACCGTCATCACTCCTGATGCCGCCGACCGGGCTCTCGTTCACCGCGTGATTTATCAGGAGCTTTGCCTGGGCACGCTGGTAGACAGCTCAAGAGCCGACTATCTGCGTATTATCCAGCAACTGGCCGATGCCGGTGCCCAGGGTGTCATCCTGGGTTGTACCGAAATCGGCATGCTGGTGAAACAGTCCGATACTGACGTGAAACTGTTCGACACCACTGCCATTCATGCCAGCAAGGCTGTCCAGTTTGCTCTGTCAGGTGCGGGGGATGGCAGTGCCAGCGAACCCAGTTCCAAAGATGTTGACTTCACTGGGAAACTGCCACAATAATTACTTCCCTGAATTTCCTGACTTTGGTGGATGAAGCATATCTGATGCTCGTCTTACAAACCTGTTCATAAGCCTGTTTACAAGCCCATGCACAAGCCTATGCAGAGTAGCCGTTCCGATAAAGAGATACTGTCCCGGTTTGCGAGGCTCCGAACCTTGCCGGCTGCGGGGCTGCTTTGCCTGCTGCTGCTGTTCCTGCAGAGTGTGGAGCTGTTGCACGCCCACGGCAATGATCTGCAACTTCAGGCCGATTGTGATATCTGTCTGAAACTGGGTCATGGCGATGAAGCCATCACAGTCGCTGAGTTCACTCTGAGCCTGGAACCGGCCACCGAAAACCCTGTATCAAGCACCAGCAACCCCTACCTGGTCGCCCTTGCTGCGCCCAATGCCAGAGCCCCTCCCTCCAAGCAATAACTGATACCTGCCGTTGCCGAGACACTGTTTCTCGTCACCTGCAGCACCTGCTTTTTTCACCAACTGTTTCTGTGTGGCAGGTGTGGTCCGTCGGCACCGTTTGTCGGTCGGCCCGTAATATTCATTCAGTTTATTGCATTTTATTTTGTGGGGAATACCAATGAAAAACCTGGTCAAATCCGGCACGATGGCTATTCTGTCGAGTCTGCCGTTCGTCTTCATCATCTTTATCACTCCGGTGCCCGTTTTCGCAGCAGAAGCACCTGCTGCCGCTCATAATGAATCCATCGTGGAAGAAATCATCGTCACCTCGCCTTTTGGTGGACGGGCAGCGGATACGGCCCTGCCCATCAGTGTATTGTCCGGCGAGGAGCTCAGGGAAAAAGTGACCAACAGCCTTGGCGACACCCTGAAAAATGAAATCGGTATCGCCAATGGGTCCTTTGGGCCAGGGGTTGGTCAACCGATCATCCGCGGGCAGACCGGCAACCGGGTCAGTGTCCTGCAAAACGGCGTGGGCGTATCGGATGCCTCCAATATTAGCCCGGACCATGCCAATGGTGTCGAAGCCGTGTTCGCCGAGCGCCTGGAAGTGATTCGTGGGCCAGCCACCTTGCTTTATGGCAACGGCGCCATTGGCGGTGTGGTCAATGTCATTGACAATCGCATTCCAGAACGTCTGGTGGAAAAAACCGGGTTTGTTATCGACCAGAGCCATAACAGTGTCAATGATCAGGACAAGACCGTACTTAAGCTGGATGCCGCCGCAGGCAACTTTGGTTTTCATCTGGATGCGTTTCATCGCGAGAGCAACAATGTGGAAGTCGATGGCTTTGCTATTGATGAGGCTGCCGTGGAGGTGCTGGAGGCATTGGCTGCAAGCCAGGCAGGAGAAGAGCCGGAAGCAGAAAGTGAAGATGAATTCGAAAACAATACCCGCGGCTTCATCGGTAATTCTGACGCCAAGGGCGAAGGGGTTACCGGGGGTTTTTCCTACGTGACTGATAAGGGGTTTTTTGGCTTTTCAATCAGCGAGCTGGAAAACGATTATGGCCTGCCGCCGGGGGCTCATGGCGGCCATGATGAGGAGGCTGAAGCAGAGGAGGAGGAAGAAGAGGTGGAATTTGTCCGCATAGACATGGACCAGACTCGTTATGACTTCAAGGGCATGCTCCGTTTTGCCGACAGCTGGATCGACAACATCAAGGGCTCGATTGGCCTGACCGACTACGAACACAAGGAGATAGAGATCACCGCAGACGGTGAGCGAATGGTCGGCACCAGATTCGAGAACGACGGCCTGGAAGGACGCTTCACACTCACCCATGCTCCGCTGGGCAACTGGAGCGGTGTCTGGGGCTTGCAGTTCAGTGATTCCGAATTCAGCGCCATCGGCGAAGAAGCCTTCATTCCCGAATCCGATATCAGTGATCTGGGCTTGTTCGCTGTTGAACGCTTCAAGCGGAACAGGTTCACCGCTGAACTGGGTTTCCGTGTTGAACGAAACAGCGTAGACCCCAGCGGCCGCTGTGATTTCGACGGCACCTCCACCAGTGTCAGTGGCAGCCTGCTGTATGAGCTGAATGCTGATTCCAATATTCTGTTCGGCCTGGCCCGTTCGGAAAGAGCGCCAGCCGTGGAAGAGTTGTTTTCCAATATTTCCACGATAAACTGTGGCCGTTTTGCAAACGATGAAGAGTTGGTGCTGCATGCCGCAACCGGCCTTATTGAAATCGGCAATTCTGACCTAGATCAGGAAGTATCCAGCAATATTGAAATTGGACTGCGCAAACACAGCGGACGGTTTACCGGTGAGCTGAGCGCCTACTATAACGAGATAGATGATTACATTTTTCTGGATCTGGCCGATGAGGAGTTCGAGGGCCAGCCCATCGCCAACTACCTGGCCAGGGATGCCACCTTCACCGGCATTGAAGGCAGGGTTTCCTTCAATCTGCTGGAGCAGCCCGGGTCGAATCTGATATTTGGTCTGTTCGGTGATCTGGTCCGTGCAGATTTCGACTCTGGTGGTGACGTACCACGCATCCCCCCCGCCAAGTTCGGTGCGGAGCTGCGTTACTTTGCCAATGCCTGGAGTGCGCACCTGCATGTGACCCGGGTGCAAAAACAGGATAATGTGGGCAATCTGGAGCTTAAGACTGACGGTTATACCCAGCTGGCCCTGTATGCCGATTATCATATGCCGCTGGGCTCATCCAGCGATCTGACTTTTTATCTGCGGGGAGACAATCTGCTGGACGAGGAAATCAGGAATCATGCCTCGTTTCTGAAGAACTTTGCCCCTGAACCTGGACGCAGTGTGAGCCTTGGAATCCGTTTCACTTATTAAGGAGCCTCCTTAGGAAATCTCAGATGACTGAATCTGTACCCCCGTGGTTTAGTGATGCGATCACTGCTGCCTGCACCGAGCATACAGTGACGGTGGACGGTGCTGCCATTCATTACCTCGACTGGGGCGACCAATCCAACCCCGGCATCGTCTTCGTTCATGGTGGCGGCGCCCATGCCCACTGGTGGAGCTTCCTGGCACCACTGCTGAAAAATCGCTACCGGGTGGTGGCATTGGACCTGAGCGGGCATGGGGACAGCGACCGGCGTGAGCGTTATCCACGGCGACAGTGGGCACGGGAAGTCATGGCGGTAATAGAGCACGCTGACTTTACGGAGCCGCCCGTATTGGTGGGCCACAGCATGGGTGGTCTGGTAAGTATCGTGGCAGCCGCCTTGCACAGTGATGCCCTGGCAGGTGTCATCATCGTGGATTCACCGGTGAGCAAACCAGACCCGGAATCCCAGGCCAGGCAATCCGGGTTTAGCTTTGGTGAACTCAAAGTGTACCCGGACAGGGAAACCGCGTTGTCACGTTTCCGCCTGATACCATCCCAGCCTTGTGCTAACGCCTATCTTGTCGACCACGTCGCCCGCCATTCCCTGAAGCAGGTGCCGGGCGGGTATACCTGGAAGTTTGACCCGAAGATATTCGACCTGGTACAACATGAACCCATGGCAGAGCACCTGAGCAGCATCCGCTGCCGTATCGCGCTGATGCGCGGGGAGCACAGTGTAGTCGTGCCCGCAGAGACTGGCGAATACATGTATCAACTCTTACACCGCAATGCACCTCTGGTGGAAATTCCGGGGGCACACCATCATCTGATCCTGGATCAACCTCTCGCCTTCATAGCAGCCCTGCGAGCCCTGCTGGCGGATTGGACACATTCTGTTCGCCCCACAGAGTAAAATCGATTACCTTGCAGAGAGAGCACGGCAAGCCTGCCACAACTCCTTGCTTTGTAACCAATCTTACTGAGATTGGTCAAACAGGGTAGTTATGGTCAACTTTGGCAAGCCCCGGACTACCTTTATCCAGATCGAGCCCAGGCACTGAGTTGACCTGAAATTACTTCAGATGACATGCCTTGACGAGGCAGTGGGAGGATTGGTGCAATACGGACTTCGCAGAAAAACCTGGGTACTGACACAGTTTGCAGTCATTTTATCAACAACGATGTTGCTTGCCTCTGTCAGTCACGCCCAAAACCCGACTGCTGACCCTCTGCAAGCTTTCAATCGCCGGGTACAGGCATTCAACGACGTGTTTGACCGGTATCTGTTGAAGCCGGCAACCCAGGTTTATGTTGCCGTCATTCCCGGTTTTGCCCGTCGGGGCGTCAATAATGCCTTCAACAATGCCGCTTACCCTACGGTATTCATCAACCAGTTTCTGCAGGGCCGCTTCTCCGATGGCGCCAGTGACACTGCCCGCTTCGTGGTCAACACCACCATCGGCATCGGCGGCTTATTCGATGTGGCCCGCCGCATCGGCCTGCCTGCGCACAATGAAGACTTCGGTCAGACCTTCGCCAGCTGGGGTGCCGGATCCGGCCCCTATCTGGTAGTGCCTTTCTGGGGCCCAGCGACCATCCGCGATGGGCTGGGAGACATTGCTGATTTTTACGCCTATCTGCCCACCTATATCGATCATGTCCCTACCCGTAATTCGGTAACCGGGTTTTCCTTTATTGATCTGCGCGCTGAAGTGTTACAGCAGGAGCAACTTGTTTCCGGCGACCGCTATCTGTTCATTCGTGATGTGTATCTGCAAAGGCGCCAGTTTCTGAATAACAATGGAGCCGAAGTCGATGACCCTTTCCTGGATGACTGAATAGCTGATTTCATGTAAAACAATCATCAGAAAACCCTACTCAGGAAGAGCAAATCGGTGAACTATATTCGACAATACATGTCCGGCCGTTACCGGGAATGCCTGAATTATCCAGTGCAAATACTGGCTGTTGTTTTGGTGTTGCTGCTGGTTGCCGCCTATTTCTCCAGACAGTTTGGCTTTGATGCCTCTGAAGACACACTGGTGCAGGAAGGCGACCCTGATCTGGCCTATTATCAGGAGGTTGTTCGCTCCTTTGGCAGCGACGAATTCCTGTTTCTCACCTACTCGCCGGATTCCGGAGACATCTTCACCCGGCAGACTCTGGATACAATTCAGACTCTTGCAAACCGAATCGGGCAAGTGCCGGGGGTACAGGGTGTCACTTCCCTGTTCGATGCACCACTGCTGTCCAGCCCGCCTGTTCCCCTGGCACAACTGGCAGAGGGGTACCGCACACTCAGCTCGGCTGATGTCGATCTGGCCCTGGCCCGGGAAGAGTTGACCAACAGCCCGCTTTTTCGCGACCTGTTGATTTCTGCCGATGGCCGTAGCACGGCCCTGCGCATCGATCTTGCGCCCAATACTGCGCTGAGCGAACTCAAGGACACCCGTGATCGCCTGCGTCAGCTTGAAACCCCTTCAGCCGCTGAACAAAGCGAACTCACTGCTGCAGAGGAAGCCTATCGGACCGAATATGGCCAGCACCTGGCTCAACGTGATGCGACCCTGGCCGCAATTCGCGAGATACGGAATCAATTTCGCAGCGATGCAGTCATTCATCTGGGTGGCGTGCCGCTGGTTGCTTCCGACATGATCGAGTATGTGAAAAGTGATATCACTGTATTTGGTACTGCTGTTGTTTTGTTGATAGCCGCCATGCTGTTCATTATTTTCCGCCGGGTGCGCTGGGTCGTGCTGCCTCTGCTCAGCACGGCAGTCACGGTTTTCATGACCATTGGCGTTCTGGGTTTTTTCCAGCAGCCGGTGACCATTGTCTCCTCCAACTTTGTTTCCCTGCTGGCCATCATCTCGATCTCCTTCTCGATTCACCTTATTGCCAAATACCGCGAGCTGCGTGCGATCTCACCGGACGCAAAGCATGTCGACCTGGTGTTCAATGCCATGAAAGACAAACTGGTCCCCTGTGTCTATACGGCGCTCACCACCATGGTCGCCTTTGGCTCCCTGGTCACCAGCGCCATCGTTCCGGTGATGGATTTCGGCTGGATCATGTGTGTCGGGATACTGGTCTCTCTGCTGGTGACCTACAGCCTTTTTGCCGGCATGCTCCTGTTGTTGCCCAAGGGGCCTGCCAGCGTGACCCTGCATCATGAACCCGCAGTTACCCGATTCTTTGGCGAAATTTCCATCAGCCGCAACAAGCTGGTGATTGTCGCTGCACTGGTCTCCTTTGTGCTTGCCATCATCGGTATCAACCGCTTGACCCTCAACAACCGTTTTATTGACTACTTCAAGCAGGATACTGAAATCCACCAGGGTCTGGCCTATATCGATCAAAACCTGGGCGGCACCATTCCGCTTGATGTCATCATCGAGTTCCCGCCCTTTGAACAGCAAGCCGTGGATCAGGACAGTGACTTTTTCACCGCGGTGGAAGACTCTTATCCACAACGCTATTGGTTCACCTCGGATAAAATAGATTATGTGGCACGTTTACAGGCCTATCTGCAGAGCCGCCCTGAAATTGGCAAGGTCCTGTCCATTGCCACGCTTGAGCAGGTCGGCAGAACCTTCAATAACGACCAGGCGCTCAGCTCGGTTGAGCTGGTCGCTGCCATCGGGGCCATACCCGAACAGATCCGCAATCAGCTGATTCTGCCCTACGCCTCACCCGAACTGGGACAGATGCGGATAAGCGCCCGCATTCATGAGACCGGGCCCAGCTATTCGCTGCAGGGTCTGATCGATGATATTCAGGCCTTTGCCACCGACGAGTTGGGCCTGGCCGATGACCGGGTGGAAGTCACCGGCATGGCGGTATTGTTCAATGGCATGCTGGAACATTTGCTGGCATCACAGCAATCCACCCTGATCTTCGTGATAACTGCCACCTTTCTGATGTTTGCGGGTTTGTTGCGCTCGGTTACCCTGGCCGTGCTGGGTCTGATTCCCAATATTCTTGCCGCAGCAACCATTCTTGCCATCATGGGTTTTGCCGGTATTTCGCTGGATATCATGACCATTACCATTGCCGCGGTGATCATCGGTATTGGCGTGGATGATGCCATCCATTATCTGCACAGGTTCAAGGCAGAGTTCGAGCAAACCGATGATGTAAAACAAGCCATCCTGAACAGCCACAAAAGTATCGGTGATGCCATCTACTACACCTCGTTTACAGTGATCATCGGTTTTTCCGTGCTGGGCTTTTCCAACTTCATACCCACTGTCTATTTTGGCATCCTGACCGCCATGGCCATGGCGCTGGCGCTGCTGGCCAACCTGACCATCCTGCCCAGCCTTCTTGTCCTGGTCTATGACAGAAAGAAGATCGCTGAACTGGCTGTCCCCTGAAATGCACTACAGGAGTATCCCAATGCGTACCAAGTCAATTTCCCACCGCTCTTTGCGAGTTCTCGGCAAGGCCCTTTTCCTGCTTTACAGCCTGACAGCCCTGGTGGGCATGGCAAATGCACAACAGCAACAGGGGCCACACGATCTGGTCCGGGAAGCCAGTGTGGACCTGCTTGAAACGGTCGAGAAGCTGAAAGCCCAATATGGCAACCAGGTCAGTGATCCCATGGTCGATGTAATGATCGGCGCCCTGGAGCCCATCGTTGATTTTCAATCCATCGCCCGCAATGTCACCGGCAATCATCGCGCAGCCATCACTGAAGAACAGTTGCAGCAATTCACCCAGGTTTTTACCCGCTCCCTGGTCAGCCTCTACCTGGACAGTTTTCTGACCCTGGCCATCAGTGAGGTGGAAGTGCTGGACCCACCAGCCGGTTTCGACGTGGCCAGCGGCAGGGCCAGTGTGCAGATGCGCGCCACCACTGATGCGGGTCAGCAGTTTGCCCTGAATTACTCCATGCGCACGGATGCTGCCGGCAACTGGAAAGTGCGCAATATCATTGTTGACGGCATCAACCTGGGCCTGACCTACCTGAACCAGTTTGATGGCGCCATGTCCCGCCACGGCAATGATATGGATGAGGTTATAGCGACCTGGTCCGCGGAGATCGAATAGGCTCGCGCTCCGTCTACCCTTTTTGCCAACCCTTCATCCTGCCGGCAATCCGGTCTGGCGAAAGGTCAGGTTATAGCGGACAGCTCCCGTCAGGGGATGCTGGCCAGACGGCAACGGAGCAATCCCATGGTAGCGAAGACGATCACTTCGCCCCCAGACCAGTGCATCACCGTGCTCAAGAGTCCATCTGAGCACTCCATCACCCCGCTTGAGCCCGCCCCACAGGAACAGCGCGGGCAGGCCCAGTGAAAAGGAGACGATGGGGGCATCCAGATTTTTTTCATCCCGGTCCTGGTGCAGGCTCATCCGCGCACCGGCTTGATAGCGATTGAGCAGGCAGACATCCGGATTGAAACCGGCATACCCGGCCGCCGCTGCCGCCTGCTGTGCCAGAGCTCGAAACAATTCCGGCATTGCTGGCCAGGGCCTGCCACTATCGGGATCGGTGGGCTGGTAGCGGTATCCCTGCCGGTCCGTCACCCAACCCAGTAAGCCACAGTTACTGAGCGCGGCGGACATGGTTCTGCCACCGGGCGTTTGCATCTGGCGAAACGGTGCAGCAAGCGTCAAACGGGCAATTTCTGCCACAATTTTCTCTGCGGTTTCCCCTGCGCTTTTCTCTGACTGGCCAAGCAGGAACCGATGCAAAAGCATGGTATCCGGGCTCAATGCCTCTGCTCTGACCTCTACCTGGGTCAGGTTTTCGATGAAAGACTGCTGAATCATGTTGAGACCCCTGGTTTGATAAACCATGACAGCCGAAACAGGCCACCTGACTCAGTGCAAATGCCCAGCTCAGTGCAAACACGTCGTGATCACAGCCCAGGCTTTGCTTTTTGCGGCCAGATCCATCGCCGCATGCGCTGGACTGGTCGAGGGCAGGCGTCGACAATCGATTCCTGTCAGCATCCCATCAAGCCCGGGCAGGACATGCTTTTTGAAGACCTGCTCCGCCTTGCTTCCGTTGAAACAAATCAATCTCAGGTGTGGCTGCTGTTGCAGAAATGCCCTGAAATCATTGGGCACTATGGAATCCGTCACAATCGCTGAATCCAGACTACCAGCACGGGTACAGGTTTGCAGCACATCCCACAGCGCCAGACCCTGTTGTTGCAAGTGCAGGCATCGCTGCTGGTAACCCAGGCCCTTGGGCATGGCCAGCAGATTTTCCATCAGCGGCCAGAAGGCATTGCGTGGATGGGCATAGTATTGCTGCCTCTGCAGGGAGGCGATACCCGGCATCGAGCCCAGAATCAGACACCGCGCATGAGGCGCTGTTACCGGGGCAAAACCATGAACCCTTGTTGCCTCTGTGTGCATGTATTTGATCCTATCCTGTTTGGCTTGCTGGCGGACCGCTGACGGTGGACAGCCCAGACGCTATTGTCTATAGTCGTGACCTCCAATGTCTAGGCCGCTTTTCCGGACTGAGCCCGTACCATGCCCCGAGGGACACTCTTTACTATTTCCGCACCCTCGGGTGCCGGCAAGACCAGTCTGGTCAATGCCTTGCTGCAGCAGGGGAACGACCCGCTGCTGTGCGTATCCGTCTCCCATACCACCCGTCCTGCCCGCCCCGGCGAGGTGGATGGTAAAAATTACCATTTCGTCAGCCCAGAGCATTTCCTGCAGATGCGCGACCGGGGAGAATTTCTCGAATCCGCAGAGGTGTTCGGCAATCTTTATGGCACCTCCCGGCCCTGGGTCCAGGCCCAGCTGGACCAGGGGCTGGATGTCATTCTGGAGATAGACTGGCAAGGTGCCAACCAGGTCCGCAAGGTCATGTCGCCCTGCAAGAGTATTTTCATTCTGCCGCCCTCCCTGCAAACCCTGCTGCAACGCCTGACCAGTCGCGGCCAGGATGACCAGGCCACTATCACCCGGCGCATGCAGCAGGCCAGCGCAGAAATTTCCCATTATGTGGATGCCGATTACCTGGTTATCAACCAGGATTTCGCCACAGCACTGGCCGACCTGCAGTCGATTTTCCGCGCTGCCCGTCTGGAACAGGGTCAGCAGCAACTCAACAATGCAGCGCTGTTACGTGATTTGCTGGGGAACCTCTGAATCCCGCTGATTTTGCCGGTTCTCATCAAAGTTCATGCAATTTTCGCGCAATTTGGGTAGAATCACCGGTCTGCTGCAGTAAGCCCAGACTGCTGCTTCCAGCAACAATTCTCTTTACAGGTATCAGGTATGGCACGTATTACCGTAGAAGACTGCCTTGAAAAGGTGGACAACCGCTTTCAGCTGGTGATGATTTCCAGCAAGCGGGCCCGTCAAATACAGACTGGCGGCAAAGACCCGCTGGTTCCTGTCGACAATGACAAGCCCACTGTAATCGCTTTGCGCGAGATTGCCGAAGGTCTGGTTGATGCCAGCATTCTGATTTCCCGCAGCAATGCCCAGCGCAGCAGCGAAATGACGGAAACCGAACTCAGCGCAACTGCCGCCATGATGGGCGCCATCATTGCCGAAGCCGAAGCCGGTTCCGCCAACAACAACTTTGACATGGAAGACGAATAATCCGGGGAGGGTCGGCTGATGAATACCATCGACTCTCTTGCCAGTAACCTCTCTGCCTACCTGGAATCTGAACAGGTCAATGCCGTGAGGCGAGCCTACTTTTATGCCGAACAGGCCCACGATGGCCAGTTCCGCCGCAGCGGCGAAGCCTATGTCACTCACCCTCTGGCAGTGGCCGGCATACTCAGCGAAATGCACATGGACCATCAAAGCCTGATGGCGGCCATGCTGCACGATGTCATCGAAGATACCGGGCTGACCAAGGCCGCTGTCAAAGGCCAGTTTGGTGACACTGTGGCCGAGATGGTCGATGGGGTCAGCAAACTCAACAAAATCACCTTCAGTACCCATGCCGAGGCCCAGGCCGAGAATTTCCAGAAGATGGCCCTGGCCATGGCCAAGGATCTGCGCGTTATCCTGGTGAAGCTGGCAGACCGCCTGCACAATATGCGCACCCTGGATGTGTTGAGCCCAGAAAAGCGCCGCCGCATTGCCAGGGAAACCCTGGACATCTATGCCCCCATTGCCAACCGCCTGGGCATGAACGCTGTCCGCATCGAATTTGAAGAACTTGGCTTTGCCGCGCTCTATCCCATGCGTGCCCGCCGCATTGACGCGGCCGTGCGCAGCATCCGTGGCAACCGCAAAGAGATAGTCCGGCAGATACAAACCGCGCTGGAAGTCTGTCTGCAGCGGGAAGGCTTGCCCGGACGTACCATCGGACGCGAGAAACACCTTTACAGCATCTATGAGAAAATGCGTGCCAAGCGCAAATCCTTCTCCGAAATCATGGATGTGTTCGCTTTCCGCATCGTGGTTGACTCCGTGGATACCTGCTATCGGGTACTGGGCGCCGTACACAATCTGTACAAACCGGTGCCGGGCCGCTTCAAGGATTATATTGCCATCCCCAAGGCCAATGGCTATCAGTCTCTGCACACCACCCTGTTCGGCATGCACGGCGTTCCCATCGAGATTCAGATCCGCACCGAAGAGATGGAGGCCATGGCCAACAACGGCATTGCTGCCCACTGGCTGTACAAATCACACGATGACACGCCCAGCAATGCCCATATCCGCGCCCGGCAGTGGGTCAATGGACTGCTGGAAATGCAGCAAAATGCGGGAAACTCGCTGGAATTCATCGAAAATGTCAAGATTGACCTGTTCCCTGATGAAATCTATGTGTTTACGCCCAAAGGCACCATCATGGAATTGCCGGCCGGCTCGACCGCTGTCGATTTTGCCTATGCCGTCCATACCGATGTCGGCAACTCCTGTGTTGCCTGCCGCATCAGTCGCCGCCTGGCCCCATTGAGTGAGCCGCTGGAAAGCGGACAAACTGTCGAGATCATCACCGCGCCCGGTAATCACCCCAACCCTGCCTGGCTCAGCTTTGTGATAACCGGCAAGGCCCGCAGCAATATTCGTCATTACCTGAAAAATCAACGGCATTCAGAATCTGTGTCACTGGGCAAACGCCTTCTCAACAAGGTTTTGGCGGGTTTTGGTACCCAATTGGATAAAATTCCGGCCGAGCAGATCCAGTCCGTGCTGCAGCAGACCAATATCAGTGAACTCAATACCTTGCTGGAAGATATTGGCCTGGGTAACCGCATGGCCTATATGATTGCCCAGCGGCTGGTACCCGAACACGGCGAGGAGACCCCCGACAAGCCCAGCAAGGAAAACCGCCAGTCTGCCCTGGCCATTCGTGGCTCGGAGGGCATGGTGATGACTTATGCCAAGTGCTGCCATCCCATCCCGGGAGATCCGATTATTGGCCATATCAGTACTGGTCGCGGCATGGTCATCCATACCGATGGCTGTAACAACATCGCGGAAATCCGTGATAATCCGGAGAAATGTATTTCCGTGCGCTGGGATCCCAATGTGACTGGTGAGTTCTCGGTGGAAGTGCGGGTTGAGCTGGAGAATGAACGTGGCATCATAGCCAAGCTGGCGACAGCCATCACCAGCACCGAAGCCAATATCGAGAAAATAAGCACGGTGGAACGCGATGCCCGCTTCAGTATCGTGAACCTGTCACTGAATGTGCGTAATCGTGTGCACCTGGCGCGGGTAATGAAACGCATCCGTCTGATCAAACCCGTCAGCAAGGTAGTGCGGGTGAAAAGCCGGAAAGTGCCACGGCCACTCAAACCGGCCACAGGACAACAAGCGCTCCATTAAACCGTTTGCGAGGAGTTGTTTTAATCATGACTGCGACCACAGAACCTGCCACCAAGACCCCTGTCAGCACGACTGCAGCCCCGGCTGCAATAGGGCCTTATTCCCAGGCTATCCGTACCGGCAACCTGGTGTTTCTGTCCGGACAGATTGCGCTGGATCCGACGACCATGGAGCTGGTCGAGGGGGGTATCGAAGCACAGACCCTGCGTGTCTTCAAGAATCTGCAGGCAGTGGCAGAAGCTGCTGGAGGCAGTCTTGACCATGCCGTCCGAATCACTATTTTCCTGACCGACCTGGCCGATTTTGCCATCGTCAATGACATCATGAAGTCTTATTTCAATGCGCCTTATCCAGCCCGGGCAACGGTGCAGGTTGCCGCCCTGCCACGGGGCGCAGGGGTTGAGATTGACGCCGTGCTCAGTCTCTGAGCGCTGATCCACTTTCCGGAGGAAATGCCATGCCCACGCCATTCCGATCCCTGCTGGCTGCTCTGTTGCTTGTCTCTGGCGCCAGCATCAGCCTGTTAATCTCTGCGCAAACCTTCGCGCAAACCTTCCCGCAAACCATGGAAGACGATGCCGTGCGCTGGCTGCAGGAGCTGATCCGCACAGATACCATCAACCCACCAGGCAATGAAAGCCGCGCCGTGGATTTCTATGCCCGAATTTTCGAGGCCGAGGGGATTCCCTACCAGAGTGCAGAAAGCGCACCGGGACGAGGCAATATCTGGGCGCGTCTTGAAGGCGGCGATGAACCGGCCCTGATTCTGCTGCAACATACCGATGTGGTGCCCGCCGATCTTAAATACTGGACTGTCGATCCACTCTCCGGAGATATTGTCGACGGTTATATCCTGGGTCGTGGCGCCCGGGACATGAAGGGTACCGGCATCACCCATCTGACCGCTTTCCTGCGCATGCACCGTGCCGGCCTGCCTCTTAACCGCGATGTTATCTTCCTGGCCACTGCCGATGAAGAGGCCGGCGGGGCGTATGGTGTGGGCTGGCTGATCGAGAATCATCCGGAGATTTTTGCCGGCGCGGGTCTGCTGCTCAACGAGGGCGGCAGCGGTTCACGCACTGAGCGGGAAATCGTCTTTGGGGTGGAAGTCACCCAGAAAGTCCCGGTCTGGCTGCGCCTGACCGCAGTCGATACCCCTGGCCACGGCTCATCTCCCCGACCCACCAGTTCGGTAAGCCGCCTGGTCAAGGCGCTGGACCACCTGCTGGAAAACCCGTTCCCGGCACGGATCATTCCTCCGGTGGATGCCTATTTCAAAAGTCTGTCGATGGCCATGGGTGAAGAGTGGGGGCCAGCCTATGCCGACATGGCTGCGGCGGTGCAAGAACCCGGCTTTCTCCAGCGCTTCCAGGCATACAGCCCGGGGCATCACTCGCTGACGCGGGATACCTGCTCGCTGACCCGCCTGCAAGGCTCCAACAAGATCAATGTGGTGCCTCCGGAGGCCTGGGCCGAACTGGACTGTCGCATGCTTCCCGACCGTCCTGCCGAGGCCTTTATCGCCGATATGCAACAGCTGCTTGATGGCACCGGGATTGATATCGATGTCATCATGGCGTTCACTCCAGCCGTCTCCTCCACCAATTCCAGACTGTTTACTGCCATTCAGACTGTGACCCGTGAGCTGTATCCGAACTCACGGGTCATGCCTTCGGTCAGCACCGGGTTTACCGATAGCCACTTCACCCGCGATCTGGGCATAGTCAGCTATGGCTTCGACCCCATCATCACCCCCAGTGGCGAGGCAACCGGTGTGCACGGCAACGATGAGCGCATCAGCGAAGCCGCATTTCGGCGCAGCATCAATGACTTCTGGGCAATCCTGCGCAATGTGGTCTATAACTGATCTATCATGAGTCGTGACAATCCGACAGAACCACATACCGCCAGCCCTGCTGGCGAGCCGGTTCGCGCAGTGGACCATAAAGTAAGCCATGCCAAAGTTCGCAAGCCCCCACCCACACCACTGAACAGAATCAAGGTAAGCACCTTGAAAGGGGTGGGCCCAGGCATTGCGGGCAGACTGGCCGGGCTGGATATCCATACTGTGCAGGACCTGCTCTTCCATCTGCCTTTGCGCTATCAGGATCGCACCCACCTGACCCCGATCGGCGCTGCCCGCCTGGGAGCAGACGTGATGCTTGCAGGGGAAATCATCCGCAGTGAGCTTGATTTTGGCCGCCGTCGCAGCCTGGCCTGTCGCCTGCAGGACAGCAGTGGCATCATCACCCTGCGCTTTTTCCATTTCAGCTCGGCACAAAAACAGGCGCTGGCACCTGGAGTTCGCCTGCGCTGCTATGGCGAAGTACGCAATGGCAAGACTGGCTACGAGATTTACCACCCGGAATACAATCTGCAGGATGAACCCGTCGTCACGGCCACCTCGCTGACGCCAATCTATCCCAGCACCGAAGGCCTGCAGCAACTGCGGCTGCGCAATCTCATCGACCAGGCCCTGGCGCTGCTGCAAAGCCCTGAACAGTTGCAGGAGTGGCTGCCGGAACAGGTACGTGCCGCCTTGCCCGTACCCTGGCAAGACCTGAGCCTGCTCGATGCCCTGATGTTCCTGCACCACCCTCCGGCGACAAGCCCGGTCGAAACGCTGCTCAGCGGGCAACACCCTGCCCAGCAACGTCTGGCTTTCGAGGAGCTGCTCGGCCACCGCCTGTGTCTGCGCCATCAACGGGCCCAGAGTGACACGCTGCAGGCACCCCGGCTGAAGCCACAGGGCACGCTCGCTAATGCGTTTCTGGCCGCATTGCCTTTCCAACTGACTGCGGCTCAGCAACGGGTACATCAGGAAATAGCCACAGACCTTGCCGCCGATTCACCCATGCTGCGCCTGCTGCAGGGCGATGTCGGTTCCGGCAAGACCGTTGTCGCCGCTCTTGCCGCCCTGCAGGCAATCGAGAACGGTTACCAGGCCATTCTGATGGCGCCGACCGAGATACTGGCAGAACAGCATTTCCTGACTCTTTCGGCATGGCTGGAACCCCTTGGGCTTAAACCCGGCTGGCTCAGTGGCAAACTCAAGGGCAGGAAGCGCGAAGAGCAGTTGCAGGCCTTCCGTGACGGCAGCGCCAACCTGATCGTGGGCACCCATGCGCTTTTCCAGGAAGGCGTCGAATTCCGCAAAACCGGCCTGATCATCATCGATGAACAGCACCGCTTTGGCGTACATCAACGCCTGGCCCTGCGCGAGAAAGGCGCTATCGACGACAGTTGTCCGCACCAGCTGGTCATGACCGCCACGCCAATTCCTCGCACGCTGGCCATGAGCGTCTATGCCGACCTGGACTGCAGCATCATCGACGAACTCCCGCCAGGACGCACGCCGGTCAACACCCTGATCATCTCCAATACCCGCCGCGAAGAAGTGATCGAGCGCATTCATCAGGCCTGCATTCAGGGCAATCAGGCTTATTGGGTCTGCACCCTGATTGAAGAATCCGAAGCACTGCAATGCCAGGCCGCCGAGGTTACCGCACAGACGCTGCAGGAGCAGTTGCCCGATATTCGCATTGGTCTGATCCATGGCCGCATGAAGCCGACAGAGAAAACCGATGTGATGCATGCCTTCAAACAAGGACACTATCAGCTGCTGGTGGCCACCACGGTCATCGAGGTGGGTGTGGATGTGCCCAGGGCCAGTCTGATGGTGATCGAGAATCCCGAACGGCTGGGGCTGGCCCAGCTTCACCAGTTACGCGGGCGGGTTGGTCGCGGTTCGACCGCCAGCCATTGCCTGCTGCTGTATCAGCCTCCCCTGTCGGCAAACGGCAAATTGCGCCTGAGCATTCTGCGCGACAGCAATGATGGCTTTTATATCGCAGAGAAAGATCTGGCGATTCGCGGCCCTGGTCAGGTGCTGGGCACACAGCAAACCGGCCTGGTCAGCTTCAGGGTGGCCGAACTGACCCGCGATGCCGGCCTGCTGCCCCTGGTTCAACAGGCTGCCGACATGATTCAGCAAGAATACCCGGATAATGTGCTGCCCCTGATTTCACGCTGGCTGGGCAGCCGTGAATCCTACGCCAATGTCTGAATCCTGCCCTTTTTCTACCCTTCTTGTTCAGTCTCCTGCCTAGCTCAAATCCACCTTCTGCCGATAAACTGGAAAAGATTTGCGGCTTGCCGCTTCAGATTCAACACTTTCTTTCAAAAGGCCCATCGACTTGACCAAAACCACCACCTCTGACACCAATGCCAATCTGCAAGTACGGGTGGTCCTGCTGCAGGATCAGAAGGGGCGCATCCAGTATGTGCTGCCCGTCAATCATCTGCTGGATCTGGAGACCCTGCATCAGCAAAGTGGGCGCAAATTGATGCCCATGCAGCCGGCTGAGATTGTCAATGCCACCAACCGCCAATTGCTCAAGCACATCGATGGTGCCCCAGGGTTTTTTTTGCTGCCCAGCATTTTTGAGATGTCTGTCAGCCTGAGTGACACCTGCTTTGTCGAAATTTTCACTGTTGAGGGTACGGAGCTGCAGGCGATCGATGTCGAAGCGCTGAAGCAGTTGCTACTGGATGAGGAGTTTCGGGTGCAGGCCCTGAGCTGCTGCCTGGCTCCAGAACAGTACCTGCCGCCGACCCTTGATTTCGAGGATGACATGGACCGGGTGAAAAATTCCCTGCAGAATTTTACCCGCAAGCGCATTCGGCAGCGCCTGGATGAAACCCTGGAAATACCCACCCTCCCCCGCACGGCAGAGCGCATCATCAAACTGCGCGCCAACCCCGATGCCAGCGTCAGTGAATTGACCGACATCGTGGAAGATGATGCCAGCCTGGCGGCACAGGTCGTCAGTTGGGCATCTTCGCCTTATTATGCCGCCCCGGGGAAAATCCGCTCGGTGCAGGATGCCATCGTCAGAGTGCTTGGTTTTGAGGTGGTCAGCAATCTGGCGGTAGGTCTGGCTCTGGGCAAATCCCTGAGTCTGCCCGGGGATACCGTGGCCGGGATCACCCCTTACTGGCTGCAGTCCGTGTACTGCTCAACTGCTGTAGAGGCCATTTCCCGACAAATGTCTTCCCGTCATCGGCCCAGCCACGGCCTGGTTTATCTGGCGGGTCTGTTGCACAATTTTGGTTACCTGGTGCTGGCACATACCTTCCCGCCCCATTTCTCACGCATCTGCCGTTACGTGGAAGCAAACCCGGCAATCAGCCATGTTGCCATCGAGCACCTTTTGATCGGTATCACCCGGGAACAGATCGGTGCGCAGCTGATGAAACTCTGGCGGATGCCCGAGGAAGTCTCCATTGCGCTTCGCTTCCAGCACGAGCCTGACTATGACGGCGAGCACAGTATCTACGCCCATCTGATCTTCATTGCCCTGCGCCTGTTGCGGCAACAGGGTATTGGTGATGCGCCACTGGAACCGGTGCCTGAATCACTCTATTGGCGTTACGGTCTGGAGGAGGCTCCCGTCATTGAAGCTATCCAGATGGTAGTGGAATCCAATGAAGTCAGGATGATCGCAGACTGCTTTCCTGACTA